>NZ_CCDG010000040.1 GCF_000723885.1 Paenibacillus camerounensis
GGCAGTTGTGCCCTTACATTTCGCACATTTAGCTTCATCCGCCGAAATCAAGGGCATTAGTGCCCTTCATCCCGCACATTTAGCTGCATCGGACGAAATCAAAGGCATTTGTGCCTTTCATTTCGCACATTTAGCCGCATCGGACGAAATCCAAGGCAGTTGTGCCCTTCATTTCGCACATTTAGCTTCAACCGGCGAAATCAAAGGCAGTTGTGCCCTTCATTTCGCACATTTAGCTTCATCCGCCGAAATCAAAGGCATTATTGCCCTTCATTTCGCACATTTAGCCGCATTCGCCGAAATCAAAGGCATTATTGCCCTTCATCCCGCACATTTAGCTACATCCGGCGAAATCAAGGGCATTTGTGCCCTTCATCCCGCACATTTAGCTTCATTCAGCCCGTAGAGGCAAAGCGTTAATCCAGCGCTGCAGCTCAAGGCCGATCAGCTGCGGGTTCTCCTCCGTCAGATGATGGAAGCCCTGACCGATGGGGCATAAGGTCAGGTTGCTAAGATTAGTCCGGCACCAGTCCACCTGAGGTCCGCGGATGGTGCAGCCCGGCTCGGCATAGAATAGCAGCTTCGGCAGCGCTGAGCCGGTGAACCAGCGGTTACGGGCTTCCACCGCCTGCACTACCTCAGGCGGTTGGCCCGCTACCGGTATCTGGTTAGGAAAGACCCACATCGGCTTACGGTTTTCCGGGTTGCGGAACGGCTCACGGTAATGCTCATGTTCTCCGGCACTGAGCTGCCGGTTCATGATGATATGAGGCATTCCTTCGACGAACACATTGTTATCGCGCATAAACGGCCAGCCCTGCTGCGGTTCACGCAGCGTCTGGAACAGCTCACGCGATTCTGCCGGCGTGAATTCCTCCCAGGATGCTGTCGGATATAGAGCCTGCGGCTCAAGCATAGCCACTGCGCGTACATTATCCGGGTGAGCTGCTGCATATGCCAAACCGATTGCCATCCCCCAGTCATGGCCGACCAGCACCAGATTGCTCAGGTCCAGCTGCCTGATGAAGCCGGTGATATATGCTGCATGCTCCGCCAGGGTGAAGCCGTGTCCGGGCTTGTCCGACTGTCCCATACCCGGCAGATCCACTGCAAGGCAGCGCGCAAACGGCTGCAGATAAGGGATGATGTTGCGGTACATATAGCTCCAGGTCGGATTGCCGTGCAGAAAAAGAACGGCCGGGCCCTCGCCTTCATCCACATAATGCAGATTCAGCCCATCCACTTTAATGTAGCGGGATGTGTAAGGAAAACCGGTCTGCAGCGGCAGCTCATGCAGCTCATCCATATGAAACAACTCCTTCTAAGCGTTATATTGATCAACTTAATCCAGCATATCAAAAATCCGGAACGCTGCATTTAGTATAGCAAAAAAGACAACCCTTCACTCTTGAAGGATTGTCTCGCTGCAGACAGCCTGCACAATAGTTTACGTCCGGCGCATATAAGCACGCACTGTTATTGGCGCAAAGACTGCCACGATCACAGCGGCACCAATCAGGGAAAAGACAAGGTCTGAGCCTGCCGTTCCGGTATTGGTCAAATCACGGACTGCGGTAACCAGATGGGAGATCGGGTTGATTGTAACGAACCACTGCAGCCAGTCCGGCATCGTATCTGCCGGTACGAAGGCATTGGACATGAAGGTAAGCGGGAACAGCACAATCATCGAAATGCCTTGTACGCTGGAAGCCGTGCGCGCGATAACACCGAAGAAGGCAAAAATCCAGCTGATTGCCCACGAGCAGCCGATAACCAGCAACGCCGCTATAGCTACATAACCAAGGCCGCCTTCAGGACGATAGCCCATGAAATACCCCATAGTGAAGGTTAGCACCGTAGCAATCGTATAACGAACCGTATCGGCGAGCAGCGCCCCGGCCAGCGGAGCAATACGTGAGATCGGCAGTGACTTGAAGCGGTCGAAGACCCCTTTTTCCATATCCTCACGGAGCTGCACTCCGGTTACGATGGAGGTCGTAATTACTGTCTGGACCAGAATACCCGGAATAATGACCGGCAGATAGCTGACCACATCCCCGGAGATCGCCCCGCCGAAGATATAGGTGAACATCAGGGTGAAAATAATCGGCTGCAGCGTAACATCAAACAACTGCTCGGGTGTACGTTTGATTTTGAGCAGCCCCCGGTAGGCCATCGTTAATGAATTACGCAACGTCTGTCCAAAGCTGGAATGGTTCTTTAGCTGGCGCTCTGCGCCCGGTTTAATGAATGTACTCATACTGCTGTCCCTCCACCTGTTTTTCTTTTCCTGACGCCTGTACGGCATTATCCCCGGTATTGCTGCCGGTAAGTGACAGAAACACCTCATCGAGGGTTGGCTTCTGTACGCTCATTTCTGACAGGGGAATCCCTGCTTCGCGGAGGGCAATCAGCAGATCGGTCACGGCATCTGCATTGCCCATAGGCGCTGTAATAGCTGACGCTTCTGCCGATATGGACGTCTGCACCCTGAGCACACGCTCGACTGTCTGCCGGGCAAGCATCATCTGCTGCGAATCCCGGACTCTGAGGTGCAGAGACGAGCTGCCGATTGAGGATTTCAGAGCATCGACGGTGCCCTCGGCAACTACCCGGCCATGGTCGATCACCGCAATCCGGTCGGCGAGCTGATCCGCTTCCTCCAGATACTGCGTCGTCAGCAGCACGGTCGAGCCCGAGCCTACCAGTCGGCGGATGGTATCCCACATCTGATTGCGGGTCCGCGGGTCCAGCCCGGTCGTCGGCTCATCCAGAAAAATCAGCGGAGGCTGCGCAATCAGGCTTGCCGCCAGATCCAGACGCCGGCGCATCCCGCCGGAGAAATTCTTCAGCGGCCGTCTGGCCGCTTCACTCAGCCCGAATTCCTCCAGCAGCTCAGCCGCCTTGCGCTTGGCATCGGCTCTGCCCAGTCCAAGCAGCCGGGAGAAAATCACCAGGTTCTCGGTCGCGCTGAGTGATTCATCGACCGAGGCATATTGTCCGGTCACCCCGATCAGCTGCCGCACAATCTGCGGCTCCTTCACAACATCATGCCCGAAGATTCTGGCATAGCCGCCGTCCGGTCTGAGCAGGGTAGCCAGCATACGGATTGCGGTTGTTTTTCCTGCGCCGTTAGGCCCAAGCACACCGTAAATGGTGCCGGTAGGCACTTTCAGGTCCACTCCATCCACCGCGCGGTTATCTCCAAACCTTTTGACCAGCCCCTGCGCTTCAATTGCTAATTCAACCTGCTGCCGGGCTTTGTTCCCTTGCTGATTCATTTGCTTCTCCTCCTGTACATCTAATATATAAGGATCTTAAATCCCTTATTTAAACTGAATGTAAACGTGTATGTATCCTTTCAGAACTTTCACCGCTGCCTCATTATACTCCCGCTCTGCGAGCCTGCTTAACAGTCTGTAAGACCATTTATATCTCCGCCTCGGGATGTAGTGACATCACTCAGCTTGGCGATAAGCTTGATGCGCAAATGACGACGAAGCAGCGGCTGCTGATTGCTGTTATTTTGAAGAGCGGCAATACTGCCCCTGCCTTGACCGATCTCGCGGTGATGACCGGGAGCTCCAGGCAAAATGTGAAGAAGATGGCGCTAATACTGGAGAAGCAAGGGCTGGTGGAGCTTGCTAAGGATGCACAGGATGCTAGGATTCTCCGTGTATGGCTGACTGAGGCGTGTATGGTTTATTTTGCGGGAAGAAGCAGGAAAGAGGAGAAGTTTATGGCAGCTTTGTTCAATGATTTCGACGGGGAATTGACGGGCGGGCTGTTCCGCGGATTAGCCGGGCTGAACCGCATTATCATCCTGATGGAGGCCGGTTCGCCTGCTGATGAGAAGGAGTAGATTATTCATGATGGTGCTGACCGTTACTGTAATGTGTATAGCCGCTGCTGTACTAGTGTTTTGGCGGATTCCGCAATGTTAAGTACAGGGGGAATGAAGGGGGTTTTGGGCAGGGTATTCACGCTCTTTAATGAACGGGGTGCTGAAATGGATCAGGCCTGTCTGGTCACCTTTCTCTCGGAAGCCGGCGGCATTTTTACTTTCCGGGAGAATGATGAATGCCAGTCCTTTGCCACAACCGGACGTACTGCTGTCGGCATGGACGGCTGCAGGCAACAGGTACGCTGGAGCGCGTATATGGATAATTACAACATTGTTGACGGCATCCGCCAGCCTAACCGGCTTAGGGCCGTATGGCATTATGATGAGGGTGATCTCGTCTATTTTGACAGTGATAATCTCCGCCTGGAATACCGTTAAGCCCTGCCCCCGGCTGTCTGCACGTGATCCTTCACCTTGCACAGCCACACCATATGCGGATTGCCGGGACCCCAGTAGTCCTGGGCGGTCACATAAGGCGCACCGAACTTCTGCAGCCATCTCTGCTGCGCCCGCTTATAGCCGCTGTCCAGACAGAACTGCTCAATTCCCTGAGCATCCAGCCATTCTGCCATGCTGCGGATCAGCGCCGACCCGATTCCCCGGTTCTGAAGCTGCGGCAGTACGTATAAGCTGCCCAGCTCACCTATATCGTTCAGCCGGCCGCCGGTGCAGATCCGGATTTCTTCTCCGCAGGGCCCGAAGGATATCGTTCCGGCGGCTTCGCCGTCCAGCCTGGCCAGCAGCAGAAAAGTGTCTGGATTAGCACGGGAAAACGCGGTCTGAAGCAGATGATTTTTACCGTCAATCTCCTGGGCTATATCCTCCCGCAGATCCCCCAGCCCTTCCTGTTCAAAGGCATCCGTAATTGAAATCTCAAAAATCCGCGCTGCCGCGCCCCTGTCCCCGGCTGTTAGCCTGCTTATGGTTAGCTCATTATTCATTCTTCCGACACCTCAGATGCAGATTAAGCATGTGCTTAAGCCTAGTGTACACAAATTCTCCCGGATTGTCGCCGGATTCTGCATTCAGCCAGCCTTACCTTTCGCTGTTCAGCGCAACTAGCTCATCCCAGACCGGAGTTGCCGTCCCCGCCTGCTGTTTAAGCCTGTCAAAAGCACTGTTAAGCGCCGTAAGCTCATGCACTGAGCCATCGATCATCCGGGCAACCGGAAGCCTGTGATACAGCTTCAGGAACAGATACATAAGTCTGCGGTAGGAACGGACTGCCTTCACCTGGCCTGCGGGGACTACCGTATAGTCCAGCTTCTCAAGCACACTGAAGCCTTCATCCATCGCCGTTATAATCTGCAGCAGCAGCTTCTTGTTCCGCGCAAGCTTTTTAACGTCACCTTTTACAGCTAAGGTTGCCAGATTCATCGGCAGAATCGTAATAATATGGCTTTTCAGCCATGTATCCATATCCTCAAGGAAGCTCAGCTTATATTGGGTATGTGCAAAGGACTTCACCAGCAGATCCTGAAAAGGAACCGCACCGTCCAGCGCACCAAGCACCATCTGCCCGCCGGCACGGATACAGATCATGCGGTCCTTCTCCCTCCGTCCGCCGCTCAGCTGAAATCCGAAAGCTATATTTTTCTTATTTCCGCTAAGCTCCTCCAGTACTCTCTGCGTATCATGCGCCTCGGGATTATTGCCCACCAGGACAATATTGCGGCTGGCATTCGCTGCAAGCACCGGCAGGACAGCCGGAAAGTCATTGAATTTCATCACAACAAAAATAAGATCATAATGCTCCTCCGGCGCAAGCGTGCTGATTACCTTCACTTTGTCAGTGGTCGTCTTAAGCTGAAAATAGTGGCGGATGACCAGTCCGTCCCGTTTCAGCTCCTCCGCCCGGCTGCCTCTCGCCAACATCGTGACCTCATTTCCGCCTTGAATCAGCACATGTGCCAGATAGCTGCCGAGTACCCCTGCACCATAGACCAAAGTCTTCATCGTATTCTCCCCTTTTTCGAACAAATGTTGTTTTTCAATCATTTGTCCAATATAATTCAGCTTATCCTTCTGTACAATTGTTAAAATCGGCGTTATTGTCGGTTACCCGACAGAATGCACGTAAATGTCCGATAACTTTAAATATAGCTGAATCAAAGGGGAGTTCGCGCATGGACAGACGAGTCCGGAAAAGCCAGGAATCCATTATGGAGGCCCTGATCAGCCTGATGGCAGACAAGGAATTCGAGAAAATTACAATTAATGAAATTGCAGAACGTGCAGACGTCAACCGCGGAACCGTCTATGCCCATTATACGGACAAGTACCACCTGCTGGACTTATGTATCGAGACCCATCTGGATCTGCTTATCGCAAGCTGTATGCCGCTGGAAGAGCATAATGAACCGCCTTATCCGACAAAAGACTCCCTGCTGCGTGTATTCACTATGCTGGAGAAGCATTCGGCGTTCTACACCACCCTGCTGACAAGCAAGGGGGTGCCTGCTCTGCGCAGCCGCCTGCTTGAGATGATCTGCCTGGGTATCAGGCAGCAATTTGCAGAGGAGCAGTTCCCTGCAGGTATGAATCAGGAGATACGGATTCAATTTATGGCTTCCGCTACTGTCGGGGTTATTGAATGGTGGTTCACGAACCCGCTGCCTTATTCAGCCGAAGACATTACCGGGCAGCTGTGGGAGATGCTGGAGCAGAATCAGATGCTGCCCGGCAAACTGCTTGTCTGAGGATTAAGCCCGTTTTGCTGCAATAATGTACTATAGCCCGCCGCGCGTTCCGGTGTACGATTCATGTTGACTACACATCAGGAGGTCCTCATGAATCTAACCGCTTTTCTTGTATATTGCGTCGTTGTCACCTTTACTCCGGGACCGACCAATATTGTCATCCTTTCCACAGTCCAGCACAACAGCCTGAAGCAGGCCATGAAGTATGTATGGGGCGCAACGCTGGCCTTTGGCCTGCTTCTGGCTGCCTCCGCCCTGCTGAACCGGATGCTGTCCGGCGTGCTGCCCGGTGTTCTCAACGTAATGCAGGTCGTTGGCAGCCTGTATATGCTGTATCTGGCTTATCAGATTTACCGGATGAACACAGCGGAAGCACAGAATCACTATACATACAGCTTTGCTTCAGGCCTGCTCATGCAGTTTATCAATCCCAAAGTGATTCTGTTTACGCTAACCGTAATTCCCGGCTATGTCCTGCCTTATTACAGCTCTCCGCCAATGCTGACCGTATTCGTCATGGTCATTACTATAATCGGGTTTTTGGCGTTTATGGCCTGGCTGGTATTCGGGGCGGTGTTCCGTGCCTTTCTGCAGGCTCACCGGCGGACAGCGAACACCGTTATGGCACTGTTTATGATATATTCGGCTGTAATGGTCTCGGGAATTTTGTAGAGGAAGGAGGCGGAAGCTGTGGAGCAGTTTATTTACAAAAAATCAGAGGATGTTCTGGCCTTATCCGCAAGCATGAGCAAATTTACGTATAAGAAGCACTGCCACGAGGAATATGCGGTCGGTGTCACTCTGCGCGGTATCCAGCAGTATCAGCTCGGCGGCAGCTTCCAGTCCTCACACCAGGGCGGGGTCATGCTGTTTAACCGGGAGCAGTATCATGACGGCAGCTCCTATGACCGGGACGGGATTGACTATATCATGCTCTATCTCCGGCCGGAGCTCGTGTTTGAGGTGCTTGGCGGCAGGGAGCTGCGCTTTGATGCTCCGATCGTGTATGACCGCGGGCTAGCCCGGCAGATTTGCGCTCTTTCCGGTGCGGTCCAGTCCGGCCGAGAGGATGCTTTATCAGGTGAGCTGCTGCTGTCGTTGATTGAACGCCTTGCCCGGACAGCTGAGGATACAGCCGCAAGCCGAGCGGGAACGGATAACCGGTTTATCGATCAGGCAAAAGAAATGATGCTGGGCAGCCTTGGCGATGTGCTCAAGCTGGATGAGCTGTGCCTTGCGCTTGGCATGTCGAAGTTCCAGTTCATCCGCGGATTCAAGCAGCATGCCGGCATCTCCCCCTATCAGTTTTTTCTGAACTGCAAAATCGAGCATGCCAGACGCTCCATCGAACGCACCAAGGATATCTATGCGGCAGTGGCAGATTACGGCTTCTTTGACCTTACCCACCTGAACCGCCATTTCAAAAGCATGTTCGGCATCACCGCCTATGAGTATATGACACAGCTTAGCTAAAAAAAACAGAAGCTCCGCGGGTGCACTGATTACCCGCAGGAGCTTCTGTCTGTTACACTTCGTTTTTCTACCAGCTCATAATGCGAGGAGGGGAACCATTCGGAGTAGATTCGGCCCACTTACGCATCAGGCTCCTCAAGTGAAATCGTGTTCAGAATATCAATGAACTGCTGCTTGCTCTTCGGGTCTTTATCCAGATTCGTAAAATCAAGAATATAGATCACTTTATCCTTAACCGAAACAACGCCGTAATATGTATTATGAGTTCCGGTTATACCGGAAGCGGCTGTACCATTATCGGCATCAAGAGTAATTAACCGGCATGATCCGGCCGGAAGCTGAATAGTTTCATCGTTAATTATCGAGCTATGATTAGGCATTGCATGCTTGAATTCATAGTTCGCCTCATAGGGACTTGAAGAGATTCTTCCCGCTGCTTCTCCCCGTTCATTCATCATCAGGTAGTTCAGCTTGTCCCCTCTATCCAGCTCCCAACCGGCAGGCAGCTCAATAACGAGTGAAGACAGACCGTAGGCCTGGCTTTCTCCAGCAGAAGCAATGGCTGCTTGGCTGTCCGCGTCCACCTGAACATTCCCCTCTGATCCCGAAGAAAAACATCCCGTAAGAACAACCAGCAGCGAGAGCGCTGCAATTATTTTTTTATTAGTAGTTAACATAAACCTTTCATCACCCTCCACAGCATCTTATCTGATCATTTGGAATCATTATCCCATAGGAATGAATACAGCGCAGGGGTAAATAACGAAGATTATTGAACAATTGCCTTTTTAGGAGCCGGATTGATTATAGATTGAAATGTAATTAGATATATGTATAATTAGATTGTATCGAAATAACATCCCTGGAGGATTAGTCATGAAAAGTAAGCTGAATAATTTTCTGGATAAGGACCGCAAGCTGCGCAGCTGGCCGGCGAAACGCTCCAACCAGAGAATCGTACTGGAGTATCTGAGCACGAATTTTATGGAGGGTGTGGAGTATACTGAAGCGGAGATTAACGAGATCATTAAAGAGAATCACACCTTCAATGATCATTGCTTCCTGAGAAGAGAGCTGGTAGAGAACAGGCTGCTGGGACGGACCGGGGACGGCAGCAGGTACTGGAAGCTTCCGCTGCCTGCAGACCGTGAATTTAGCTGAGCAATGACAGCAATAAGGAAATAAGCCTGCGGCTGTCCCAAGCGGGATTGCCACAGGCTTATTATTCACAGAGACTATACTAATCTTTAACCTTGACGGTATATTGGCGCACCCAGCGGAGCGGCTCCGGCACCGCCGTCAGCACAGATATCTGCACCTTGAATGAAGGAGGAGTCGTCAGATGCCAGGAACAAGGCGACCTTTGCAATTTCTTCCGGTTCCCCAAGCCGGTTAAGCGGAATCGACATTGACATGCCTGCTTCCAACTGCGCCCAGCCTTCCGGTGTAGACTGGCCCCAGATTGGCGTGCGGGTTGCGCCCGGAACAACATTGTTAACTCGGATTCCCCGCGGCGACAGCTCGGCAGCCAGTACCTTAGTCATGCTGCTAACGGCTCCTTTGCTTGCCGCATAAGCCGAGCCGCCTGGTCTGCCTGCATTTGCCAATACGGATCCGGTAAGGATGACTGAAGCACCCTTTTGCAGATATGGAATTGCTGCTTGAACGGTGAAGAAGACACCCGTCACATTCACTCTCAGCACCTCTTCAAAAACAGACAGCTCCGTGCCGCCAAGCGGTGTTGATCCGCTGATGCCTGCATTCGCATAGACAACATCGAGTCTGCCGAATGCTTCAATAGCCGCCGCTACAGCCTTTGCCGAGCTTTCAGGGTCTGTCGCATCTGCTTGAACAGCCAGCGCAGACGCACTCCCCAACTCCTCAACTGCTGCATTCAGCGTACCCGCATTGCGTCCGGTAATTACAACCTTTGCCCCTTCATTAACGAACAATCTGGCGGCAGCCAGACCAATACCGCTATTCCCTCCGGTGATTAGAGCTACCTTACCATCCAGCTTTCCCATCGTGAACACTCCTTTGTATTTGTAATTCATGTTATAGAATCGCTTGCAGACTAGAGATTCCCATTACGGGAACGAACGGTCTATAATACTCAAAAAAATTTTGTCTGTAGACCTCCGTTTCTCTCATCTATAGCCAGTTTAGCATATCGGGAACGATCGGTAAATAATTATTTTTTACTGAACGTTCTTAATACTGCAAGCACCAATCCGCCCATTCTGTCATACACAGTGGTAATAGGAAAGGCGGGATGCGGGTGAGGAACAACAGCGGGTTTGAGCAGCGGGCCATTTTTCTGGCAGCTGTTTGCTGTCAGACATATGTACAATTCAATAATCCGGACGGCTTATTTGTAGTACCGCAGAATTATACGCTGAGGCATACCATCTACGCCAAAGCCTTCGGCGGCAGGCGCGAGCGGTTCGGCTTTATCCTGGAATCTCCGGATGAGATTATTGTTGCCTTCCGCGGCACCAGCCAGCAGGCCGACTGGATATCCGATCTGATCGCCTCGCAGCGCAGCTTCAAATATATCAGGCAGGACTGCCTGACCCACCGGGGATTCACCGACATCTACGCCACCGCCAGAAACGAGCTCATCCCCGCGCTCTCTGCCCTGCCGTCCTCCAAACCCTTAACCATCACCGGACATAGTCTCGGAGCAGCCCTTGCGACCCTATGTGCAGTGGATACAGCGGCCAATACCGCCTTCACGCTACCTGCGCTATACACCTATGGTTCACCCAGAGTCGGGGACCCTGCCTTCAAAAAAGCCTTCAACTCGTATATCCGTACCAGCTACCGTATCGCCAATACCTTTGATGCTGTAACCTTTGTTCCGCCTACCGTCTACAAGCTGCCCAAGCGGGATAAGAGATATTATTACAGCCATGTCCCCGAGCTTGTCACCCTCACCTTCCAGCTTGGGGCGGTCGGCCTGAATCATATTATCAGCAGCTACTTTGCTGAGCTTGCCAGGCTAGACCCGGCGTATGCCGGGCAGCTGTGCCAAGCGAATCCCGGTTTCTGTCCGGCCGCCATTCCTTCAGCAGTACCTGTCCCTTTAACCTGATACAGCAGGCTGCCTGCCGATGAACCGTAGTAGGGTTTGTCCTGCCTCCACCGGCTGCAGCAGCCAGACATAGGCATGAATCGAATCCGTAATCCTCTCTATTTCAGCCTGCTTCACCAGACCGGCAAAGTGATCCAGGCTGCTGCGGACCCGCTCATTCGCCCACTCTGCTTCACTAGGCAGGAACAACACCGGGCATTGAACCAGCCTGTAGTATGCCTCAAACTTTGAATCCCAGAATTTTTGAATATACTCTGTGCGTACACGGTTCAGGTAGCAGTAGGTATATCTCCCGTCTCCCAGCTGCTGCAGACTGTTCTCATAGAACGGCTGGAAATGCTCATTCCACAGTCCTTCACTTTCCAGCCCGTCACGCTCTTCAGCAACATACTCCTCCCTGCTCATAAATACGCGTTCCTGCCGTTCCTCCAGCTCAGCGCGCATAATCTCTTTCTTCTGTTCAATCTCCTCGGGTGTCCCGTTAAACAAACCGAGCTCACCGAACTCATTGCAGAGTGCGCCTTCGCAGATTAGCGATTGGACAAGCTCCGGATGCGCGGCAGCCAGGCTTAGGCCGATCTCCGCCCCCATCGAGCTGCCGACAACATGACAGCGCTCCACCTGCAGCTCCCGGAGCAGCAGATACAGATCCTGTGCCATATCATCAATATGATAGCCGGTCTGCGGCTTATCCGATTTGCCGTGTCCCCGTAAGTCTGGTGCGATGATGCTGTACCGCTCAACAAACTGCGGGAGCACACCGTTCCACATATGCAGATTGCCGCCGCTGAAATGAAGGAACAGCACCGTTTCCTTGCCCTCTTGTATTGAATGCATTACATTTAGCCCGATTTGGCCCAGTTGAATGATTTCCTCAATCATAATATGATGTACCTCCTATGTACGGCTTGCTTATGCATCGCTTGTTAGATTTTGTATCGCAGGCGTATCTCGTAAAGATAGGTAATATTCAGGAACCTGTCAACGATATTTCTGCTATACCCGGCACAAAAAGACAGCTCAGCAACCGCCGGAAGCGGGCTGAGCTGTCTTTTTCATCAGAACAAGTTACAGTGAAGCTTTAATCACACGCTTGTAATACAGCACAGACAGGAAGCCAAAGATCGAATACAGCACGGTGTACAGCAGCATCACCAGAATCATCGGCGTCAGCATTTCCGTACCGAAGAAGAACCAGCCGGATTTGACTGCAAAATAGCTGTGACACAGTCCGATTATAAGCGGGATACCGAAGTTGAACAGCTGCTTGAACTGGACTCCGCGCAGCAGATCACCTTGGGTAAAGCCCAGCTTACGCAGAATGGTATAGCCGTCCTTTTCCTCTTCACCTTCATCCATCTGCTTGAAATACAGAATGCAGCCCGAGGTAATCAGGAAGGTCAGGCCGAGAAAGCCGACAATGAACATGATCAAGCCCATGTTGCTGCGCTGTTCCAGCTCAACCTCATATTGGGAGAAGCTCGGCTGCTCCGGCTTCAGCTCCAGGAAAATCTCATTGGCTTCAGCCCGCTGTGAGCGGTCGGCCAGCTCGATTCCGTAATACTCTCTTTTCCCTTCACCTCTTTGCACTTTTGGATTCTGGGCTTGGACAAATCCCTGGTACCTGCTCTCATCCACCACAAAAATGGCACCGCCTCCGCCATAGTAATAGGGTAGAACAGCTTCCGAGGAGTTGCCTTGGACCTGCAGGCTGACCTTTCCGTTTAACGTGTCAAATATCACTTCACCCGTTTCGCTAAGCGACATGAACTGCTGAAGTGCCCCTCCGTAGCCAACAATTGTCGTTTCGTCCGGCTGCAGATCCATACCGCTGAAATCCTTTTCGCTGAGAACAGCCGTTAGAAGCAGACGGTCATCCGGGGATTTGAAAGCAGAATTATCCATGATCCCGCTGGCATCCACTTCCATCATTATAGGCTTCATGTGAATTTCTTTGTATTTAATGTTCTGCGCATCCAGCGCCTGGACAAACTTCTCCTTCGCCTCCACGCGGGCAAACCCGAAATCATCCGGTGAACTCTCTTTTGCCGTAGCCTCCGCAGAATAATAAGAGATATAGCTGAGGGACAGCAATCCGATAGCCAGTGCCGAAACGGTAGTGATAATCGTCAGCAGCAGCGCGTTCGACTTCATCCGGAACATGATCGAGGACAAAGAGAGTACTTCATTAATCGACAGGTAGCCCTGCTTGCTCTTGCGGATGGCATTGAACAGGAAGCTGACTGACCCTTTATAGAATAGATAGGTTCCAATAATGACCAGCGCCAGAATCGTAATCATCGCCCGCATCAGCTCGGACATTTCTGTATATTTGCCACTGAACAGCTGGGTTGAAATGTAATAGCCGCCCCCTACAAAGGCAATGCCAAGGATTCCGAGAACAATCTCCCACAGCGGCATTTTGCGGATTTGTGTCTGCGTCGTTACATTTACTTTGAACAGAGACAGAATGCTCTGGCCTTTAATAAACGTATAGTTCATCAGCATGATCAGCACATAGATCGCCGCAAAAACGATGATCGTCCGCACCAGCGCCTCAGATGAGAACCGCAGCTCGGCCATCGCGTCGATTTCCAGGATTTTGAACAGAATCATTAGAATCAGGCGCGACATGGCAAATCCGGCAGCAATCCCGGCAACCATTGACCCGAAATAGAGCATCAGGTTCTCGGCGCTCAGCAGTCTGAAGATTTTACCTTTGGTGAGCCCGATCAGCTGAAATAATCCGATCTCTTTACTGCGCCGTTTGATAAAGATCGTATTCGCATACAGCAGGAAGATCGCGACGATGGCGACCAGCAGGATCGAAGAGGTTCCGATGGCTGCCCCGCCTTTTACCGAACCGGCAACCTCGTCCATGGAAGGATCGAACTGCAGGGTAACGAAGGAGAAATACAGCGCCACACTGAAAATAAGCGCGAAGACGTACAGGTAATAGTTTTTGATGTTCTTTTTGAGATTGCGGTACACAATATAATTCAGGTCCATGATTGGACACCGCCCAATACGCCCTGGGTTTTGATAATATCGTTAAAAAAGGACTGCCGCGGTTCATCCCCCTTGTTCAGTTGGGTGTAAATTTGCCCGTCGCGGATAAAAACGACCCGACTGCAATAGCTCGCCGCCACCGGATCATGCGTAACCATCACAATGGTCGCCTGGCGTCCCCGGTTCATGTCCGACAGCTTGTTCAGCAGGTCAGAGGCAGATTTGGAGTCCAGAGCCCCGGTCGGTTCATCGGCAAAAATAATGCTTGGCTCATGCACGAACGCCCGCGCTGCCGAGGTCCGCTGCTTCTGCCCGCCGGAAATTTCCGCCGGATATTTATTTTGCAGCTCGGCAATCCCAAGCTCCCCCGCTACCTGCGCAAACCGCTGATGCGCCTCCTTCTTGGAGATTCCGGTAATCGAGAGCGGCAGCAGCACATTTTCCTTGACGGTCAATGTATCAAGCAGGTTATACTCCTGAAAAATAAACCCCAGATGATGCTTGCGGAACTCCGCCAGCTGCTTCTCCTTCATTCCGGTAAATTCCTTGCCTTCAATTTCAATTGTCCCCTGGCTGACCCGGTCGATGGAGGACAGCACATTCAGCAGGGTGGTTTTGCCTGAACCAGACGCGCCCATGATGCCGACGAACTCGCCTTTATCCACCTGCAGGTCGATCCCCTTCAATACTTCCTGCTTGTTGAATTTATTTCCGTAGGTTTTGTAAATTTTATTGGCTTGTAAAATGACCATCTCGCAACCACTCCTTTTCTGTACCTCAATCATAACCGGGTCGGGGCTCAGCTTCCTGCGTTTCACCTAACAATATGAACGGGCATGTGACATTATTGTCACACGCCCGTTCATATTGAAATGGAAATAACATACATGTGACGCCGGATATGATATATTCAGAATAATCATATCTATCTGACGGGAGGGTCCAATGAAACAGGCATTTATCAGCGCCCTGGAGCACTCTTCGCTTGAGGAGCTGCGCCGGATTCCCAAGAGCGATCTCCACAATCATGCCGGGCGGGGCGGGAACTTAAAGTACATAGAAGCCTGGGCTAACGTCACCATCCAGCCTCATTCCGGGGCTTTTGCCTCACTCGGTGAGATGCAGGAATGGTTCGTACACAACGTGAAATGCCATTGCCCCGGAACCCAGGGTTATCTAAAAAGAATTGAAGCTGCCTTCGCCCAGGCCGCTGACGATGGCATCCAGCTGCTTGCGCTAAGCTTCGGGATTGATGAGATCGACTCACTTGGCGGCATGGAGCCCTTTATCCGCATTATGGACAGCCTGCATCAGCGTTATGCTCCCGGAGCAGTGTTTCTGCCGGAGCTTGCCTTGGACAGAGCCGGCAATACGAATGCAGTCTGCCGACGCCTGGGTGAAATATTCGCCTATCAATGGTTCCGCTCCATTGATATCTGCGGTCCCGAATTAGCGCAGCCGATCACAAATTTCCGCTCCATCTACCGCACAGCCCAATCGGCAGGGCTGGTGCTCAAAGCGCACACCGGCGAATTCGGAACTGCTGATGATGTGCTGGAAGCAGCCGTGGAGTTGGAGCTTCAGGAGGTGCATCACGGCATCGCCGCCGCAGCTTCCCCTCAGGTCATGCAGTGGCTGGCTGATCATCACATCCGGCTGAACGTATGCCCAACCAGCAATGTGATGCTCGGAAGGACCAGGGATTATGCCAGCCATCCGGTCAGAACGCTCTATGATGCCGGTGTTCCGGTAACTATCAATACTGACGATCTGCTGATTTTTAACCAGAGTGTGTCTGAGGAATATCTTAACTTGTATCTGTGCGGCTTAATGTCGGCAGTGGAGCTGAATGAAATCCGTGAATGCGGACTCCACTCAGGCTGACCCGCCTGTCTTCACAAAATCATTCTCCCGCGGAAAGGTCAGCGTAAACGCTGTACCTTTTCCGGGCTCTGACTCCACGCTTAGGCCGATCAGCAGCGGTTCCGCCACCTGCTTCGTAAGGTACAGGCCCATACCCGTTGCTGCACCCTCCAAACGGCCCAGCACAGAGGTAAAGCCTTTATCGAATATACGCGGCAGATCCTTGGGACTGATTCCCTTCCCCTCATCTCTGATTATCAGCACCACATGCCCTTCCTGCCCGCGGCTCTGTATTACAATATCCGAAGCTTCACTATACTTCACGGCGTTGGTCAGCAGCTGCCGCAGCATAAAGCCCAGCCACTTGCCGTCCGTCAGCACTGTTTCAGCCTCAAGCTCAACCTCGAACCCGATCCCCTTCGGAATACACCACGTTCTTAATCCCCGGATCTCTTTATTCAGAATTGGCCCAAGCGCTGTATGCTCAATAAAAAGATCGTTACGCATGAACGGAATCCGCTTCTGATGCAGCTGCTGGTCCAGCAGATGGTGAATCCGCATCCATTCGTACATCATCTGGATCTGCAGCGCTTCATCCGGCAGACGCTCGATCATCAGCTGCATCGCTGTGAGCGGTGTCTTCACCTCGTGAATCCATGCCAGCAGATCGTCCTTTTCCTCCTCAAGCAGCCGGAAGTTTGCCGCCGATTCCTGCCGGTAGCGTTCAGTCTGGAGGGTTACCGCCTCCTGCACAATCTGCTCAAACGGACTGTCCGCCTCCCGGAATGCCTCCAGATCATATACCTGATCCCAGGTCTCCACCGTCCTGTAGAACCGGGTCTCCTTCTGATACCGGATGAATACAAACAGCGTGCAGACCAGCACATTGAGCAGCACTATATACAGTAACGGCAGGAACGGAATCGACGCATCTACAAAAGCCACGAATAGAATCAGCAGCTGCATTCCGGCCAGCAAAAGCAGCCAGCTTCTTTTTTCAGCAATGTATTTAGCGATCATAATGCAGCTTCTTCGGTAGCCATGTAGCCCTGCCCGACCTTTGTTTCGATGTAAGCATCCAGTCCGAGCGGCTCCAGCTTTTTGCGCAGCCGGTTCACATTCACGGTTAAGGTATTGTCGCTTACAAAATGCTCATTGTCCCACAAATTCTTGATCAGCTCCTCACGGTCCACAATCCGGTCCTTATGCTCAACCAGAATTTTGAGGATGAACATTTCGTTTTTGGTCAGCAGAGCTGCACCCTGGCTGTTGGTTACGGTATTTTTCACATATTCGATCGTAGCGCCGCGCCATGTTCTCAGCTCAGTCCGTTCGGTGCTGTAGTTATACACCCGCCGGAGCGTAGCCTGGATTTTGGCGATCAGCACATCGAAATGGAACGGCTTTTGCATAAAATCATCCGCCCCCAGCTGCATCGACATCACCATATCGCTCGGATGATCACGCGAGGACAGGAAGATAATCGGCACATTGGAGTGCGCCCGGATCATCCGGCACCAGTGGAACCCGTCGAACAGCGGCAGCTGAATGTCAATAATGACCAGCTCCGGCTGAACCGCCGTGAACTCCTGCAGCACCTTGGCAAAATCGTTGACACCATAAATTTCATACGACCACTGGGATAAACGTTCTTTAATTTCTGTAAAAAGGGTAACATCGTCTTCAATCAGCATGATTTTGAACATCTGAGCACTCCGTTTCAGGGTCTTCGTCCTATTAGAAATCACGGTTTACAGCCATCGCTGAAAACTTTTTTTGGCAACCTTGATTTGCCTCTGCTCTGCCCACTGCGTCAATTCCTTTATGTATTTATCGTCTTCATATTGGAAGCAATACTTATACGGTACCAGCAAGTTCCCCTTAGGCCTGATGCCTATAACAGGTACGAAGTACCCTTTTACAAATATAGTCTTGATTGTGTCTGCCGGGATCATCCGGTTATTGATAACCAGACTGTCGTCATTAAGAAGGATGTCAAATTTTTTTCTGGATGTGAATATCCGGTATATCAAGACCATTGTAACTGCTGCCAGAAGCACAATGACGGCTTTGGCCACAACCGTATTTGCAAAATGGTCACCGGCGCAATAATAGACCCATATCCCCAGATTCAGACTGACTGCTGCCAGCAGCAGAATTTCTGCAGGTGCTTTGGCTGTGCGTACTGCCTTATTGATCATATGCCACCCTCCTGATCTTGAAAGCGTATGCTCAAAGTTATCTCATGAAGCGATCATTACTATGTCTAATACATCGAAAAAATAATGTCCATACAAGTAATTTCGAGTCCTTCTATAATCCGCCTCCCCTTTATTGTAAAGATTTTACGTTTACTGTGCCAGCTGTAATTGTTCAGTCCTGCTAACCGGCTGCGTCCGGAGTAATTTTATCTCTTTACAAATTTATGCTTATGGGTTATTTTAACATTAAACAAATACTAAATATTATCTCACTCAATACAACATTTAAAAATATTAGCAACCAAGAGATGGAGGCTCCGATGGCAAATATGCTCGACAGACAACTCCGGCACAATATCCGCTTCACCTACAATGAGGCGCTGGAATTTATCGTCGCCATGGGTATGGTCGCCTGCGGTGAGCAGATGGATGCCATGGCTCAGGATTACAAGATTGAAATTGATTCGATGGCTAATGCCTTCTACGCGGATGCCGATGTCCGCCTGTCGCCGCATACTTTACGCGAGCTGAAATTTTTCTTCGGCCACAATTTTCTCCATAAGACACTGGACTTCGGTTTCTATGTGTCCATCTGCAGCAATCCTGAGCCGCAGAATGCGGAAGACTGGATTGCCTCACTGGAGGCAGTACCGGCAGAATGGATGTTGACAGAGATGGTATTCGGGGTTTACCACGATAAGCTGGAGGAGCTGCTGCAAGGAAGGGACTGGGAAGCATTAAAGGGTGATCTCGGTCTGCTGGCTGCATTAGTTAAGGATACTCCTCCGCATGTGGAGGTCCTTCAAACGCAGGAACCGCTGCTTGAATGCCTGGCCCACCCCGAAGAATGCAAGCTTCGGTACATGCAGCTGCTCCGCCAGTTCTACAAGGATGTATTTATCCACTGGAAAAAGCAGCTACAGGAGCATTCTGAACAGGCTTCCGCTCATTATGAGGCGGTATTTGCTGCCAAGCCTGAGCAGTTCATCCGTGAAATCCACAAAAATGAACCCGATATTTTCACATCTGTCCCTACTGCTTTTCACGTGAGCCAGGCATCACAGGTCGGTAATCATTTCTTGATTTTCACTACGGAAGCCGGCAATGTCGGCTGGGTTATCTTCGGAATCCACAATGAGCGTGTGTTCGGCCCGGCTGCGGACCGCGAACAGACCGAGCTGTTCCTGAAGGCTTTTTCCGATAAGCGGCGGCTTGATTTCGTGCTGTTGCTGAAAGAGCGTCCGCATTACGGACAGGAGATCGCCTCCGCACTCGGCATTACCCCCGCAGCCGTGAACTACCATTCCAACTTCTTGTTCTTCCTCGATCTGATCAGTGTGAAGCGGGAGGATCACCGCCTATATTATCATCTGAATGTGGAGCGGTTACGGGATCTGCTGGCCTTGACAGCGAAGATCATGCTGGATTAGGGCTGGGCTATACAGCAACCTGCAATAAAGCTTATATCTGATCACAGGGAGGGCCTACATTGAAAAGATCAGCAGCTTCCGGCACGTTCATCCGCCTGGTGAAGCTTGGCAAGCCCTATATCGGCTGGTACATCGCGCTCTGCCTGACCGCAGCCGTAATTTCATTGACTACTGTAGGAATCGCCGAGGCGCTGCGGCGGATCATTAACGCAGCTACAGACAAGAACATGTCCAGCCTTGCTTCAAGCGCCCTATTTGCAGTGGTGATCGTGTTTGCCGATGTCCTTTTTAATTTTCTCAAAAGCTACTTTGCTGCTGTGCTTGAATACAAATCCACCTCCCGGCTCCAGCTGTCCATGCTCGATAAGCTGCTGAAATCAGAGATGAAAGAGCTGGACCGTTATCATTCCGCCGATCTCATCAGCCGGATACACGATTCTGCACCTGCGGCCCAGCAGGGCATTAACCTGAAAACAGTTGAATTGTTCAGCAATCTGCTGCAGGTTCTCTTTTTGCTTACCTATTTGATGTCACTCCAGTTCTCGCTCACCATGGGTACACTGCTGATCTGTGCACTGCTCCCCCTTGTCATGCTGCCCTTTACACCACGCATCCGCTCCCTGCACCAGAAAAGACAGGAGGTCGAGGCCGCCCAGCAGATGTTTACCCAGGATACTGTGCAGGGGGCCGAGGTGGTTCGCGCTTTCTCTCTGGCACCACGCCTCCAGGAACAATTCAGGGAACGGGTCCGGCACTATTTCCGGATTCATATTCCGCTCTCCCGCATGGAAGCGGCCGGTTATAATATGAATTTTACTGTTGTTCTGGGCGGACTGTTATTTCTGTTGTGCTACGGAGGATATCTCGTAATTGGCGGACGGCTGGATGTAGGGGCAGTAGCAGCCTTTCTGATCAGCTTTGAGCAGATTACGAATCCGGTGTCCAGATTGTCCAATCTGTGGACTGAACTGCAGTCTTCCCTGGCCCAGGGCAGCCGGGTATTTGAAGTGCTGGGCCTGCAAAATGAGCGCCAGGAGCAGGAGAACCGTCTGGATCAGGAACCTGGCAGAACTGGCCCAGCTGAAGCTGCCAATCCACAACTTCTTTCTTTTAACAACGTAAGTTTCAGCTACAATGGCAACCCGGCATTAAGGAATGTACAGCTGATCATTGAACCGGGTAAAGTAACAGCCCTCGCCGGACCAAGCGGCAGCGGCAAAAGTACGCTTCTCCGCCTGCTGCTAGCAGAATATGAGCCTGATGAAGGAGTAATCCTGTGCGGTGCAGAGCCGTTAAGCAGCATACCGCCATATCTCTGGCGCAGCAGTCTGGCTTATGTCTCGCAGGAGCCTTATCTGTTCTCCGGTACTCTGTACGATAATATCGCCTGGGGCAAGCCCGGCGCTGCATATGAAGAGGTTATACAGGCGGCGCAAAATGCCGGTATCCATGAATTTATTATGAGCACCCCGCAGCAATATGAGACCGCAGTCGGTGAACGGGGAATTACCTTGTCGGGGGGGGAGCGGCAGCGTCTGTCCATTGCCAGGGCATTCGTCCGCGGACCGGGGCTCCTGCTGCTGGATGAGCCGACGGCTGCCCTGGACAGCCACAGCGAAGAGGTTGTCCAGCAGGCACTGCAGAAGCTGATGCAGGGGCGGACCACAGTCGTTATCGCCCACCGGCTGTCTACTATCCGAAATGCCGACGCAATCTATTTTCTGGAATCAGGAGCGGTTGCAGAACAAGGTACACATCAGGAGCTGATGGCAATGGAAGGAAAATACTGTGCAATGGTGCAGACAGTCACCCGGACAGAGCAAAAGCCTGTACCGGCTGGAGGAGAACGAATATGAAGCCAAAAGATACGGCGGTTCTGCCGCTTAGAGCTGTTCTGCGCCGGATGCTTACCTATGCTAAACCCTATCGCTTCGGGCTCGTGATTGCCATAAGCCTGCTCGCTGCCAGGCTGGTAATGGATATCGGGCTAGCAGCGGTGCAGCAGCTATTTATTGACACCATTAACAGCGCGGATATGAATTCGCTTGTGCGGCTGACCGCGGTTTGTGGTGCTGTCTGCGCCTTCATTCTGGTCTGCTTGATGGTCCAGCATTATTACCGGTTTGTTATCCAGAGCCGGATGTCCTGGGATCTGCGCGCAGCGCTGTTTGACCAGACCCACCGTCTGCCGTTCAAGCAGGTGCAGGCCATCCATTCAGGGGATTTAACCTCCCGCAATACCAAAGATGCGGAAGCGGCAATGAGTGTGGTCAGCAGCATTATTTACGATTTGGGCTATAATCTCCTGCTCTGCTTCGTTTCATTTCTGTATCTGGCTTCTATGGATGTCTGGCTTGCTCTGCTTGCCCTCGGTTCAGGTCCGGTTTCTTTTCTGTCCAGCCGCTTTTTTGACCGCAGGCTGCGCAGGTTATCCACAAGGATCTATGAAGCTGAAGCACAGCTGCGCGGTATTCTGCAGGAGACGCTGCAGGGTATGCAGATTGTCCGTGCTTTTTCACTGGAGAGCATGCTGACGGCCAAATATGCGGCTGAGCGCATGAAGCTGAACCATATGCTGCGGCAGCGGGCACTCTTAACGAATCTGCTGTGGAACAGCGCCGCTTTTATTAATAACTTCGTGATGATCATCTGTGCGGGCTTTATTGCGTACTCGGCTATAAATGGCGGGACTTCTGCCGGGGAGGTCCTTGCCTTCATCATCCTGATGGGCCGGGTCCAGTGGCCGTTCGTCCATATGTCACAGACCTGGGGCGGTGTCCAGCAGGCGCTCGGTGCAGCAGACCGCGTGTTCTCAATACTCGATGCGCTTTCTGAAGATAACACGCAACATACCTGCGTTCAGGCAACAGCTGATTCAGCAGATGAGACCGCTGCGCTGTCCATTCAAGGCCTGGAATACCGCCACTCCACGGGTCCCGATAATGAAGCTGCCTTGTTCTCTGCTTTAAATATGAGTATCCGGCATGGCGAAACGGTTGCTCTGGTCGGACCAAGCGGCTCCGGCAAAACGACTCTTATGCGGCTATGCTGCGGCTTATTCCAGCCAGATGCAGGACACATTTCAGTGTACGGCCGGTGTGCAGCCGGCGGACTCCCGGAAATGCGCAGCCAGATCACCTATGTGCCTCAGACCCCCTACTTATTCTCAGGGACCATCAGCGACAATATCGCGTTCGGCAGTGATACTTCCGGCGGAGAGGAGATTCAGGAGGCTGCCAGGCTTGCAGGCGCCGATGAATTTATTCTGAAGCTGCCGGAAGGATTCAATACAGTAATCGGTGAACGCGGCGCAGGCTTATCCGGAGGACAACGCCAGCGTATCGCCATAGCCAGAGCTTTTTTGCGGAATGCTCCTATATTGCTGCTGGATGAGGCCACCTCAGCTCTGGATAATGAGTCGGAGCAGCTCGTCCAGCAGTCCCTTGATCTGCTGATGAAGGACCGCACCACGCTGGTAATTGCCCACCGCCTGTCTACTGTACGGGATGCTTCCAGAATTATTGTGCTGGATAAAGGAGCTGTTGCTGAGGAGGGAACCCATGATAGTCTGCTGAGCAGGAACGGGCTATATGCGGAGCTGTACAACCTGCAGTTTAGAGAGCCTGATTACTGCTCATAAATCAGCTGTCTCAGCTGCTCATGAAATTCTGTCTGAATCTCGTAGCCCTGGCTGCTGTCCTCCGTATCTACCAGCAACCCGCGAATCTCTTCATTCTTCACGTTGGCGATATTCAGGACATACACCTTCTCTCCACCGTCTGAATAAGAGACATACATCAGAAAAGAGGTCATGTAATTTAACATCCCGGGCATCTTGCTGGCCTTGTTAACCGCATTCATAAACACACTGATTTCATCCGGTTCTGTAAAAATCTTTTCAGTAAAAAGTCCTGCCGGCACCTGTCCGTCTTTGCATAAATCCTTACACTCCAGCCGGATGCTGGAAATTTCGCTTACTTTCAGCTTGCTGTAGCTCATAACTCCGATAGCCAGCAGACAAATTACGAGCAGCGGAATCCATTTTTTCATATCAGCCCCTCCTTCTATCTGCGTGAAGCATTTCCTTTCCATATATTTCTATATAAACACATAAAAAGCCTGCAAACCTAATCTCCTTGTCCGGGATTAAGTCTGCAGGCTGGATCTATTCGATCATATGCAGCGTAAAGGTATTATTTAACTTCAGTTGTTCCAGTCACTTTACCTTCCATCACTGCTGTTGCTTGTACATCAGCACTTGCGAAGTACAGGTTACCGTCAATTGTAGCGTCTTTGTACAGGTTAAAGCCGTTAGCTTCTACATATACATCACCTTTAATTGTACCGCCTTGTACTCTAAAGTTTTCACTTTGAACCGTTACTTTAGGTGCAGTCAGTGTGTAAGTTGCCGTTACATTATGGTCAGCATCCTGTGCATACAGGGCGAGCTTACGGTAGATAGCATTTTCGGCAACGCCTTTATCATGGAACTCACCGGCTACAACAACATCCTGGTCAACAGTAAGGTCATTCAGGATTGCGACAATCCAGTTACCTTCTGCACTGACAGCTTTCAGGAATGGATCCTGTTCTTTCACAATGGAAGCAGTGGATACAGCATCGGTCGTTGCAGCAGCAGTAGCAGTGGCAGCCGCTTCATTTCCGGCAGTATCATTATTCGAACCGCAACCTGACAGCAAAGCAGCAGCAACACCGGCAACCAGTAACGTTTTTACAAATTTCATCTCAAATCCCCCAATTTATTTAATTTGATTTCTCTTTAATAACCATATTATATATTAAAATTTGAAAATTATCACGTGAACTTTTTCACAAATTTGTGTCAGTTTCTATTTTCACAGATAATACTGTGCTAACCGCTTAGGAATTTCGCTTTTCCGGCTTCAGGCTGGTACACTGTTAACAGATTTGTGCCTCTATACATTATTATTATGCTTTAACCCTGCATACGAAAGGACTATCACCGATGGAACTATCCAAACTGTCTGCAGCGATTGCGCCGTATCCGTTACGCAGCTGCCTGATCAGCCGCGAAGGCCGGCTATTCTTTGAATATTATAGAGAACCTGACATAGCAGGCGAATTGGCCAAAATTAATTCCTGCACCAAAAGCATTGTATCTGCTCTGGTCTGTATTGCGATGGATAAAGGCTTGCTTCCTCAGCCCGAAACGCTTCTGGCAGATTATTATCCTCAGCTCCGCCAGGACCCTGATCCGCGCAAGGCGGTAATTACACTGGAGCATCTGCTGACCATGTCGGCCGGCTTTAACTGGACCGAGTTCGGCGGACAGAACTCCTTCCCCCGAATGACGCGTTCTGAAAACTGGATTGACTTTGTGCTGGAGCAACGTCTGGCCCATAATCCCGGTGAACATATGGAATACAATTCGGGCGTGTCACAGCTTCTTGCAGCTCTTTTGGTTCAAGGTACAGGGATACCGGTTGCCCGGTTCGCAGAGGAAGAGCTGTTCGGTCCGCTGGGCATTGATCAATATGAATGGGAGCAGGACCCGCAGGATATTCATACCGGCGGCTTCGGCCTGCGTCTGCGTCCGGTGCATCTCCTGCATTTCGGTGAGCTCTATCTGCAGTACGGTCAATGGGGCCGCCGGCAGTTAATTACTCCGGAGCTGATTAACCGGTCTACTCAAACGGCCATTACAGCAGAAGCCCCCCGTCAAGGCGGTTACGCCTGGCATTGGTGGACAGACAGCTATACTCCTCCTGATAAGGAGTCTCCGGAAACAGCATTCCGTTATTATAACGCCCGGGGCTACGGAGGCCAGTTTGTATATGTTGTGCCTGAGCTTGAGACTGTTGTCGTCTTAACGCAGGATCATCGCGGGAAGCAGAAGCCGCCGGCAGATGTCTTCCGTGAATCCGTCGCACCGTTGCTTGCAGAAGCCCGTATCTAAGCTTGGTAATTTACAAACAGCTGCATAACGCATAAATCCCCGACTACCTTATCAACCTAGGTATCGGGGACTTATGGGTTTATTCCATTATTCAATTCAATCATTTCCTCCAGCCACAATCCATATCCCTGACATGGTAATTGTTCTTTCAAATTCGGTGTTTCCCGTTCGCTCCTAAAAAGGAGTAATGCCCCATGTCCTGCATATGGGATGAGTTCCCCACGTACACGATTACACGAAAAACGTTTTCACGGACGTTTTCCCTACTGTGTCAACCGTAATTGTACGCTTCGCTAACCTGCTTCAACGGAATCACGCTCCTTCGATTGCAAGATGTGTCTTGCCTGAATAGCTTGTCCCTGATTCATGGTTTCTTTGGGAATCTCTCCTTCCTTGAAATACTCACCATCAGTAAGCTTAAATGATAGCCGCTTAGCGGTTATCTATGCAGTTACTAGTTGGTGATGTCACTATATTAGCGCATATCCGATAAATTTTAAACTGTCATAATTTTTCGTATTTTATCATATTCCCTGGAAATTCCCAGTGGTGTAAATCTAGATACTTCTAGCCTTCAATTACTTTATTTTTTGCGGTTTTACGTAGAATTTACACTTTTACAATTATTAAGAGGGTGTCCCATAAGCCATGAAATGGCTGGGACACCCTTGTTTTGGAGTTGGATGGACGTTTACGCTCGGTGAGGACGCTCCGCGAACGAAACGTTGTTACAATCGCTGTGCTCTCCAGATTTTTTTCATTCCCCTTAGCGGTGAAAATCCGGAGACCAAGGCGAACGCTTCCGCTTTTCCACAATCGTTCCGTCCTCTCCGCTGTTTAAGCGGGATACGAATACACATTTTTCAACAAAAACAAAAAAAAACCGCCTTTTTGGTAAAATGGAGGCCGCTAAAGGAACGCTGCACGAAGGCAAGCGGAAATCGGGAAGTTGTGGTGAGCTTAGAACGGTTACGGTACCAAAAGCAGGCTCGGGTAATGCTGCGAAGCGAGGAAGGATACCTCTTAGCCGTTCGTCGAATGACGGAGCCGGAAAGTGTTTTTGGACAACTGAAGAACAACCGGGGCTTCCGGCGTTTTCTGCTTCGCGGCATGGAGAAAGTGACGCCCCAGGTCGGATGGCTTTCCCTTGCTCACAATCTACTGAAGCAAGCTGCGAATGACCAAAAACGCAAAACAGCGATCCTCCAATAACCGAAGGATCGCTGTTTTGCTGTCATTTTACTTTTTCAAGATAATAAATTTCTGTCTCTGTTGTAAGAATATCTACTTATGAGACAGCCCCTATAACTGCTTACGGGGCGTTTAACCCGTTCCAGCCTATGCGCTCAACCGGTTCTCCGGTGCTGTAACGGACTTTTTGCGGCGCCGCAGGTTGTAGATAAGATAAATGCCGTACAGCAGATACAAGACATTCATAATTACGATAGCTGTCAATTCTTTGTCAGGATTCTGAGCGGTCATGAATGCAAGCGCATCGTAGACAAAATGAAAAAGAATCAGCGGAATAATATTTCTGGTTGTCTCAATCAGCAGAGCGAGAATTAATCCGATCAGGAAGGCATTCACAACCTGAAGCACGACACTTAAAGCGTCCTTTCCGTTCAGCGCATTCACCATATGTAAGATTCCAAAGAAAACCGAAGAGAAAACGATATAAAAAACAGGTCCCTTAACCTTCAGCTTATCCCGGATAATGCCCCTGAAGACAGTCTCTTCTGAAAAACCGACAAACAGTGTAAACACCACAAACAATAATATTTCAGCGGCTGTCAGCTGCACATTGAAGCCGCCAATGAGAGGCTGAACCAAGGCGATGATTAGAAGCGGTATGTAATAGAGCGCATCCTTTGATTCTACTGCTGTAATCGGCCTGAAACCATACCGGGCCCATGTGCGTCCGCCCCTTGTCATATACACAGCTACAATTACAGCCATCACTGCAAATGCAGTTCCTTGAGCGATAATCATCCCATTGTCGCTTAATTCCATAATGCTCGCGGCGGCCGAAGCAGCTGAAACCAAAAATGTCAGCAAAATACCCAGCAGCAGCGAGAAAACAATCGGGTGATCCTTTTTAATGCTCTTTGTCATATTACGTCTCCTTAATCCTGTTTAGTCTGCCTTGTCAGGGCAATAACGGATTAATTGTAATACACGGCAGGTTAACATTCCACATTTTTCTAAATTAATCCTCTTATTTTTTATACATGATTGATTAAAATCTCTAGCGGACCTTCGTCCCATACCTGAACCTCTATGTATCTCTCCGGCCCGTATACACCGTCCTTATTCCAGACCTGCGGGAGGCCGTACTTCTGAATTAACGTTACAATTTCACTATAGGTGTATACTTTTCCGCGGTATTCCCTGCCGTCCTGTACTTTAGGGCTAAACGTCGGAAACAGGTCACCATAGGAGAAAGACAGCGTATCGGTATCAAAGTTTGAAACGGGAATATGCACAGCCTCTCCCTCGGCATACCAGGATTTCAGCCACTCACACTCTCCTATGACCATATAGTGCGGAGCTGTCCGGACCGGCTTTCCGCCTTTTGCAATAAACAGTGCCCGGGCCAGCTGTTCGAGCTCTCTTCTTCTGTGCAGGTATCCGTCAGGCCGGTGTGCAGCCATTGCCTTCTTGTTCTGCCTGAGTGCAGCGAGCACCTCCTCCGCCTCAGCTGCCGGCAGATCCGACAGATTTCGAAAGGGCCCCAGCGCTTTCTCGTAATAATGATACAGTGTCACGGCCATCTGCCTCCCTCCCTCCCTCCAATTGTTAAAAACTCAGCCTATGGCTGAGTTTTTAACAAATCGTAATTGTAGATCCGCCCGTCTTGAACTGCCTGGTTCTTGAACTGCAGCACATTCCCTTCACGCTTAATATACTGCAGCTGGTCCCCGTAAAACGGGATGTCATTCGTCTCAGCATATACCTGCTGCTCAGCATCGAGCAATTCTTTATACAGCAAGGTTTGAGCCCCGGTCTTGCGGTCAATCAGCATCAGCAGGCCTTTCTGGTTCGGGCGGATCAGCAGGAAATCATCATCTATTCCCTCAACCAGGTATTTATCGTCTACTCCGCCAAGCTTGACCAGATTAAGCGTCTCTTTTACCTTGCCCGTCCCGTCCTCTATCACACGTAAACTCTTTCCATCCGTCAATATCAGATTATCACCATACAGCTTCACATTGTCCCCGTAACGGATCCAATACCCTACACTTGCCTGCCGGATTACCATACCATCCTTAATAATCAGCGTGTACCACTTGTTGTTAATATGCGGCTCGCCATAGACATCTGTAATTGTAAGATAGATTAGGCCTTTAGCCGTTTTGCGGAAATCAAAGCTGATCATGTCGTACAGCTCAGAGCCCAGATTTGCAATCAGCCGCGGCTGCCCGGCCGGACTCTGCGCGTACAGTTTTCCAGTCTGCTTATCAACGGTATAGGTGACTCCGCCATAAACGGCACTGCTGCTTGAAAAGGATTGAAAATTTTTCGCGGTATACACACGGGTCTTGGCATTCCAGCCCACCGTTTCCCCTCCTAATGCCTGCACGATAAAGCGGGCGGGAAGATACAGCTCATCCTTATACATAAAGGGCTTGCCTCCAAGGCTGACAGCCTGTCCATCCAGCTTCCCTGTTTTACTTGCTGTTGTGACCATCACTGATTTCTTCCATCCGGTATAAATATATACGGTGCCGCTGCGCGAACTGCTCTTCGTAGCCTTAAGACCGGCCGACTCCAGCATACCGGCGCTTGCATAGACCGTTCCGTCCTTAAGCAGTGCAGGATTTGTAGATTGGGCTCCATTGTTCCAGATCACGACGAAATAAGCGGTTGAAGCTGCTGAGGATATTGCCGGAAAGCCTATTAATAAGAACACTAACATGGGTAGAAGCAGCCAGCTCTTTTTCATAATAAATCTCCTTTTCCTTAATTTTCAAATTAACTCAATATATTGGACGTCTGGAACCTTTAAAAGTTGCAGTTCAGTTCTGTTAACATCAGGAGACTTTATATTTAGTCCAATTGAACTAGCTTACCATAACTTCCAGTGGGAAAAGCCTCATTCACATGATATAATCCCTTAAGGTTTATGCGAAATAAACCCATTAAGAAAATGGGTTTGCAGGAGGAGCAGTCACTATGAAAAATCATATAAAAATTGTGAAAGTCTCCGCCGCGGTAGAAAAGGACGCCTTTGACGTCACTGTAAGCCATTGGAAACTTCTGCTTGAGACCAACCGTTATTATGAAATCAAAGCAGAGGATGGTCCGGTAAAACGGATTTATAAAGAGAAGCTCAATACTGTAGTGGATGAGACGAAGTCGTACAGCGCCGGACAATTGTCCTGCTCAGCTTTTTGCGCAGAGGACCGGATAAATGAAATGCAGATAGAAATCCTCCGTAATCTGCAGCTCAAAATCAATCATTACATGCATGAGCTGGATCTGAATATGAAGGCGATTCAACGGCAGAGCATCTGCCCGGAACATACAAAAAAGCAGGATTAGCCACATGTGAATCCAAGCACAAAGAGCCGCAGATTGCAGACTTTATAGTCCTGCAGTCCCGGCTCTTCGCATTTCCTTCTATTACAGCAGTCCCGCGTTCTTCACAGCATGCTCCCAGCTTGGAAAATAGTACAGGGCACTCCGCATTAATTCCGGATCATGCTGCTTAACCTGCTTCTTGTTGATGCTTCCCCCGCCCGTCTGGAGCTGCTTGATCCGGCTGATGACCTCATCTGATCCCATTGTAATATCCAAATTTGCCACTCCCTTCTTCATGATTTCTCCTATTTTTAACCAAGACCAGCCGTTATATACCCTATCAAAAAATAAAAAGAGTGTTCCTCCGCCGTTGTGCGGCTGCCTGGAACACTCATTGTTAAACGCTGCCCTGCAGTTACTTCCTGCTTCTCTGCCACCCGTATATCTGCACATGAACGATTCCTTTGGTCACCATATTGGCGATGATATAGAGAATCAGGAACACCAGCACCAGCGGCCTGAAGACAACCCAGGCAATAATCCAGAGCGTCAGTATCTGCCAGCGCTTCAGTCTGCGGAAATATTTGGTCGGCCACAAAAAAACAGCCAGCAGCTTATGGGTCTGCTGCAATGACTCCAGGAACTCATCCCGCAGCTGCTTGTCATCCGGATCGAGCCTGACCGCATTTCTCATGTACGTCTCTTTCAGCTTATAATCCCCGCGGTGGCCCGCCGCCCAGCCCAGATAGAGCAGAACGTATTCGTTCTCTACACCGGTCTGGACCGCCTGCCGGTCCAGGCTGACCGACTCAGCCATGTTGCCCAGCAGGGCTTCTGTATAGCTTAACGTAGCCAGATAGACCGCATTCTCCGGGCTCAGCTCCAGCGCCTGCAGGAGTTCATCCTTCGCTTCCTTGTATTTGGCCCGTTTGTTGAGCAGATTAGCTTTTAGAAAATAATAGTGCGGCTCATAGGGATCAACACGCATCGCTTCCGGCAGTGCTCCGGCTAAAGCTTTATAGTTCTGTGTGTCATAATAGATGCATATCTGCACGAACCAGGCCAGTTGCTGCTCAGGATCGCGGCGCAGCGCTTCGCCTGTCCAGTGCTGTGCTTGTTCGTAGTTCTCCTGCAGAATATAGATATGGGCAATGATTGCAAAAACATCCGGGTCCTCCGGGTCCTCACGCAGCACCTGCTCCGCTTCAACCAGGGCCTCCTTGTACCTCTTCATTTCCATAAGCTCATGTACAGCTGCCAATCCGTAGCCGCTGGATTCATACCCCATATTCAGGACCTCCTGTCCCGCCCGTGCTATTTAATTCCGTGCTTTTTGGCATAGTCCAGAACCACCTGGTAGTCCCGGTTCACGTCGCTGAATGTAGCGTAGTTCCGCGCGGTGGCGAACCATTCCAGCGTCGTCGCTTTGCGGTCCTTCGCCGCCTGCCGCAGGTCATTGCCTGTAATCGGCTGAATCTCCCCTGTCGCAAAGGTCCGCTCCATGGCAGATTCTACAGCATCACTGACCACCTGCTCCAGATCAGCCCCGGAGAAGAACCTCGTCTCCCCGGCAAGCTTGGACAGATTAACCGGCTCCTGCGGCTTGCCGGCCAGCTTCAGGCCGAGAATCATCTCACGCTCCGCCTCCTCAGGCGGCGGAACAAACACCAGATGGTTGAAGCGGCCGGGACGGCGGAGGGCGGAATCCAGATACCAGGGCGTATTGGTCGCACCGATTACGAATACCTGATCATTCTCCGCCTGCAGCCCGTCCAGCTCCAGCAGCAGCTGATTAACCAGCATCCGGTCATGATGCTGGCGCATCTGATGCCGGCTGCCGCCCATGGCGTCCAGCTCATCGATGAAGATGACGCAGGGCTTATTTTCCCGTGCTTTGGCGAAAATGTTATGCAGATTGTTTTCGCTCTGCCCCACATACATGGCCAGAATCGCCTGCAGCTCAATATGCATAAAGTTAGCTTCAATCTCCCCCGCTACGGCGCGTGCCAGGAAGGTCTTGCCGCAGCCTGGAGGTCCGTACAGCAGCAGGCTGCCGCCCGCCTCCTTGCCGTATGCGGCAAACAGCTCCGGCTGCTGCAGCGGCAGGATGAAGTTCATCCGGATTTTCTTTTTGACATCCTCAAGGCCCCCGACATCGGCAAAGGTCTCTTTGGGCTTATCTGATTCAATCAGTGCATCATCTTCTTTGCTGAATTGAATGAGTTTCAGGTTCTTACGTCTTTTCTCGGCCAGCTCATCATGTTCATCCCCCATGTGCATCTCACCCCTATCAATATTAAGATAAGTTTACCATATTTCGGTGCAGGAATAGTCCTCCGTTTGGAGAATATTAACAGAGCAATGAGCAATTGCATATCCGCTTAACGGCGGCACCGGTTTTGACGACTGCGAGATCAACCTACACTATATTACCTCCCCATATCATAAATCTAACAATCTGCAGACCGCTGCCTATAAATTTGAGTTCGCCAAAAAATTCAACGTACAGCCGCTCTACACTGCACTTATCAGCATTGCCCATGAGAACCATAAGCGTCTGAACGGCTGATTGATTCCAAAGAAAGCAAAAAACCTCTCTTATATTCAAATGGGGCTTGCAGTCCATGCCCCATTTGATTAAGAGAGGTTTTTTGCCGATAGATTTAGCTGCAGTCAGACCTGTCCGGCCAGCTCCAGGCTGAGAGACCTACTGCTTCTCCAGCGCAAACCTCAGCAGACGGCTGAGTGCTGCCGGAAGAACACTGACATGGTTCTCTCCGGCGAAATTCACTAGAGAGGACTCCAGCCCGTGTGCGGCAAGCGGCTCCAGCCGTTCATACACATTGCCGGCATCCTCGACCATATGCTCAAGCTCCTCAGCTCCGATCGTAATCAGCAGCCGGCGCTGCAGCTCTAGTGAAGGATACCCGGCTGTGAATGTATCCAGCTCCTTCAGAACCTTATAGTCCCCCCACCAGGAGGAAGGGCTGCCGGCTGCATAGTGGCTGAACAGCGCCGGTCTGGTGAATAGGGCATGGAGAACGAGCAGCCCGCCGAGAGAATGGCCGAATATCGCCTGCCGCGTGCAGTCCACCGGAAACCGTCCGGCAATCAGCGGCATGATCTCCTGCTCCAGCAGCTCCAGGAAGCTGCCGGCACCGCCGTGCTCCGGCCAGCCTGTGCCGTCCGGACGCTGCGGCAGAGTATCTGCCGGTACCGGCATCGTGAAATCATAGCAGCGCCGGGTCATATCAAACGGCTCGCCGGAAGGATAGCCGACTGCGACAATCAGCACAGGGTCATATCCGTGGGGCTTACGTGTCTGCAGCCGTGCCGCTTCCGCCAGGGTATGAAACACAGCATGTCCGTCCAAGGCATAGATAACCGGATACCCCTCCGGCGGCGCTTCACCGGCGGGATGCGCCAGCAGCAGCCGGTATTCCGCCTTAAACGGGCCGGCTGTGATTCTGATTTCCTCACAGCCTTGGTGCGGATAGGTTAGTTCCTTCACACTGCTCATGGCGCGATGAGCTCCAGCACATCGTCGATAACATTGCTGTAGGCAACCACGCCTCCGCCAAGCCAGTAGCGGTCATCTACATTGTATACATGTCCGGCCTGAACAGCAGGGACGCTTTTCCAGAGGGAGCTTTCAGTCAGCTCATTATAGAAGGTCTCTCCGCTGTTGGCTGTGTCATTAGCCAGGAAGATGTAATCAGCATCAATCTGCGGCAGCAGCTCAAGCGACAGCTCCAGGCTGTTTTCGGCTGCGACCAGCTCACTTTTGGCAATGCCCAGCTGATCGGCCAGCACGAATCCGCCATACACACTGCCCATCAGGAACATGCCTCTTGCATTGAAGCGGATAATTAACGCCTTTTTGCCGTCCATATGCGGTGCCAGCTCCGCTTTGGCAGCTTCAACCTTCTGATGATAGGCTGCCAGCCCATCCGCTGCTGCCTCTTGCTTCCCTATCAGCTCACCGAGGATTGTTACTGAGCTGTCGAGATCACCAGCCGCCTGTTTGAATACATAGACCGGGGCGATCTTAGCGTACTGCTCGTATACCCCGTTCTCGGCATAATTGGCGTTGTGCAGCACAATCAGATCCGGCTGCAGCTCCATAACGACCTCCGGTGAAGGCAGTCCGCTGTTAAAGTCAAGCAGCGGCACGCCGGCAAGCTTGTCCTGCAGATATGCCTGGCCTTGCCCGTTGTTCGCCCACTGGGCCACCGGTTTAACGCCCAGCACTACTAACGAATCTTCCAGATACGGGGCGAAAATCCGCTGTGGCGCCTCTTCCAGCGTCAGCTCATGGCCCAGCTCATCTGTGACCGTAAGCGGATAAGCGGTTTCCGCTGTCTCTACAGCAGCCGGATCAGCAGCCGGTTCAGCGGAAGGCTGAGCGCTTACAGCGGCAGCTGCAGAGACTGCATTGTCTGCTCCTTCATTTGCTGAATCCTGACTGCAGCCACTCAGCAGCGCAGCGGCAAGCAGCAGGCTGAGTGAAGCCGGAAGCAGTGCTTTTTTTATTGTGCCTGCTGTAATAATCATGTCTTGCATAATGGATCTCCCCCTAATGATAATCGTTCTCATTAATGGAGATTATAAAGGATATGAATCCGGGTAACCATGGACTCCGGCCTTCTGCAGGCTTGGACTATTTCCCGTAAACATCAGGAGCGTCTCCTCCAGCATCCGGTCTACCGCCACTGCAGAATATTCAAACCACGGATCGGAGGGCAGGACATACACATGCCTGTTGCTTACGGCCTGGAGGCTGCACCAGCTCTCGTTATGCTGCAGGGACAGCCAGCTCATGCGTGTCGGGGAATCCGGGCAGATCAGCAGCAGGAGCCGCTGCGGGTCCAGAGCGTGCAGTTCACTGAATGAGACAGGTTCATTGTAAACAGGGGCGGAATGGGTATAAGCCGGACATAAACCAAGCTGCTCATACAGCACATCTCTTATCCCCCTATTACAGTAAGCATACAGCTGGTCTCCGCTGAGACGAAGCACTGTCACTTTGTCTTCACCAACAGCCGCTGAGACCTGCTCTTTAATCAGACCCGCCTTCCGCCCGAAGAGCTCAAGCCACTGTCTGCACTGCTGTTCCCTGTCCAGGAATGCCGCAAGCTTCTGCAGCTGTGCATCCCAGCGCTCCTCCTCCCGGACAATATACAGGGTCTGGGCATTACGCTGCAGGGACTCCTGCCATTCTTCAGCCATTCCGGCGTGTCCGATAACCGCATCCGGCCGGGATCGGATCAGCCTGTCAACCTCCGTCTCCCGGTCGAGCAGATCTACTCTGAGATGCAGCTCAATAAGTGAATAGTACTTATTGTAATAGTAATGAGTCCATTTCGCATCGAGCGGCGCGGCGGCGGGAATGATATCCAGAGCCAGCAGCTGGCCTGTAGCTGCAGCAGAGCAGGCCGCAATCCGCCGCTTCTGCCGCCGGGCGAAGGCGGACGGCGGCATCCCGATTTCTTTTTTAAATTTCCGGCTGAAATAGAACTCATCGCTGTACCCGACCTTCTGGGCTATTTCCCGCAGCAGATAACCGGTTTCCTGCAAATATTGCTTTGCTCTGCTGATCCGCAGATCAGTTAAATAATCATTTGCACTCTGTCCGTATGTTTTTTTGAACAGCTCACCGAAATATTTCGGCCTGAGGCCAGCCATGACGGCCAGCTGGTCCATCGACAGAGGCTCATGAAAATGGCCGGCCATAAAAGCCCGGATATGGTCAAGACCGGTCCGTTCACCAGTCTCTGCCTCTCTTATATCCAGCGGTTGCACCCGCTTCATCGGAATCCCTCCATATCAAAACACAGCATTCCTATTTGTGATAATGATAATCATTATCTTGAAATTAATCAACAAAAAGAGCGCACTATGGCGCCCCCTCTCCTTACATGATATGAACGTCTACCGTCTATTACAGGCTCGGACCAATGCTGCCTGCATCAGTCCGGAGCACAAAAAAGAATTCCTGCCCCGCTCCCCCGTTCAGGCGGAAGCCGCGGACGGTAGCACCGGGTTCATAATCTGCCGTGTTAGAGCTTAAGAAAGCAGCGGGATTCATTCCCAGCACGAAAGATCCCGCTCCTTCGCTAATCATGACCGTCTCAGGCCCGTTATCAGGCATTTTGTATTTATAGCTGCCGTCCGGCAGCAGGATTACATCTGTCAGCTCATAATGAGCACTGTTCTCCCCACCCAGATGAATCTCAACAGTCTCTCCAAGCCGGATATACGGGATATCCGCTTCTTCCAGCTGCTCCATAAGAATCCGGTATTGCGCCTGTCTGTCCTCCTGATCAGATTCTCCGTCATCTGCCGTACGGGCCGCTGCAGGAATTTCCGAACCATCCGAAAGCACTGTTACAGGAGGCCGTTCCGTATTCTGTCCGCCGCTCCAAGTGCTGCAGGAAGTTAGCAGAAGCAGCAGCAGCATATTCAGAGCCATCAGTCTCCCCGACATTCCGTTTCCTCCCGCCTGCTCATTTGCTTACTTCTGTTCAAGCGTTATGCGCCATACGCCAGGCGATAATAAGGTAGCGTTACCACCGGGCGGAAGCCCAGCTTGTGCGCAAGACGGTAAGACCCGGTATTCTCCAGCCGGCAGGCCCAGACCGGCTCCAGGCCTTGGCTGAGGCAGTAATCAATCAGCGCCAGACTGACTGCAAAAGCGTAGCCTCTTCCCCGGTGATCCTGCATCGTCTCAATTCCAATCTCCAGCTGGTTGCCATAAAGGCAGGAAGAGAACGCCGCAGCGGCTATTCTGCCATCCTCAAGCAGTACGAACCCAGCGCCTTCAGCTGTAAAATGTTCAGCATCCCTCCAAAAATAACGGGGCACTACGCCCTGCTCCAGCGCCGTAAAATGCTCTCCGTTCAAACGGATAATCCGCGTGTCCGGCCTGCCGGCCTTATCTTTCGCAGCTGCAAAGGCAGAATGGTCCAGCGCAAAGTTGACTCTTGTATTCTGCTGAATGATTCTTGAGCCAGCCTGCCCCTGCAATCCGGCATCAAGGCCCGCCGCACTATTATGGAAGGCTAGAGCGTCATCAATGATACCCGCCCATTCTCCGGACGGATCAGCCTGCAGCCACTCCGCCATCTGTCTTGTTCCATTCTTGTTGGTTATGTAGTCACTAACCTCCCGCGTGAACTCATGGTTACCGGTTCCTCCAAACACAAGCGACATCCCGTAAGGATGAACGATATAATAAGCACCCGGAACGTCAGCGTTATCTGTAAAAACCCTGCCGGTGACCGTCTGCTCCAGCACTGCCCGTGCAAATAAAGTATTGATCTCTATTGAATCCAGCAGCGGAAGGACAAGCGCATATTGTTCCGTATCCAGTTCAATCATTGCTTCACCTCATCTCCGTGCTTCATTTGCTGATAGAGCCAGCGGAAATTCCAGCCGAACACGTGGGACATTTCCCAATCTGCAAAAGCTGCCGGTATCCCCTGCTCAAGCCAATAAGCTTCCGGTTTACTGCTTGCTGCCGCCTGCTGCACATATTCCGGGATTGCTCTCAGGTATCGGGTCATCTCTTCAAGACTGCTGCGGTCAGCCACTTCTCCATGTCCGGGAATCAGCTTGCTGAATGTAAGCTCATGTTCAATCTGCTCAATAATCCTCAGCCAGTTCTCCAGGCTTCCGCTCAGCATAGCCGGATGTGTCCGGCTGAGGACCAGATCACCGGCAATTAATACGCCTGCATCCTCTACGTACACCATAGCATCACTTTCTGTATGTCCGCCGCCAAAGGTTAATACGCTAACGGAGCGCGTACTGCCATAAATCATCATTTTATCGGAAAAGGTTAGAGAAGCCGTCACCCTGCGGATATCCGGAACAGCCTTCAGCAGAGCTGCTTTATCCGCGATTTCATTGGCAAAGGCCGTTTGAAGCCTGTTATCCTGCGTAGCCTGTCTGCCTTGTTCCAAGGTAGTCATTACCTGCTGCAATCCGTCCTGCCAGGCTTCCGCAGTTGGAGCAGGTTCTCTGGTGAGGTAATCACGGGTGATACCTGTCGTTATAATCTGACTGTCCGTAAACACCTGGTTCCCGTAATGATGATCCCCGTGATAGTGGGTGTTTATAACGTATTGTACCGGTTTTCCGGTCAGCTGCTCAGCCGCCTGCTTCAAAAGCTCCGCCGCCTGCGGGAGACTGAAGGTATCCACAACTACTGTGCTGTCTCCCAGATCAATTATCGCCGCATTTCCCAATGCGCCGCTGCCCGGGACAACAATTGCCGCCCAGACTCCGTCTGCCACTGTATGCAAATTAAAAAAAACATTCATGTTCAGCCCCCCTTAGTCACTATTCAGCACTTTTACATCCTTCCTATATATTCGGCTTCAAGGGAATTTTTTCCTTTCTCAAAAACCTGTTGACTTCCTGCTGATTATAAGTTAGCGTTCTCACATAATAGTTTAGACCGAAAGGAACGTACTCATGATTATTCCAACGCCGGAAGTCGATTTTACAGCCTCACCTTTTTATAATCCTAATCTGAAAAATGTCGTTATTCTCGCAACCGGAGGAACGATTGCCGGCAGCGGCGAAGCGCATAAAACCTTAAATTACGAGCCCGGCGCCCTGCCGATTCAGGATCTGCTGGACAGTGTGCCGCACCTGGAGCGTGTAGCCAACTGCATTGGTATTCAGGTGAGCAATCTGGGCAGTGCAGACATCACCAGCCAGCACTGGCTGACGCTTGCCTCCATTATTAACACGTTAGCGCAGCGGGAGGATATTCACGGCTTTGTCATTACTCATGGAACGGATACGCTCGATGAAACCTCCTACTTTCTCAATCTTGTCATCAAAACCGGCAAGCCGGTTATTATCACCGGTTCCATGCGCCCTGCAACAGCCATTAGCCCGGACGGTCCGCTGAACTTGTTCCAGTCGGTGGCTCTCGCTGCTAATCCGGAGGCGGCCGGCCAGGGGGTTATGGTTGTGTTCGCGGAAGGTATCTATAGCGGCCGGGATGTCCAGAAGGTGAATACCTTTAAGGCCAATGCTTTTGATGAACGGGATTTCGGCTGCCTGGGGTATATGCGTGACAGTGAGGCTTTCTTCTATACACGTTCCCTGAAAAAGCACACCACCGCCGCCCAGTTCGACGTCTCTACGCTCAGCGGGCTGCCAGAGGTGTCCGTCGCCTATTTCCATGTGGATGCCGATCCCGGCATACTTGATTACCTCTCCACCATTTCCAAAGGGATTGTCATTGCCGGAGCAGGCGGGGGCATCTACAGCAAGCCTTGGATTGATAAGGTCGGCGAGCTGAAGAATAACAATATTCCGGTAGTCCGGTGCTCACGGATTGCCAGCGGCATAACCCTTAAGGATACCTATATTGACCTTTCCGCCAACTCCATTCCCTGCAACAGCCTGGTTCCGCAAAAAGCACGCATTCTCCTCTCTCTGGCCCTGACCCAGACGACGCAGTATGATGACATTGCTGAGATGTTTAATGTGTATTAAAAAAAACAGCCGCCCGCAGGATTTGACGGACGGCTGTTTTTTTGCGGTTCACGTTCGGTTGAACGCCGTGTACGGGGAATGCGGGGCACTTTTGCCCTCCATTTTGCTCATTCGGCCGTTTTAGCCGGATTCAAGGGCACTTTTGCCTTTCATTTTGCTCGTCCGGCTGTTTGAACCGGAATCAAGGGCACTTTTGCCCTTCCTTTCGCCCATTCGGCCGTTTGGGCCGGAATCAAGGGCATTTGTGCCCTTCCTTTCGCCCATTCGCCCGTTTGGGCCGGAATCAAGGGCATTTGTGCCCTTCCTTTCGCCCATTCGGCCGTTTGGGCCGGATTCAAGGGCACTTTTGCCTTTCATTTCGCCCATCGGCCGTTTGGGCCGGAATCAAGGGCATTTGTGCCCTTCCTTTCGCCCAATTGGCTGTTTGAGCCGGCAGCACAGCAAGCCCACCGGCACAAAAGCACCGGAGGGCTTGAATCCTTTACTGGAACAGGGTTACACGGTTTCTGCCCTCAGCCTTGGATTGATACAGCGCATCATCGCCAAGCTTGTAAATATCCTCTTCCCCGGCATTGCCTCCCAGGACACACGCAACGCCGATTGATACGGTAACAATGCCGAACTGCGGGCTCATTGTATGCGGTATCCGCAGGTCTGCAATGCCCCGGCGGATAGTCTCGGCATATTCCCGGGACTGCGCAGGTGTGAAGCCTGTAACGACAATACCGAACTCTTCTCCGCCAAGCCGGATGGCGAAGCCGTCGGCCCGCTCCGCCAGCTCGTGAAGCATGTTGCCTACTTTGCGCAGCACATTATCACCTTCATAATGTCCGTAAGTATCGTTGTATTTTTTAAAATAGTCAATGTCCAGCATCAGATAGCTGAGATATTTTTGCGCGGCTGCAGTACCTTCAACTTCCTCCCTAAAGACTTTGTTGAAATATCTGCGGTTATACAGGCCGGTCAGCTCGTCCGTATTCGAAATCTGCTCAATCATCCCGATATACCGGTTGAGCTCCTCGTTGTTCAGCTCAAGCTCTTTGGTCCGCTCAGCAACCAGCTCCTCCAGATGCTCCTTATGCCGCAGCAGCTCTTCCTCCGCCTGCTTACGCTGGGTAATATCTTTTACCGTCCCCTGGATAGCCAAATTGTCCATATAATTGATAAGCGTAACCTTGTGTATAACAATAACCTCATGGATCTGGTCCTTATGCAGGAGCCGGGTCTCATACTCAAAGGGAACCGGCTTGCCTTCCACCCTCCGGCTGTAATAATGCATGACCTTCTCCCGCTCCTCCGGAATGAGGAAGCTGTCAAACGGCTGCTCCAGCATTTCCTCTACCTCATAACCAAGCATTCCGGCCAATGCTTCATTGGCATATTTGCATATGAAGTTCTGCGTAATAAAAATGCCGTCCTGCATGTTGTTTACCAGCTCACGGTATTTCTCCTCTGAACGCTCCAGCTCTGAGTACAAGCTGGCATTCTCCAGGGAGAACACCATTTCCCGCGACAGCAGATTAATGATCTTCATCCGTTCCTTGGTGAACACACCGGTTACAAGATTATTCTCCAGATAGATGACGGCAACAGTCTTGTTCTGGTTAATCAGCGGCATACAGACCATCGATTTGGGCCGGTGCCCCACGATATATGGATCATTAACGAACTGTGTCTCCGAAAAAGCATCATTATAGATCAGCGTCTCGCCGCTCTCCTCAACCTGCCGCAGGATGGAGTCGGGCAGATTATCGAAGGTGCTGCGGCTCTGGACTCTGACGGAGATTCTATCCTCTTCCGCCAGATACTCCCCCTCCACCAGCAGTCCTGAGCCGCCGGTCATCCGGATGCAGCCTCGTTGCGCCCCGGCATTTTTGATGACGATCTGCATCAGCGCCTCCAGCAGGTTGTCCAGCTCAATTTCTTTAGATATGGCCTGGGAGGCCATAATCATAGAATCAAGGTCAATGCTTTCGGTATAATCCGATACAGTCCGCCCATGCAGAAATTCCTTGGTATTGATTTTGCGGATGATATCCGGATACTTGCTTTTGAGGAGCTGGATTTTGGCTTTGGCGCCCCATATGGAATAATAATATACGGATTGTCTAAGCAGATAAGCGGCAAACTCGTTAAACTGCTTAGTGTAATAAAATTTAGCTGCGAGCTCGTTCGAAAGCGCCTTATACCGGACAAACGTACCTTGTTCACTGGCCTCTATCGCCAGATCGTAGTACCGCCCTGCTTCATCATCTCGTCCTGATATCCGGGCCCACTCCGCCTTCATCAGCATTTCATGCTGCCTGAAGGTGCCGGGGGCATGCTTTGCCCATTTGCGGACCCTGTCAAGCTCTTTTTTCATCCTTCTTCTGGCCTTGCTCCGTGCTAATCCGCGCAGGCCGGGATAGCTGTAAGCCAGATTCAAGAAGGTGTACAGTGAGAACTCCTCCATAAAAGCCGAACCGGCAAGCGCCCCGATAATAGGATAAGCCTTGTCGATATACACTAGTGCTTCTTCGTAGCTTTCATAGGTGAACAAGAGCTTCATTTTGTAGATATAATAAATCGCAATGCCCGAATTGTATTTGGCCAGCTCCAAATCCCGCAGCATGCTTACTTCGTCAAATGAATCGTCGCTGAACGAGCGGTTATCCCCCATCTCCCCCAGCAGATTGCGGTAATACTGCCGGACCAGCTGTGCGGTTGCCAGTGATTCCTTGTATTTGGTGCTCTCAATCATAGCGATCATCCGGTTGCTTTCCTGCAGATTGGTAGCCAGATCCATCTCCGGATTCCATAGGTTGACATAGAAGCAGGAATGGGCCAGATATAGCAGGTCTCCAGTACGCAAGCTGGCTTCGATTGAGGTTGTGAACCAATCCTGCAATGTATCCCAAGGCTCCGTCCAGGTGTGGCTGAAAAGTGTGTACAGGACATGTGCAGCCCCCCGCCACTGCAGATCATTGAATTTATCATTGATTCTGATACCCAGCCGGCCGAACTCAAATGCACCCTTCACATCGCCGAACCCGGACAGCAGCATAGAATAACCGATAAAGGCCAGTGCTGATTCAGGCGAATTGCCGTATTTCAGCGTCAGGCCGACCTTCTTAAGGACTGCCAGGCCAAACAGTGAGGTCTCTCCTGAGATGAAAGCCGGCGGAATAAAATTAATCAGCAGCCTCATAATCAGCAGCATTTCCGGGTCCTTCATCTCTTCGGAGGCAAAGATATCATCGGCTGTCCGGCCCCGGAGCGCAGCCTTGATCTTGACCAGCTCCTTCAGCACAGAAGCCATTCCCACGCGCTGCGGAATCTGGATACCCATCTCCTGCAACCCCTGTCTTCCGGCAGCAATCGCCTCCTTCATCATCCCGAGATACATATAATGGTCTGCCTGCAGCTCATAAATCCCCGCACGGTCCATTCTTCCGCCTGTATGCTCCAGCAGAGCAGCGCATGCAGCATCGGCTTCTTCAATATGATGGGTAAGATAACCGCACTGGGCCAGTAGCCGGTATATTTCCGCAGCCGGAAGCTCTGCATCCTCCCAGGCATTATCCGGCAGCTGCGGGAGCACCGCTTCCAGCAGCGCATAGGCCGAATCGTAACCGAAGGCTGCTTTTGCTTTGCGGGCTGCCCGCAGGTTAAGCCGGATTACCTCATTGATTTCCGCCCGGCCGTCGATGAACTCCAGACCTTTGTTCATGTGGGCGGCAATATCGACAACCCGTTCTTCCACTTCCTCAGCAGAGAGATTATCCAGCAGTACTTTACCAATTCTAAGATGAAGCTGCCTGCTGTCCTTTTCATCTAACATCTGATAGAAAGCCTGCTGTATACGGTCGTGGGCAAAACGGAATGAAATGCCCAGTTCCTGCTCAGGTCCAGCATCCGTCTCGTCCAAATAACCGGAAAATATCGTATAGCTGGCATCTGAAGGGATAATTAGCTCCTCATCAACCGCAGTTGCAATAGCCCGGGCTATACGGCTCCGCGGCTCTCCGCTGATCAGCTTCAGCAGACTGAAGTCGAACCTGCTGCCTGTTGCCGCGCATAACATCAGCATACTGCGGGCTTCCTGCGGCAGATTAATCAGCTTCATCATCAGAAACTCAACAATGTTCTCATTTACAGGCAAACTTAATATCTGTTCCAGCTGCCAGCTCCAGTTGCCCTGCAGCTCATCGAAGGTTAAATATCCGCTGCGGTATAATTCCTTCAGCAATTCGCTGACAAAAAAGGAATTTCCCTTCGTCCGCTTGTAGATTACTTCCGCCAGCATGTCCACCCGCTCACGCGGGCTGTAAAGCGTATCCGAAATCAGCATATTTACATCTAGCACAGTCAGAGGCTCCAGTCTGATCACGCCTACCTGACGGCTCTTTTCTACCTTGGCAACAGTAGTAAACAGAAGCTGGCTTTCATGGACTTCATTTCCTCTGTATGAGCAGACTATGAACAGCCTGCGCAGCTGATGATCCAGAAGCAGCCGTTCGACAAGCTGCAGGCTGGAGTAATCAGCCCACTGCAGATCGTCCAGGAACAGCACCAGCGGGCGTTCATTCAGAGTGATGCCTTCAATGAATTTGGCAAAGGTAAGGAAGAAACGGTTCGTCTCCTCAGCAGGATTAAGCGGCTCTATCTCAGGCTGTACACCTATCCAGTCAGCAAGCTCCGGTATCAGGCCAGCGATCAGGCTGCCGTTCCCGTCCAGCCCAGAGACCAGGGCCTGTGCTATCATCTGCTTATAGCCGGCATCAGGGTTATCCAGCAGCTGGCTGACCAGCCGGCGGAAGGCCTGGATAATAGCGCTGAAAGGAATGTTGCGGTTGTACTGGTCAAACTTTCCTTCGGCGAACCAGCCCTTTTCCTCACTGATTGACTTATGCAGCTCATGGACCAGCGCTGTTTTACCGACGCCAGCCTCACCGGTAACCAGCATCAGCTGCGGCTGGCCGCTGACACTTTGCCGGAAGGCCTCTATGAGCCTGGCAAGCTCTGCTTCACGGCCATATATTTTCTCGGGAATGCGGAACACATTATGCCGGTCGTCCTCTCCGATTACAAAGCCTGATTCTCCGGCCAGCACTTTTTTCAGGTCCGCCTTAATTCCGTAAGCGCTGCGGTATCTCTCCTCCGAAGATTTCTCCATCAGCTTCATTATGATATCGGAAAGCTCACGGGACACTCTGCCGCCGGTCAGCTGATACGGAGGAACGGCTTCCTTGGCGATAATGGAATAGATCTGTTCCAGCATCTCCTGTGTGATAAAAGGCCTGCTTCCGGTCATAAGCTCATAGAGCACCACACCCAGGGAGTAGTAATCACTACGGTAATCTATATTGCGGTTCATCCGTCCGGTCTGTTCAGGAGAAATATACTGGATGCTGCCCTCCAGCACGCCGCTGTTCTGGAATTCCCGTTTTTCCTTCGGCAGCTTCACAGCCAGATCGAAATCGATCAGCTGCACCACATCCCGCTCCCTGTTCCAGATAATATTGGAGGGCTTAATGTCCTTATGAATGACGTTATGCTCATGTACCGCACCGAGAATATCTACGATTCTAATCGCCAGCCTGAGCAGCGTTGCCGTATCCGGAACATCCGTTTCCATAATTTCTTTGAGAGAACGTCCATGGATATCCTCCAGCACCATAACGTAAAAGCCGTTTGTTTCCTCAAGCTTAAGGGGTTTGATTACACCATAGAGCTGTGCGCTGAGCTCCTTCAGCAGCCTGTACTCCTGCTTGAACCGCATTACTGCTTCCGGGTTGGTAAATTCAGCCTTCAGTACTTTTAAAATAACCGTATCACCGGATAAAGGATCTCTGCATCTGTAAACCGATTTCGCATACTGATCTGAAATGGTCTCCAGAATCTGATAGTTATCCAACGCAATCATGCCCACTCCACCTTTAGCGATTCTTCCCGTTCAACTCAAAATCGGCATCAAATTTAAATACATAGGCTGCGATAAGCCACACAATCCAGCAATTCACGCCAAAGAAAAGATACCCGTAATAACCCAGAATCGGCATCTCGGAGAAAATATGAATCTTATCCAGATACGGGACCGAATACTTCCAGTAATTCGGATTAGTAGGGATGGAATCGTGGAACCATTCACTGCCGAAGTTCCAGAACTCCCAGAAGAACCCGTTGCATAAGGTAGCCAGCGCAATCAGAATAATCCGTGACCAGTCACCGTTCTTGACCGGGGTGAACGGAGTCCAGTAGCCGCAGAGAGCCATGGCAGCTGAAAGCATGGGCACAAGAGCGACCCACAGCACCCAGAACAGAAGATAAGGATAATAACCCATACCGAAGGCCAAAAATAACCCGATTACAAAATAAATGATTAACAGTGCTTTAGATACGTTAAGTTTCGGCCCGTTGCTGTAACGCTCCTTGAGTCCTTTAAAGGTTCCCAGCAGCAGATACCATTCAACGATTGCCGGAAGCACAGTTGTATAGGACAGCGAAAACCAGAAGACGTTACCGAAGTTAGAGAAAATATCCTCATTCGGGTAATACCAGTTCTCTATTACAAAAAAATTCAGGTATTCAAAAGCGAACCAGCTGAAGCAGGATACAACCGCCAACAGCTGCATTAGGTGGGGCTTGCGTGAGATGATTGAATTGCCGCCCGTCCGTTTATAGACTATCCCGTCCAAAATCAGGATGAAGGACCACCAGAGCGGGACAAAGGTATAATTCTCTGCCGGCTCAAACAGATCCAGCCGGGCCCACATCAGAAACCAGCTGACCCCAAGCACTGGGAGACTCCACCAGAACCACACAGGAAAAGCAGTCTTACCTGCCTGGGGCCGGGAGATCTGCGGAGAGACCTTGAATCCGAACAAACGGGGAAATGCAAGCACCAGTGTAATCAGCAGTGCAACGATGCAGGCAAGCGAAAAATACAGCAGGCTGAATCCGGGATCTGCTTCAACTTTCTGCGCAGGAAAATCTCCATACCCGGGTGGAAGGCCCTTCCACTTAGCCAGACTGCCGAGCAACGGCAGTAAAAAAATCAAAATAAATGTAACAATTAAAAAAATCGTCTTTTGGCCTTTTTTCACGACAATACCCCTCTGATTATGTAGTCTAAAAGTCGAATTTTGTTGATTGCTATCTATTCGCTGCCCCCCCAGATTATTCCTTCTTATTTCCCCCGGGACTTACAGAAGCCGACAGAGTTTGGTGATGAATTCACGGTAAGCTGCTGTACTCCTTCTTTTGCTAGCTTATCTGTAACATAATTCAGCAGGCTTTTACCGACTCCCGTGCCTTTCGCTTCATTACTTACGAACAGCAGGACAATATGGTTGTTATTCCTGACTTCTATTATCCCTGCGGGCTTACCGCCGGTGCTGGAATAATAAATAATATGACCGCTGTTCAAGCGTTCCCGGATTGCCTCAGGTGTCGTAATTCTATAAAACTCATTAATGCCCTCTGACGAATAGTATTGTGAAATATAGGTATCGAAAGACTCCCGGATCAGACTATGAATTCCGTTCTCTTCACCGTAAGCAAGCTGAGCAATATCCGGCATCCATGCAACTCCTTTTTGATTAATACAGGCTGAGAAGAGCTCTTCCTTATACTAGGTATGATTCCAAGAGTTAATTTTACCCAATACAAACCGAAAAGACACTAGTTATTTCTAGTGTCTTTTCAGGGCAGGAACACGGGGCGGTTTTGCCGAATTCCTTCCATAATATTTCTTTATCGGGAGGCTTTTTCTTGAAACAATTCATGATCGGACAATATGGCGGATTCGATAAAGAGAAATACCGGAAGGATTTCCGCAGCGGGTTCTATGGCATTGAAGCTTGTATGTTTACCTCCGAAGAAGATACGTCCCTGCTTGTAGACGCGGCCAAAAGCAGAGGCTTTGCGATTGGTGTGCATTTTCCCTTTCGGAAAGACAGCACGAAGCTGAGGGACCCTCTTGTCCTTTCCGCTGACGATGAGGTGCGTGCTGACGCTTTCGGGCATATCGCCGGGGAACTGGACTATCTTTCTTCAATCAAGCCTGAATATGTACTGTTCCATTACCCCAAGCCTGTTATTCTCGATGAACGGGTCGACTGGAGCAGCTGGAGGTTCGGGGACCGCCGGGAATACATCCATGAGCAAGACACTTCATCCGGTGAATTGATTACCCGCACTGAGCAGCTGTTTCAATGGCTAGATGTACAGGGACGTAAATATCAGTTCATACCGGTGCTGGAGTTCGATGCCATCAGCCGGCTTATTTATGAGCATGATTTCCTTGAGCAGCTATTGCTCAAATATCCAAGCATCAGGCTATGCCTGGACACGGCGAGGCTGTTTCTGCAGGACAAGTTGGACCGCCGCTTTGACGCCCGCAATGTCCTTCAGACCTATACAAAGTATGCCTATCTTATTCACCTGTCAAATGTACAGATACTGGATAGTGTACAGAACAGCCACTACCCTGTGCTCCCCGAGCTACATGAGGCCGGGGGCTGGGCACCGATTGAAGCTTATCTGCAGATTATCCGGAAAGAGAATCCTCAGGTCAAAATTATGTTCGAGCACCGCTCCGACCTCATTACAGGGGAACAGCTGGAGCGCTGTTATGCCTGGGTGGATGCAATAATTAATGGTGCTTAATCCGGTGCCTGTTACGGAAGCATGCGCACAACCAGACCTTCAAGCATGCGCAGCTTCCATTCTTCTTCGGAGGCGAACTCAGGCTTATGCTGTTCACTGCTCTCCAGCCCATACCTACGGAGGCAGTACGCCATCTGGATACAGGCCATCACGGCGTCTCTGGCATGAAGACTCGCTTGACCGCGGGCATCCACTGCTGCTGCCTCCGCTTCTGGACTGATGCTGATTTCAAACCCGCTGTCCACCTGCGTTCTGAAGCTGAACGGGATGCCCTGGAGAGCATCCGGGGCGCTGCTTTTGAGCTTCAATGCTCTCCAGCCGTGTCCGGGATAGATTTCATATAACCGGGATACGTCTTTCCGGTAAGGCTGAAACGGATAAACCGCCGCATCCCCTTGCAGATTATGCAGCAGCCGGCGCGCCCCGTACACCATGGCGTGCATAGCAATCGGTGTAGAGGATACCGGACTTTTTCCGTCCACGGCAATGTCTGTCACTCGGAGATCCCGGCTGCTTTTACCGCTGTGAATCTGGCCGAACCGCTGCTTGAACTGGTCCCTGGTGTCGCTGTAAGCCCCTCCTATGAACCTGTCCCAGGATGAGGCATACTGCTGCTCCAGGTAATATTCAGGTATCGAAAAAGGAAAATCCATCCCCCAGGGCGCTACGCTTGTCCTGATATAATAATACAGATCCAATCTGTCCTCACAGCTAAAAACCTGTTCCACCGTAAAATGGTTACCGGTCAGGCAGCCGGAGGCAATGAAGATCTTGCCTTCGGGGCTTTTGGCGCCGCTGAAATCGCAGCCGTAGATGTTCATGCTCTCACTCTCCTCTTTTGCCGGCCGGGACATGCTCATTAAGTAATCGTTGTAACCGGTCATAATCCAGCTGTACAGCAGGAATGTTATGCTCTATCCGCATGCGGTACAGATTAAAAATCCGGATCTGATCCTCGTTAAGCTCGTCCTTATTAAGATAAAGATGCATCAGGTTATACTCGAACAGCTCCTTCAGCCGGAAGAGTAACGGCCAATAGCTTAGCATCTCTGATGACAGTGTATGCTCTTCCAGATATCCGGCAAGCAGATTCTCTGCGAGTCTCTGGCCGTAATCCCTGATATTCCCTTGCCCGGCAAATGAGTATTCCAGTGCAGAGTATAGCGGAACCACCAGGTCATACAAGTAATAATGGCGCTCGCAATCCTGAAAATCTATGATCGTCAGCGAATCCCCCTCAACCAGCACATTTTCTAGCCAAATATCTCCGTGTATTATACCGTAGTGCTCTCTATTCCGGGGAATGGAACGGACTTCTTGCAGTACCTGCTGTGCTGCTGCCCGGATTACAGTTTCCTCAAGCGGGATGGACTGCAGGAACTGATACTCCTTATTTTCTATCCAATCCTTAATCTGCTCTGCACGGCCTTGCTCCTGTTCATATCGCGCTCCCTCCCTATGCAGCCTGCCAATTACGCCTCCAAGCCGCTTGAACACTTCTCCGTCCCATTCCTTAAGGAGCAGATGGCCTCCCAGTGCAGCAGCGAACACAACAATATGGACGTCAGCGGCCGAATCCCAGCTTTCTACCAGCTTTCCGTCTAGAGAAGGAATTACCGGTGCAACAAAGGCCCCTGCATTCCGCAGATATAAGAGCAGCTTCACTTCCTCTTCTTGCACTTCATATGGCATATAATGACTGACTCTTGCAAAATAAACCCCGTCATCCGACTGGCAACGGTACATTTCACTGGTAACAGCCTCGGCAGATTGCAACACTAACGGATATATTACATTAAGTGTCTTAAGTACGGATTGCTCCTTTTCATTCACTGGCAGCTCCCCCTTCATATTCATGTTACACCTCTCATCATATTAGCTGCAAAAGTATATTTGTCTTTGGACAAGGCCATGCTACAATGTGGAAAAAAAAGTTCCTGCCTTATGAACTTACGAGGAGTGAAGCTTGTGTCAGTTGATGTGTATTTAAATTTCAATGGAAACTGCCGTGAAGCTGTAGAATTTTATGCCAAGGTATTCGGTATCAGCGACCCGCAGATTATGACCTTTGGCGAAGCCCCGCCGAATCCGGACTACCCGCTCCCAGAAGCAGCCAAGGCTCTGGTTATGCATGCCCGCCTGGATGTTGACGGCAGCCATGTGATGTTCTCCGATGTCTTTCCCGGCATGCCCTTTACTGCAGGCAATAATATCAGTCTGGCGCTGGTGACACGCAATGAGGAGGATGTGAAATCCTGGTTCCATCAGCTGAAGGAAGGCGGAAGCGTGACTATGGAGCTGCAGGAGACCTTCTGGTCTAAATGCTACGGGAGCCTGAAGGATAAATTCGGCATTGAATGGCAGGTCAGCCTTGAAAGCAATGAAACCGCAGGCAAATAAGCCTGCCTGATTCAACCCAAAATCAAAGGATATGTCAGGTCTGGCAGGGGTGGGCACACTGTCCGGAGTGGCATATCTTTTTTTATTACCCTGGATTGCTGTATATTTATTAATGCGCTTTCAATAGAATCTGTGGTTTAATAAACATACAACTCTGCACTCATTCCACTGTAAAGGAGATTCGCCATGGAAATCTCAGCATTTCTGCTGCCCAAGGATCAGGTCGCTTTTATCACCTCCTCCATGTCAATGCTCGAAGCTATCGAACAGCTGGAGCAGCATTATTATTCAGCCATTCCGATTATTGACCATGAAGGAAAGTACGCTGGAACGCTGGCTGAAGGAGATCTGCTATGGAAGCTCAAGAATACAGCAGGGCTCAGCTTCGCTAACATGCATGAGGTTAAGGTTAGCGAGATTCAGCTGCATGTGCATAATGAGAGTGTCTACATTAAGGCTCAGATGGAGGATATGCTGACGCTTGCTGCAGACCAGAACTTCGTTCCGGTTGTTGACGGCACCGGCGTTTTTCTCGGTATTATCCGCCGCAAGGATATTATTGAATATTACACCCGGAATATAACAGACTAATCTGCAATGGAACAAGGCAGCCCTGCAGACCGGCTTAACGGCGGTCTGCAGGGCTGCCCCTCTTTTTTTATACAAATTCATTTGCTTGCTATACTATCTCGAACACATTTGTCAGCCGGGTCAGTTCAAAGATCTTCAGCACATTCGGGTGCAGGGAACGTAAGCGGATCGTACCGCCGTTCTCAACGCATTTTTTGTACAAGCTGACAATTACGCCAAGACCGGTACTGTCAATAAAGGTGCATTTCTGGAAGTCCAGCAGAAAGCGGTTCTCCCCGCTGTTAATGTAATCCCTGAGTGTTTCACGGAAAGCGCCCGCTTCATCCACAGAGAATACTGCCGGCATATCAATCGTAATCTCCTTCAAGCTACTCACCCCTTATAATGAATTTTTCTACCAGGAATTCCAGCTCATTAGCCATAGCACTGATCTCCTCGGCTGTGGATACGAAATTATTGACTGTAGCTGCCTGTTCCTCTGTTGCACTGGATACGCTCTCTGTGTTTTGGACCGACATTTCGGAAATCGTCCCCATGGAATCAATCAGCCTGATGATCTGGTCAGAGGTGGCTACCTCATCTCTTGTAATCTCAAGAATTTCCTGCACACTTCCCGTTATCTGCTCAACCGATTCAATGATATGAATAAAAGCTTCGTCTGTCTCCTTGACGATCTGCACACCGCTGTCCACTGCTTCGGAAGCCCCGCTCATCGCTTCAACAGCCTGGCTGATTCTGCCTAGCATATCGGAGACCAGCCCGCTGATCTCTTCCGCCTGACGATGGGTTTCATCTGACAGCTTCCTGACCTCACCTGCCACCACATTGAAGCCGCGCCCGTGCTCTCCCGCCCGTGCAGCCTCAATCGCCGCGTTCAGCGCAAGCAGGTTCGTCTGTCCGGCAATGGCATTAATGGTACCTATAATTGTCGATACCTTATCCGAGAGCTCGCTGACGGCAAGCAGCTGTTCACCCGTGTCCCTGGTACTGCTGCTGATCGTATCCATAGCCTCAACCGTATTATTGACACGCGTTCTGCCAGCCTGTGCGGCATCATTCGTATCACTGGCATTCTTTGATGTTGCTGAAGCCTTGCTCTGGGCAAGCTGCACCAGACTGGAGAGCTGTACCAGCACCTGTGAGGCATTAACAACGGAATGGTTATTGTTCTCAGCACCCGCAGCAATCTCCTGGGTACTGGAACTGATCTCTTCAATTGAAGCACTAATCTCCTCAGAGGAGGCTGCCATTTCTTCAGACATTGAGGTCAGTGCCTCTGAGCCGTGCCTTACCTTCTTAATAATGGCTTCCTGTTTGTCGATCATGGCATTAAAGGATTCACTGAGCGCCTGCAGCTCGTCCCTTGTATGTATAGCGGTATGTACCGTTAGATCGCCGTTCCCTGCCCGCGACATTGCTGCCTGCAGCTTCTTGACCGGGTTAATGATGTAGCGGGTTGTGAAGGAGTACCCCAGAAGCAAGGCAATTACGATGAACGAAACAACAACCAGGAGCGTTGTGGTGCGGATCTCGGCTGCCGGCTTCATGTACTCGCTGTAATTGGCAGTTGTAGCCACAACCCAGTTCCCCGCCGGCTCGAATGATACAAATTTATAGACGCCTTCATATGTATAGAAACCGTGCGAGGTCTCCCCGTTCTTCATCTGCTGAACAAGCGTGTTCAGCTCCTTATTGCTGTTACCGTCGAGATTTTCCTTAAGCACCTTATCAGCATCGGGATGATAGATTATGAGCCCGGTCCGGTCAATCATATAGCTGTAACCGCTCTCTCCGGTATGCGTCTCAGCAACCGGAGCGGTAATCGTATTGAACAGCACTGTTCCGATTAGAACACCGGTAATGCTGCCGTTCTGGCGCAGCGGCCTGGCCACAGCCACGATATTCTGATTGCTGTCCTTGGATATAAGGACTTCACTGACTGCCTTTTCGCCTGCCAGTGCCTGGCGGAAATATTCACGGTCCTGTACATTCAGCTCAGGTGCCATTGAACTGCTGGTTATCAGAACCTTGCCGTTCACATCGGCAATGATCAGCGACTCCATCAGCAGCACATTATCCTGCTGAATGCCTGATATATAGGAGAAGGCTGACTCTTTCGCATTCTGTACTGACGGATTACCGGCAAAGGCAGCCAGCGAATCATTGCGGCTGGCAACATCCAGGAAGTTGCCTGCAGCTGTAAGCTCGTTCCCGACTGCCTTGGCGGCTGAGCTTGTTGTTCCTTTCAGCTCCTCTTCAATCGTTGTCTGCAGGGCTGTTGAGGCCAGATTGTAGGAGACTACGCCGGAGATCGTCAGCGGGATGCTGATGATCAGGAACAATAGGATACTCATTTTTACCTTGATACTTAACTTCACTACATTCTCCCCTTTTTAATCTCAGCAGACCTTATACACAGCGGCTGCTCAGTGAGTGCATACGGACTTGTTAATAAATATCGTATTATGGATCATCTCTGCACTGTCCGAGAAGCAGCGGATCAGGTATAGACCCCTTCCGCCATCCTCCAGCAGTTCCTCATCCCCGATCTGATCCGGTATGACCAGTCCACACGCTCCGGCGCCGGAATCCTGCACCTGCAGATTGAGCAATTCTCCGTTCAGCAGATAACGGATGGTGATCGGCTTGGTACAATCGCTGAGATTCCCGTGATAGTAAGCGTTAGTTACAGCCTCCATCAGAATCAGGCGGATATCAAACGCATATTGCTCCAGATCGAGCTCCTGAATAATGCCTTCGATAATACTCTGGTGGTTTCCCAGACCACAGAACATCACTTCTTTGTGTAAGATTTCCATAGTTCACTTCCTTGGCTCAAGTAATATGCAGGCTCAGCCAGGTACAGTCATCCTGCAGTACTGAACCTGTAATCTTGCTTTGAAGATATCCCTGGTCCCGGCAAAGCTCATCTGCATCAAACAGCAGTTCCATGCCGTCACTGTAGAAACAGAAACGGTCGCCTGTCTGAAAACACACTGTTTGCTGCTCAAATTCACTGCAGTCGAACATTCCCAGCGGAGTGCCCTTTACAATGATCTTCCTCCCGTCCCCCCCGGACGGCACATACATAAATTCGTTGATCCCGGCACCAGCCGCCTTGAGCACGCCATTGCCAAAATCAAGCTGAAAGCAGCAGCCGGCAATATAATCCTCACCCATGTGCTCTATTGCTTTACGGTTTAAATCCTGCAGTATACGGGCCGGGTCCTGACCGCTCTGCAGACTGTCCATAAACATAACACGCAGGGCCGAAATACTGAGCGCCGCGGAAATTCCTTTACCCGCTACATCGCCGATGATACCAAGTACTTCTGATTCATTGATCCGGTGAAAAATAAAAAAGTCCCCGCTAAGCGTATTCGCCGGTATATAGAGCTTGTCAAGAACCGCTCTGCCTTCCAGCGGAAAACTGACAGCGTGCCGCTGCTCCTGAAGCCGGATCGCACGGTCAAGCTCCTTTTTCTTCTGTGTAATATCACGGCACACCAGTTGCAGCGCAGAGGTGTCATTGTAGCTGATCGGCACGCCGGAAATTTCCAGATCATAGATCCGCCGGTCGCTGCGCCGGATATAACGCTGTTCAATCCGGAAGCTGTCCTTTATGCCTGTCATTGCCTTAAGCTTGTTGTATTCTGAGCCGCTGAGCGGCTCCTCAATGAAGAAATCATCAATACTTTTGCCGAGCAGCTCCGCCTTCGGTGTGCCGAACAGCTTCTCTGTCCGCTGGTTGGCGAACAGAATCGTCCCTCCGCTGTATACCAGTATCACCTCGGGGCACAGCTCAACCAGGTCCCTGTACCTCTCCTCGCTCTCCCGCAGCCGCTTCTCCGAAATCATCCTTTCACTGATATCATGGATGACTGTATACACACAGTTGCGGCCAAGAATATTCATGGTCCCGGTATGAATCTCCACATCGGTCAGTCTTCCTGAGGCCAGCCTGTGCCTGGCAAGGAATACCTGATTTCCCCTGTATCTCCCTCCAGGCAGAGCACTGCTTAAAAAGGTTCCGGCTCCGGCCTCCGGCTCTGCACTCAGATCTGAAATCTGCAGCTTACGGAAATCACCCAGCCGGTAACCGTAAAACTGGCAGGCCGCCCGGTTCGCATCCACAATACTGCCGTCCGCCGGGTCAATCATCAGGGTAATCAGATGGTTGTTCTCATAAATACAGCCGTAATGATCCATACACTGTTCTGCACTGGGCGCTGCCAGCTGATTCTTGCAATTCTTGTCTGTTGCCATGAAGTGATCCTCTATTCCATTCGGAATTAAATTCATATCATTATATAAATTCCCGCGTCAGGTTACCGTGAATTTCGACACATTTAGCCAAATAAGGAGAAATTCCCGAAAAAATAAACCTGGCCGGTATCATGCAAGCATGGTACCGGCCAGGTTTATTTAAATTCATTTTACAGCTGGGTTAGAATAACTGTTCCTTCCGGCGTAATTGCCAGCGTGTGCTCATATTGAGCAGACAGCCCGCCGTCAATGGTCCGCGCTGTCCACCCGTCCGCGTCGACCTTAGTCCGGTAGCTTCCGGTATTCAGCATCGGCTCGATCGTGAACACCATACCTTCCTTCAGCCGGGGACCCTTTCCGGCAGGACCGTAGGAAGGAACATCCGGCTTCTCATGCATCTCCGAGCCGATACCATGACCGATAAAATCGCGTACCACCGAGAACCCGTTGGATTCGGCGTAGGACTGGATTGCATGGGCAACATCGCCGATGCGGTTACCGGCAACCGCCTGCTCGATCCCTTTGAACAGGGAATCTTTGGTTACATCGAGCAGCTTCTGCGCCTGCTCGCTGATATTCCCTACACCGTAGGACCAGGCGGAGTCAGCCAGCCAGCCATTCAGGTTAACCACCATATCAACCGTTACAATATCCCCGTCCTTAAGCGGCTCCTTCTTGGGAAAGCCATGGCAGATGACATCATTTACCGAAGCGCAGGTTGCATATGGATATCCGTGGTAGCCTTTTTGCTCAGGAGTGGCGCCCTGGGACAGGATAAACTTTTCGGCAAATTCGTCAATCTCCCAGGTTGTGATACCCGGCTGTATAATGCCGGCAATCTGCCGGTGACACTCAGCCAGTATTTTGCCGGCTGCCCTCATTTTTTCGATTTCTTCCATCGTTTTCATTATAATCATCTGATTCGCCTCTTCTGTACAGAACACATTACTCACTATAATGGCTCTTATAAATATTTTTGTTGCTTCTATATATTATGTAAGAAAACCGCCGAAAAACCAAATTTAATCTGGCTTAGCAAAAAAACAAACCCGTTCTCCGCTTGGGAGAACAGGTCTGCTCACCTGACTAACGTTTAGCTATGGAAGTTAAGGCCTGAGGTTACGGCAGAGACATAGCCGCTGCGGATGACAAAATCTCCGAAATGCTCGCCGCTGACCCGTTCGCTGGCATAGCGGACAATCATCGGCTCCAATGTCTCAACAATTTCTTGCTCGCCGATATTTTCCTTGTACAGCTTATTCAGCCGGTCACCGCTGAAGCCTGCTCCCAGATACATGTTATATTTACCCGGAGATTTACCGATAAAGGAAATCTCGCCGAGTGCCGGGCGGGCACAGCCGTTCGGGCAGCCGGTCATCCGGATGACAATCTCTTCATCTCTAAGGCCAGCCTTATCAATTATCGGCTCCAGCTTATCCAGCAGATGCGGAAGATAACGTTCAGCCTCTGCCATGGCCAGACCGCAGGTCGGCAGAGCCACACAAGACATGGCGCTGCGCCGCAGCGCTGTATGATGCGCACCGTCAGTCAGACCGTACTGCTTGGCTAGATCAGCGATTTTGCGTTTCTTTGCACTGCTTACTCCGCCGATAATCAGATTCTGATTCGGGGTAAGCCGGAAATCACCGGTGTGGATTTTGGCAATCTCACGCAGTCCGGTCATCAGCTGATACCCTTCCTCATCCTGAATGCGTCCGCTCTGGATATAGAGAGTCAGGTTCCATTTCCCGTCATAACCTTTAACCCAGCCGTACCGGTCACCGTTGTGGTCAAAATGGTATTCCCGTGCAGCTTCAAGCTCCCAGCCCAGCCGCTCCTGCAGCTCACCTTTGAACCACTCCAGCCCGTGGCGGTCAATTGTATATTTGAACCGGGCGTTTTTGCGTACCGAACGGTTGCCGTAGTCCCGCTGGATGGTCACCGTCTTCTCGGCGAGATCAACCATCTGATCCGGCCGGACGAAGCCGATTACCCGGCCAAGCTGCGGATACGTGCTGGTATCGCCGTGCGTCATCCCCATTCCGCCGCCCACAGCTACATTGAAGCCAATCAGCTTGCCGTCTTCAAGAATAGCGATGAAGCCCAGGTCCTGGGAGAAAACATCGACGTCATTGGAAGGCGGTACCGCCAGACCGATCTTGAATTTGCGGGGCAGATACACGGGACCGTAGATCGGCTCGACCTCAACATCCGCCTTGCTGTCAACCACCTTCTCCCCGTCCAGCCAAATTTCGTGATAGGCCGGAGTACGGGGAGCAAGATGGTCGCTGAGTTTGCGGGCCCAGTCATAGACCTCGGAATGAACCTCAGACTGGTAAGGGTTCGGGCTGCTCATGACGTTGCGGTTGACGTCACCACAGGCCGCCAATGTGGTCATCAGTGTGTCATTAATGGTCTTGATTGTTTTTTTGAGATTCCATTTAAGTACACCATGCATTTGAAAAGCCTGTCTGGTCGTCAAACGCAGAGTACCGTTGCCGTATTTGTGAGCCAGCTCATCCATTACGAGCCATTGCGCCGCTGAGGCTACACCTCCGGGAGCAACTACGCGAAGCATGAACTGAAAGGCAGGCTCCAGCTTGGAACGTTCACGCTCATTGCGCAGATCGCGGTCATCCTGCATGTAGCTGCCGTGGAATTTGAGCAGCCGGTTGTCGTCCTCAGGCAGTCCGCCAGTTATAGGATTGCGCAGCGTCGCTTCGAGGGCGCCGCGCAGATAATTACTCTCAAGCTTAATATGTTCAACATCACTTGGCGGTCCGCCGATCGGCTTCACCGCTGATTCATTATTCGCCACTATAAATCTTCTCCTTCCGGTGCCATCCGCTGTCCTTAATATACGTCGCGCTGATAACGCTGTTCCTGCTGGAGATTCTCCAGATAAGCTGCTGCAGCCTCGGGGCTTAGGCCGCCCTCCTCTTGAATAACGGTTACGAGCGCTGCATGCACATCATGCGCCATATGCTTCTCGTCACCGCATACATAGACGTGGGCACCTTCCTGCAGCCAGGCATACAGCTCTTTGCTGTGCTCAAGGATACGGTGCTGCACATACACTTTCTCCTCTGTATCCCGTGAGAAGGCTACGTCCAGCTTGCTCAGCACACCTTCATTCAGCATCCGCTGCCAGTCTGTCTGATAGAGGAAGTCGGTTACGAAGTGCCGGTCCCCGTAGAACAGCCAGGTCTTGCCGCCTGCCCCCTGCTCGCCGCGTTCCTCAAGGAAGGAACGGAACGGGGCGACTCCCGTACCCGGGCCGACCATAATGAGCGGAACATCCGGATTAGCCGGCAGCTTGAAATTCGGATTGCTCTGAATATATACCGGCAAGGTATCTCCCGGCTGTACGCGTTCGGCACAATGCACCGAGCATACACCGTAACGCTCTCGTCCATGCGTTTCATAGCGCACAGCACGGACTGTAAAATGAACCTCTTCCGGATTGGCGTTATAGCTGCTGGAAATGGAATAAAGTCTGGCCGGCAGCTTGCGCAGAACCGTTACAAAGCTGACGGCAGATGCGTTCCAAGGCCCGAAATCATGAATCAGATCCAGCAGATCGCGGCCCTGAATGTATGCTTTCAGCTCCTGCTGGGCTTCCGGAGCCAGCAGTGCCTGCAGGCCAGGTGCAGCAGACAGCTTCACCGCCTGTTCAAGCAGCGGTTTGGTCAGCACCGTAATCTCGTAATGGCGCAGCAGCGCTTCATGCAAAGTACCTGTATCACCTTTCTTATTCAAAGGCACTGTTTCATCTGCATTCCAGCCCATTGCTGCGATAATATCCGCTACCAGCTGCGGATGGTTCTCCGGATAGACACCCAGAGAATCGCCTGGCTCAAAGGTCAGGCCGGAACCGGCAAGAGACAGCTCCAGATGCCGTGTCTCCCTGTCCGAGCCGCGGCCGTTCAGGTTCAGATTCTCCAGCACTTCGGCCTGGAAAGGCTGATTACGGGAAAATGGAGACTGCGGCTCATCCGCCTTCTCAGCAGCCTGGACGGCCGCGTCAGCAAGCTGCGGCGCATTCTGCGGTCCGTTCAGCGCTTCGAGCACCTTGCCGAACCAGTCTGCCACCGGCTCATCATAATCGAGATCACAATCTGTGCGCGGACTCAGGCGGCGGCCGCCGAGCTCCTCAAGGCGCTGGTCAAAGTCTTTACCCGTCTGGCAGAAGAATTCATAGGAGGTATCCCCCAGCCCGAGAACTGAATAACGAAGGGATTCAAGCTGCGGCGCTCTTTTGCTGTAGAGAAATTCATGAAAGGCCCGGGCGTTGTCCGGCGGTTCCCCTTCACCGTGGGTGCTGACCAGAATCAGCAGGTTCTCCACCTTCTTGAGCGTATTCGGCTTAAAGGCATTCATTGCCGACACGTTTACCTGAAAGCCCTGTTCTTCGAGCTTGCGGGACAAGCTTGCAGCCAGCCGCTGGCAGTTGCCGGTCTGGGAGCCGAATAATACCGTAACCTCACGGGATAATGGAGGGGCGGCAACAGATACTGCGCTTTGGGCTGCCTGCACCAGTGCCGGCTGTTCAACAGCTTCAGGTGCTGCTCCGGCTCCCCGCAGGGACATTGCGGACAAATATCCGCCTAACCAGATTTGCTGCGACTCCGTTAAGGTCGGCAGCAGCCGGTTCAGCAGTTGGACCTGGTTCTCATCAAACGGGCTGTTCGTAACTTGTAGTTGCACCAATATGGACCTCTCCTTAGCAAAAAATCTTCTACTCTTCTAACATCTTGAACTCAGGCTATCACAATTATCAGAAACGATCAACGAGTCTAATCATGCCTCATTTTTGTCATTTTTGTCATTTAATCCAATAAAATGACGAAAAGCGGCTTAAATCAGAGTAAAACACTCCGATTTGGGCCGCTTCATTATTATTAATGATAAGATGCATTAGATAATCTGATATTAGAATTTTGCAGCCGGCCTTTTTTTAAGGCTTCCAGGCTCTTCTGCAGGTAATCCACCCGGGACAGTTTCCCTTTTACGCCGATGGACAAGCAGCATCAGAGGGAACCCAGTCAGCACCAGCAGCGCTGCAACCAGGAATACATCATTCACTCCCATTGTGAAGGAATGCAGCTGCAGCCCAGCACCTGCCAGCCCGCCTGCCCCGCTCAATTCATGGGCATGGATCGCCTCCCTGCTGGAGAGCAGCGAGGTGAACACAGCAATCGCCAGCGAGCTGAGCACATTGCGCACCCAGTTATTGATCGAGGTTGCATGCCCCGACCATTCCGCGGGGATTTCCTCCATGGAGGCCGTGCTGCTTGGTACGTTTGCCAGCCCGATTCCAAGATTCCTCACCACCATTGCCCATAAGATGAAATTATGGGCGATACCTACGTGGAGCCTGCTCATCAGAAGCAGGCCGGCAAAGATGCAGGCAATGCCGGCAGAGATCAGCCTGACCGGCCCAAAACGCGGATAGAGCTTGCCGACTACCGGGCTGAGTAGTGCAAGCAGCACAGAAGACGGAAGCAGAATCAGGCCGGTCTTGAGCGTAGTCGCCCCTTCCACCGTCTGAAGGAACAGCGGGGTCAGATAGGTTCCGGCATACATCGCTACCGTAACAATACTGTAGATGCTTAGCATCGCCGTAAAACGGCGGTTCTTCAATACACGCAGGTTAAGCAGCGGCACCTCTGTCCTCAGCTCGCGAAGAACAAAAAGAATGAGCAACACAACTCCGAGGGCAATCATGGAGAGTGTCTTCCAGGAGGTCCATCCCCAGCTGCCGCCCTGGCTGAACGCTCCCAGCAGAGACAGGCTGCCGAGCACTACCGTAAGCAGTCCCGGAACATCAAAGGACTTCGGAACATTCATCCGGTAATACGGGATTAGCAGCTGTGTCAGAACAACAGCGGCTGCTCCTACCGGCAGATTGATCAGGAACAGCCAGTGCCAGCTGGCGAACTGGAGCAGCCAGCCGCTGAAGGTGGGACCGACAGCCGGAGCAACCATAGCCGACAGGGACCAGAGGCTTACAGCAAAGGGCCGCCGCTCCTGCGGTATAACCTGAAAGATGATGGTCATCGTACATGCCATAATCAGCCCGCTGCAGGAGCCCTGCAGCATGCGGAATACAATGAGCATTGCAGGATTCCAGGAGACGGCACAGAGCAGCGAAAATAAAGTAAACCCTGCTAACGCGAATGTATATAGCCGTTTATAGCTGAATCGGCCGCCCAGATAGCCGGCCAGCGGCGCTGTAACACCAGTCGCCAGCATAAAGCCGGTAACCATCCACTGCATGGTGTGCAGTCCGGAACCGAATTGATCCATCAGAATCGGCACAGCTATATTAATCGTTGTGGTACTTAGCACGGAGAGAAAATTCCCGAAGAAAATAGCGGTCATTACCGGCCAGAAAGGAATCTTCCCTTTTTCTGCAAATTCCAAGAACAATCCCCTCCTTTATATTATGTCTATATTTACATATGCAACTTGACTTTATTAATGTTATAGCTACACTATGGTTATGTCAATGCTGACATATAGGCGATATTCGCGATAAAACCGGATGAATATAGACTGGAGGTCACTAGAGTAATGAATACACTGTCTTACGGGCTGCTTGCGCTGCTGACAGCGAACCCGCTGACGGGCTATGAACTGACGCAGGGCATCAAGCCGTTGTGGAGGGCCGGGCACAGCCAGATCTACCCCCTGCTGCAAGGTATGGAATCTAAGGGCTATATCACTCATGAACGGATTGAGCAGTCCGACAAGCCGGACAAAAAAATATACACTATTACCAGGGAAGGCATCTCTGTGCTTCAGGAATGGGTAAAGCTTCCGGCTGAGCCTGCCGTCCTGCGCGATGAGCTTCACTTCAAGCTCTACAGCCTGTGGCTCACTGAGCCGGAGGAGGCCAAGACATTGCTTCAACAGCGCGCTGCATTCAACCGGAGCGAGCTGGACCGGTATAATCTGCTGATCAAGGCCAATGAAGCACTGCGGGATGAACGCGGAGAGACACGGGAACTGAAAGCGACAACCTTCGGGCGGTATTTGCTGCTCCAGAAGCGGGTAATGGCGATGAAAGCTTCTATTGAGTTCTGCGAATGGGCGATCGGGGAGCTTGAGCGAGGCAGCCTGCCGCCTGAGGTGTAACACGGTCCACCCGCTCATTTGCATCCAAAAAGGCCGCCCGGCGAGTCATCTTCATGACTTATCAGGCAGCCTTTTACTTTTCAAGCTATTCAGTTCTCCTTCATTTGCCGCCGCTTATGCCGGCTGGTCTTTACTTGCTCCAGAATCAGATGGAGCAGGAAGAGCAGCATTCCGGCATTAATCGCCAGATCCGCCAAATTCATGATCCCCCCGCCCTTACCTAACATAAGGAAATCTGTCACCTGATGATATAGCACCCGGTCGATCCCGTTGCCGGCAGCCCCGCCTACCAGAAAACCGCTGGCCGCCTCCAGAAGCGGTCCCTGCAATTCCCCTTTGCGCCGGTAATAGAACACTGCCCCGATAAACAGCAGCGCCACAATGGCGAAGTACTTCCCGTATCCCTGAAACGAGCTGAAGGCAGCCCCGCTGTTTTCATAATAGGAAAAGGTCAGGTGTCCCTCCCAGAAAGGTACAATCTCCCCGAGCCGCATATTCGCCCGCACAATCCATTTGGCAGCCTGGTCTGCCGCAAATACCGTTATTGCAATCACATAAAAGAGCACAGCAGGCGCCTCCCTTGATCCCTTTACTATCCGCAAACGGATTCCTGCCTCAAGCTTATCACATGACTGAGGTTGTTTTCATCTTTGTCACATTTACCGCTGCCCTATTATAGAGAGTCCGGAATAACCGCAGGAATGAAAGCAGCGGCCCCCTTGATAAAGGAAGCCGCTGCTTTTCTGTTCTGCCGGCTAAAGCTAATTACCAGGCATAAGCCTCAGGAGCCGGCTTACCCGGACCCGGGAAGATTTCATCCAGCTTCTTCAGCGTCTCCCCGTCCAGCTCAATTTCGGCTACACGCAGAGAATCCTCAAACTGCTGGATGGTTCTCGGACCGATAATCGGCGCTGTAACTGCCGGATTAGCCAGTACCCAGGCCAGGGCAACCTGGTCCTCATGCTCTCCCAGCTCTTTACAGAGCGCAGAGAACTGCTCCAGCTTGCTGCGGTTCTGTTCAAGCTTGGCTGAACGGGCGCTGCGTACACCGCTCTTTGCCAGCGCATTTCGTCCCAGCAGCCCGCCTGCGAGCGGACTCCAGGGAATGACACCCAGACCCAGCTCCTGCGAGGCCGGCAGCACCTCAAGCTCCGGCGTCCGCTCAAGCAGATTATACAGATGCTGCTCTGAGACGAGACCGAGAAAATTACGCGCCTTGGCCTGCGCCTGAGCTGCGGCAATATGCCAGCCTGCAAAGTTACTGGAGCCGATATAATCAATCTTCCCCTGGGAGACTGCATTTTCAAAAGCACCCCAGAGCTCATCCCACGAAACATTACGGTCGACGTGATGCATCTGGTAAAGCTCGATATGATCAGTCTGCAGGCGCTTCAGCGAGCCGTCCAGATGACGTCTGATCTTATAAGCAGACAAGCCGGAACCGGAATTAGGCCCGTCAAGCTCATCGAACATATCACCGTAAACCTTCGTCGCCAGCACCACCTTCTCGCGCCGTCCGCCGCCCTGCTTGAACCAGCGTCCGATAATCTCCTCCGTCCAGCCGCGCCGTTCCTGGCCGCCGTAAACGTTGGCCGTATCAAAAAAGTTAATTCCCGCATCCAGTGCGGCATCCATAATCCGGAAAGCATCCTTCTCTTCGGTTTCCGGGCCAAAATTCATCGTGCCGAGACAGAGCTGGCTTACCTTAAGTCCAGATTTACCCAAATAGCTGTACTTCACTTATAATTCCTCCCTTGATCCTTGAATGGTTGTCCGCAGTTCATTTCCACTATACCCCTTAGAGTCCACTATAAGGCAAGGCTTTTCTGTCAAAAAAAACAAGCCCTGCAAACAGGACTTGTTCATGTAATCTCATTTATTATTCTCCTGAATGACCGCTGTCCGGAAACAGCACTTCTCCGGTCCCCTGCCGGATGTTATCCACAATCTCCTGGAGTGTTCCAGTCAGCTCATTGGGCGGATAGGGCTTGGTCAAGTATTTCTGCACATTATTAATCCTATTCTTGTCAGCCTTATCCAGTGCAGACGAGATAACGATCGGGACATGCTCGGTGCGTTCGTCATTCTTCAGCATCCGGATCAGATCCCAGCCATCCAGCTCCTCACCCAGCATGAGGTCCACAACAATGGCTACGAACGGTGTCTTGAGCGCCTGGTCAAAGGCCTGCTGCGGGTGATAATGATGGGTTACGCGGAAGCCCTTCCCCTTCAGCTCCTCCGACAGCAGCAGCGACAGGCTGTAGTCATCCTCAACAATCATTACGTTGGGCTTCTGCTCCTTCTCGGTATTCAGCCGGACCGGATCATCTTCATGGCGGCTCCCAGAGGTATACAATACCGGGAGGCTGAACCACACCGTTGAGCCTTCCCCTTCTTCCGACTCAATACCGATGGAGCCCTTCTGCTTCTCAATGATCTCCTTGCAGATGGCCAGCCCCAGGCCGGTTCCGCCGATCCGCTTGGAGGCGCTGTTGTCCACTCTTCTGAACTTCTGGAACAGCTGGCCGATCTGATTCTTCGGAATGCCGAGTCCATGATCCTGAATCTGTACGATAATCCGTTCACCCTCGTTATACAGTGAGACCTTAATCTCGCTGGCGCCCGGCGAGAACTTGATCGCATTGCTGAGGAGGTTCGTCATCACTTGTACAATCTTATCCCGGTCAGCCTCAACCTCGGCGTTGTGCGCTTCATCTTCCAGCAAAATCGTATGGCTAACACTGAGCTTATACTGATTAATGACTCCAAGGATAAGCTCGCTGAGATTCAGCGGCTCCTGATTGTACTGCTGGGTGCCTGATTCCATCCTCTGCAGATCCAGAAAGTCATTGATCAGATCGGTCAGCCGCTGGGCTTCCCGGTGTATGGTCTCCAGATACTTCAGCTGCTTCTCCGGCTTCATTGTTTTGGAGAGCAGCAGCTCCGTGAAGCCCAGAACGCTAGACAGCGGTGTCCGCAGCTCATGGCTGACCGTGCTGACCAGCTCCGATTTCATTACATCCAGCTCATATTCGCGGGTAATATCGCGGTGGACGAACAGCGTACCGAAGCGCGTCTCCCGGCGGAAGACCGGTATGGCGTACATGTCCACGTGCTTAAGCGGATCCTTGCCGATGGAATACTTCATTGAGCTGGATTCAATGAAATGCTCGGACATGGCCTTCTGATAGAACAGCTCCAGCTCTTCCGATTCATTGGCCATCCGGATGAAGTGCCCGGTCCAGCGCTCTTGCGGAATCAGATCGCCTTCAGACCAATCGTGATAGTCAAACAACTGGGCCAGCGCCTGATTCATCTGGAGCATGTCACCGTCCATCTGGACAAACTGGATGCCCTCATTAACATTATTAACAATATCGCGGTTCAGCCTGCGGCCGTGCTCAATTTCCTCATACATGAACAGGCGCTCGATAGCCAGTCCCACCCGGTTCATCATGCCCTTGATCTCGTTGATCTCTTCGTCATTGAAGGAATGACCGACCCGTGTCCCGCAGAATACAGCAAGCACTTCGTTCCCGGCATTGACAACCGTTGAATAATAATCATAGGATTGGACCGGCTCAGGCGCTATCCCCTGCTCGCGTTCCGTCGCCGGACGTTTGATAATATAGGATTTTTCCGTCTGCATCCGGTACAGCATATTGCCGCTCTCACTTCCCAGGTACCGCTCAACGTTCGCCAGCGGAACACCCTTGACCACAGTAATCTCATCCTTGACCAGGAAGAAGACGCTGGAGTCGAACGCATACTGCCGGTTCATAAATTCGATGAATTTCTCGGCGAATTCCTGTTTGTCCAGCGTGTAGGTGATGTCATGGTTCAGCTGATTGCTGCGCTCCAGCATGATTTTGGTCAGCTCCGTATTTTTGAGCGTCTCCGCCAGCTTCTGCTGGACATTTTTCATGGAGGTAATATTGTTTGCAATCAGAATGTACTGATAGATTTTTCCTTCATCGTTCAGGTACGGCATGATGGTCATATGCAGCCATGCCGGTGTCCCGTTCTTCATACCCAGCTCTACCTCGTCGCTCCACACGCCTCCGGTACTCAGCTTGCCGACGATCTGCTGCATTCTCGCAGCTTCCATGTTCTTCAGATCAAGCAGGCGGAAGGTGAAGCCAATCAGCTCCGAATTTTTGTAGCCGGTATAATCGCTCATGTTCTCATTTGTATGCGTGAAGATGCCCTTTGGCGAAAGGATCGCAACAGCGGACGACTGGTCAAGCGCCTTCATCATGCTCTCGATTTCACTAAGAGAGCGTTCTAGCTTGAACTGCTGATCCTGAAGCTCATCCTGCTGGGCATGCAGCTCCTCATTCTGCATCATCAGCTCTTCCTCTTTATCCTGAATACTGTGCGCCATATTGAGGAATGCCTCGTAGAGACGTCCGATCTCATCCTGCTTATGCAGCTTGCCGAGCAGAACAGCCTCACCGGCAGCAAGAGAATTACTGGCCGCCTCGAGCTTCACGATCGGATCAATGAGAATCTTGAGAATCCGCCAGATCATTAGAGTGAACAGCAGCAGCAGCATTGTACTTAAACCGAAGGCCAGCAGGGTGAATTCATTGGTCCGCTTCAGGGAATGATCCACCATGTCGCTAAGCTGCTTGTCAGAGCGCATCTTATATGCCTTAGTATAGGTCAGAAACTCGTTCACCGCCTGAGTGTTGCCTTCACTGGCCAGCGCACGCAGGCTGGTATAGTCATCCTGTTCAACAAAGCCGATTGCTTTGGGCAGGATCACATTCTGGTACTCGTCCACAAAGGTCTCCAGCTCCGACTTGAAGCTTGCTTCCTCTGCCGACAGCTTCAGCGCAGAATAATCGCTAAGCACGACCTTCAGCTTGTCCAGCGCATCATAGGCCATCTGAAGCTCATTGCCGCTTTTGAGCAGGCTGTAGCCCCGGGCCCGGAAAAACACCTCGTTCAGTGTAACGGCCATTTCATTAATGGTGCCAGCCTTATGCTGAAGCGCGTCCTGATTTCGGTCCAGTGTGGACTGTTCCGCATTTATATAAATAAAAAGACCCATACCGGACAGAAGGACCAGTGAGATCAGACCGGCAATGATACGGAAATATTTATTTTTGATGCTCATGTTACCAAAGCTATTTCTGATCACCCAGGATCCCCTCCACAATCTGCAAAAGCTCCATGGGGCTGAACGGCTTAGGCATGAAATAGCGGGCGCCCGCCTCTCTTGCCCTGCTCCGGTCACCCTCCTGCGCTTTGGCGGTCAGCATCAGAATCGGGGTGGCCGCCTTCACCTCTTCACTAAGCAGGCCAAGCAGCTCAATACCGGTCAGCTCAGGCATCATATAATCCAGAATGACCAGATCGAAATTATTCCCTGACAGCTTATTCATTGCCTCCCGCCCATTCTCGGCCGTATGAAGCTCAACCTCCTCCAGATCCTCAAGCGTATCCTCAATAAGCATGCGCAAAACATCTTCATCATCAACAATTAATACCTTCTGCACTGTTCTCTCACCTTTCGATTTGCACTGACGCCGTTCAACGCTTAGAATAAAAACCTGTGTGCCAGCCGCTCAACCCTCATCAGCAGCTCAGGCAGGTGGAACGGCTTGATCACATAATCATCCGCACCCATCTGCAGCGCATGAATTATGTCCTGCTGGTCATTTCGGCCCGTAAGCATAATAACAAGCAGATTAACCTCCGGATACCGGCTGCGGAGCTGCTCCAGCACCTCAAGCCCGTCCAGACCCGGCATAATGCCGTCGAGCAGGACAATATATTTATCATCAGGTGAATACCAGCTGGATTGCAGGAACTGGACCCCGCTTTCGAAGCTGCTCACCTCAACTCTGAAGTTATTGGCCGGCTTCCAGTTCATGAACTGTTGGGCAACAATTCTGCGGATCAGCGCATCATCATCAACCATAATTACCTTCAGCACCCTCTCTGCCTTGCCTGCCGGAAGGTACTCACTGTATAAGGTCGACTGGTTTCTTCCTGCATGCTTGCTGGCATAGAGCGCCTGGTCCGCATCCTCAATCAGCTCATCCGGGTCATCCCGGGAAGTGCGGATCTCCGTAACCCCCGCCGAGAAGGTAACATGGAACAGCTCCTGCTTGGCCCAAAATTCCATGTCCGCAAACTGCTTCTGAATCCGTTCAATAACAAGAAGCGCGGAAGCTGCGTCTGTATTGGGCATAAACAGGGCAAATTCCTCTCCCCCGTAGCGGCAGAAGGTATCCTCAACACGGATGGAGCTGCGTACCAGCTCAGAGAAGGCCTGCAGCACCTCATCCCCGACCAGATGGCCGTAAGTGTCATTAATCTGCTTAAAATAGTCCAGATCGAGCAGCGCCAGCGAAAAGGTCCGCTCCGTCCGCCGGAAATCGGAAACAAGCTGCTTCATCGTCTGATTGAAAAATTTGCGGTTGTATGCACCTGTCAGCTCATCGATAATAATCGATTTTTGCCATTCCTTTTTCAGCTCGAAGCGGTTCTTAATCAGGGCCAGAAACAGATCTATGTCCACCGGCTTAGGCACATAGTCCATTACACCGAGTGTATACGCGTACAATTGAATATCCTTGGAATGCTCCCCACTGATGATAATAATCGGAATCCGCTCTTTTTTGGCCTTGCCGATTATCTGGTGCAGCACATCAATTCCGCTCTGGTCCGGCAGCAGAATGTCCAGCAGAATCAGATCCGGGCGGCTTTCATAGAACAGCTTGAGCCCGCGCTCAGCTGACATGGCTATATTCACATAATAAGATTTACGCTCCAGCGATTCCCGCAGGAAAGCAACCAGCTCTACATCATCATCCACAAGCAGAATTTCATATTTATGTGGTTTGTCGCCGTTCGGCAGATTAGCTTCAAATTTGGGCTCCGGTATGGCACCCGTCTGTTCCTCATCTCCGAACAGCCCGAGCAGAGGAAATAAAACCTCACGCCATTCCGCCTCCAGCCAGACCTTGTCACTCTCATCCGAGAAATACAGCAGCGCACTGCCGGCAAACTGCTCCACCCGGTCCAAGCCGACTGTTCCTGAAGTTCCTTTTAAGTTATGCAGAAAACGGTAAATCTCCCTCTCACCGACCGACTGCTGTCCTGCCCATTTCTCCAGGGTTTGCCTAGTCCGCTGCTCGACAAGCTCTTTATATTTTCTCGTTGTCATCATTACTCCTTTGGAACGTTCTATCAGCTGTCAAACTATCAGTTCATCATTTTTTTCATATTCTGTCAACACTATTCTATAGAATAAAGGCGTCAAGATCAAAAATGTGATCAAACCGACAAAAAAACTTTGGTTGAAGCCTGTGCCGGCATTTGTGATAATGATTGAAACGGTTCATCCCGTTAAAGCGGCGGTCAAGTAGAATCGGCTGCGCCGTCCAAAACAGGACGATATCCGGTTCTGCCGGCAAGACAAGAATAAATTAAACAGGAGGCTTTGAAGTGAAGGGAATTATTACTGTACTGGGAAAAGACAAAGTTGGGATTATCGCCAGAGTCTGTACATACCTTGCCGAGCACAATCTGAACATTCTGGATATTTCACAGACGATTGTCCAGGACTATTTTAACATGATGATGATTGTTGATATTTCGGCGCCAAGCAAATCTTTTGAAGAGATCGTCCAGGATCTGCAGCATGTCGGCGAGGATATCGGAGTGGAGATCAAGCTCCAGCATGAGGATATCTTCAATATTATGCACCGCATCTAGCAGCCAAAGGAGACTTAAACATGATATCACGTGGTGAAGTTCAAGAAACGAATCAGATGATCCGGGAAATGAATCTGGATGTACGTACCATTACGATGGGAATCAGCCTGATGGACTGCTCCCATACCGACATGCGCGTATTTAACCAGAATGTATACGATAAAATTACCCGTTCTGCCGAGAAGCTCGTCAAGACCGGTGAAGATCTGGAGCGGCAGTTCGGCGTGCCGATCGTCAACAAGCGTATCTCTGTCACTCCAATTTCCATTGCCGCAGGGGCAGTCCACACGGATTCCTATGTGCCGGTTGCGGAAATTCTGGACAAGGCGGCCAAAGAGGTCGGAGTTAACTTTATCGGCGGCTTCTCTGCGCTTGTACAGAAGGGCTGTACCAAAGGCGACCGGATTCTGATCGACAGCATCCCTGAAGCACTGGCTGTAACCGAGCGTGTATGCTCTTCTATTAATGTCGGCTCCTCGCGCAGCGGAATTAATATGGATGCCGTAAAACTGATGGGTGACATCATCCTGCAGACGGCAGAGCGCACGAAAGACCGCGATTCGATCGGCTGTGCCAAGCTGGTAGTATTCTGTAACGCGGTAGAGGATAACCCGTTCATGGCCGGTGCCTTCCATGGCGTCGGGGAACGGGAATGTGTTATCAACGTCGGGGTCAGCGGCCCCGGGGTGATCAAGCGGGCGCTGGAGGAAGTTAAGGGCCAGGACTTTGAAACGCTCTGCGAGACGATCAAACGGACCGCCTTCAAGGTAACCCGGGTCGGCCAGCTTGTCGCCCAGGAAGCCTCCAAACGGCTCGGTGTTCCGTTCGGCATTATTGATCTGTCACTGGCGCCTACCCCGCTGATCGGGGATTCCATCGCCGAGATCTTCCAGGTTATGGGTCTGGAGGAAGCCGGAGCTCCCGGCACTACAGCAGCGCTGGCGATCCTCAACGACAATGTCAAAAAAGGCGGCGTTATGGCCTCTTCCTACGTCGGCGGATTAAGCGGTGCCTTCATTCCGGTCAGTGAGGACCATGGGATGATTCAAGCCGTGCAGCGCGGTGCGCTGACACTGGAGAAGCTCGAAGCAATGACCTGTGTCTGCTCCGTCGGGCTTGATATGATTGCCATTCCAGGCAGCACCAGCAAAGAAACGCTCTCCGGCATTATCGCGGATGAAGCAGCAATCGGCATGGTCAATAACAAAACAACCGCAGTCCGGCTGATTCCGGTAATCGGCAAGGACGTCGGCGAGATGGTTGAATTCGGCGGTCTGCTCGGATACGCGCCGGTCATGGCTGTGAATCCGTTCAACTGTGCCGGATTCGTGAACCGCGGCGGACGGATACCCGCACCGATTCACAGCTTCAAGAACTGATTGTACAAAAACGCCGCCCCCTGAAGTCAGGCGGGCGGCGTTTTTGTTGATTGGTCCGGTATCCGGGAATGACATGTCCTGCAGAGGTACAAGCAGCGGCACTTCCCTCAATGCAGGAGAGAAGGCCGGGCAGGGATATGCCCCAGCTTCTCCGGCCCCACGACCAGGTAGAAGCTCTGGATCTGCTCCCCGCTGCGGCTCAGGCCAAGACATAGCACAGCCTTGACCACTTCCTGCATGCGGTAGACAAGACTCTCGTCCCCGTTAACCAGCTCGATCGAGGGCTCCCAGGTTCTCATCTCGTTCAGCACTCTGTGCGAGGTCAGCAGGGCAAGCACCCCTTTGCGGCCGGTCATCGGCCGGAGGATGGTATGAACCTCCTGCCCGCCTCCGTCGGCTATGAGCACAGGCTGCTCGGTCAGCAGAGCCAGCATCCCGCCCACATCGTGAGCAGCGAAGGCGGCAGTAAAGCGTTGAAGCATGATTCTGCGGGCCTGACCCGGCGCTGGTGAATGTACCGAAGGCGCCGGCTCAGCCTGCAGCGTGCGCTTCACGCGGCTGAAAATCTGCCGGCAGTTGCTCTCCCCTTTGCCGACCATCCCGGCAATTGCCTCATATTCGTACTGATAAGCCTCACGGAGGACAAATACGGCTCTTTCGACAGGCGACAGCTTCTCCAGCAGAACCAGAAAAGCAAAGGAGAGCGAATCCTTACGCTCAGCCGCTGCCTCCGGCCCGTCATACAGCTCACTCACCGGCTCGGGCAGCCATTCGCCGATATAAGTCTCTCTGCGGCTGCGGGCCGAGTTCATGAGGTTCAGGCAGCGGTTGGTAATGCTTTTTGCGATATATGCCTTGATGTTATCAATATCGTCAAGCTCACGGCGCTGCAGATCCGCGAAGCAGTCCTGCAGCACATCCTCTGCATCTGCCGCAGAACCCAGCATACGGTATGCGATGGAGAAGGCATATCTTTTGTAGTGTAGGTACAGCTCCTCAAACCTCTCTGTCTGCGTATCGAACACGATTCGCCCTCCCGCCCGTGTTATTAGAACAAGCCCGGATACATCCCCGTCGATATAGCAATCCGGTTCCAGCTGTTAATCGTATTGATGCTCATAATCCAGTCTACGTATTCTTCCTCGCTGACAAATTCGCGCACATGGTCATAGACTGCCTGCGGCACCCCGTCCCGGCTGATATGGGTAATTGCCTCGGCAAGCTCCAGCACCGCCCGTTCATGAGGTGTAAAAATAGGAGCCTCACGCCATACACAGACCAGCAGCAGCTTATCCTGATAATCTCCCAGCTTCAGCAGGTCCTTGGCGTGCATATCCAGGCAGAACGCACAGCCGTTAATCTGCGACACTCTTATTTTAACCAGCTCGGTAAGCACCTTGTCCAGCCCGCGTCCTCCGTTATGCTGTTCCAATGCCATCATAGCCCGGAATGCCGGTGCGTTAACCTGTCTGTAATTGAACCGTAAGCTCATTTCTAATCGCCTCCATAAGTGTTATTCATTAATGGAGACAATACGGGGCAGGAATGTGTGACAAAAACGGCTAAAAAAGTTTTCGTTAAAATGAACCGGCCGGCTTAAGCCCGGGCCCGCTTGCTCCTGCGGATCGAAACCATCCGCCAGCCTGTCAGCAGTGCGGACACGAGGCAAATTGCCGAAGAGGTCAAGAACACTACATGCATCCCCGACAGGAAAATATCCGGGCGCCCTTCGACGAGTCCGGTAACCCGGTAACCTGCTTTGCTGCTCATCACATTGAACAGGATTGAGGTGGCGATCGTAATTCCGACTACCATCCCTACGTTGCGTACCAAAGAATTCACGCTGCCGGCCGAGCCGAGCTGGGTACGCGGCACCTTGCTCATGATCAGCGAATTGTTCGGTGACTGGAACAGGCCGCTGCCGACACCAAGCATGGCGATCCATACACCAACCAGAATGACTGAGCTTCCCTCATGCAGCCGGGCCAGTCCAAACTGGGCAATTACCATGACGATCAGGCCGGCAAAGGTCAGAAATTCAGAGCCGATTTTATCAGAGAGCGCTCCGCTCAGCGGTGCAATAATAACCATCGAGATCGGGAAGAGCATCAGCAGAAATCCGGCGGAGAACGGCGTGAGTCCGAGCATATTCTGCGCATAGAACGGCGAGATAATATTGAAGCAGAAATTAGCCGCGAAAACCAGGAAGGCGCAGAGAATGCTCAGTGAAAATAACGGGTTTTTGAACAAGGACAGCTGCAAAAGCGGTGCGGAGCTGCGAAGCTCAACAAGGAGAAAGGCGGCGAACGAAGCAGCGGCGGCAGCAAGTGCCGTGATGATCCGCACATCGCTATAGCCGAGCTGCTGCCCAAGCAGCAGGCCGGCGAACAAGGTAATGATAAAGAATGAGAACAGCAGGCTGCCCGGCAGATCTATTGTTGACTTTACTCTGACCAGATCCTTAGGCAGCACCTTCATCCCCAGCACAAACGCGATTATGCCAATCGGCACATTTACCCAGAAAATATATTCCCAGCCCAGCGTAGACACGATAATACCGCCCAGACTCGGGCCGGCGATGCTGCCAAGCGACACAAAGGTACCAATCAGGCCAAGCGCCTTTCCCCGTTCACCAGCCGGAAAAATATCCGTCACAATCCCCTGGCTGTTCGCCATCGTCATTGAAGCGCCAACCGCCTGGATCACCCGGGAGACAATGAGAAACGGCAGACTGGTGCTGAGCCCGCAGAGCAGAGAGCCGATGATGAACACAACCGTTCCGATTCTGAAAATCCGGATTTTGCCGGCCATATCCCCCAGCTTGCCGAAGAACAGAATAACAGCGCATATTGCCATTAAATAACCGGTAGTGACCCATTCAACCTGGGCTACCTGGAGATTGAGCTGCTTCACCAGCACCGGCAGGGCAATGTTGACAATACTCCCGTCCAGTGTGGACATAAAGGTAAATAAATTTAGAACAATCAGGATAATCCAGCGCTTCTTCTGAACCGCCGCATCATCCTGATAGGTTGCACTAATGGAAGACATACAAAAACACCCTCTTGCCTCAGTTTTCGGATATAGTTGCGTGCGCAACAATCCATATCAACCAGTGTACAGCAAACTAGTTGCGTGCGCAACAGCTTTACGGTAAACTTTCAGCAAGGGCGGATCGCGAGTGCCGCACAAAACCAAAGAGGTGTGTCCGTAGTGAAAAAAGAACCGCTCGGCAAGCTGATCGCTTACCTTCAGCGCCAGAATAACAAAATATTAAGCAGGGAGCTCCAGCCGTACGGCCTTGGCAGCGGCGGACAGCACAGCTTCCTCAAGCTGATTCTCGGCAATCCCGGCATTACCCAGGATCAGATGACAAGTGAAATGAAATTTGATAAAGCGACCACAGCCCGCTCGGTGAAGCACCTGGAGCAGCTTGGCTATATTGAACGCCAGCCCGATCCCAAGGACCGGCGCTCCTCCCACCTGTATCCTACCGCAAAGGCACAGGCTTTTGCCCCTGAATTTCAGGCCATTCTGGACGGCCATAATGCCAGAATGACTGCGGAGCTGACAGAGGAGGAGTCCGATACACTGGTGGCGCTGCTCCAAAAGGTCATCCGCAGCACCGAAAAGCTGACTTAGCTGAATCCCCCCTTCTTTATGTGGACCGGCTGGGCCGGTATGAAGGACATTCATCTGCCTCCAATTTTACTCAATCGGCCCGGATGGAGTGGGATGAGAGGCAGTTTTGCCTCTCATTTCGCTCGTTTGGCTTGCCGGGGCGGAATCAGAGGCAGTTTTGCCTCTCATTTCGCTCGTTTGGCTTGCCGGGGCGGAATCAGAGGCATTTTTGCCTCTCATTTCGCTTGTTCGGCCTGCCGGGGCGGAATCAGAGGCATTTTTGCCTCTCATTTCGCTCGTTTGGCCTGCCGGGGCGGAATCAGAGGCATTTTTGCCCTTAGCCTCAACCGCTGCTCACGTCAGGCTGATGCCGTCCAGAATATAATCCCAAGTAACATTATCCCCTGCCCGGTTCGGAATACTGAGCGAGCAGATCCCCGGGTATCCCCAGCCGTTGTTAACCACACCTTCCCGCCCGTCAACCCCGTTCACAATCAGAATCAGAAATTCTCCTCCGGTCAAGGTGCTCAGTACGCGCTGAAGCTCGGCAGCCTCCTCATACGTGCTGCCCCAGCGGATGAACAGCGTCCTGCTGCTGGCCCCAAGCTGATCCAGGAGGCGCTGGCTGCGCAGCTCGATTTTACTTTTGAATCCGGGATACACTGCACTCCACTCCTGCCCCTCCAGCACCGGGAAATCATGGACTGATATAACATTGTAATGAAAGTCCTTAATAAAATAAGATCTGACCGGCATGACCACTTCATTCTCCACAAATACATCATTACCATCGACCGGCGACATATTCTCAAGCTCCATATAACCTGCAAAACGGCTGCTGAGCAGCCTGTTCACATCTGTAAGTGATAAGGAAACCACCCAGTCTAGCGGAGAAGAAAAGGTTCTGAGGCCTTTTCTCCGCAAATGCGCCGCCGGTTCACAGGAGCTGCCCAGGCTGACGATACAGTCATAGGCTCCCTTTATCTCACCCAAATCCATTTGCCTCACCCCACACTGTTATTTCAATATTAAATGCTTCCGGCGGCTGAAAGGTTTGGATGGTAGATTAAGTTTCCTTTGCCCGGGCTGCAAAAAACGGTTAAAATGTAACCCGGTATGAAAATGTATGAAAGTTGACTGTAAATCATGATTATTCAAAAAGGAGTGTCAGCACAAGCATCATGAGCCATCATTCACCTAAAAGCCTCCGCAACACAAAGCCGGCTAAAGAACGTTTCCCGTTGTCGCTTCTCTGTCTGACCCTCGGTGCCTTTGCCATCGGTATGACCGAATTCATCATTATGGGGCTGCTACCCAATGTCGCCAGTTATCTCGGTGTGACAATCCCGCAGGCCGGCCAGCTCATAACCAGCTACGCGCTTGGTGTTGCAATCGGGGCACCTATCCTCACAATATTCACCCATAAGCTGCCGCAGAAAAAGCTGCTCGTTATCCTAATGGGTATCTTCATCCTGGGCAATGCAGTATCTGTTATTGCGCCTACCTATCTGCTGCTGATTATTGCCAGAGTACTGACTGCTTTTGCACACGGCACTTTTCTGGGTGTCGGGACCATTATCGCCGCGAGACTGGTGCCGCCGGACAAGCGTGCCGGAGCCGTCTCGGTAGTGCTGGCCGGGCTGACTGTCGCGAATATTATCGGTGTTCCGTTCGGAACGTTTATCGGCCAGCAGCTCGGCTGGCGCGCCTCCTTCGGTGCCATTACTGTGCTTGGCATCATCTCCCTGTTCGGCATCATCCGGTTCATCCCGGTGATTATCCAGCAGGAGACAGCCAATCTCCGCGAGCAGGTGAGGGGTCTTCTGAATCCGCAGGTACTGCTGATTCTGCTCACCGGAGCACTGGGATGTGGAAGCCTGTTCGCGCTGTTCACGTATATTACGCCTATGCTGCAGGGCATCACCGGCTTTAGAGAACAGAGTGTGACCTGGATTCTGGTATTGTTCGGGGTAGGTGTCACGCTCGGTAACATTGCCGGCGGCAAGCTGGCCGACTGGAAGCTGATGCCCTCACTGATGGTCAACTTTGCAGTGCTTGCCGTTGTCATCTCCACTCTGACCGTAACCATGAGCCATCCTGTGCTGGCGGTCAGCAACATTTTCCTCTGGGGAATCGCCGCCTTCGGCATTATGCCGGGCATTCAGCTGCGGATTATGAACCTGGCGCATAAAGCTCCGCTGCTCGCCACAACCTCCAGCCACTCTGCGCTTAATCTTGGCAATGCAGCCGGAGCATATCTCGGAGGGGTTGCAATCAGCTCCTTCGGCTTAACCTCCATTCCCTGGCTGTCTGCCGCCCTGGCTGTTCTGGCTCTGGCCGGTGCCTGGTTCAGCTATGCTCTGACTGGCGGAAGAAGATCCTCAAATGCAGCTCCGGGTGATGCCCCGGCTGCATAGTGTTACCAGATCCTTAGCTATGTCAGAACAGAAACATCAGAAAAAAGGCCAGAATTTCCTTATCAGGAATTCCGGCCTTCTTTCTGCATGCTGAATCGAGTGCTCATCATTTACCGGCACTGCCGTCCACCGCCTCCGCCACCTCCTGCGTAATCTGCTCCCCGCCCATGCTCTTCCATTCCTGTACAAACTCATCGAATGCACTCAGCGGCGTCTCGCCGACGATGATGTTCAGGAACGCCTCGCTCTCCAGTGTCTGCAGCTTCGGCCACAGCCCAGGCATGCTGGGAGTACTGCCGTAGAATACACTTTCCACCTCTTCAATCGCGTTTGAAGTCAGAGCGGCCGCTCCGTATTTATAAGCATTGGTGGCCTTCCAGCCCTCAAGGTTCTTCTTGGGCTGCTCTTCTTCCGCGATCCAGCGGTCATATAGCAGTCTGGTGTCCGGGTCGAGCAGCTCCGGGTCGATCTTGCCGTGCAGCGCCTGCTGGACATCGTTATAATGCTGCTCAATTGCATCGCTGTAGTCAATCAGCAGGTCGAACGGATAATAGGCGCGCGGCTGGATGCCGGTCTCCGACGAGAAATCATCGAGCGCTCTGACCTCTGCGGTATTCGGGTCACGCCTTCTTTCCAGCCGGGTGAACACGTTCAGCAGCTTCACCACAGCTTCCGGATGTTCATAGCCCTTGCGGACCACGAGATAACGGTCCGTCGGCGCCGCCATGTGGGCAACGAACTTGCCGCTTGAATCCAGCGGTGCTGCAAAAGCCCGCCACTCTGCCCGGGTATCTGCGGCCACCGCCTCCGACAGCGGATAATAAGGCATCCACCAAGGACCGAAGAACATGCCGGACTGGCCGGCAATGATCGGCTCCTGGGTCTCTTTGTAGAGGGCAAAGCCCGGATCAATCAGCCCCTGCTTATACCAGCCGGCGAGCTTGCCGAGGGCAGCCTTAGTTTCAGGCGTGATAGATCCGTATACAATTGAGCCGCCGCTGTCTTTGATCCAGTTGGTCGGAAAAGAGTGAAACGCGCTGAACACAGCATCCAGCCCGTTGATATGCGGCTTTGCCCCGTAAATGATATTTTTGTAGGCGCTGAGCCCGGTGGTATCGCGTTTGCCGTTGCCGTCAGGGTCCTGCTGGATGAACGCCCTGGCAATCCGTTCAATATCCTCGAAGGTTGCAGGCGGCGGAAGCTCCAGCCGGTCCAGCCAGTCCTGGCGGACCCACAGCAGCATCGGGGAATCGGCCCGGATCGCCACATTCGGCAGGCCGTACAGCCTGCCGCCGCGTGAAGCATCCGCCAGTGCCCGGCCCCCCGTAGAATCGTACATATCCTTGATCAGCTCCGAGCCGTACTGCCCGAAGACCTCAGTCAGATCAGCAATCATCCCGCTGTCCATCAGTTTGTTCAGCTGATCCCGGTCAACGACCATCGCATCCGGCAGATCGTTGCTGTCTATCGCCAGCTGCGCTTTTTGCGTATACGGCTCTTCGCCCTTTGCCTCCCAGGAGTGTGTAACCCTGATATTCGTCTGGCTCTCCAGATAACGGGAGATCGGATTATTATCGTTGCTGTCCCCGTTATTCAGCCGGGCATCAGGCACCTTGAAGCCGACCCGCATCGTAACCGGCTGCTCATATCTGCCGTAAGCGGCGGCTTCAGCAGCATCAGGCGCTGGCGCCTCGGCATCCGGACCGGGCTGGTCTGTGCTGCAGCCCTGCAGCATGAGTGCAGCCAGTATAACAAGCGTGAACCTTACGCTATGCTTCATAGCCCCATCCTTTCTGCACGGCAGCGCATAGCAGCCGGCCATCCCGTACCGGAGCAGCATGCTGAAGCGGGCGCGCAGCCCTTACTCACAGCTTCGCTCCTTGCGCGCGGTATTCGCTAGGCAGCCGGCCAACCCGTTCCCGGAACAGCCTGCTGAAGTACCGGTCGTCCTCAAAGCCTGAGCGGCAGGCGATCTCATGCACCGGATGAGTCGTCTCCAGCAGCAGCGACTTGGCCAGCTCCAGCCGCATCCCGCGCAGCACCTCGCCGAAGCTCTCCCCCGCGAAACGGGCAAAGCACTGGCTGAAGTACCCCCGGCTCATATTGATATGGGCCGCTACATCGCCCTGGTTGATTTTGCTGCCGGCGTTCTGCTTCATGTACAGGACGGCACGGATCAGGCAGAACATGACCTCTTTGCTCAGTCCGAGCTCGATCATCCGCCGCTGGACATGTCCGGCGAACTCCCGGAGCCACTGCTTCCAGCTGCACCAGTTCACGTTGCCGCTAATAGCAGCCTTAAGCTCAGCAGCCTCTGCCGGACTCAGCAGCAGCGGGCTCCAGCTCTTCAGCAGCGAATGCCCGAAGTCCGCTACCGCCTCAGGAGCAGGCCGGCGCAGCAGCATTTCCGCAGTGAAGCTGTCCCAGTCTCCCCGCTCAAGCGCCCATCTGAGCTGATGCCCCGACGCCGGAAACGGCGCCTCCCCGGCCGCCCCCTCCGCTGCCAGCGCAAGCTCCGCATAATCAAGTCTAGGCGGCTCCTCTTCGCCGCCGTAATAGAACAGCGCCAGGCGCGCCGCCTTGCCCAGCACCGGCTCCAGCTCCCGGCACATCCTGCCCTGCAGTCCGCTGACCAGCGCCGCCTGCCAGCGTCCTGCCGGCAGGGCGCGCAGCTCCCGCTGGAGTGCATCGCCGGACATCCGCCCCTGCAGCGGCACAATCCACTGCCCCTGCAGGGCAATCAGGGGCTGATTCTTCGCCAGGGGGAGCTGGAACAGCTCCTCTTCGCTCACCTGCCCCTTCAGCGGCACAAAGAGCAGCACCCTGTCAGCAGCCAGGCCGGAGGCTTCCCTCCGGCTGAGTGATTCCCGGGTGCTGTCCTCCCATCTCACCCGCTCGACCAGACGGCTGATGGTCGCGTCAGCGTTCTCCACCTCAAGCAGCGTTTTGACAATATAATCGACGGCCCCCAGCCGCAGCGCCTCCTGTACATAGTCAAACTCATGATGGCAGGTCAGCACCACGCAGCGGATAGCCGGAAACTGCTGCCTCACCTGCCGTATCAGCTCAAAGCCGGACATACCCGGCATCGTAATATCAACGAATAAGAGATCGGCCTCCTGCTCACGGAGCAGCGCCAGCGCCGCATTGCCGTCCCCGGCTTCACCAACGATCACCACTCCGAAGGAAGGCCAGTCAATCAGCGAAATAAAGCCTTTGCGTACCAGCCGCTCATCATCGACCACAATTGCTTTAATCATCGAAGTCCTCCTTGCTTTTGCGGGGAATGGTAATGGAGATGTCCGTCCCTTCACCCTCGCCGCTTTTGATCTGCAGGTCCATCTGTCCGCCGTAATAGGTTCGCAGCATCCGCATGACATAAGCGAAGCCGATGCCGAGCCCGCGCTTTTTGGCGCTGTCGTCCGACAGCAGCTCGGCAATCTGGGCATCATTCATCCCGGCCCCGTTATCCCTTACACACAGCAGGATTTCTGCTTCACCATGCGCCCCGATAATAACATCCACCCGCCCGTGGTCGCTTAGCCCGTGGTAGATTGAATTTTCCACCAGCGGCTGGAGCAGGAACCTTGGCACCGCCGCATCCAGTACCCCGTCCTCCGCCTGCACCTTGAATTCAAATTCATAATCATAGCGGATGCGCTGCAGCTCCATATAATTGCGGATCGCCGCAATCTCTTCCCTGATCGTGACAATAAGGCTCTGCTTGCCCAGATTATAATGCAGCACCTTCACCAGCAGCGTAACCAGCCGGTCGATCTCCTTCTGCCCGTTCAGCCGGGCCAGCCACTGCACCGTATTAAGCGTATTATGCAAAAAATGCGGATTAATCTGGCTGAGCAGCTTTTCTATCTCAAACTGGCTTTTTTGCTTCTCATTGCGCGCTACCGCCTGTATCAGCTCGTTGACCTGATCCTTCATCTGCTGAAAGTTGCTCAGTACAAAATCAAACTCCTCCACATTGGTAAAAGCAACCGGCGCGGTAACATTCTCGGCCATCCGGATAATTTCCACGTTGACCTTGCGCAGCGGACCATAGATCCGCCTCCAGATCAGCCAGGCCAGCAGACCGGCGAACAGCAGGGTCGAGAGCGCGAGCAGAATCATTTTGTAGAACCAGGCGTAGATTTCGCTGTTGAACACCGATTTTTTGACGGCAGCCACCAGCTTCCAGCCCTGCGGACTCTCATAGCGGAACAGGTGATAGCCCTCCAGCTCCTCATGGGCCGGACGTCCGCTTAGCCCCGCAGCAGCGAGTATCTTCTCTGGCACCTCCCCGTCAACCGCATAGGTCGAGGTCCCCGCCTGATTGACCAGCAGATGGTTCACCGCCATGCCGTAAGCCTGTTCATTAAAAATTTTGCGCAGCAAGCTATAGTTCGTCTCCAGGTAAATATACAGCTCATGCTGGCCGCTCACCCGGACAATCCGCTGCTCCGAGAAGACCACATTGTCGCCGACAGCATACATCGTCCCGTGCGGCCCGAAATAATCCGCCCCGTTGTAGCGCATAAAAGCCGGCAGCTTCCCTGTATCGAATCCCCGCCGCATGCTCATGTTGGTGAACAGCACCGGGTCCTTGCCGCCGGGCATAACGTAGGCAGTCAACCCGATATAGGGATTGGTGAAATTGACGAGATTGATCTTCTGATTGATGGAATTCATAATCTGTGATTTGCGGTAAATCTGTTTTTCCTGCAGAAAAGAGGACATTTCCTCCACAATCTGCCCGTCGAGCGCGAACTGCTTGGAAGCGAAGTCCAGATTGTCGATGGCATTCTCCAGGCTCAGCGCTTCCTGACGCAGGCTTGCGCTGATGCCGCTGCCTATTTTGCCGGACAAAATGGAATAGATAGAGGTATAGGATACAATTCCGACGATCAGCAGCGGCAGCAGCGTACCGACCAGCAGGTAGATGACCAGTGTTCTCCTAAGGGATTTCACGGCCGGCGGGAAGCTCCCCTTCTTCATTCTGCGCATTCTGCTAGCCCACTTCGCTTTCTGTAAGCGTTTTATCTGATAGGTTCAGAATACCAGATTTACCCGGGATTGAATAGAATAAGGCAGAACAGCTGCTGCGCCGCCCTGCCTCCCCCTCTATTTACTGCACACTCTTGCGGGCCTCGAACAGCTCCTCCGCTTTTTTGATGGAGAATTCCATCACTTCGGCATAACCCAGCCCGTTCACCTTATCGTGCAATTCCTTGTTCAGCTTATCGAATTCAGCCTGATTTTTGGCGAAAACCATCTTCCAGGACATCTGCTGGATCACGGTGCCGATCTGTTTGTTTTTCTGCTCCAGCGTTTTATCCATCGTCAGCGGCTCTTTACCCGTGAAGCCCTGAGGGGCAACGGCGAGCAGATTATTTTTCTCAAAATATTCCTTAGGCGTCAGCACGCCCATCTTCGCTCTCCAGTCACTGTCCAGCTTGGACGGATTGCGCTCCAGTGTCGTCTGCCACAGATTGTGGTCATACGGCTCATTCGTTTCAGGATTAAGCATCGCCGGCACCACAAACGAGAAGTTCATCTGGTTCGAGCCGTAGTAGTAGTCCCCGCCGCCGTATTCTGCCGGAACCTGAGTGTTCTGCTGATCCGTGTATGCCTGCCAGCCATAATCAGTAACAACCGGCTTGCCGTTTGCGTCAATATCCCAGGTCAGCCCCTTCGGCCCGTTAGGAATAGCCGTTCCGCTGCCTGCCGAGAGCATTGCGCCTTCCGGGGTATACATCCAGTTCAGGAACTCCATAATCCGCGCCGGTTCCTTGGCCTTGGCCCCAATTGCGATAATACCGTTGCCGCCGTACACGTTGAAGCCGGTCGAATACATCAGCTCATCCTTGAACGGGACCATGGCGAAGCCTTTGCCTTCAGCCGTTCTTTCTGCGGTATTATAGTTGGCGGCGCCGAGCCACGGGAACCAGGAGAACAGCAGGCGGCCGTCTTTATATTTTGCCACAACATCATCAAACTTCTGGGTCAGGGAGTCCGGATCAAGCAGCCCCATCTGGTTGGCATCGTAGTACAGCTTCAGTGACTTCATATACCAGCTGTCCTCGGACAGGAAGTCATAATACTTTTCTTCATCGGCTTTGACGAATATCGCTGTCTCCGGAATTTCATCGTAGCCCATCATATTGGCGAACTGCTTCGCCAGCGTCATTTTGTAGTTGCCGTCCCAGTCGGCCCAGAGCGAGAAGGCATAGGTTTTTTTACCCTGCTCATTTTTCGGCTCCAGCTCCTGCATCTTCTTCAGTACCGGCAGGTAATCCTCGATGGAGTTAATCGCGGGTGCGCCGATTTGCTGATACAGATCCCAGCGCAGATCCGGTCCCCAGGTCATATCCTTGCCCTCGGAAGGTCCGGACGGGTTCGTTGCCACATTGTTCCCGATGCCGAATACCGAATTGCCGCCGCCAAAAGCGACCTTAGCCTTCTCTACAGCCTTCGGAAACTGCTTGCCAATATCAGCGCCGTATTTATCCAGCAGGCCGTCCTGGGTCCAGTCCAGCAGCAGCTTGCCTTTGATCGCATTCGGATAATGGTTTTTGTCATCTCCGAACACAATAATGTCGCCTAAGTTACCGGAGGCCATCATCGCTGAAATCTTCGTATCTCCGCCGGTCAGGTTGGACGCGACGATATCCAGCTCGATGTTGAACTTATCCTTGATCACCTTGGCGAACCAGCCGGTCTGCGGCCCTGCATAGTTGGCTGTTGTCGAGAACACGGTCAGCTTCAGCGGCTTGGAATGATCCAGCGCACCGTCATCCGGCGCAGCCGTTGCCTCGGTACCGGCAGTAGCCTCTGCCGCGGGTTTTTCTGTACTCCCCGCCGGCCCTGCGTTGCCGCCGTTATTATTCCCCCCGCCGCAGGCTGCCAGCACGAACACCATAATCGCGCTCAGCAGCAGCAGCGGCAATCTCTTCAACTTCATACTTTTACCCCCTAATAAAGTTAATTGACCTATACATGTATGAAGCCGGCTGCGGCCTCCTCAGCCTTTGACCGCGCCGATCATAATGCCTTTGACAAAAAAGCGCTGAAAGAACGGGTACACAATCAGAATCGGCAGCACGACAATCATCGTCACCGTCATCCGCACAGAGGTCGGCGTCTGCATATTCTGCACACTGGCCGCCATATCCGGGGAATTGCGGATCAGCGCCGCCAGCGAGCTTGATTCGTTCAGATAGCGCCAGAGCAGAAACTGCAGCGTGAAATATTTGGTTTCGGTCATCAGAAACGCCGTGTCGATGAAGGAGTTCCACTGGCTGACTGCGGAAAAAATCGTAATCGTTGCCAGAATCGGCGTCGTCAGCGGAACGATAATGCTCCAGAACACCCGCAGATAACCTGCCCCGTCGATACTGGCTGACTCCTCGAGTGAGGGTGGAATGGCCTCAACAAAGGTTTTGACCAGAATGATGTTGAACGGGGTAATAATCGTCGGCAGAATATACGCCAGATAGTTGTTGGTCAGATGCAGATTGTGCATAGTGATGTACCACGGAATCAGCCCCGCACTGAAATACATAGTGACGACAATGCTGCGGTACCAGATCTGGCGGCCCCACATCTCCTTTTTGGTGAACAGGTAGCCGAGGAAGGCTGATGCACCGACTGTCAGCAGTGTACCCGCTACCGTCCGGTAGACCGACACAAGCGCCGCGTGGCTCAGTCCGCTAATCCGCAGTACCTTTGAGTAGTTGTCAAAATGAATTTCCCGCGGATAAAACTTGATGTAGCCCGCCGCGCTGAGATCATTGGAGCTGATCGTGTTGATGAACAGGTAGTAGAACGGATACATGCAGCTGAGCGTGAACACGCCGAACAGCACGTAGATGATTCCCTGGAACAGGGCATCGCCTGGCTTGAGCTTTTTGCGCAAATGGAATCACCCCTTAAATAATCGATTCGTCCCGCACAACCTTGGACAAGGTGTTGGCTGCGAACAGCAGCGCCACGCTGACGACCGACTTGAGCATGCTGACGGCTGTCGCGAACGGAAAATTGTTGGCAAACGCAATATTGTACACGTATAGATCCAGCACCTCAATCGTGTCCTTGTTCATCGCATTCTGGAAAGCGAAGTACTGCTCCATCCCGTTGTTCACGAAGTTCCCGATCGAGAGCAGCAGCAGCACGAAGAACGTGGGGATGAGCCCCGGTACGGTGATATGCCAGATTTTGCGGAACCGGCTGGCCCCGTCCACCTCTGCCGCCTCATACATCTCCTGGTCAATGCCGGCAATCGCCGCCAGATAGAGGATCGCCCCCCAGCCGAGCGACTTCCACCAGTACCAGGCAATCATCGTCAGCCAGATATGGGAGCTTGAGGCCAGAAAATTGAAGCCTTCATCCACCAGTCCAAGCTGTACCAGCACATGAGTTACAACGCCGTTATCCACAGAGAACAGGGAGAACGCCAGCGCATACACGAGAATCCAGCTGATAAAATTCGGGATTGTCGTCAGTGTCTGCACCATTTTGCGGTACCAGCCTGCCTTGATCTCTGTCAGCAGAATGGCGAAGATGACCGGAAACACCGAGGTGACCAGCCCGAGTGAGCTCATCGCCACCGTATTCTTCAGCACACGCAGCACTTCAGCCGTCTGGGTCGGATTCTCCACCATCGTCCGGAACCACTTCAGCCCGACATAAGGCGTATCCGACAGCGGAATACCCGGTATGAAATCATAGAAGGCGTAGATCCACCCGCTGACCGGCAGATAATAGAAAATAAAAGTGATCACCAGAAACGGCAGCGCCATCAGGAACAGCTTATACTTGTTCTGTAGCTTCCCGCGGCTCCGGCGGACCGGCTCGGCGCTGTGCAGCAGCTTGCCAGAAGGTACTCCCATGCCTCTATCTCCTACTATCCAGATTTTTGTTTACGCTTTCATATTAGCAGAAGCGCCAGCTCTACCGGGATAGAGGCCAGCCCTCGGTTAAGCGAGAGGCGTCCGGAAATTGCAGACCATTTTCACAGGGAAGTGGACCGTTTTCGCAGGGGGAGTGTAATGGAGGTAAATTATCCAAGCTTGCAGTCAGGTAAAATAACCCCGCCAAAGCCTTCCCCGGCCGGATACCGGATCAGATGCCTTACGGAGCTGTTCTTTAAAATTTAAAAAAGCCTCCCGTATCGGGAAGCTTGTTGTCCATCCATCGTTCTATCATTTGATTACGAAAATCAGCATAGCTGCATTTCGTACAACTAAAACGCCTGATTGTCCGGCTAAGCTCCGTTTAAGTGTACTCCGTACAACTAAACCACCCTAAAAAGCTCCTTCGGGCCGATTTGGCCTGATTTAGTTGCACAGACTACAGTTATACCGCGAAAGCATAATAATTTACTGAACTTAGTTGCACGATATACACTTATTCCATCTCAAACGGCTCAAATGGCGATTCTTATTTTTCATTCCGGAAAATACTTGCTGTATCCCCCTGCACGCCCGGCTTGAACTTGAACAGTCCGCCCGACAGCGGCCAGCGCTCCAGCTGTTCTTCACTCATCCCGTTGCGTGCTGTTGTAATATACAGCTCGTCCAGCCTCTCGCCGCCGAAGGCACAGGAGGTGACATTAAGCGCCGGTATTTCAATGCTGGCGAGCTGCTCACCGGTATGCGGGTTCCAGCGGGATACGCGTGCACCGCCCCAATGGGCGACCCAGAGCATGCCTTCCCGGTCAATGGTCATTCCGTCCGGCACATCCTTGCCCTCCGGGAAATGAATAATTGCCCGGCGGTTGCTCACCTTTCCGGTCTCCAATTCATAATCCAGCGCATCTACAGCTCTGGTTACAGAGTCAATATAGTACATACGGCCAAGCTGGTCATCCCAGGCCAGACCATTGGAAATTCCAACCCCGCTCAGCACCTGCCGGACCTGCCCGTCATTCTCCATCACGTACAGGCTGCCCGACGAACGGTCGGAGCCCATACTCATTGAGCCGAACCACAGTCTGCCGCTGCTGTCGCACTTGGCATCGTTCAGCCTGTTATTTGGAAGCTCGGATTCAATCTCCGCAAGCTGCTCAAGCTGGTCCGGACTATTGCCGTCATACCTGTAGATGCCTTCCTGAAGCGCCAGAATCCAGCCGCCTGCAGCATCAGGGACAGCTGCTCCGATTCTCTGCGCGAACGTAACCGCCTGCACCTTGCCTGCCGCCGGATCATAGCTGCGCAGCTGGCAGCCTTCTATATCCACCCAATACAGCTTGCTGTCTGTGTCATTCCAGTGCGGTCCTTCACCCAGCACCGCCTGTGCGTCTACAACCAGTTCTGCCTTATCAGTCATCTGACCATTCCTCCCGAATATACGAATAATATTACTTAAGAGCCATAAATAAGGACGGTGATAACGACTCACTTTCGATTACAATTGCAGTTAAGCCAGCGGATGTAATGGTTTCGTGCCACTCCCCCTTCTGCCAGAATACTGCTTCTCCCGCCTGAACCCTTATGTATTCGTTATGCTCACCCCTTACCTTGCCCTCACCTGCAATGATAAGGAGAAATTGAGGGGTTACCGCCTGGTGGTAACCAATAACACCGTCAGCCTCAAGGTAGGCACACCCGATATGGGCAGTTCCATTAAGCTGGATCATCCGGGACATGACAAAATCGGAATTGATATGTGAGATTTTCTCACTGTACATTAACCTTATATTACATACTTAGCAAGTAAAAAGGAGCAGACAGCTCCAATAAGAGAATGTCTGCTCCTTCCAAATAACTCCGCTCTATATTCATCCTGCCGTTAGGCCGGATCTTACTCTTCTGTCTTACCCTCATCCGTATCCAGAGCGGCTGACGGCTCTTCAGCAGCTTCGCCTTCAGCAGGCTCTTCACTGGCAATCGGCGGCGAAATCCGCACAATCAGCGTATCCTCAGGGGTCAAGATTTCCCAGCCGTCATGCTTGGGCAGATCGGATACCAGCAGCTGGTCGCCGATTTCCAGATTGCTGATATCCACGTCAAAGGTTGGAGTCAGCTTATCCGGGAGCGTTCTGATATCGAGCTCATACAGCTCAATCTGCTGGATACCGCCCATCTTCACACCAGATGGATCGCCTGTGAACTGGAACGCGACTTTTGTATCCAGCTCCGCCTTCATATCAATCTGCTGCAGATCCACATGCAGAATATTGCGTGAGAGCGGCTGGCGCTGAATTTCAGCGATTACCGCATTTTTAGCGCTTGAACCCGGAAGCTCAACCTTAAGAATGGCCCGCGGATTTTTGCTGACAATTTCATTAAGCGCCTTGGCATCCGCCGAAAAGGATTGTGTATCTGAACCTGCACCGTAGACGACAACCGGTACAAAGCCTTTTTTCCGCGTTGCAGAAGCCGATCCGGATCTTTCAGTCAAACGAACTGTAGTATTCATGATAATTCCTCCTAGAAGTTTTGTTAGCTTCAGCGTCCGTGAGTCTCTTCGGACACAACTCGCTTCGAAAGCATACGCTAAATTTGGTTAGCTGCAGCATGAATGTACATGCAGTCAGCTTAGCTGCGTCCAATAGTACTTCTGTAGCTGCTGCTGGACTTGCGTATGGAAACAAGACCCTTTAGAAATACAGGTCTAATTAGTTTTTTAATTACCCTGCCTGACACTAAGGGAAACATCCTTATCCTGCCTTTTCTCGCTTTTTGCTGCTGGGAATAGTAAAATAAAGCCATATTACAGAGACTGGAGTGAAGAATATGGGACAAATTGTTCAGGGTGAAGGCCGTTTTTATATTGCTGGTGACGGAAAGGATCTTGCCGAGATTACATACAGGCTGGAAGAGGCTACGGGGAACTGGATCGTTGATCACACCTTCGTCTCGGAAGAGCTGCGCGGGCAGGGTACAGGCGAGAAGCTGGTACGGGCAGTAGTTGATAAGGCCCGTGAAGCACAGGTGAAGATTATTCCGGAATGTCCTTATGCCGCCAAGCAGTTCGAACGGCACAAGGAATATTCCGACGTGCTCAGCGGAGACGGAAGCGCATCATAAAGCGTACCCGTTTCCTTGGGAGCATGAAGAGCATGAAGCGTGGTAGCGCTCAACATTAGGAGGAAACGGATTTGAATACTCAGGATACATTAAAAGATATTGAAGCGCTCCAGCTGCGCTGCGAGCAATATGAGGGAATCTCCCTGAAGCTGAACTGGGACATGATGCATCATGCCACGGAAGCCGGGGGGACCGAATGGCTCACGACCTATGAGGAGGATCAGCTCGTCGGCTTCATCGGCCTGTACGGCTTCGGCGGCAGCATGGAGGTGTGCGGTATGGTGCGGCCGGGTTTCCGGCGCAGAGGCATATTTACATCACTCTGGGAGCTGGCACAGAATAAAATCAGACGGCGCAATATCTCTACATTGCTTCTGAATGCTCCGGCAGCCTCGGCATCTGGCGCCGGGTTCCTGAAGAGCCTGCCGCTGGTGTTCGGACATGCCGAATACCAGATGAAATGGGACCCTTCAGCCGCCCTGCAGGGCCCGGGAGAAGCAAGCTCCGCTGCCGGAACGGTTACTCTGCGTCCTGCACGCGAAGATGAATCCTCCATTCTCATTAAGCTGGACAGCTCCGGGTTCAATATGACCGAGGAGGAAGCGGCTGAAATATTTAAGGTGCAGAACCTTGAAGCGCTTCAGGAATATATCATCATCGAGCTGAACGGCCGGCCTGCGGGCAAAATGCGGCTCTGTACAGATAACAATGAGACCTGGATCTACGGCCTCACCGTGGACAAGGAGCTGCGGGGCCTTGGAATCGGACGCAGCGCCCTGCAGCAGACCATTGAGCGGGAGAGCCGCAACTACAACGGAGTGAATCTTGAAGTGGCACTGGATAATCCGAATGCGCTGAAGCTATATGAAAACTGCGGCTTCGTGATTGTGAACAGGCAGGACTATTACCGCTACACTGGCTCGTTGTAGCACACCATAAAAGCCACCGCCGCCCGGCAGGTTACCGGGCGGCGGTGGCTTTTATCGCGTTGTCCCGCAGATCAGTGCAGGCTACATCAGCCCGAACCCGCCATAGGCGGTCTCACTTTTCTCATTCCTGCGGCTATCTACACTGACGTTCCGGTCAGCGGTATGATCCTGATTCAGAAACACCGACAGCAGGCGTACATAATCCAGCGATTCGTCAAGCGGAATCCCTGCGCCGTCAAAGATATGTCTCCGTCCGTCCATTAAGGAATAGATTTCAATGGTATCTGCCGGCTCTCCGTATGCTTTATGGCAGAACACATTAGCCATATGGAGGAAGCCGGTGATTACATCCTCATGCCCGGACACCATAAATTTCTGAATGTTCAGGCAGCGGCCGCTGCGCTCCGAATTCCAGGCCAGCTGAAAGATCATCGCCAGTTCGACCGACAGCTCCGGAACCTGGGTATGCCACTGCTCATAGAGCATAACAGGGATCTCACCTGTATGATTGACTGGTGCAAGCCGCATGAGCTCATCGCCAACCGCCGTCTTAACATCCCAGTAATGCATCAGCGACGGAAAAGCATTGCTGTTGGGCGGCCAGCGCCGTTCCAGCAGAAATTGAATCGGCGTCTCCCGGCGCACCGCAGGCTGCAGGCTGTAAAAATCATTCAGTGTGTGGCCGATTGCGTACTGAACCTGCTGCCTCCAGCGCGGAAGACCGGTGGCCGCAGCCCCGCCGGCAAGCGACTCTGCGCCGCCCAGCATAATATGCTCCATACGAAAATCATTTAGCCTGGCATACCGCACCTCCGGCACTTCCGCTTTTTCCGTCTCCCGGCTTCCAACTGCGCCGCCCATTCTTAAGAAACCGCCGCGCAGGTCTCGAGAAATTGGCGTCCGAAGGTACGGCAGGTTTCTTTTTCCGCCGCATTCGGGCCGTACTCAATCTTCAGGCTGTCCTGGACGATCTCTGCCCCGCGCTCCTTCAGCTTCTCTTCAATCAGGTCCACCGCGCCGCAGTATATCGAATATCCGGTATCCCCGCTGCCAAATGCAGCTGCCTTATAGCCGGCCAGATTCAGCTCCTCCATCTCCTCATAAAAGTCCAGGAATTCGTCCGGAAGCTCACCGTCGCCCCATGTATAGGCACCCAGCAGCACCGCTTCATAATGATTTATCTCATCCGCATTGCAGTCGGTTACCGATTTCAGAACAGCCTCTCCGCCGGCCTGGCGTATTCCTTCTGCAATCAGTTCAGCAATCTCTTCCGTATTGCCGGTTAAGCTGGCATATGCCACTAGCACCTTAGCCATGATCTGTCCTCCCTAGTTAAGCATGAAGTATATGATGGCTCCATATTGTACCGCAAAGCCAAATTTAATTATCCCTATTTTATTTGATAATGATTCTCATTGTCAACATATAAAAAAAGCAGACAATAGCCCGTTATCAGGCTCCCGTCCGCTTTTCCGCTTCATCCTATAAGATTACAATGTGCTGTAGCTGTTTAATATGCGCCTTCTAGCAGTGTAATGCCATTGCCGTCCGGATCGCGGAAATTCATCTCACGGCCTCCGTATTCCATTGTAACCGGCGGCTCACAGTCCAGCCCTCTCTCTTTAAGCTCCGCATAAGTCTCATCCAGGCTGCTGCAAGAGTACACCAGATTAACAACACCAGTCGTATGCTTGCCCCATTTGTGCTCATCCCAGATAATGATACCCGGCAGCCTGCCCTCAAATGCGATCTTTGCCCCGTCACCGTTACCGAAACCTTCAAACGGAACAGGGATTCCGAGAACCTCTGAGTAGAAAGCTACAAGTGCAGCGGTATCCTTGGTATACAGATTAATGCCTTCAAATCCCGATATCATAAAAGTTCACTCTCTTCCTGTTCTAATGTCAGCCTTGTCCGGCTAATGTATTCATACTAACCTCTGGCTCAGCCCCTGTATTGCAGAAAAACGACATTATCGCCTTGCATATGCCAGCGCCTCCCTCGGGGTCTGGCCGGCAAACCGCTTGAAGCTGTTATTAAAATGGGACTGGTGGCTGTAGCCGTAAGCATATACCAGATCCTGAACATCCCTGATCTGCGGTGACGGACGATACAGATTCCGCCAGACATTCTGAAATCTGACCAGATCAGCAACCTGCTTCGGGGATACGCCGGTAGTTTCGCGGAACAGCCGTTCAAGCTGCCGGCTGCTGAGCCCGGAGCTGCTCCCAAGGCTGCTTACTGCAATAACCCCTTTCGCCCGCAAAATATCATGCACGGCATTCATCAGCCCGCTGTGGCTGGCGCGTGCCCGTTCCAAGCGGCGCAGCAGAACCCGCTCAGCCACAGCAATACGTTCAGCCATCGACCCGGCAGATGCCAGCTGCTCTTCAAGCTCTCTGCGGAAAAAGCTGAAATACCGCTCTACCCCGCCGTGATAATTAAGTACGGCATTAAGCGGCTCATCCGCGAACAAATGCACCGCCCAAAAATGAAAGCGGATGGCAAAGCGCAGCCTGGACGCTGAAGGTCCAGCTCCATCCACTTGAAAAGGCTTATCATTGATTCCGCAAAAAACGCCGCCGGAAGCTCCGGTATCCGTGTCCCATTCCAATATGATATCCATGCAGGTGTCGGGAATGATGATCTCCCGCGCCGGCTGTTGTCCGGACAGCTTGTCCGGCATGGCTGACTGTTCTCCGGGAGCTGCTCCGCACTCTCCCATGCTGCCCCAATAGCAGCGGATGTACGGCTGCAGCCCCTTACAGGGCATTAGCTCTCCTGCACTGTCCGGCCGTGCTGTAATCGGATAATACAGCTCTGCGAGGTTGTACATCTGCTCTCCTCCTCCGTTGTCCCGAATGAACTGATTCTCTGATCATACACAATGATCGGCTGCCCTGCCAGATCAGGAGAAGCGCTGATCCAATTCCCGGTGTACTATTATGCACAGTCCGGGTGATGGGCAAGCTGGGAATAGTCGCAGCTTTGCAACCTTTTTGTTTGTAGCTGCCCGGTTAAATGTTGTACAATGAAGTCTAAATGAATTTTTGAAGGATGGATTAATGATGTATATTGCAGGCGATTGGAAAGACTACGAAGTTCTGGACACCGGAGGCGGAGAGAAGCTGGAGCGCTGGGGAGACATTATCCTGCGCCGTCCTGATCCGCAGATTATCTGGCCGCTGACCCAAGAGACAGCGAAGTGGCGTGATGTGCACGGACATTATCACCGCAGCTCCTCCGGCGGCGGACAATGGGAAATGAAAAAGACGATTCCGGATGACTGGAAAATCAGCTATGGCAAGCTGAAATTTAATCTGCGTCCGACTAACTTCAAGCATACGGGACTTTTCCCTGAGCAGGCGGCTAACTGGAGCTGGATGATGGACAAGATTGCCGGCGCGAACCGCCCGATCTCTGTACTTAATCTGTTCGCTTATACGGGCGGAGCTACTGTTGCTGCTGCCAGTGCAGGTGCATCGGTTGTTCATGTTGACGCAGCCAAGGGCATGGTACAGTGGGCAAAAGAAAACATCCAGCTGTCCGGTCTGGGCGAGCGCCCGGTCCGCTTCATCACTGACGACGTTTTCAAGTTCGTCCAGCGTGAACAGCGCCGCGGCAGCAAATACGACGCCATTATTATGGACCCTCCGTCCTATGGACGCGGTCCCGGAGGGGAAATGTGGAAGCTGGAATCCAGCCTCTACCCGTTCCTCGAGAGCTGCATGGAAATTATGAGCGACAGACCGCTCTTTATGCTGATCAATTCTTATACTACCGGCATCTCACCGACCGTGCTGCGGAACATGCTCAATATGACCATGGGCAAGCGTTACGGCGGCAAGCTGACCTCCGGCGAAATCGGCCTGCCGATTACCGCTTCAGGTATGAATCTGCCTTGCGGAATTTTGGGCCGCTGGGAGGCGTAAGCCATGACTATGCAGCATAGCAATTCAGAGGGTGAGCAGTCCGGCACACAGTCCCGTTTCGAAATTCTGTTCGAGGACAATCACCTGCTCGGCATTGTGAAGCCAGTGAACATTCCTGTACAGGAGGATGCTACCGGTGATCCCGATCTGCTCAGTCTGCTCAAGGAGGACGTGAAGCAGCGGTATAATAAACCGGGTAATGTGTTCATGGGCCTGGTTCACCGGCTGGATCGTCCGGTCGGCGGGGCCATGATCTTCGCCAAGACCTCCAAGGCTGCTTCCCGGCTGTCTGAGAGCGTCCGTACCCACGCTTTCCGCAAGGTGTATCTGACTGTCGTCCACGGCAAGCCACCCGCTCCCCATGGACGGCTGATTAATACGCTGCTCAAGGATGCCAAGAGCAATACCGTCTCGATCGTCCGTAAAGGCACGCCGGGCGGCAAGGAAGCCATCCTTGATTATACAGTGCTTGGAACGGCTGAAGGCTACAGCCTGCTGAAGATTGATCTGCTGACCGGACGCTCCCACCAGATCCGCGTACAGCTTAGCGGTATCGGCTGTCCGCTGTCCGGAGACCAGAAATACGGCGCCGCCGTGAACCGGCCCGGCCAGCAGATTGCCCTCTGGTCAGCGGTTGTCGGCTTCCCGCATCCAGTCACCAAAGAAGAAATCGAGCTAATCTCGCTGCCGCCGCAGGCTCATCCCTGGAGTTTGTGGACGCAGCAGGTACAGAAACAGGCCATCCGCTGACGGATGGCCTGTTTTTTTATGGAAATAGCACTCAACTAAGAAGTAATGCTTTAAAGTAGCATTTAATCTAGAAGATCAGGGTGTGGAACCTTCCGGAGCCGGGGCAACTGCCATCTTCCCCATCAGGTAGAGCAGGAGCTGCTGGTTGTGCGATGAAATCGGGTCAAGCGCCTCGGCAAAAAAATCGCTGCGCACCTTGAGTCCGCGCGCAGTTTCGGCCCGGCCCGTCTCGGTAATGCTTACCCAGACAATCCGACGGTCTGCAGCATCGCGCTCACGCATAATCAGCCCGTTCTTCTCCATCCGGTCTAACAGCATCGTTACCGCCGCCGGACTTGTCGCCAGATGAGGCGCAAGATCAGAAGGCTTCATCGCATCGCGCTCCTGCAGCAGTTCCAATACGGTGAGCTGGGCGTCTGTAAGTGTAGGGGCAAGGTTACTGTCCATATGTAATTTATAGTCCTTTAATATTTTGTGCCAGATTTTACTGAATTCAGAGGAGTGCACACTTATTCCTTCCTTTCCCTGCGGATCTCTATCCGGTATACCTACAAATTCGAGAAATAAATTCCATTTCCTGCTAAACAAAAAAATAAATCTGTGTCCGTCAGCTACGCCATCCGCCCCGGCTCATCCCATAATATAAAAACAGCGCATGCACCGGCTCCAGGGGGAGCTGTACAAACGCTGTTACTAAATATTCACTGCTGTTGAATCTATTGTATTGCCGGAAAAATCGTTGCAATCTCGTCCTTCTTCTCCACCGGAACAAGAAGCTTGCCTATAGAACGGCGCTCGCCGAGCGGTGCAGACTCAGATGAGAAGGTGTGGACTTGTCCGTCACGGGTTATTGCATTCAGCACCAGCGGCTCCATGCAATGGAACGCCCCGGCGATCCGGCTGCCGTTCGGTTTCACGCGCTTCCCTTCCTTGAATTCAAAGGTTGGCATGCCCTTTCCGCCCCGGCTCTGCGACGGATAATCCACAAGCAGGCTGCGCTTGGCATAACCGATATCGGTTACAGCAAGAATCTCGCCTTCATCCTCAGTGACCCAGAAGCAGGATACAACTTCATCGCCTTCGCGCAGCTGGATTCCTCTAACTCCGCTGGCCACACGGCCCATCGGGTTCACTTCATTCTCCTTAAAGCGGATGCTCATCCCTTCACGGGTTACAAGCACCAGGTCCTTGTCAGAGCTGCTTAACGACACGTTAATGATCTCATCACCTTCAGCAACCTTGCAGGCCGCCACAGCTCCGGAACGGCTGGTAGAGTAATCCTTGAGCTCCGTTCGCTTCACCTGGCCCTTACGTGTGACAAAGACAAGGCTGGTACCGGGATCATCCAGATTGCCAACCGGAAGCATACTTACGACCCCGTCACCTTTGGCGAGGCCGATTACGTTAACAATCGCCGTACCCGGGTCCTTCCACTTGAATTCCGGTATCTGATGAACCGGAAGCAGGAAGTACTGGCCTTTACGGGTAAAGACAAGCAGGCTGTCCCTCGTATTCAGGTCAAGCAGCCTCACAATGTGATCGCCGTCCTTAACCCCGGAAGCATTGCGTTCACCGCCTGAACGTGTGAAGGACGGCATGCCGGTCCGCTTGATGTAACCGTCAGCCGACAGTGCAACCAGCACATCCTCGGCATTGACCAGCACTTCGAGGCTGACCTTCAGCTCCTCCACCTCTCCCTGAATCAATGAACGGCGGTCGATACCGTATTTGTCACGGATCTCCAGCAGTTCCTTACGGATGACGGAGATCAGCTTTTTGTCGCTGTTCAGAATACCCTGAAGAGTATTGATCCGGACCATCATCTCATCTAGCTCTTTCTGCAGGGAGTTAATCTCCAGATTGGTCAACCGGTAGAGCTGCAAGGTGAGGATCGAATCAGCCTGGCGTTCGCTGAAGCCGAACATCCAGACGAGATTATTCTGGGCATCCTGGCGGTTCTTGGACGCCTTGATCGCTGCAATAACCTCATCCAGAATGTTAAGCGCCTTAACCAGCCCTTCCAGGACATGCGCACGGTCTTCCGCCCGCTCCAGGTCGAATTGGGTGCGGCGGGTAACCACCTCACGCTGGTGGGCAATATAAGCCTCCAGAATCGCTTTCAGCCCGAGCTGCTGTGGTGCTTTGTTAACGATAGCTACCATATTGAAGTTATAGGTAACCTGCAGGTCGGTTTTCTTAAGCAGGTAGGCCAACACGCCCTGGGCGTCTGCATCCTTTTTAAGCTCCACTACGATGCGCAGGCCTTCCCGTCCGCTCTCGTCACGGACTTCGGCGATCCCGTCGATTTTCTTTTCCAGACGGATATTCTCCATAGAGGTGACAAGGCGTGATTTGACAATCTGGAAGGGCACCTCAGTAATCACAATCTGCTGCTTCCCGCCGCGCAAATTCTCAATTTCGGTCTTCGAGCGCAGATAGATCCGCCCTTTGCCGGTACGGTAGGCGTCCATGATGCCGTCGCCGCCCATGATTGTCCCCCCCGTAGGGAAATCCGGGCCTTTGATAAAGGTCATGATGTCTTCCAGCGTAATCTCCGGCTTCTGCATCACGGCGATGCAGGCGTCGATAACCTCCCGCAGGTTGTGCGGCGGAATTTCTGTCGCGAACCCGGCGGAAATCCCGCTTGTGCCGTTAACCAGCAGGTTGGGGAACCGCGAGGGTACGACCACCGGCTCCTTCGCGGAATTGTCAAAGTTGTCCTTGAACAGCACGGTGCGCTTCTCAATGTCGCGCATCATTTCCATTGCAATCGGTGACAGCCGCGCTTCGGTATAACGCATTGCAGCCGCCGGGTCATCGTCCATCGAGCCCCAGTTACCGTGCCCGTCTACGAGCACATGCCCCATCTTCCACGGCTGGGCCATACGGACCATACCGTCATAGATGGAGGAATCGCCATGGGGATGATAGTTACCCATAACGTCACCGACGGTTTTGGCCGATTTGCGGTACGGCTTATCCGGGGTATTGCCCGAGTCGTACATCGCATACAGAATCCGGCGCTGTACAGGCTTCAGCCCGTCCCGCACATCGGGAATCGCCCGGTCCTGAATTATATATTTGGAGTACCGGCCAAAGCGGTCACCGACGACCTCTTCCAGAAAAGCCGGCGAAAATTGTTCTGAAAAACTGCTCACTTGGCTCACCTTCTGTTCCTCAATCTATCCCGTTAAAAAAAGTCTGATGATTATTGTCATTCCGCAGAAAGTCTGGACTTGCAACAGGCGAATATTGCCGCCTTGCAGGCTTTACTCTGCTCCGTTCCTCTAATCATCAAGCTTTTAGAAACCGGAAGCAATCGTCACTTCCGCTACAATCTATAACCTTTTTACTCAATGATCTCGGTAAAATCAACATTCTCCACGATCCAGCGCTTGCGCGGGTCAACCTTGTCGCCCATAAGTGTGGAGACGCGGCGCTCCGCCTTGGCGGCATCCTCGATCTGCACCTGGAGCAGGGTACGGGTATCCTGATTCATCGTGGTTTCCCACAGCTGCTCCGGATTCATCTCACCAAGACCCTTATAACGCTGCAGTTCGAAGTTTTTGCCGAACTCCTTCAGGTAATTCTGCAGCTCTTCATCACTCCAGGCATAACGCACAGTCTCCAGCTTGCCCGATTTGCGGGTTAGCTTGTACAGCGGAGGCTGGGCAATGAAGACCTTGCCGGCATCAATCAGCGGCTTCATATAACGGTAGAAGAAGGTCAGCAGAAGGACCTGGATATGCGCGCCGTCCGTGTCAGCATCAGTCATAATAATGATTTTGGAATAATTGCTGTCTTCCACGGTAAAATCGGGGCCGATTCCTGCACCGATCGCAGAAATAATGGCTTTGTACTCATCATTCTTCAGAATATCGAGCAGCTTGGCCTTCTCCGGATTCATCGGCTTGCCCTTCAGCGGCAGAATGGCCTGTATCTTGGAGTCACGGCCCTGCTTGGCCGATCCGCCGGCAGAATCCCCTTCGACGATAAACAGCTCGGTTCGGGTAACGTCTTTGGACTGGGCAGGGGACAGCTTGCCGCCGAGACTTAAGCTCTCGCTGCGCTTCTTGCCGCTGCGGATCTCATCACGGGCTTTGCGCGCGGCTTCACGGGCTTTCGAGGCCTGAATCGACTTCTTCAGCAGGCTCTGAGCCACCTGCGGATTCTCTTCGAGAAAACGCGCCATGTTCTCGGCTACGATGTAATCGACGGCACTGCGGGCTGATGCGCTGCCCAGCTGATCCTTGGTCTGGCCGACGAACTCAACCTCAGACATCTTGACGCTGATGACAGCCATCATACCTTCACGAAGGTCATTTCCTTCGAGGTTCTTGTCCTTTTCCTTCAGCAGCTGTGTGCGGCGGGCGTAATCGTTCATCACGCGCGTGTAAGCCGTCTTGAACCCGGTCTCATGGGTTCCGCCGCTGCGGGTCGGAATGGAATTGACGAATGAGGCAAGTGTTTCTGTATAACCGGCGTTATACTGCAGCGCCACTTCAACCTCAATGTCGTCCTTCTCCGAACTGAAATGGACAACATCATGCAGTGTGTCCTTACCCTCATTCAGGAACTGGACAAACTGGCTGGCGCCGCCTTCATAAAAGTATTCGTCCTGGCGTCCGCTGCGTTCGTCACTCAAGGCGATCCGCAGACCCGAGTTCAGGAAGGCAATCTCCTGTACCCGCTCCGCAAGCGTATCGTAGCTCAGGGATATACCGTTTGCGAAGACGCGAATATCCGGCTTGAAGGTGATCTTCGTACCGGTCTTGTTCGTATTGCCTAGAACCTCAAGACCGGTTACCGGCTCCCCGACATGCTCCTTGCCGCTCTTGTCTACCCAATATTCGAACCGCTGGCGGTGGGTTTTGCCGTCCCGGTAAATTTCAACCTCCAGCCACTCAGACAGGGCGTTGGTGACAGATGCGCCTACGCCGTGCAGACCGCCGGATTTTTTGTAGCCAGAACCGCCGAATTTACCGCCTGCATGCAGAATGGTAAAAACAACCTGCGGCGTTGGCACTCCTGTCTTGTGCATACCGGTCGGAATACCCCGGCCGTTATCGATGACGGTCACCGACCCGTCCTTACGCAATGTAATATCAATTTTGGAACAAAATTTGGCTAAATGCTCATCAACGGCGTTATCCACGATTTCCCATACAAGATGGTGCAGTCCCGAAGAACTCGTACTGCCGATATACATGCCGGGCCGTTTGCGGACCGCAACCAGACCTTCGAGCACCTGAATGTCGTCAGCATCGTATCCGGTCCGGCCTGCTCCGCCGTCCTTGGAGACTTTTGCAAACATATCGATCTGTTCGAGCATTCATGCTCCCCCTTCATTATCTCACTGACTCTGAAATGCAAACAAACGTTTTCGTTCACTTTGTACATTCTAATTCAAAATATCCCGTTTCGTAAAGACGGCGAATGAAATGATTATCGCGGCGAGTCCCCAAACAGACAGCACCGCCAGTGAAAAGGGCAGTGTCATCCCCTCAATCGGCGCAGGCGTGCCCGCCAAATAACCGGTTAGCCCCAGATTCACCATAAATAAATATTTCGCAGTTGACCAGGCAGCCGCCATATTTGTCAGAATGGATCCGGCAATCAACGCTGCCATCATCACAACGATACTCGCCGCCGTACTGCGTACCAGAACCGATACCATAAAAGCAAGCAGGGCGACAACAACGCTCACGAACCAGATCAGCCCCCCCTGCATCAGCAGGTATTTCCACTGCGGCACCGAATGCACGCCCGACATGTCCACTGTATCCCCGCTTAGCTGGAAGCCGGTAAACACCGGAATATTAAAGCCTTTATAGCCAAAGGCAAGCCCGGAGATCAGGTAGCTGATTACGAACACGGACAGCACAATTAAGGAGACGAACATAAGCAGCGCCGCCAGCTTGCTGAACAGCACCTTCCAGCGTTTTACCGGACGGGTGAGCAGCATTTTGATCGTCCCTGTTGTCCGTTCACCGGACACAAGATCCGACGCCACCGCCATTATCAGCAGAGGAATGAACAGGGAGACCGAATTATCCAGGAACTCACGCGTGAACGTCACACCGCTAGGCTCGTTGGGATTCACATCATGGTCAAGATAGTACTGCAGCTGCTGGATAAAAATCCGCCGGTACGACTTCCATTCCTCCGGAATACGGTCACTGCTCAGCGAGTTCTGGTTATCTGTAATCCGCTGCTGGATTTCCAGCCTCCAGTCTGAATTGAACTTGTCCCGGCTCCGTTCAGCTACCCGCATCTGCGCATAGGTGAACATCGGCACGAGTACAAGCAGAATCAGCAGTATAACATAAAAACGTTTCTTTTTAATTATTTTTGTACACTCATTACGGATGAGCGGAAGCAGATTAGTCAATAGATTCACCCTCCGTTAGCTTCAAGAATAGCTGTTCCAGTGTGGGGCTGATTTTATGCACTGCTCTGACCCCGACCCCTGCCTTAACCATGTCAGCGACAATGCCGGGAATCAGAGTCTCGTCCATTACTGTTATAACTGAACCTCCGCCCATTCCGGCGATAACGGAATCATCCAGGGTGACTTCATCAAGCTTAAGCAGCGTAATGCCCTGATGACCCTCCAGGATTGCCCTGGCCGCCGGGACCGGCTCAAGATCCCAGAGCACATAAGGGGAATTGCGGGCGACAAGCTCATCAACTCCGCCAACAGCCAGCACCCGCCCTTTGCTGATAATTGCAACCCGGTCGCACAGCAGCTGGATCTCGCTGAGCAGATGGCTGGAGACAAATACGGCCAGACCGTCTTCGGCCAGGTTGCGGATAAATTCGCGCAGCTCCTTGATCCCTTTGGGGTCCAGCCCGTTCGTCGGCTCATCCAGAATGAGCAGCCGCGGGCGTCCCAGCAGAGCCTGGGCAATGCCAAGCCGCTGCCGCATCCCGAGGGAATAGGTGCTTACCTTATCGTGGATACGCTGGTCCAGCCGGACAATATCAACCACCTCAGTGATCCGCTGCCCGTCCACTCCAGGCTGCATCCGCGCGAAATGCTGCAGATTCTCCCAGCCGGTCAGATACGTGTAGACCTCCGGGTTCTCAACAATCGAGCCGACATATTGGAGCGCTTTTTCCGGATTACGGTTAACATTATAGCCGCAGACTGTAATCGTGCCCTCTGTAGGGCGGATCAGATCCACCAGCATCCGGATGGTCGTCGTTTTACCGGCTCCGTTAGGACCCAGAAACCCAAAGATTTCGCCCTCTTTCACATCAAAAGTTACATCATCAATAATCCATTTCCGGCTTATCTTTTTGCGGACGCCTTTGACGGATAATACAACTTCCCCCGGCTCCGCCGCTCTTTCTTTTGCCATATCCTCACAGCTCCTTGCTGACATTCATCACTGGTATAGGTTCATTAGCATTAGATGGTTATCGTATCGCCTGCACAATCCGTTCGCTGATCCGCTGGTAGCCGTCACCGTTCGGATGAAAATGATCACTTGAGAGATACTTGTCCAGATGGCGGTTGAACAGATCAAAGGTCGGCACCAGAGTCATATTGCTGTGCGTATTGATAATATCCATCGCCGCATTGTTCCAGGCTGTAACCGCCTGATTCCCCGGTACGAGCAAATCCTCAATATCGCCAAAGGGGTTATACAGCCCCACATAGTAAACCTGTGCCTGCGGATTAATCTCCGCAATCGTCTCCAGAATCTCGCCCAGCCGCTTGGCGGCCTCAGGTAAAGCCGATAACAGCGCCTCAGGTGTCAATTCATCCTCACCGGGCTTCGGAGTGGAAGTAACAAGCGTATCCGATTTCCCGTCCAGAACACCGGTTGGCTGCACCGTAGATGCACTGCCTTCGGGATTGTCCGCCGGAATTTCAGCCGTTCCCGCTGCCTCTCCAGCCTGTACACCTGTTCCGTTCCCCAGAATATCGGAGCCCCGGAACAGGTCGTTGCCGCCGATGGACACGAGTACAACATTTGCCTGACGCAGTGCATATTGGACGCCCTCCTCCTGCAGCTTCGTCTGCAGTCCGGCCGTAGTCAGCCCGTTAATTCCCATATTGCCGAGCAGACCGGCCTTGGCTCCGCCCTGGGTTAAGCCGTCCAGCGCCCGTCTTACAAAGCCGCTGCCGCTGTTGTCGCCCGTCCCCTTGGCCAGCGAATCGCCCAGTGCCAGAATTTTCAATTCATCTGCTGCCGCAGCCTCCGGAGCCGTTGTCGCCTGTGGCAGAGAACCGGTCAGCGCTTCACCCTGCGGGTTAATAATATCGCCAACTGCGTACACAAAGCCCGCAATTAAAAGTAAGGTCGCCAAGGCGGAAATCAGGCTCACACCGCGCCAGGTCCATTTTGCATCCTTCACAGTAATCCCTCCGTATGCCTCTATTCTCCATTGTTCCACAATTTACAAACTTCTTAACGTATGTAAATAAACATAATTCTTCTATTCTCAATTTGCAAATGAACGCGGGGAATTACAATGCCCGTTACTCCTTTTCACCTTCTTTTAATACTCAGGCAGTATGCTGGAGGAAGCTGCAATTCTAAGGGAGGTAACGAAATGCCTAACATTTGGATGCATCTGGAGTATGGACAACAGCTGGCGGCGGAATTTGGAAGTGAATTTGCTTGTCTGGCTGACTTGAACACCCGCCCGGAGCTGTATCAGCTGGGCTGCCAGGGGCCGGATTTCCTGCTGTATCACAGCTTTCTTCCCTGGAAAAAAGAGAACCGGGCGCTCCGGCTCGGCGATGCCATGCATACGGATCACTGCGGTCCTGTGCTGCTCGAATTCTGGGAACGCTCGCTGGCACTGCCCGCTGAAGACAGGAAGGAAGCACAGCAGTATTTCCTCGGCTTTCTAACCCACCATCTACTTGACCGCAATCTCCACCCTTTTATTAACTGGAAGGCAGGCTACCGGCACCGCAGTCATCAGCGCTTTGAGATCGTGCTGGACACCTTGTTCATGAAATCATTGAAGCAGACCGATACCTGGCTGCATCCGGCGTGGAAAAAAATCAATATCGGCTCCTGCTTTCCCGGAGCCGTCCAAAGCATTCTGAATAAAACCGTATCCCGGTGGTATCCGGAGTTAAGCAGGCTGCCCGAAGAAATGTGGGATGAAGCTTATCTTGATATGCTCCTGGCCCACAAACTGCTGTACGATCCAAAGGGCTGGAAAAAATCACTGCTGCGGGGCAAAGCCCTCCGCCTTTTCTCCCAGCCGCTCTCCGCGGCCGAGGAGCACCTGGATTATCTGAATGAGCATCACGGCGAGTGGCGGCATTCTGCTCTATACTCTGAAGTACGTACAGACAGTGTCTGGGACCTGTGGGAGCAGGCGCTGGCCGAAGGCCGCACTGTCCTGAGGGCACTGGCTGCCTGGCTGAACAGCACCTCATCTGCGGAGGCCGCCCGGGCGCAGGAGCATTTCAGATTGGTGCTGGGCGACCGCTCCTATGATACAGGCAAGGATTGCAGCAGCCGGCTGAAGAACCTGTATGCCGAGCCGATCTGGGAGGCGGGCATTTCCTGAAACCCGGAACCCGGCAAAAAGGACTGCCTGGATTAAGCCGCTTTCGCGGCTTGTCCAGGCAGTCCTTTTATTGATTGCTATTCTAAGCGTGCATTGTCCGGTTTATTTACCGATAAACTCCTGCACCCAGTAGTTATTGTCGTAGCCTACTCCGATATAATTAAAGTTCGCGCTCAGGATATTGGCACGGTGCCCCGCACTGTTCATCCAGGCTGTCATAACCTCCTGGGGCGTTTTCTGGCCCATAGCGATGTTCTCGCCAGCTGCACGGTACGTTACACCAAAGGACTTCATCATGTCAAAAGGTGATCCGTACGTAGGCGAAGTGTGGGAAAAGTAGTTGTTAACCTTCATGTCTGTTGCCTTGGCCGCAGCCACCTTGTTCAGGCTGTCCAGCGCGGTAACCGGTGACAGACCCGCCGCAGCACGCTCCTTGTTCACCAGGTCGACAACCTGCTTCACGTAGGAAGATTGTGCAGCTGCTGTTGCAGCCGGGGCTGCGGTTGCTGCCGGTGTAGCCACAGGCTTAGCCGTTGCTGCAGGCGTTGCTACAGGCTTAGCGGTTGCCGCAGGTGTTGACACAGGCTTAGCGGTTGCTGCCGGAACAGCAGTTGCTGTTGGCTTCTGCTGTACAATCGGCGGCTTAAACTTGGTTACCGTTACAGTCGTTCCGTTAAATGCAAAGGCTTTGTTGCTATATTGAGTGAAGTATTGCATGAATTGGGCAAAGCTTGAATGGTCCGCTGCTGCCGATGACCCGCTGGCTGCATCCGCCTTTAACGGAAGGGAAATGCTGAGGGCCATAACTGCTGCTACGCTTCCACCTATCATTGCTTTTACTGTTTTGTTCTTCATTATGCCATCTCCTTGTTCTTGTTGTATTTGCAGTGCTGTAAAAGTGTCGGCACCAATTATTACAAAGTTGTCATTTCTTCCTCAGTCATTGTAGCACAAAACTATCAGCTGTGCGCTGCTAAATGTTTACAGTACTAGATTTGCAGGAAAGCTTGTCCGGCAGGAGCCGGTATTCGCCCCTCGCTGAGCCGTCACGTCATATACATTTAAAAGACTGCCCACCTCGTTAGAGGCGGCAGTCTTAGCTTTATTGTCAGGCTTCTTATTCTATTTATCGGCTCAATGCGTGGTATTGTTTAGTGAAAGGACTGCCAGAAATCGCCTTCGGTCGAGATCAGACCCATAATTTCAGCATACGGAATCCGGAAAGTCGGAAAGCCTGCCGCGTATGGGGCGATCTCATAAGGTGCAAAATACAGGTACAACGCCTCTTCATCGACATAAAACGGCTGATCGGCAGTAATCCCTTTATACGTATCCGGAAAAACGTAGGAATACTGAGGGTCATTAGCGATCTGCTTGCCGACAATCTCACTGAGCTTTTCGACATATCTGCTGCCCGGCTTGAACAGGTCACTAAGCGTATAAAATCTCCCGCTGCGCAGATTGACATGCTCATACAGCATCGTAGGCATACCATGGGCTGCGCCGAACGGGTAGTTGTACCCGCTAAGCTCTAGCACAAGCAGATTTTTGCGGAAAAATTCAACGGCAAAGTCTCCGGTGTAGCTGAAATCCTGCGCAATGCCGCCGCTTCCGATACCTTCTGCCTTGGAAAGGCTGCGCAGCCTGCTGTTGACCGTCTTGGATACTTCAATATCTGCGATACCCTCAATAACCGGATAGTAGACCAGATAGTCCCTGTTCGGCTTATATTTCTTCTCCAGCACAGAGTAAGGCGGACGGAGCGGAATGACGCCGTTCTGCCGCCAGACCTGCTTGCCCCGGCGGTCATAATAGGCGGTACGCTGATCAATATCTGCACGGATCAGGCTGCCGCTGAAGGATAATGTGCCGGAGCCCGCGATAACGGGCGGCTGGGATGCTTTTTTACCGCTTTTATCGATAAAATAGGTGTCTTTGGCATCATACACGGAAGCCAGCCCATGCTGATAGTTGTTCACTCCGAGCAGCGGATGATTGCTGAGAACCCTGCCGGTCACTGCATCCGCTATTACATACCGCGATCCCCGGTACGGCTGGTCTGCATAGACTGGGGTGCCGAGCGCGACACGGTTTTCCCCCAGCTGCTGCACCTCATAATAGGTAGCCGGAATAATCTGCTTGCCCTGTTTGTCAATCAGGCCGTAGGCATTCCCGTAGTCCTCCGCTGTATTAATTACCGCCCGCCCCTCTGAAAAAGGCAGCGCAGATGTAAACTGCGGCTTGACCGCCACACTTCCATCCAGGTTAAGGTAGCCGTATTTACCGTTCTCTGTCTCCTGATAAGCCAGCAGCCCGTCACCGGGATTTCCGACAAAAGGATGTTTATACGTATGCAGCACCGCTCCGTTAAGATCAATCAGCGCGTATTCGCCTTCAGCGGCTTTGACCAATGCCGTCCCGTTCATGAAATCGCCCGCATCCAGATACACGGCAGGCAGCACTTCCTTGCCCTGCGCATCAATGTATCCATAGCGTGAGCCGCCTGCTGTAGTACTTTGCCTGGAAAAGAGTGCCCGCCCTTCATGCAGCGAATTCAGATAATCATACCGCGCCGCAGTGACTTCCCTGCCTTTTTCGTCAATCAGCGTGTACCCTTTAGCATCCGATACAACCGCCCGCCCTTCAGCAAAGGGGGAGATAAAAGAGTAGATTGGCTTTACTTTTTCGCGGCCGCTGCTGTCAATCAAGCCGCTGCTGTTCTTTCTCTGTACAATTGCAAGCCCGTTCTCCTGAAAATCCTCGGCATACTCATATCTCGGTTCAATTGCGGTCCGGCCTTCATTGTTGATATAGCCCCACAGCGTGCCTTCCTTGGTTTTGAAAGGTGCCGGATGCAGCAATTCCGCCCGCAGACCGCCCACCTCCGCCGCATCCAGGAACTGGAGCGGTTCAAGCGGCTTAATATAATAATCAACACGGTACAATCCTGCTTCTGCCGGAATGGTCACGAATAGATCATCATCGGCGCAGATGAAATCCTCCTCCTGCTGAGGCACATATTCGTTCCATCCGATCCCGTCCCACTTCCACACTTCCGTCTGCAGCAGGCCGTTATCATTTCCTTTTGCCAGCTCATTCAGCTTAATTCTCAGCATTCCTGTCGCTCCCTTATAAAGGCATTTGCCTATAGAATATGAAGGGGAGGGGGAAAGGGTGTTTCTGTGCCCACTACAAAACTGAAACTGCGGACTGCGAGGATACTGGGGGACTTCCGCAGTTTTTGGACTTCCGGCCGCTGTTGTCTTCGGATTTCCATTATTTAAACTGCTGCCAGCGGGTGAAATCCGATGACAGTGTTGCCTCCGAAGCGGAGGGGGTCCCATAAGCCATGAAATGGCTGGGACACCCTTGTTTTGGAGTTGGATGGACGTTTGCGCCCGGTGAGGACGCTCCGCGAACGAAACGTTGTTACAATCGCTGTGCTCTCCAGATTTTTTTCATTCCCCTTAGCGGTGAAAATCCGGAGACCAAGGCGAACGCTTCCGCTTTTCCACAATCGTTCCTTCCTCTCCGCTGTTTAAGCGGGATACGCATACACATTTTTCAACAAAAACAAAAAAAAACCGCCTTTTTGGTAAAATGGAGGTACCACCCAACCATCCCAAAAGGAGCGATTTCTTTGTACATCCAATATACCCTGGACCAACTTTGCCTGCCAATGGATTTAGAAGAAGACATTCCAGAAAACCACACCTCGTTCGTGTCGTGAATGTCGCCGCTAGTCGGCAGAGTGTACACTACTTCGCAGACCGGAAGATTAATCAGGACAACTGCTGCGCCAGCTCCCAGATGTGCCCTGCGGGATCAGCGAAGGTAACGGTCCGTACGCCCCAGGACCGGTTCATCGGGCCGTTTAGCAGACGGACTTCCCGTTCTTCCAGTTCCCGGACTGCCTCATCAACATTCTCTACCTGGATTGTGAACTGGAACCGTGAACCGGATTCAGGCCCGGCAGGATTCGCAGGCTTAATCAGTCCGTCCGCCTCAGATATATTGAGCAAATTAATGCTTATATTCCCGAAATTGTAAACTGCAGACACCTCATCCTCATACACAACCGCCAATTGAAATACCTCCTGATAAAACGCCTTGGTCTTGTGCAGATCCTCTACAAACAGCGTAATTACATCGACGTTAAGTGTGCCTAGATTCATTAAGTTCCCTCCTTCTACATCACTATCTATTCTCGGAGCAAGGTCCTTCTACCTGCTGAAATCCTGCTGGAGGTAACCATCGCGAATAAATTCTTTATAGCAGTGATCAAACTGTAACCAACCAGCAAGCTTACCCGACATATTATTGCCCACAAACACAAGTAAACCGTACGGATAGCTCCGTACGGCTCACATAAACTTATAATCCTCCCGTTAACGGGACTCTTAGTCTACTTCCAGATCTCATCTGCAATTTCCTTGATATAGGCAAGCTTGTTCCACTGCTGCTCTTCGGTCAGGTGGTTGCCTTCTTCGGTAGAAGCGAAGCCGCATTGCGGGCTCAGGCAGATGCGGTCCAGGTCGACGTAATGCTTGGCTTCCTCAATCCGCTTCAGGATCTCTTCCTTGTTCTCGAGCTCCCCGAATTTGGAGGAGAACAAGCCGAGCACCACCTGCTGGCTGTCCTTCAGGAACCGCAGCGGCTTGAAGTCTCCGGCACGGTCGGTGTCGAACTCCAGATAGTAGCCGGAATAGTTATCGATTCCAAGCAGCGCCTGCACGATCGGCTCATAGCCGCCGCCGACACCGGCATAGGTCGATACATAGTTGCCGCGGCACACATGCGTCGTAACCACCAGATCTTCCGGCAGGCCGGCTACAACGGCTGCGTTCACCTTGGCCAATTCTGCAGCATAGTCGGCTACATTCACGCCGATTTGCTCCATGATGGTGATAAACTGCTCGTCGCACAGGGCACCCCAGGTGCAGTCGTCGAACTGGATGCTGCGGCAGCCGGCATTGTACAGGTCGAGCACCGCTCCCTTGTAGGCTTTGACTGTATCCGCAAGCAGCTCTTCCCGGTTCGGGTACAGCGCAGCTGTGCTCTCCTTATTCTCCGCACGGTCCAGCTCGAACAGGAACTGGGCAGCGGCCGGAACAGACTGGCGGGCTACAACGTCGTCCCCGGCAATGCTTTTGAGGTAAGTGTAATGGGCAACAAACGGATGGCTGCTGTAGCTGATTTTGCCGGTCAGGCGGGCTGTCTCCGGTCTGGACTGGGCTCCGTTGAACTGGTATCCCTGGTCAATCAGGGTCTGCTCTACACCGTCAAAGCCCCAGAAGAAATCCAGATGCCACCAGGAGCGGCGGAATTCACCGTCTGTTACAGCCAGAAGACCCACTTCCTTTTGCTTGGCCACAAGCTTGACGATTTCGGCGTCTTCAACCTCTTTTAGCTGACTGGCACTAATTTCACCGTTCTTATATTTCACTCTTGCCTCCTTCAGAGCCGCAGGGCGCAGGAAGCTGCCGACAATATCATACCGGAATGGGGTAACAGTACGTTTCAAAGGTTCAGTCTGAGTGCTCATCGGTTAATCTCCTCTATCTGTTTAATTAGTACAGTTACTATAGCACACGCCCCCGGCCATCCCGTTCTACCAATGATCTATCGTCCGTTATAATTAATAGCTATAGCTGCATTTCTGTGGTGACTGGGCCGCAGGCGTTTTATAGTAGAAGCAGTATTTTTATCACCCTTAGGCTTGGAGGAATTGCTGTGTTTCGGATCATGATTATAGAAGATGACGTAAAAATCGAGCAAATCGTCGCAGATACGCTGCGCAAATGGAAATACGAGGTTTCGAAGTGACAGCCTATGAGCAAATTCTGGAGGAGTTCAACAGGATTCAGCCGCAGCTGGTGCCAGCAGATCCGCTCTGTCTCCAAGGTTCCGGTCATTTTTCTCTCGTCGCGCACACAGAACATGGATGTCATTATGGCGATCAATATGGGGGCCGACGATTGTATTGAACCGATCATTCAAGCCGGCCAGCTGCTCCAGCAGTTGGGTAGCCGATCTTGAATCCAGCGCACTGTCGGCTCATCGGCAAAGGCAATTGCCGGATTCGTAATAATCGCCCTGGCCGAGGCCGCCCGCTGCTTTTGTCCGCCGGAAATTTCATTCGGATACTTGTCCATAATGCCTTCAATGTTAAGCGCCTGGGCAATCGTGGTCAGCCGCTCTTCCATCTCCGCCGTCCCGAATTTGCGCAGCGACAGCGGCAGCAGAATATTTTCCTTAACCGTTAAGGCGTCCTGCAAATTATAATCCTGAAAAATAAAGCCCATCCGCTCCTGGCGGAACTGCCGCAGCGCTTTCTTATTCATATCCAGCAGTGACTTGCCCTCCAGCCAGACCTCTCCGCCGGATAGCTGGTCAATAGTGGACAGCACATTCATCAGCGTAGACTTGCCTGAACCGGACGGGCCCATGACCGCCGTCAGTTCACCTGCTCTAATCACCAGATCAATATTTTTGAGTACGGCTGCTGACCCGTAATTTTTGGACACATTCTTCGTTTCAATTACCGTTTCCATCCCTTATAACCTCCCCCTCTGCTACTCAATATAGCCACAATAGGTAGCTGCAACCATAGATGTAGCAGAAGGCAAAGTGACGTTTCTGTCACTTAGCGGAATAGAAGTCCGGAGGCTCAGCCATGGCAGGAATGGTGATCAGGAAGGTGGTTCCCTTCCCTTTTTCACTCTCAACCTCAATAATTCCCTTGACCTTATCAACTGTGCTGTAAACCATGAGCATTCCCAGTCCGGTTCCTTCCTCCTTGGTGGAGTAGTAGGGCTTACCAAGCCGCGAGATTTCCTCTTTGCACATACCTACCCCGGTGTCCCGGATGCTGATTACGATGCTTTGCTTTTTTTCCGAAATATCGATGGTCAGGGTGCCGCTTTCGTCGTCCTTCATCGCTTCGATTCCGTTCTTGTAGAGATTAATCAGGCACTGCTGGATCTGATTTTTGTCATAGCTGGTATTCAGCGTGTTACTAAAATGAAACTCAACAGTCACCTTATGAATGGTGGCAAAGGGCATGATGATATTCTTAGTATACTCCGCTTCAGTCCGCAGGTTGGAAAACACCATATTACCGGATTGCGGCTTGGCAAAAGAGAGATAATCGCTCACAATCCTCTCCGCCCGGTTCAGCTCCTGCAGGGACAGCTCGACGTATTCCTTTTCTTCGGGTGTAATGTTACCGGACTTGTTCAGCAGCTGCAGAAAACCGCTCGTTACCGTCAGCGGATTCCTGATTTCATGAGACACGCTGGCTGCAAGCTCACTTACGACATTCAGGCGCTCTGACTGGATAATCCGGTCACGGTTCTTGATGTTGGTAATGATCTGCTCAATCAGAATCATGATAATGCTCATGACACCGACATGTGTCGTAAGTGCATAGAAGGTTAGTATCCAGAACTGCCTGTCCAGCGTCCCCTTCATCATACAGAGCGTAATCAGGTAAATGCCCATTGTCAGCGCGGCAATAAAGGTAGCCGAAAGGATCCGCCGGTTGGCATTCTGCCTGATGAACCATTTGCTTAAGTAAGGCACAATCAGCAGCACCGCTGTAGAGAACAGGAAGGACGGAAGAATGCCGGCCCCGCCGACATACAGACGGTATACATTTAAGATCAGATATAGAGGGAGCACATGCCTGTACCCGCCGAATAACGCCACAAGAATGAACGGAACATAGCGCAGATCGTAAATAAAGCCCATCTCCAGGCTGATCGGCTTGGCAATGCACAGAATCATTGTGACGGCAGACATAAATACCAGAAGCTTGTTATTGTAACGGTTTGCTCTATTTTCGAAGAAAATAACAACAATCAGCACCGGAAATAAGATAAATAAAAAGTTAAGCAACAGGGTTTCAAGCAAAGATTTAACTTCCTCTCAGATGTGGTAAAACTATCAATTCTTCTATTATATGAAAGTTCCGGATATTTCCCTAGAGTAATTGCTGGAAATTTATAGCCTGCTGATCAAAGATTGTATTCATTTATAAATAAAAAGCTCTATTCTCACTGGATGTGAAAATAGAGCTGGTTAAAAAACGGCATGTTAACGGGATTTTGTAGCGGCACGCTCTTCCATCATATCGGCAATATCCTCAATCTGTCCCTCTACCGAGATCGGATCGGAGAAGTAGAAACGGTAGCCGTCAAATTCATACAGCTCGTTCTGTTTAACTGCTTCAACCGTTCCCCATACCGGATCCTTCCCGTAGTCATAGCTTTCCTTTGATGCATCAACAGCCATGAAGATATGATCACCTGCGTATTCATTAACCACCTCACTGGAAACTGTCATCCATCCTACCTTGGGGTCCATATCCCGGACAACGTTCCCATTCATCGGCATCTCCAGTTCGCCATGAATGGTTTTGCCGGTATAGGCATTTCCGTAAAGGGTAACATCCTTCATCAGGCCTCCATCAAATACGGTAACCGTCTCGCCTTCTTTTAGCACGGCATTCACCCGTTTTTTGGCGACGGCAAGCTTCTCATCAAATGCAGACAGCCAGCTTTCCGCCTCCTGCTGCTTATTCAATATTTCTCCAAGCTGCATTACCTGCTCATGAAGGTTGGTGTTCACTTCGAGATAGACGGTTGGGGCAATTTGTGAATAGGCTTCGTATTTTTCCGCATCGCCTGTCACAATCAGGTCAGGATTAAGCGATATAATGGCCTCCAGATTGTCTGAGACATCGGTGATACCGTCTACCATGCCGTCCAGATACGGATTTTTCATAAATAATCCATTGCTTCCAACCGGCTTGATATCCATCGCCAACAGGTACCCAAGATAGAAATCCGTAACCGTCCGCTGTGGACTAGCCGGAACCTCAACCTTGCCCATCGTTGTTGTAACCACCCGTGTGCCGGATGAGCTGTCTGCAACCGGGGAAGCCGTTGCTTCTACCGACGCCTGCGGCTGTGAAGTTGTTTCGGCAGCACTCGCTGCGTTATTGATATTGCCTCCACCTCCGCAAGCACCAAGCACTAAGCCAAAAGCCAGCAGAAGCACCGCTGGAACACTCTTTCTTTTGTTAAACATAGGTGTCGACCCTCCATCGCTATATTGACCGTTAGACCGATCATTGTAGTGATAATAATTCTCATTATCACAACTAGCAATATAGCATGGCTGTTCAGGGCCAACAATAGGTTTTCTTCCTGTATCTAATGTAAAATCCTCATTCCGGAGCCGCTTGCGGTACAAAGCCGGGGAAATTCCTTTTTGCTTCTTAAACGCATTGCTGAAATAATACACATCCTGATAGCCGACCGCGGCGGCAATCGCACGCACCGTAAGCTTCGTTCCGGCCAGCAGTTCACAGGCCTTCTGGATCCGCAGCCGGATCAGGCAGTCAATCGGTCCGCGGTCCAGCACCTGCTTAAAGCAATTAGACAGATGACCCGGACTTCTATTTATCACTACGGCTAGAGAATCGAGGGTGTGCGCTGCAGAATAATGCTGCAGCATATATTCCAGAGTCTGGGTAACCAGCTGGGCCGGACTTGCAGCTATCGAAGCAGGCTGCCTGGCATGATACTGCTCGATTACCTGGGAAACCCAGTGATAGAACAATGCTTTTACAGGCAGCACTCCCGTCTGCTCCGGATACTGGCTTAACTCCAGCATGCTGCCAAGTGAATCGTACATATTGACCGGCTGATCCGGGTTTACATGATAGCTTGTCCGGAACGGATTACACTTGTCCAGCAACAGCTGATCTTCAGCACTCATTCTCCCTGTATCCGCCTCGTACAGCACAATGCTGTATTCTGCTCCGCCTACTCCTGCACTTACTTCAAAAAAGCTTTTGGCCGGAGCATGAAGCAGCTGCATACTGTGCATCGGATAGCTGTGCTGATCCAGCAGGACCAAAGAACTTCCTTTGCCTACGCAAAGAAAGCCGCTGGATTTAAAAGCGACCGATCTCCGCTCACCTGCTCCGAGTGTAAATCTCTTAACTTCTATGTTATGGATGAAGGCCTGATCCCATAACCGGATGTGTTCGTGCTGGTCTAGTAGCATGGCAGCTTGTTCACCTCAATTTATTCAGTCATTTCTTTATGCGGATACCGGCTTACCAGCCTGAAAGGTGGTAAGCCGGTATTTTTAGCCTTTATAATAAAGTGTACTCTTATTAAAGCAGGTGTCGACATGAAAATCTCAATCGAACAGATCGCCAGAGAACAGGAAGAAGAAATTATTATCCGCTGCCATGAGGAGGATGAAGAAATCCAAGGCATTGTACATAGGCTGCAGACAGACAGTCTCGTGCTGCTTGGTTACCAGAAGGAACGGGTCCACCGGATCAGGCTTAGGGATATTTATTATTTTGAGGCTGTAGACGGAAAGGTGTTCATTTACTGCAGGAGCAGCGTGTACGAGGTCAAGCAAAAGCTCTATGAGCTGGAGGCCTTGTGCAGCAGGCTGAGCTGCTTTCGCGCATCCAAGTCTACCGTACTGAACATCGCCAAAATCGACATGGTTCGTCCGACAATCAGCGGCCGGTTCGAAGCTGTACTGGATAACGGGGAACGTGTGGTCATCTCCAGACAATACGTGCCTGTACTCAAAAATATGCTGGGATTATAGGGGGAAAGCGCATGAAGCCGGCACAACTGATAAAAGGGCTGCTAACCGACTTTTTAATGATTTTTGCAACTGTTATTATCATCATCACTATCCTAAGATCGCTCTTTTACCCTGACGAGGCCTTTGAGCTGACAACCGTTTATATCATAATGGGGTTTTCACTGGTCAGCACATTAATCGGAATTATCCTCTATACGCCTGAAGGGGTAAGCGAGCGGAATATGCGGATCAGGGTTATCATCCACTTTGCCGCTCTGGAGGTGATTCTGGTCTCTCTGGCGCTCGTGACCGGGATGTCAAAGGGGGTTGTACCTACGGCCATTATGGCTGTGCAGATTGCCGTAGTCTATGCTATCATCCGGCTGTTATCCTGGCAGCAGGATAAAAAAGAAGCGGAGCAGATTAACGAAAAGCTCCAGCTGCTGAGGACGGATAGACGGCAGGATTAAACACCTATTCAGGTTATTTTTACAGCTTATCGGCCTGTAGCTACAGCTTATTGAATTTCTATTTATTTCTCTCCGGCGGTTTCATAAGATGAACCCAAGAACTTACTTCACACCGGAGGAGATAATAAGAAGATGGAACTAGTATTGTTCGGAATTGTATTTATTATTGAGTTTGCTTTGACTGTATACTGTCTGGTAACGAAGCAGACGCACAGGAAATTAAAGAGCCTGGTTAGAATTGCTGAATTTATCGTATTGGCAACGCTAATTCTGCTCCCAGTAATTGAATGGAGCTTTTATTGGATTGTATGCACAGGTCTGCTGTTCCTTCTGGCTGTGAAAGGCTTGATTTCGCTGATTCGGCAGTCTAAAACAACTCTGCGTGTGTTCAAACGCTCTGCCACTCTGGCAAAAGCAATCCTTCTGCTCATTATGCTGACATTGGCCTTTACACCTGTTCTGCTCTTTCCGCAATATCGGTTGCCGGAGGTAACCGGTGACTATCCTGTCGCAACAGCTGTGTACACCTACACTGACAAGAGCCGGATAGAGCAATTTACAGATGCGGGTGAGCACAGGCAGGTAAATGTGGAGTTCTGGTACCCGGAGCAGGCTGATGGTACTTATCCGCTGCTGGTATTTTCCCATGGGGCATACGGGATCAGGTATAGCAACACCTCAACCTTTACGGAGCTTGCCAGTCACGGTTATGTTGTCGCTTCAATCGACCACCCTTATCATTCCTTTTATACAGAATCCGAGGATGGGAAGCTGACGATGATCAGCCCGGATTATTTTCAGGAAGCCAATGATATTAACAAGGCTGGAGTGTACACGGCTCAAGAGTTTGACGGAATCATTCAAAAATGGATGAAGCTGCGCACAGGCGACATGAGTTTGGTCATTGATACAGTGGTGGAGATGGCCGCAAAGGAGGACAGCCCTGCTGTCTATCAGCTGGTTGATCCGGCCAAAATCGGGGTATTCGGCCACTCGATGGGCGGCGCAGCCAGTGTCTGGCTCGGGCGTGAGCGCGGTGACCTCGGTGCCGTTGTCAATCTGGACGGCCCGCTGTTCAGCGAGCTTATTTATGACCAGGCAGCGGACCATTTTACCGCAGCTATCAAAGCCTATAACATCCCGCTGCTTAATATTTACTCCGACGATGTCTGGAAGCAGCTTGACTATGTCACTGTGTATGCCGGCAACAAAACGGCTGAACAAACTTTCGCCGATGTATACTCCGTGCATTTTCAGGGAGCCAATCACATGAGCCTGACCGATCTTCCGCTGTTCTCCCCGATTCTGGCTAATATGATGCCGGTCGGAAAAGCGGTCATTGATAAATACTACTGCATCGAGAACATGAATCAGCTGGTGCTGCAGTTTTTTGATTATACGCTGAAGGGGATTGGCAGGTTTACGCCGAAGGCGGAGTATTAGCTATTGGCTGAGCTGTTAATCATTCTTTTCCGAAGTTTAGAAAGTCCAAAAAATATAAGTAAGGTTACTCCTGCGAATATCGGCATTGATGAAGCAAATAACATAACTGCAATGATAAATAGCAGAATTCTTATAACCTGAATGGCAAGCAACATATGAAAACTCCTTTAATATTAGTTTTAAAAGGCCCATCCCAGGATGGACCTTCTTGTTGAAAAGCTTTTATTATCCCTGATAATCTCTTTTGGATTCCAGCTCGGCCAGAATATCCTTATCTTCCGCATTGTCCCGGGTAACCTTCTGCACGCCGATTGCACTATACGAGATCAGCAGGATAACAGCGACGTAGTATCCTTTTACATTTAACTGAAATGGAGCATTGTACAGGCCAATAAAGAACATACCGTAGCCGATAACCAGCCCGGCTATTGCCATCCCTGTAAAAGCTGCCGTATTTCTCATCCGGTGCTTCGGATTCTCCAGGCGGATCTCTCTATCCTCCGTATTGTCCCGGACGACCTTCTGCATAACGATACAGCTGATCGTAATGAGCACCATACACAGAATATAATAACCCTTTACATTCAGCTCCCAGCTGTCATTGTAGACACCCAGGCAGAATAAGAACAGGCCTGCTGCCAAGGCAAAATAAGAGGCCAAGGTGAAGGCAGTCGTATTACGCTTGCGGTACGTTTGATTCATCTGCTCAGTTCTCCCCCCCACTGCAATATGGAATGCATCATTCCTCCTCCACTATACCCTGAAAGTTCGGTGAAATTCTACCATAATTTATAGAGGATAGGGCCGTGAAAGCGGCGGTACGAAGCCTGCGGAGGATTGATGAACCATGCTGTGACTGGAACCCCGGGACGAATTCCATCGTCTCTTATGACTCCTTGAACCGGCATGTGTTGATATGAATCTTATTCAATATACCGCATGGCACGCTCTGTATGATATCTGGACAGATTCCTTGAAAACTGCTGATCCGGATATCCGCGGTGCAGCAGCTTCAGGCCTGCTGAGATTAATGCGATATGATGATGGAACCGGTAGAACCGCATTCTGTCAGGATCAAGGGAATCGTTCTGCAAATAGCGGTAATACTCGCCGAATCTGAATTCCAGAAAGCTATGCTCATGCTCGATATCAAAAAACCGCACGCCCTCAATATCAATCAGATAGGGTTCCAGCCTCTCATTCACCAGCAGATGGTCTGGACCGAGTTCGTCATGGATCAGCCCGTATTCTGTCCTTGGGCTGATCCTGGCTGCAAACTCCTCCAGTTTATCCAGCAGCTTCCCTTGGTTAGTATTAATGAGGTCAATATACTGCACTGCGTAAGCTAACTGCAGCTTTGCATTATCCTGCAGCACCAGATGACATTGGCCTATATTGTGCCCGCGCTCAGGCTGCTCCGGTGCCCCGAAGGTGTCTCTTTTAATGCCGTGCATTGCAGTTACCAGAGCCCTGACCTGCTGCAAAACATGCTCCTTAACCTCCGGATCAGGATGGCTGAAATAGGCTTCTGCTTTTTGCCCGTCTATATATTCAACCAGCGCATAATCAAACGTATAATCCGTTCTGTCATTATTCACGTTATAAAGCGCCGGCGTGCGGATGGAATGTTCCTTCAAAAACCTGTTGCTGGACGTAAACAGGCCGCTGCCATATGAACCTGCATTGATTGTATTTTGTTCGATTTCCTGCTGAAAAAAATTCATAGACAGGTCCCACACATAAAGCACACAGCTGAAACCGTTCGTGCAGTCTACCTTATAGACTACCTTTTGGGCACCGCCATGCATTCTGGACACACCTGAAACAGTGTATGAGCTTCCAAGCACCCCACTCACATATTTTTGCAACGCATCAGGGTTAAGGTGACCGCTAACATTCATTGAACAACACTCCAATCATCTGTATTGCCGGCTACCCCAATGTATAATATCCCCGCGCAAAAATATAGACTGTTTCTTTCCGTTCTGCTATGATGTTGAATAAGGTCTTTGTAAAAATGTCTATACGCAGCAGCCGCTCGATTTGATCGAGTCGGCTGCTTTTTTGTTGCTGTCTGTCCCCCTTATGTCCTTCTTAGCCAGGCTTTACCCAAAGCTTGTTGTGCTTTTAGGCTTTTGTTTTTCTTGGTTTTTTTTCTTGGCGTTTTGTTTCGGAGCGCAGCAATCGAAACACAAAAAGCGTTTGCTATGTACTATCAGCAAACGCTTTTTGCTGCTTCCCCCCACCTTGGCGAGGTGATGGGAGTAACGGAGGGAAAGTTTGGAGCTGGAGGAGCGGAGCGTCCGCCTTTATGTTTGGATTTCTACCGCGATTAGCGGTTCAAATCAGGAAATCCAAACATAACAGCGGCCGGAAGCCCAAAGCTTTCCCGGAGTTACGCCCAATCACCGAGCAGAGCGTTATTTCTTCGATGAGTATTTCCGCATATCAAACGATACCGCAGCGATAATAATAAGGCCTTTGATGATCAGTTGATAGTAAGGGCTGATGCCGATGAAGGTCAGGCCGTAGTTAATGAGAGTGAAGATGATGACCCCGACGAGTACGCCCGGAACGGTACCGATACCGCCTGTGGTGGATACGCCGCCGACTACGCAGGCCGCGATGGCATCAAGCTCGTACATGTTACCGTAGTTATTGGTTGCGCCGCCTGTTCTTGCGGCTTCGAGCACACCGGCCAGACCGTAAAGGGCGCCAGCAATGGCATAGATGTAGATCAGGTTCTTGGATACATTGATACCGGAAACCTTGGCAGCCTGCATGTTGCCGCCGATGGCGTACATGTTTTTGCCCAGCTTGGTTTTGTTGAACAGCACCCAGACTATGGCGGCGACGACGATCGCTATAATGACGATGTAGGGTATGGAATACTGGCCGCTGCCGATAAAGCCGGAGCCGATCCTGGTGAAGTCAGGACGCAGACCTCCGATGGGCTGCGACTGGTTCGGGTCCATATCAAAGTACAGGGAATTCAGGCCGTATACGATGAGCATGGTGCCCAGAGTAGCAATAAACGGCGGAACATTCAGCTTGGAAACGATGATACCGTTAATTAATCCGCAGAGAAGACCTGCAATGATGGCAATTACGATTGGAAGCAAGACATGCACCTGCGGCAGATCCGGGAAGAAACGGCGGGAATAATCCGGAATTTGCAGCATCGATGCCGAGATAACAGCGGTGAAGCCGACTACACGGCCTGCTGACAAGTCAGTACCCGCTGTAATCAGGATAAAGGCAACGCCAAGGGCAATAATGACGCGGGTTGAGGATTGGATCAGTACATCGCGTAAAGTATTAATCGACATGAAGCTTGGTTCGTATACGATAATCCCCATAATAAGAATGACAAGTACGATGTAAATCGCGTTCTGGGTTATAAAAGATTGTGCTTTTTTTACATCCATGAGTAATGTTCCTCCTTAGTTGTTACGCGAAGTTTTACTTGTCTATCTTGCGCTGAATCAGCTTAACTGACAGCAATTAAGTCTTCGCTTTTCTTTATACTGCCCCTATCCTAATGCTGTGCGGCGAGACGCATAACTTCGGTTTCCGTAGCCTGGTCGCCTTCTAATATTCCGGTGAGCCGTCCTTCCGACATGACCATTACACGGTCAGACATGCCCAGCAGCTCCGGCATCTCGGAGGAGATCATAATAATGCTCTTACCCTGCTTCGCCAGATCGGCAATGATGGAGTAAATTTCGAACTTGGCACCGACGTCAATTCCGCGTGTCGGCTCGTCAAGCAGCAGCACCTCCGGCTCGGTAAGCAGCCATCTGGCCAGCAGCACCTTTTGCTGGTTACCGCCTGAGAGGTTCATGATCTGTACCTTGGTGGTAGGTGTCTTCGTGCGGAGCTTCTCGATCATCCGGTCCACATCAACCTTTTTCTTCTTGCCGTCGAGCAGCAGATAAGGCTTCCGGTAGCGGTCCAGATTGGCGATCGCCCCGTTCTCATGAACGGACAGCACCGGGAAAATACCGGTCACGCGGCGTTCTTCCGTCAGCAGCGCCAGCCCGTGCTTTTTAGCATCCTGGGGAGAATTGATATTCACCTTTTTGCCGTCAATGGAGATGCTGCCGGACTGGATGGCTCTGAGTCCGAACAGGGCTTCAACAACCTCCGTACGCTGTGCGCCCACCAGTCCGCCGACACCGAGAATTTCCCCGCGTCTGAGATTGAATGAGACATCCTTGAACGATCTTGGCTCTGGAGAGGTCAGCCCCTCCACCTTCAGATAGACCTCGCCGGGAACGTTATTGCGTTCCGGGAAGCGGTTGGTCAGGTCGCGCCCGACCATTCTGGAGATAATCAGGTCCGTCGTCAGTTCAGCAGACGGCCAGGTCCCGATCTTTTTACCGTCACGCATAATCGTTACTTCATCAGAGATTTCCAGAATCTCTTCCATCTTGTGAGATATATAGATAATAGCTACGCCTCTTTTTTGCAGGTCCCGGATGATCCGGAACAGATGCTCAACTTCCACGCTTGTCAGGGAAGAGGTCGGCTCATCCATGACAATAACGCGGGAATGAAAAGAAACGGCCTTCGCGATTTCAATGGATTGGATTTTGGATACGGACAGCTTGCCCACCAAGGTTTCGGGATTCAGATCAATGTCGAGATCCTTGAACAGGCTTGCCGTATCAGCATACATTTTTTTGTGGTCAATGAACTGAATAGGTCCGATTCCCTTGGTAGGAAAACGTCCCAGCCAGATGTTCTCCATCACGCTCCGGAACGGTACCGGATGCAGCTCCTGGTGAATCATTGAAATCCCGTGCCCGAGGGCATCGTTGGAATTGGTAATGCTGGCTTTTTCGCCATTCAGAAAGATCTCACCGGCGTCCGGTGAATAAATACCAAAGAGACATTTCATCAGTGTAGATTTACCTGCCCCGTTTTCGCCCATCAGTGCATGTACCGAACCCGGTCTAACCTTAAGGCTTACTCCGTCCAGCGCTTTGACGCCGGGGAATTCTTTTGTAATATTGTTCATTTCCAGCAAAAACTCAGCATTAGCCATGTTGTTACGCCCCCTACGCTTTTTTCTTTTTCCATGAGAGGCACAGCGGTTCTATCCTGTTCCCTACCCTTAAGGAAGTCCGGAGAGCGGATGGGCCCGCTCCCCGGTTATCATTTTTATCTATTAGTCCTGTTGCCAGAAGCTATTATTGCGCGTCAGCTACGTTATCTTTAGTAATCTTTTTGTAAGAGATCCATACGTACTGGTTATCCGTGATATCAAAGCCTACATTATCTTTCGTAGGTGTTTCGCCTTTAGCCAGCAGAGCTGCAACTGTAATTGCCGCTTTACCCTGGTTGTTCGCATCATTCAGCACCGTTCCGAGCATGGTTCCGTCCTGCAGAGCCTGAACCGCCGGAGCTGTAGCATCAACGCCTACTACCGGCATATACTTGTCGCCAGTGAAGTAGCCTTGTGCTTTCAATGCTTCAATTGCTCCCAGTGCCATATCATCGTTGTTGGCCAGAACCGCTTCGATCTTGTCGCCGTGGGAGCCAAGGAATGCCGCCATTTTTTCCTGTCCTTTTACACGGTCCCACATGGCAGTATCTTCAGCCAGCTTCTCAACCTTGATACCGGCATCTTCGATGGCCTGGATGGAGTACGTGGTGCGCAGCTCAGCATCCTGGTGTCCCGGTTCGCCTTTGAGCATTACGTACTGGAGCACGCCGTCGCCGTTTTTGTCAGCTTCAGGGTGAGCTTTCCAGTAATCAACGATCAGCTGGCCGGACATGGTGCCGGACTCTTCTGCTTTTGCACCGACATAGTAGACTTTATCCCACTTTTTCATATCTTCAGGCAGCGGTTCACGGTTCAGGAATACTACCGGAATGTCAGCAGCCTTAGCTTTGTCGATAATTACGCCTGCAGCAGTGCGGTCAACCGGGTTGATCAGCATGCCGTCATATTTCTTGGTAACAAACAGATCAACCTTGTCATTCTGGGTCGGCTGGGAGTTCTGGCTGTCTACGATATCAACCGTTGCAATGCCTTTTGCCGCTGCATCAATTGCGTTACGGACGCCGGTCATAAAGGTATCATCGAATTTGTAGATGGCAACACCGACTTTTGGCGTTGCACCGCTGCCGGAATTGGCTGTGTCTTTTGCCGCATTGCCGGCCGGAGCATTTGTTGCCACTGTATTGTCAGAGTTGTTATTGCCGCCGCAGCCTGCCAAAGCAGCACCCAGCAATGCACTGGCGAGTAGTACGGAAGTGAGTTTTTTCATAATTTAATGACCTCCTGGTGATATTTCTTTAATAGTGTGTCCGTGTGTCTCAGGCACATCCTTATTATGCCTCACGTGAAAACGGTTGCGAATATAAAATACTACTGTCTTTTATGAAAATTCTCATGTTATAAAAATACTATCTTACGAACGGAAACAGCAGCTTCTGGTTCTCCGGGTACAGCATATTGTCCAGATCAATCAGCTTCGTCCCGGTATCCACGCGTTCCGGCACTTCCATCCCCTGCACCGCTTCCACGGCATATTTCACTGCCAGATAGCCGTTGCTGAACGGATTCTGAATGACGGTAGCCTGAACCGTACCGTTTTGGAGAAGCTCCAGCATGGACGGCGAGCTGTCAAAAGCAACCATTTTGATAATATTGTCAAGTCCCTGGCTCTGGATAACCTTGCCTGCTCCCTGGGAGGCCGTTTCATTCAGTGTAGCAATGCCGCGCAGTCCGGGATGGTTCTCCAGCATTTGCCGGGTCAGAGCCTCGGCTTCGGTTGTATTGGAGGAGGTATACGAGATCTGCACCACATCAATGTTAGGATAACGCGCGGCATAGTTCAGAAACCCCTTCTCCCGCTCATCCGCATCACGCGCACCGTAATCAATGGAGCCGGATACTTGCTGCTCATTCAATGAAGCACTGGTAAAGTTAAGAATGCCGATCTCACCCGTGCCGTTCAGCAGCGTTATCAGTCGTTCTGCCGATTTCTGTCCGGCCTCATAGCCGTTGGAGCCGACATACGCCCGTACCTTTGCAGAGCCTACTTCGGCATCAACTGAAACAACCGGGATTTTGGAATAGGCAGCCTGGTCAACTACCTGGGCTAATCCCATATAGCTGCTCGCCGCCAGTATGATTGCATCCGCATGCTGGCTGATCGAATCCTCGACCATGGCCACCTGCTCATCAATCATGCTTTCGGAATCCGGCGCCTTGAAGGTCAGCTTGACATTGAACTCCTTGGCGGCTGCTTCCGCCCCCAGCTTGACCGTATTCCAGTAATCACCCTTGTTCATTTTGACGATCATATGGATATTTCGCGTGTTTTTGGTGTTGATATATACAGGTGACGAATTGAAAAAGCAGGAGGTAACCGATAGCCACACCAGCGCGCACATCAGTACTGTCAGCAATATACGTGTAATCTTCATTACGATTCCTCCCCTCCTTTCTCAACCGGGCTGCTGCTGAGCGCCGGAAATACAATAGTCACGATTGTCCCTTCCTCCAGCTCACTTTCGAAGGTAAGCCCGAATTCGCGGCCGTAATAGAGACTGATCCGTTCATTTACATTCCGTACCCCGACGCCGGAGCCACCGCCGGTTTTTCCGCTTTTAACACCGCCGCTGAGGAGCGTATTCAATATCTCTTTGGACATGCCGATCCCGTTATCGCTGACCTTGATCACAATCAGATCCTGCTGCAGCTCGGCGGTAATCAGCACCAGGCCTTCGTCCGGCGACATTTCAATGCCGTGATACAGGGCATTCTCCACAATCGGCTGCAGAATCAGCTTAATGGTCTGCAGTTGGAGCACCTCGTCCTGCGCCTTGATCTCGAAGCGGAATTTATTTTTGAAGCGGAAGCTCTGAATCACCAGATAATGGCGGATATGATCCAGCTCCTCCTGCACAGTTATGATGTTATTTCCTTTGCTGAGGCTGATCCGGAAAAACTTCGAGAGCGACTGGATCATCGTGATGACCTCATCATTTTTGCCGCGCTCGGCCAGCCGGACGACAGAATTCAGCGTATTGTACAGAAAATGCGGATTAATCTGCGATTGCAGCACCTCAAGCTCGCCCTTGCGCTTGGTCTCCTGCTCATAGATAATCTGGTCCATCAGCTGGCGGATCCGCTGCAGCATCAGATTAAAACGCCTCGACAGCTGCTCTACCTCATAAGCACCGCTAACGTTAATCGGGGTGTTCAGATCCCCTTCACCAACCAGCTTGACGGTTCGTTCCAGCTTCCGGATCGGACCTGCAATCAGCCAGGAGAGGAAGACGGATACGGCAATAACGCAGAGAATGACTACAGCAAGGAACCAGATCAGGAACTGGTTAAGATCCCGCTTGGTGGTTACAATCTCATCGTAATATGCGACACCGACAATCTTCCAGCCGGTCTCCTCGACGGTCCGCACCGTAATGAACCGTTTCTCCCCGGTGGATTCATCCAGGTAGCTCCGGTAGGCATACTCAAGAACCGGCTCCACATTCTCATACTTCAGGCCGGCATAGATCAGCTGCTGCTGGGGGTGATAGACGATATTGCCCAGCGGGTCGAGAATATAAGCGTATCCCCGCTTGCCGAGCTTCACCTGGCGGCTGAGCTGGTCTATTGTCCGGAAGTTAAAATCTATCAGCAAAATACCGGACTTCAGCTCCCCGTCCTGCTTATACTGGATCATTTTGCTGATGGATACGACCCATGTATATTTTCCTTTGAACAAATTCTGGATATGCGGCGCGGAATAAGAGATATCCGGCGATTTCTGGGCACTGGTGAACCAGCTCTGGCTCTGAAGCTGTGTGTTCAGGCGCATCTGCTGGCCCGGAGTTCCGACGACATATTGCCCTTGAGGGGTAAAAACAGCCACCGATACCAGATCCTCGCGGCTGCTCATCAGCGTATCCATACGTTCATTAAGCAGAGGCGAATCAATGGATGCGCTGGTGGTAATCTGCTTCTCTGCCGTATCAAAAATATTGCCCATCCCCTTCACGTACAGCTCCAGGTTGTAATTAACCTGCTCAATAATCTGCTGCATGTTCAGGTTGGCGTTCTCCTCCGCCGTCTTGGCGAATTTGTTGTACAGCATAAAACCGACAATGACCGCAACAAGCACGGCCACTGTCGTGAAGGATAATGTTATGATCAGCTGGATACTGCGCAGCTTGGCCGAGAGGCGCATCCGGCCGCGCTGGCCGGGCTGCGGACGCAGCGGGAAGAAATCCGCCTTGCTTTTGTTCATCTTTTATCCTCCCCGGGAGCTGTTCTTATACTCTTTGGGCGACTGCCCGTATTTTTTGCGGAAGCAGAAGCTGAAATAATTCGGGTCGGAGAAGCCGATTTTTTCGGCGATTTCAAACGCCTTCAGCTCTGTGGAGCGGAGCAGCTCCTTGGCCGCCTCCAGGCGGATCTGCAGCAGATAGCTGACAAAGGTCATTTTCATTTCTTTTTTAAAAATACTGCTGAAATAGCCGGTGCTGATATGCAGATGCTGACAGACACGGCCGATTGAAATATCAGATTCCTCATAGTGGCTGCGGATGTATTCTTTGGCCTGATCCATCAGCTGCTTGTAGCTGGACTGGCGCTCGGAGGCGATGGAGTCCATCAGCCGGGTGCAGATACGGATGATCCACAGCTTCGCTTCGCCCATATTATTGAATTTATGCAATTCAGACAGCGTGGACAGGCCCGGGCCGATAAAATCCGCAGCTTCACTGCCCGACTCCTTGGCAACCCGCAGAATGGACGTAATAATCTCCAGTAGAAAAATCTGATAATCCTGGGTTGAGACCTGAGCGGTATCCAGACCGCCGAAGAGCTCGTCCACAACCTGTCTCAGCTCATGAACCGTACCCAGCTTAATTGTACGGATCAGCGACTGCTGGGTCAGCTCATCAAAGGCAGGCAGCTGATGGGCTCTGGACTCGACATCCTCAATCCATATGACTCTGTTATTGCCGAGAATAAGCCGGTAGTCCAAGGCCTGCATCGCATCGGAAAAGGAGTTGAACAGCATCGCCGCTGACTGGCAGACTGTACCTGCACCGGCTGTCACCGTCAGCTTGAGAAACCGCTGCACATTCTGGCGGATCTCTTCAAGAATTGCAAAGGTACTGCCGGTAATCTCAGTCTCGTCCGCCGCCCGGCTGACAGAGAGCAGCACTACATCATCCCGGTGAATAAACACCTTGCCGAAGGCATGCTTCTGGCATATTTCCCCGGCAATATTCAGAATTGCGAACAGCTGCAGATTATGGTCCCCGGTGTCCCGCAGGGAGATATGCCAGCCGGCAGCCGGCCCTTCCGTTTCTCCGGAATGAATATAGTCAATGCTGATAACGGAGGCCTGAAACTGTCTTCCATTCAGATCAATACTATATTCAGAGCTTTTATCCCTGATCTCTTGCAGGGGCAGCCGGCGGGATACCAGCGAGGAGAGGAACTGCTCCCGCAGCACCGGAAGGCTTTTGCGGTAATGCTCACTGAGGACATATACATTTTCCTTCTCGGCAATTTCTGCTTCAATGACCGCTCTTACCTTAAGCAGCACATCGATCAGTTCCTGTGATGAGAACGGTTTCAAAATATACTCATCAATCTGCAGCTTGATTGCCTTCTGCGCGTATTCAAACTCATCGAAGCCGGTAAGAATAATGATCTTTGTATTGGGATGACGGCTACGGATCCACTCGGCCAGCTGCAGGCCGTTCATGAACGGCATCTGAATGTCTGTGACGACTACGTCCGGCATATGGCGGTCCACCGCTTCAGCCGCTTCCCGGCCGTTCTCTGCCTGTTCAACCACTTCAAAGCCGTATTTCTCCCAGTCAATCTGCGCAATGATCCCTTCTCTTACATCTTCCTCGTCTTCGGCGAGAATCAATTTATACATGCTTCATCCCTCTTTGGATTACAGATTTAGACTTAACCTATTCATCGTTATATTAGCATGCCAAAACGGGAGTACAGCAGCGAAAAGGTAGACCGGATGTTTCGCTTCCCTCCAATTTTGTTTAAAAGAATAAGTCTGCTGCTATAGCAGCATTTCACTATAATATTAGTTTGCCCGTTTGGCAAGGGTCAACTCAAATAATCCTCCGCCTATGGAAGAGGGGGAGGAACAAAAAAAACCATCCCGTAGCTCCGGGATGGGGATGATTGCACGTATAAGATTTACACCAGGGCTTTGCTGAAGCGGTAGCCCGCGCTTTTCTCGAACCCGATGTGACGGTAGAACGCATGAGCCGGTGCGCGTTCCACGCGGTTACCGCTTCTGAGGAACAGCTGGCAGCAGCCCTTCTGGCGGGCCCACTCTTCTGCTGCGCTGACCAGTCTTTTGCCGAGCCCGTGTCCTCTAAGATCCTCTGATACGATCAGTGCAGTAATTTCCGTAATGCAGTCTGCCTGCTTATAATAGGATTTTACTTGATGAAGATCAATCATTCCCACAACTTCATTGTCCAGTTCAGCAACCATTGTGCAGTGGAACGGATCATGCTCCATGCCTTCCATTCTCTCTTTCATCACGCTAAGCGTTGTCGGATAGCCGAATTCACGCAAAAGAGCAGTGACTCTCTCCAAATCACATTCACTCCATTTGCGAATTTGCAGTACCTGCTCCTGAGTACTACTGTTCATCCTCATATACCTCCACTTTTAGCATAGACGCCGCCTGTTTGGCTGCCGTCCGCGCGATATTTACATCTTCCGCTGCACTTAAGGTTACTGCCATCCGCCGTCCGTGACGGATTTCAGGTTTACCGAATACCCTTACCTGTGTGCGAGGCAGTGCCAGCGCTTCACCGATGCCGGAGATTGTAAAGGCTTGTCCTTCAGCCTCCGCCTTCAGGGTAGCCGATGCCCCCGGTGTGATAAGCGTTACCGAGTCCAGCGGAAATCCAAGAATGGCTCTGACATGCAGAGCAAATTCCGATAAATCCTGTGTAATCATGGTGACCATTCCCGTATCATGAGGCCGCGGCGATACTTCGCTGAACAGCACTCCCTGATCCGTCAAAAACAGCTCCACTCCAAAAATCCCGAGTCCGCCTAGTTGATCTGTTACTGCAAGGGCGATTGCCTGCGCTTCAGCAAGCTGTTCCCCGCTCATCTGATGCGGCTGCCAGGATTCGACATAATCGCCGTCCTTCTGGATATGGCCGATCGGCGGACAGAATACGGTACCGCTTGCCGTCCGCACCGTCAGCAGTGTAATCTCGCTTTCAAATGTGACGAACCCTTCGGCGATAACGCGGGTTCCTTTGGCACGCGCGCCTTCAAGCGCCGTATTCCAGGAGGCTTCCGCATCCTCCGGCTGTCTGCAGATGCTCTGCCCTTTGCCCGAGGAGCTCATAATCGGCTTAATAACACAAGGTGTGCCCAGCTCATCAAGCGCAGCGCGCAGCTCTTCCAGACTGTCGGCGAAGCGGTAAGGCGCAGTAGGTAATCCAAGCTCTTCGGCGGCAAGCCGGCGGATGCCCTCACGGTCCATGGTCAGGCGGGCTGCACGGGCGGTTGGAACGACATTGTAGCCTTCCTCCTCCAGCTCCAGCAGCGCGTGAGTGGCAATCGCTTCAATCTCCGGCACAATCAGATCCGGCTGCTCCTTGCGGATCAGCGCTTTGAGTGCTTCTGCGTCAAGCATATCAATAACATAGGAACGGTGAGCAACGCCCATTGCAGGGGCGTCAGGATAACGGTCTACAGCTACGGTCTCTACGCCAAGGCGCTGAGCTTCGATAATGACTTCTTTACCCAATTCTCCGCTGCCCAGGAGCAGCAGCTTACGGCTTTGGGCGGAAAAAGGAGCTCCCCACATTGTCGATTTCAACCTCTTTCGCAAATTTGACTGCTGATTTTCAAGGTTTCTGTAAACGGACAGCAGTTTCATTGTAAATTTCCAGGCTTCTTTATTTTCTTCCATCAGCCGTTAATTTGCAAGTGTTCTTCGACATTTTCCTACAAACTTCACAGAACTTTATTCAAAAATCCGTCGAAATTTTGTTCCAGCTGCTGCAGCCGGGTCACAATGTCACCCCAGTGCTCCGCTGAATCACCTCCTTTCAGCAGCTCAGCCAGCGCTTCCTCCCGTTCGTTCAGGGCTTCTCTCAGCCTGTCTGCAGCCTGTGCCAGCGCAGTGTTCAAGGCATCGGCGTAAAAGCCAAGCAGGATCTGCTGCTCCGCTTCTGCCGCCGCAGTGAGCGCCTCTTTCAGCAGCGGCTCTGCAGCTGCCCGCAGCTCATTACGGCCAGGCCCTTCAAAGAAGTGACGGGGCGATCTGAACCGGCTCCAGAGGCCGGACCAGTCGATCGGGGAAAGCGCTGCTTCCAGCTTATCCGGCGCAGTCCAGCGCTCCTGCCCGTTCACCGGCAGCAGCAGCTCCCGGCTGGACAGGGACAGCTCTTCTGCCGCAGCCTGTGCAGCCTGGCTGACCAGCCGGATTCCGGCTGCTTCCAGCCGCAGCGTAGTGGCCCATAATTCCTGCTCCAGCTCCCGCTGCAGCGAGCGTTCCAGCTCCCGGCCGCAGGCAATGAAGATATCCTTCAGATTACGGGCATCCTCGCGCAGCAGCGAAGGGTGGAACGACTCCTGAAAAAAGCTGCCCAGCGCAAAGCCGATCCGCTGGCGGACATGATAGATCAATTCTTCGCCTTCACGCCGTAAATCGCGGCCCGGCCGTTCTTCCGCAGCGAGCAGGGCCAGACGTTGTGCTGCGGCTACTTTACGCGCCTGCAGCTCCTCCATCCCTGCTTCCCTGCGGCTTGCTTCCGCTGCGGCCAGCTCCTGCCACTCCTCTGCTCTCAGCCGTACGGAGGTAATGCTGCCTCTGGCGGCATTCAGCGACAGCTGCGGCAGCTCTCCGCCGGCGAACTGCGCCAAGGCTTCCTCAAAGCCGCGGAAGCGGGAGGCCTCATACCGTTCCTGTCCCTCTCCCGTCTTGCCTTCCAGGGCCAGCAGGCTGGATAAGGCAAAGATACGCGGCGCTGTCAGGCCGCCGGCCCGCAGATTCCGGACTACATGCCCCTTAACCTCTTCCAGCTCCTCTTCACTGCTTGCCAGGTCAGAGGCATTGATGATAAAGAACATCTTATCCAGGGCAAAGCTGTCCTTGATCCTTCCAAGCTGGGCCAGCAGGCCGCGGTCTGCCTTCGAAAATGCATGATTATAATAGGTCACAAAGCAGATTGCATCCGCGTTCTTCATATATCCAAAGGTTACGCCGGTATGGCGTGCATGCAGAGAATCTGCTCCCGGCGTATCGACCAGAATGATACCGCTTGCGGTAAGCGGACAGTCATAATACAGATCTGTGCCCTGAATGAAGCAGGCCCGGGTCTCATCGGCAACCAGGCTGCGGTATTCCTGCAGATCGACAGTCCGGACAGTGCCGAGCAGCCCTTCTGCCTGCTGCCAGCCCGCCGCCGCTGCCCGCAGGAAGCCGATATGCGGCAGTGCCGAAGGATGCAGGCCGCCTGCCTGCAGGTTAGCGGCAGCAGCTGTCCAGGACTGATACTGCGGCACCGGCAGCTGCAGCACACCGAAGGAGTGGACGATATCGTCCCAGAATTCCTGCTGCGACTTCATGGTAATCACGGCATTCCCGTGCCGGTACTCCCCCTCCGGCGCAAGTATGCGCCCGACGGCGGCTGTGGCGGGATGCGGAGACACAGGCAGCACGTCTTCGCCCAGCAGGGCGTTGGCGAAGGAGGACTTGCCGGCGCTGAATGCCCCGAACAGCGCCAGTGTAAAGCGGCCGCCGGAGAGGTCCTCCGCCCGCGCCGCCAGGCTGCGCGCCGCCGAGGCCATCGCCGGCTCGCCGCGCAGCAGCTCCGCCGCAGCGTCCAGCACCGCTGCGGCCTGCCCCAGCCGGCGGCGGCACGCCCGCCCGCGACCCGGTCTCTTATACACACCTGCCGCTGCCGACGAACTGGGAGGG
>NZ_CCDG010000041.1 GCF_000723885.1 Paenibacillus camerounensis
ATACATACCTTGGCTATAGACAGAGTTTAGCCCGGCTATACCTTTAAGACCCGGAAATGATTCTGTGAGCTTATAACGGTCAGCTTCAGAAGATCCGGTTCTCCAGACGCTACCGTCCTTCATTCGGACAACCAGATTACCTTCGTCATCGAATCGGGCTTCTGCTGCATTTTCGGTGATGGTTACGGGTATATATTTATTCAAACCTTTCGGTTCATAATTATTTCTGTTATAGACCAGCACTTCGCCTGATTGCAAAACAACTGAAATGAGGTCTACAGCTCCCGGTGAGCTGGTATATCCGTCCAGTGAGACTATTTCAGCCGCACTGTTAAATTGCGCAACTTTGCCGCCAAATCCATAAATCGCTTTAATCATACCTGATGTAGTTAAATAGACATCATATCCGCCTACTTTGGCGAACATAGAAATATCCGATTCAACTATACCCCCGCTTGCCAGACTGCGGACACTGCCTTCCCCGTCCAAATATAATCTTCCTGATATTTGAACTGCCTTGGTTGTGTTATTCACGACATCAGGCTGATCGACTCCGGAGAGTTGTATAAGATTCCCGTTACTTTGAATCCCGTAGCCAGACTCAATCTCGGCAAGATCCAAATTCAGCTGCTTATATCCTCCCTTGGCAGTATCTTTTATCCAGACCGTACCATCACTTAGTAAATAGCTCCCCTCATCTTCATCAAAATCAATAATATTTGTGCTTGCTGCATGAACCGTCTTCCCCGGCAAAAGCACGCTCACCGCAAGTAATGCAGCAAGCATCCATTTCAAACCTTTCATCTTCCAAAATCCCCCTTTGTGTATGACGCACTCATAAATGTATCACAAATGCAAAGATATTCCAGAGGAATTTTGATACAGCCCTGCAGCAAAAAACTGCCTGCAATCGCTGAGATCGCCGGCAGTTTTTTGGAAGCACAATTGCTCTATTTTTCTTAAACCTTACCCTCTTTAACCTTCTGTACCTCATACATATTAACAGCAGTACTCAGGATATAAGCCGGTTTCTCTTGTCCCCTGCTGTTGCGGTGACCCTGGATATGTGCGTCGCTTTTCTCCCAGTTCTTCCAGGCATCCTCAGATTCCCAGCGGATCAGCAGCAGAACCTCTTCATTGTCCTTGCCCTTCTTGTTAAGCGCGATGCTGATATCAATCAGCCCCGACATTTCCTCAAGTGCGCCTGGTGCGCTGAATTTTTCAATAATCTGGGAGCTGTATCCTTTTTCTACTACGATGGATCTCGTCTGAATAAGCATCAATGATTCCTCCTGTGTATAGGGTGTGCTGGCAGGCTCTGCACAGTGCATCCCCGCTATTTTAGTTGGATACGCAACTACCTTTCATTCTAATTGATAATCGTTATCATTTCCAGTCTGCTTTTGTCCAGTAGCGGATTATGGGAGCTGCATACCAGTCAGGCCGCCAAAAATATCACCGGGCAGAAATTCTGACGCAAGACGGTAGCGGGCTTGGGGAGGATGCCAGAAAAGCATAAGACCCCCGCTTAGCTGTAAGCAGGGGGCTTGGCTTTACTATTTAAGCAGCTCAAATTGCTTAACAAACATATCGATGCCTAGTCCTGATTTGATCTCCAGTAAAAGGGAATCGGGATGATCCAGCCGGTTACTGGCAAACACCTGTTCATAGCCATTCGACAGTCCTGCCCCCGTATTCATAGGCAACTCCACTGTTCGGGAACCGGACCTTGAAGCAATAGTTCCAAAGAAGTAATCAAAGACCCTCTGCCTAACCTCCCATTTATAATCGTCTTCATTTTTCAATTCATACCTGACCTTGATCATCAAGGGCGACATTTCAACACGGCTCAGTACAACCTCATGTCCTTCTATCTGAAATTCCTTATTCGGATAGATAACCTCCGTCTTCGTCTCCTTGAACTTCTGATCCAGATCTATAACAAACTTAATTCTTGGAGAGTAGTGAATATCCGCCATAATGGTGCCGGTCTTCGGATCATCCATTTTGCCCGGATCGACCGAAGCAATCAGAAAGTCTGCCTCCAGCTGCTCCGGAAACGGCCTGCTGCGGTCCAGCTCAAACTCGCTTTTTCCGTAATATTTATGATAGTCTTCCTCACCGTTTAGCTTGGCGTGTGCCCCGATCCCTCCGGTCCGGTTAAGGCGGTTGCCGGTCTGAACATCCAGCATTCTGCTGCTGCTGAAGCCGTAAATCTCCTGATCGTTCGACGTTTCTGCCGTGTATAACAGGATAATCCGGTTCTCGTCTGCCGTAACTGCATTCAGGGTTATGAGATATCCGTCCACTTCCACCCCGTTGTCCAGCAGCTGAACATAATCATTACGTACCGCTGATTCAAAGGTTTCTGCATTATTCTTATAGCTGATGAATTCCCTGAACGGCTCAAGCACTCCCCAATCCTGCGGCTCGGTATTTACGGGAATCTGCTGATCGGCATGCCATACCGGTATGATGAACAGCACGAATGCAACCACTGCTGCTACAGCCACCCCGTAAAAAGCCCCTTTCATTAACGAATTCCGCTTACTGCCGCTTTTTCCGCGCTCCATACCGTTTTGAACCGCCAGCCTGATCTGATGGTTGTCCGTCTCCCCTTGAAGCTGCAGCTGCAGCCTGGCCGCTTCCTCCAGCATAATCTGCTCTTCCCTGCTGTTAATCATTCCACTCCCCCCGATCCTTCATAATCGCCCGAAGCTGCTTAAGCCCTTTGTGCTGCCAGGTTTTAACCGTACCCTCAGGCTTGTTCAACAGCACCGCTATCTCCCCGAGCGTCATGTCGTTATAGTATTTGAGCAGCAGCACATGACGGTACTTCGGCTTAACCTGATCAAGCGCCCAGCGCATCTCCAGCCGTCCGTTGTTCTGCACCATAACCCGCTCCTGCATACGCTCATCCGGTGTCGGAACACTTCTTTTCCTTCTGCGCTGCTCATCGATACAGACGTAGATCAGAATACGGATGATCCATGCTTTAAAAGCGCCCGGGTCCTTCAGCGTTTTCCGCTTGATCCAGGCCCGGCATGTGCTCTCCTGCACCGCTTCCAGTGCATCATTCCGGTTGCCCAGGTAACTGTAAGCGATCTGATACAGCCGGGCGCTGTGCTCCATCACCGATTCATAGAACCTCGCCTCTTCACTTGAAGCTGTGCCGGTCAACCTTTTCATCTCTATGCCAGACATTGTCATCCAGCCCCCTCCTCTTTCCAGCCCTACAAAGTATAAGACGGAGAGCACCCGTAAACAGTTTTCCCTGCGGACAAATTCAAAAGAGCCTCCGGCATGGAGGCTCTTCTTCTTATAATAAATTCACAATCCAAACCTGAATTACAGCACCCAGTTACCTTTGCGGAACACCGGCTCGACCGTACCGTCAGCAAGCTCACCGTCAATCTCAAGCTCGGCTGAGCCAATCATGAAGTCAACATGGGTCAGGCTGACATTGGCGCCGCGTTTGATCAGCTCCTCGCTGCTGAGGCCCACGCCGCCTTCGATATTTACCGGATAGGCGCTGCCCAGCGCAAAATGACAGGAAGCATTTTCGTCGATACCGGTGTTATAGAACACTCTGTTCAGACGGGAAATCGGAGAATCATGCTGTACCAGAGCGACCTCGCCCAGATAGGAAGCACCTTCATCCGTTTCCAGCAGGGTGGTCAGATGCTCACGGCCGGAAGCCGCATCATAGGCGGTTACCTTTCCGTCAGTAAAGGTGAATGTAATACCGTCAACCAGACGCCCGTTGAGGTTGAGCGGAAGCGTACTGGCAACCGTCCCGTTCACACCTGTCCGCAGCGGCATCGTATAGATCTCTTCAGTAGGCATATTCGCTACAAAATATACACCGCTGCCGTTCTCGCCGCCGCCGCCGCGCCACAGATGGCCTTCAGGCAGCTCTACATGCAGATCTGTGCCGGGTGCGCGGTAGTGCAGGCTTTTGTAGCGCTTGGCGTTCATCCGGTCCTGGCTTAGCTTCAGCTCTGCAATATGCTCGCGCCACGCCGCTACCGGGTCCTCGCTGCCCACCCGGTTCATCTGGAATACCGCTTCCCACATAGCGTCAATCCGCTGCTCCTGCGGCAGATCGGCGAACACCTTATCCGCCCAGGCACGGGTCGGCGCTTTGATCAGCGACCAGCTGATTTTGCTGCTGCGGGTGTAATTCTGATAGTTCCTGCGGGCAATCGCAGCTGCTTTGACAGCTGTAGAGACCTTGGCAGATTCGATACCGTTGAACAGCTCAGGATTTGGTACTTTGATATGTAAAATCGCTCCGCCCTCTTCAGCAAAGCCTTCCAGCATATCGGCATGCCACTGCGGATAATAGCTGAACGAATCCTCAGGCGCCTTCTCATACCGGATGCGCGTAACCGCCTCGTCATCCCAGTCCACCATTACATATTTTGCGCCGGCTTCGTACGCTTTGCCTACGATAAGACGGGTAAGCTCTGCTGTTTCAAGCGGTGCATGCACCATCAGCACCTGACCGGGCTGCACATTCACTCCGACCTTCACCACCAGATCGGCATATTTCTCAAGCATGATTCCGAAATCCTTCATTGTTCCATTTCCTCCATCTCTGTCTGTTCTGCCATTCTTATCTCAATAAAAGCTCCAGTAGTTATTTTAACGCAAAACACACAAGATGGCGATTTTTGTTGCGTAAGCTTCACAGGGCCTATCCTTTGCTTCATCTAAGATAATCTGCAAATGATGATTTCTATATATACAAAAACGGTTCCCGGGCAGGAACCGCCTTCATCCAAACTGCCTGCTCACGCCTTATTGTTTATCCACCTGCAGCAAAGTTATTTCTTTTACAGTAAACGTGCCGGTGAGCCTCTCTTCCTCAATAACCTTCAGCTTGGCAAGGCTTGCCACCTTGGCAGAATCCGCCTTGGACAGCAGCCGCCACACCTGGGGATCAGCCAGCGTATTATACAGCTTTTCATCGTCATATTCCTTGCGTTTCTGCGTAACCAGCTTCACCTTATAGCTGCCGGCCAGCACCTCAGTCTCCCCCAAAGCGGCACAGTGGGCGATAATCTCCTGCCTGAGCTCTGTAAGCTCCTTCTCAATCTCCTTTTGCTTCATTTTGAGCTTGTAGTATTGCTGCACCTTCTTATCCATTCAGCTCACGCTCCTCTCCTGACATATGTATGCCGGAGAGAATCATTATAATGAATAAATCCATAGAATCCGTTTTCAATAAATTCTATAATAGAAAAGCAATCTGCAGGGATTCCATCTGCGGTAACGTCTATATTAATAATCCTAATCTGATTATTCCAGCCGGAAGACTGGTAAATATAACGTATGCGCGAAGCAAATTTACTGACGGCAGGTGGACTATGTTTCAATCCTATCTTTTTCCGATCTCTTATGCATTCCTGGCCTTCCCGGTTGCAGCACTGCTGTTTACCTTGCCTTTTCTGATTGTCCAGTACCGGAGGCACGGGTATATCCACAAGCTCCGGGCGCTCATTCTGTATCTTCTGCTGCTGTATTTATTGAATGCCTTATTCCTGATTATGCTGCCGTTTCCGGCAACCAGACACAATTTACCTCCAGCCGGCGGGAGTCTGCAGCTTGTTCCCCTTCAGTTCATCGAGGAGATTCTGCACAGCAGCCGCTTTACTGCGGATACTCCCTCTACCTATCTGTCTTTACTGAAGGAGCCGGCTTTTTATCAGGCTGTATTCAATGTGCTGCTTACTGTCCCGTTCGGCATGTTTCTCGGTTATTATTTCCGCACGAGATGGGTAGTGTGCATTCTGCTCTCCTTCAGCCTGTCCCTGTCGTTTGAGATTACACAGATTACCGGAATATACGGCTTCTTCGATCATCCCTACCGGGTATTTGATGTAGATGACCTGATAACTAACACACTTGGCGGAATTATCGGATACCGTATCGCCCTCTGGATCTCCGGGCTGCTTCCGCAGATTGAACAGTTGGATGCCAATGAGGATTTAAGTGCAAAACGGGTTACCTTTACACGCCGGGTTATCGCTTTTTTACTGGATGCCTGTGTATGGATGCCCGCTGCCGGGCTGCTCAGCCTGCTTCCTGTACCGGCTCCGTTTTGGATTACACTTACTGCTTACTTTTTGCTGATTCCATGCCTGACCAAAGGCCGGACTCCCGGCAAATGGGTGGTGCGTATTGCCGTGCAGAGCAGATCGGATGCGCCGCGGCTGTGGAGGCTGACTGTAAGGTACGGACTTCTGTATGGAGTTCTGCCGGGCATGAACATTATCCTGTTCGACTCTATATTCGCTGCCGCCCTTCATCAGGAGCTGGCTGCTACCGCCCGGGGTATTGTACTCTTGGCGGATCTCCTGTTTCTCATCCATATCATCATTAGCATATTCCGTAAGAAAGAGCTGTTCTACGAGCGCCTGAGCGGAACCCGGAATGTAATCCTATGGCCGGAAAAACAGCTGTTATCGGAACCGGAGCTCCGGCCGTATACCATTGATTAGTAAGGAGAAGATGCCTTGTGGAACAAATGAATCCAAGGACTTGGATTATAGAAGCCGATATTGCCTCGATGCAGGCCGAAATGACCCGTGGTTCGTTGACTTCGGTACAGCTGGTGCAGCTATACCTTGAGCGGATCGGCAGACATGACAACGTCATTAATGCTGTGCTTGAGCTGAATCCAGATGCGCTGGGAATTGCCGCGCAGCTGGATCAGGAGCGGCTGGTTACAGGCCCCCGCGGCAGCCTGCATGGAATTCCTCTGCTTATCAAAGATAACATTGATACCGCTGACAAGCTTCATACAAGCGCAGGCTCAATCGCTCTGGCAGATTCACTTGCCTCGGCTGATGCTGATCTCATCAGTCATTTACGTGCAGCAGGTGCGGTTATTCTCGGCAAAGCGAACATGACGGAATGGGCTAACTTCATGGCTCCAGGCATGTGGGCAGGCTATAGCTCCCGCGGCGGACTGGTCCTGAACCCTTATGGACCCGGTGAGCTGTTCGTAGGCGGTTCCAGTTCAGGCAGTGCGGCAGCCGTAGCAGCTAATCTGGCAGCCGCAGCCGTTGGAACCGAGACCTCCGGTTCTATAATCGGTCCGGCCAGCCAGAACAGTGTAGTCGGCATTAAGCCGACAGCCGGACTGGTCAGCATGGCCGGAATCATCCCCGGCATCAGCAGTCAGGACACAGCCGGTCCGCTGGCCAGAAGCGTAGCTGATGCCGCCTTGCTGCTGGGAGCTATGGCCGGGCCTGCCGCTTCCCGGTCAGCAGACCGGGACATAGGTCTAATTCCAGAGGATTACACAGCTTTTCTTGACCCGCAAGGTCTGCAGGGCAAGCGGATCGGCATTCCGGCAACCGTCTATCAGGATCTGCATCCGGATGTTCTGGCGATTATGAATGATGCCATTGCCGTAATGGCTGACAACGGCGCTGTAATCATAGATCCTGTAGAGCTGCCTTGCCTCGCGGCCGACTGGAGTCCTGTGATGCTGCAATATGAGTTCAAAAGAGGCTTGAACCGCTACCTGGCTAAGCTTGCCGGTCATCTTCCCGTACACAGCCTAAGTGAACTGATCCAATATAATCTGCAACACAGTGACAAAGCGCTGAAATACGGCCAGGGAACGCTGGAATGGCTCGAGTATTCCGGGGAAGAAATTACAGAAGCGCAGTACCGGAAGGAGCTTCAGCTATCCCGCGCATCGGCAAGAGAACAAGGAATAGATTACGCGTTGTCCAAGTATCAGCTTGATGCTGTAATGTTCCCTGGCTTCCATGGAACAGATATTGCGGCAAGGGCCGGTTACCCGCTCATTACCGTACCTGCCGGGTATGCAGCTGACGGCAGCATAACACCCGGAGGCTACACTACAAAAGGCCCTCACGGGGTGACCTTTTGCAGTACCGCTTTCAGTGAGCCGGCCCTGATCTGTATTGCTTACAGTTTTGAACAGGCCGCACAACGGCGTTATCCTCCCCGCCTGTTTACTTAATAATGCCTATCCATTTTAGAATAAGGAGCTATTAACATGAACAAGACCCGTGTTATTCCGCAACTGCCCAGAAGTCTGCCTGAAGAACAAGGTATCCGGTCAAGCGCTGTATCTGCCTTCCTCAACCGGATTAAGGAAGCCGATCTCACCCTTCACAACTTCATGCTCCTGCGTCACGGCCATGTTGTAGCCGAAGGCTCATGGTCGCCCTATACTCCTGAGCGGCAGCATATGTTGTTCTCACTCAGCAAAAGCTTCACAGCCACAGCTGTCGGGCTTGCCGCTGCAGAGCAGCTGTTGTCACTGGAGGATAAAGTGGTCTCCTTCTTCCCTGAAGAAGCCCCGGATCAGCCCGGCAGTAACCTGGCACAGATGAATATCAGCCATCTGCTTATGATGGGTACAGGGCACACTGAGGATACGATGACTGAATTGCTGAATGATGCGGAAGGCAACTGGGTCAAAGCCTTTTTGCGGCAGCCTGTTGACCGGGAGCCGGGTACTTTTTTCCTGTACAACACCGGGGCAACTTATATGCTGTCTGCTATCCTGCAGAAGGCATCCGGTCAGACTCTGCTCGAATATCTCATTCCGCGGCTCTTCGCTCCTCTCGGGATCAGCAATCCGGTGTGGCAATCCTGTCCGCGCGGTATCAACACCGGTGGCTACGGGCTGAGCATAACTACAGAGGACATTGCCAGATTCGGCCAGCTTTATCTCCAAAAAGGCATGTGGAACGGCGAACAGCTCCTCCCGCAGGAGTGGATAGAGGCTGCAAGCTCGAAGCAGATCGCGAACGGCGACGGACAGCCGGATAGCGGTGACTGGTCCCAAGGCTATGGTTACCAGTTCTGGAGATGCCGGCATAACATTTACCGGGGCGACGGGGCTTTTGGCCAGTTCTGTATCATTATGCCGGAGCAGGATGCCGTCATCGCGATTACCAGCGGTACAAATAAAATGCAGGAGGTAATGAATGCGGTATGGGAACTGCTGCTACCGGGCATGTCTGGGGAGAAAGAGCCTGCCGCGCTGCATCCGGCAGCAGCGGATCTGTTGTCAGAACAGCTAAGCTCACTGCGGTTTGATCCCCCGGCGGCGGTGAACGTTTCAGATGCGGAAGCCGGAATGAATAGTCTTGTCTATCATATGGAACCCAACGAATATCAGCTCGAAACATTGTCCGTTACCTTCAGCAGCAATGAAGCCATACTCACCCTACGCACTGTGCCTGCCGGCATTCAGGAAGTCGTACTGGGGCGCAGTGAATGGATGTTTAGCAGTGCAAAGCTTATGCAGGACTCCGACTCAGCAGATGCGGTTATGTCAAGCTTCACCTGGGCGCCCGGGGATGTCCTGCAGCTGACCATGCTGCTTGTAGAAACACCCTTTTGTTACACGCTAGAGATTGCGGTGAAAGAACAAGCCATCCTGCTGACAATGACGGTAAATGTGACAATGGGGCCATTAGAGCCACCAGTACAGATTCAAGGCACGCTCCAGCCGTAATCAGCCAGACCTATAAGTTTACAAACAAGCGGCCATGACACCCCCTACCGGGATGCATGGCCGCTTTTACACGCAACAGACTATTAGACAAACTCGTTTATCTTAAGCACAACCGGACAATGATCACTGCCCAGCACATTACAATCAATAGAGGCATCAATCAGCTGGGGGCCAAGCCGGGAGGAAGTCAGAAAATAATCAATCCGCCAGCCGACATTCCGCTCCCTCACTTTCGGCATATAGGACCACCATGTATACGCACCTTCTGTCTCCGGATAAAAGAACCGGAACGTATCAATGAACCCAGCCTCCAGCAGTGTGGTCATTTTGGCGCGCTCTTCATCGGTGAAGCCTGAATTTCCGCGGTTGGACTTGGCATTTTTTAGGTCAATATCAGCATGGGCAACATTGAGGTCTCCGCAGACCAGCACCGGCTTCAGCTTGTCCAGCTCCAGAAGATAACCGCGGAAGCGGTCCTCCCATTCCATCCGGTAATCGAGGCGTGTCAGATCACGTTTGGCGTTGGGCGTATAGACATTAACCAGATAAAAGCTGCCGAATTCCAGCGTAATGACACGGCCTTCAGGCTCTGAGTCCTCCTCCAGCCCGTATCTTACCGAAAGCGGCTTGATTCTGGTAAAAACCGCTGTTCCCGAGTACCCTTTTTTCTGCGCATAATTCCAGAACTGATAGTATTCCTCTCCCTGATCCAGGGTAATCTGTCCCGCCTGCAGCTTTGTCTCCTGTACGCAGAAAATATCCGCTGCACTTTCCTTAAAATATTCATTAAAGCCCTTGCCCACACAGGCTCTCAGGCCGTTGACGTTCCAGGATACCAGCTTAATCATGCTCATTCTCCTTATAGTCAGATCATTTATTAAGAATTTAATATAAATAGTTGAACTAATATAGTGTACCATATTATCAACTGTCCGTGACTACGGCAGCATGATACAATAACTGGGCTATTGCTTTTCAATTCAAAGAAAATGTGAGGATCGCCAAACTATGAATACTCCCGCACTGCTCAGGAGCTTTAACTTTTTGTACTTTGCCCTGCTGGCAATGTTTATTCCATTCCTGCCCGTCTTTCTGGATATGCAGGGGCTGAGTCCGGGGCAGACCGGCCTCGTTATCGGAACAGGCGGCTTCATTACCATTATCGCCCAGCCGCTCTGGGGAATGATAAGTGACAGAACCCGTACAATCCGCAGGGTACTGCTCCTGCTGCTCCTGTGCTCAGCGGTCACCGGTTATTTTTTATACGCTTCAGGCAGTTATATTCAGCTGGTGCTGTTTGCGATGCTGCTGTATTTCTTTCTGATGCCCATTGATCCGCTTACCGAAAGCCTGAATTTCCGGATCGCTGAGGTTAACGGTATAAGCTACGGCTCCATCCGAACCTATGGCGCTCTCGGCTACGGAGTTATGGCGCTTCTTACCGGATATGTCTTGAATTCCTTCGGAGCACAAGGCCTGGGACTGCTGTTTGCCGGCAGCTGTATCGCAGGTTTCGCAATCAGCTGGAGAATGCCGGACGCTCCTGTATCGGGTAAGCCCGTTACGCTTGGCAGCCTTAAGCTATTTCTTAAGAACCGGGAAACGCTGCTGTTTCTCCTGCTAATCTTCATCTGCTCTGTACCGGCCAGAATGAATGATACCTTTTTGGGTGTACATATTTTAGAGCTCGGGGGCAGCTCTGCTCTCGTCGGCCAATCGTTTTTTCTCGCAGCTATCAGTGAAATCGTGGTGTTCGCCCTCAGCTTCCGGTGGCTGCGCCAAGGTAAAGAGCTGATTATTATTACATTTGCCGGTTTCTTTTATTTTGTCCGCTTTTTCCTTTCAGCCTGGATATCAGACCCTCACGTGCTGGCTTATCTGCAGGTTTTGCAGGTGCTGACCTTTCCGGTATTTTATTCGGCAGCCATTCAGTATCTGTATAGCATCGTACCCGAGGAATGGCGGGCTACCGGACAGACTGTACTCGCACTTCTGTTCTTTGGCGTCTCAGGCATACTGGCCTCCTATGCAGGCGGTGCGCTTTACGGAACTTTTGGCGGCAAAATCTTTTTTCTGAGTGTAGCGGCAATGTCCCTCTTCGGCACTGCCTTCGGATTTGCTCTTCACTATAAGAATGTGCGAACCTCCTGAGACATACGTATCAGCATTTAATAGATTCGTTGAATATGATAATCTATCAAATGCAAAAGGAGGTCATGAACATGGCTATTTTATTACCGCAACAATTCTTCAACCTGCCGGCCGGAGTCGGCAAATCGTACTATGAAAATCTAAACGGCGGAGCAAATGCTGCTGTTACCGTCCAGAACAACTCCGCTTTTCCGGTAGATCTGGTACTGTACGCTGTCAATGCTCCTATAGTAACCTACACGATCCCGCCGTTTGACAGTCTCACCATCCAGTTGGCGCATCTGCTTGTTGCTGCTCTGCGAAGCACCGCTGCCGGAGCAACCTTTGGCTTTATCCAGATTGCAACATCAGATTTCTAAGTGAACTATCAGCGTTAACAATAATGTGATCAGAGTATCCGCCATACTCGCTCATAATCCTCCTCCTTCAATAAAAGACCCCTGGCCGCTTGAGCGGCCAGGGGTTTCGTATCGTACAGCAGCTTAATCCGTTATACAACTTCAGCTTCTGTCTCCGGCATAGGACCTGTATATACCGATTGCGGACGGAAAATCCGGTTGTTTGCAGACTGCTCCAGAATATGCGAGGTCCAGCCGACAATTCTTCCTGCCGTGAACGTCGGTGTAAAGATGTCCGGGTCCAGCTGCAGCGCTTTGAGAATAGCCGCAGCATAGAACTCAACATTGGTAAACAGCCGGCGGCCCGGCTTGTATTCCTCCAGCAGCCGGATCGCAGTATGCTCCACATGAATAGCCAGATCGAAGGACGGATCCTTGCCGATCATCTCTCTGGTTGCTATCATCAGCGCTTCTGCGCGCGGATCTTTGGTCTTATAAATCCGGTGGCCGAAGCCCATAATCTTGCCGCGGTTGTCTAGAACATTACGGATCCACGGTTCAGCCCGGTCCATCGTTCCGATCTCCTCCAGCATAGAGATGACTTCTGAAGGTGCACCACCATGCAGCGGCCCCTTCATGGCACCGATCGCCCCGCAGACAGCTGCACACATATCCGATTCGGTTGACAGAACAACCCGGGATGCAAAGGTTGAAGCGTTCATTCCGTGCTCCATGCAGAGAATCTGGTAGGCACTGAGCGCCTGAACATGCGCCTGCTCAGGAACACTGCCATTCAGCATATACAGGTAATTTGCCGCATGCCCCAGCTCTGTCAGCGGCTCAATTTCAGGCAGGTTGTTTAATTTGCGGTATCTGTAAGCAATAATCGCCGGCAGGACCGAAGTCAGCCGGATCGCCTGCTTGAGTGTCGGCGGCCACGTCGCATTGTCCTTGTCACCCAATGCTGCGACTGCACTCTGCAGGACAAGCATCATCGGAACCGACGGCGGAAGCAGATCAATCATCCTTTTCAAATACACTGGAATCGCTCTGGCTGCTGACATCTCCTGCTTAAGCTGAGCCAGTTCATCCGCATCCGGCAGGCGGCTGTTCCACAGCAGATATGCAACCTCCTCATAGCTCCTGCTTACAGCAAGCTCCTTTGCCCAATACCCGCGGTAAACTAAATATCCCTTCTCGCCGTCCACCAGCCCGATATCTGTTTCTCCTGCTACTACGCCTTCTAATCCGGTTACCTTTGCCATTGTTACATACTCCTTTTCCGGTCGTACTAAAGTTAACATCATATAAGAAGTATATGCCGGAATTTCGATATTGCATATTTATTGTTTTTTATGAATACATAAATTTTTTTTATCATTTATAGCAAAAGCTTATTTCATCAGCTGCCGCAGCTTGGATTCTGTATTGGAATCCGCGGCCGGAGTATAGATGCTGCAACGTAAATCAGCGGTACCATGAACCTGGAGCGAGGTAAGCTGGAACAGCATTTTACCTGCTTTGGCATGGCGGAATTCCAGCACTACATCCGGCGCACTGCTGACCCTGCTCTCCTCCCACAGCTCCTGAAACCGGGGGTGCTGCACCTTCATTTCCGCAATAAAGTCATCATACCAGCGGTCCTCTACATATTGGCCGTAATATGCCCGGAAAATAGAGAGATATCCGCGGACAAACTGCTCCCAGTTCACGGCCAGCCGCTGAAATTCTTTGCGGACGAACAGAAGGGAGATCATGTTCCGCCCCTCCGCCGGTAGTGCAGCGAAATCCAGAAATACATGGGCTGCAGCCTCATTCCAGCCGACAATATTGCAGTGGCGGTCTGATATGATGGTTGGGCAGGTAGTAAGCTCCAGCAGGATTTTGTGCAGGGAGGGGCTGATTACCGTTGACTCCTCAAGCTGATAAGCAGCCGGACCAAGGCCGTTATCGAGTGCCAGTGCAAACAGGTAATTCCGCTCATCCTTAGTCAGCTTAAGTGCAACGGCAATGCAGTCCAGCACTGAGGGGGATACCTTGATATCTCTTCCCTGTTCAAGCCAGGTATACCATGTGCTGCTCACACCGGCCAGCTGTGCCACTTCTTCCCGCCTAAGCCCCGGTGTTCTTCTCCGGGTGCCTTCCGGCAGTCCGGCGGAGGCCGGGGTAATAGCCGCACGGCGCGATTTCAAAAAGCCTGACAGCGCCTGCAGTCTTGTCTCATTGGACATGGTTGTTGTCCCCGCCTTTCCTGTGAACATATACAATAGTAGTAATTATACTAGTATAACCTACAACTTGTAATAGGATAAGGAACATGAAAAAATACAGTTACTACCCCTGTTAGAAAATAAAAAACGGATTCTGGGAGGATTCATTCAATATGGAACGAGTAGTTATTACCGGAATGGGAGTCATTTCACCGCTTGGCAACACTGTAGAACAATTCTGGAATCGTTTAAGCTCAGGTGAGTCAGGTATATCTCCGATCACTTCATTTGATACAGCCCGTTACAAAAGCAGAATCGCCGGACAAGTCAGAGACTTTGATCCGGAAGGACGCTTTGGCCGCAAGGAAGCCCGCCGGATGGACCGGTTCGTCCAGTTTGCCCTGGCGGCGGCTGAAGATGCCTGGGCCGATTCCGGCCTGCGCCTGGAGGACATGGACCAGGAAAGACTAGGTGTGTATGTAGGCTCAGGCGTTGGCGGCATTCAGACACTCATGGAGCAGACAGACCTGCTCAGAACGCGCGGGCCGGAAAGAGTCAGCCCCACCCTGATTCCAATGCTGATCTCCAACATGGCTGCGGCGATGATCAGCATCCGGTTCGGGGCACTTGGCCCGGCACTTTCACCGGTTACCGCCTGCTCTATCGGAAATACCGCGATCGGCGAAGCCTTCCGGCTGATCCGCTACGGCGGCGCAGATTGTGTAATTGCCGGCGGTGCCGAAGCAGCCATCACTGAAATCTCGCTGGCCAGCTTCGGTAATGCCACTTCCCTGTCTGCCCGCAATGACGATCCAGGCAGGTCCAGCCGGCCGTTTGACGGCGGCCGGGACGGCTTCGTTATCGGAGAAGGCGGCGCCATCCTGATTCTGGAGTCGCTGTCACATGCCCTGCGCCGTAATGCAGTCATCTATGCCGAGGTTACCGGCTACGGCGCAAGCTCTGATGCTTATCATATGGTCGCGACTCATCCTGAAGGGACAGGCGCCTACCTGGCAATGAAGTCAGCCTTGCGCGAAGCCGGAGTGCAGCCTGAGGAGGTAGACCTGATCAGCGCACATGCAACCAGCACGCTGATAGGCGACCGTTCGGAGACAGCTGCAATTAAGAAGCTGTTTGGAGAAGCCGCCTACCGCATTCCGGTTACAGCGAACAAATCGATGACAGGACATACTCTTGGGGCAGCAGGAGGCCTGGAAGCTGTTGCTTTAATTAAGAGCATTCAACAAGGTCTTATTCCGCCTACAATCAACCAGGAAATTCCTGATCCGGACTGTGACCTGGATTATGTGCCGAACACCGCCCGGAAGGCCGGGCTTGACATCGGGATATCCAATTCTTTCGGCTTCGGCGGTCATAACGCGGTTATCGTACTGCGGAAGTACCGGTAATACAAATAACCTCCCGCTCACCCATTATCTGCGGTAAGCGGGAGGTTATCGTTATAATCAGGTCAGCTTCTATTCTTCTTTACTCCCGCCAGAGATATGACTTCCCCAAATGGCTGTTCCATCATCAGATAGAGCGGTAAAGGTCATGACATTCCTTTCAGCTGCCTCACTCCATTCCCGCAGGAATACACCGCTGTATTTCACATCTTCTACCGTAATAGTTGCAGTATGATCCCCGTCCAGACTCCATGTACCGGATACAGCTCCGGTTATTGTACCGTCAGCTGTCAGTTTGACAGCTTCTGACTGCACCAGCCCGGCGGAAATATCTCTGCCGTGATTTATATATTTATACTCTCCGGCAATATCCTGTGTAGTGTAGCTGCCGATCTTCTCACCGCCGTAGCGGTGCGGGGCTACAACCGGCCAGCCCTGTTCATTCATGAACATCTGGTGGACCCGCACTTCATGTGCTTCACCGCGGTAAGGGAACCGCGTATGAAAGATCAGAAAATACCGGCTGCTTTCTTCATCGTAATAGGCTGAATTATGCCCTGGTGATACATACCCCTCTCCGGCAGCCTCAGGCTCTGACGCGCTGTTCATGAACTCAAAATTCCCCATCAGCTTAACGCCGTAAGGCGAATAGAAAGGATCGTCAAACAGCTTGTCCGGATTCCCGATTGCATCAAGCATGGATTGTCCGGCAGAATCCTCAAACGGGCCGTCAGGATTCCGGGAGCGGGCTACCCGGATATTATACCCGCCGTTTGCATCAAGCCCTCCAAAGGAAAGAAACAAATAATAGTATTCGGTCTCCGGGCTGTACAGCATATACGGGCCTTCAATCCGCGCATGATTTGCACCGAGCAGCTTCTTGCCGTACCCCTGGTCCGGAAGCGGGAAGCCGCTGGCAGGATCAAGCTCCAGTATAAATATTCCGCCGGAGTACGATCCGTATACCATCCACAGCCTGTCATCCTTATCAAAAAAAACATCCGGATCTACTACATTCGGCTTTGTGGCGGCATCATAGATCTTACCGTCATCGCCGACACCGGACATTCCGGATTTCAGGATAATACCCAGGTCCTTGTAGGGACCTTCAATCTTGTCCGAAACGGCGATTCCCATGGCTGATAAGGGAGAATCCCCTCGGCAGGCATTGTAATACATGTAGAACTTTCCGTCAGCAAGCTGAATGACATCGGGTGCCCATAAGGTATCTGACTGCGCCCAGCTAAAGGTCTCACTAAGCTCCTCTGTAACGTTAGGGATAAGCACATTTCCGTCCTCGACTACTGAAGAAATCTGCTCCCACGCCATCAGATCCTCAGATTTGGCTGATGCAAGGTGTGAGCCGAATACATAATACATACCGTCAGCCTTGATGACAGACGGGTCATGCACTGAAACATTCTCGAATTGCGGCATATGATCTCCTCCTCCGCTGCAGCCTGATAACAGGGTGAGCATTAATAGTGTTGCTATGGAACGCTTCTTCATCGGCAACCCTCCTATGTATACCCTTACATTTTGCTGCGGGAAGATATAATAGTCAATAGTTTTATTTATATTAATTAATACTGTTTCATATATATATAAATTATAAACATAAAAAAGGGCGCAAAAAAGCGCCAAGCCGAATAATCGGCCTGACGCTAGTCTTATTAATATAAACCAAAAGCAGATCATTAATGCAAAGCTCAGGCTTCAAACAGAACAGGCTGCGGGTATGCATTTGGCATAACACGCTGTCTTTTCTTCACAACCGCCGGCGGCTCAACAGCCGGAGCCATCGGATGCATCAGCCAGGACTTCACCAGGTGAGAGTCAGAAACTTTATACATCGGAGGTTCCTTTTCCATATCAATCGCCATAGCATAGGTGCTGCGCAGGGCAAAGGCATCACCCTTAGGCGGCTTGATCAGGTCGGGAGGAGTTCCCGGAATAGCAGTCAGCATAGAGCCCTTGCTGTCCAGGCTTGGCATGGAAGCAAGAAGTCCCCAAGTGTACGGATGTCTAGGGTCGTAGAAGATTTCTTCCGCTGTTCCCATTTCCACAATCTGTCCGGCATACATAACAGCCACCCGGTCAGCCATTCTCGCTACAACACCGAGGTCATGGGTAATGAAAATAATCGCAGTATTAATCTTCTTCTGCAGATCCTTCATGAGATCCAGAATCTGTGCCTGAATGGTTACGTCAAGCGCAGTTGTCGGCTCATCCGCAATCAGCAGCTTCGGGTTAGCCGCAAGCGCCATTGCGATTACCACACGCTGGCGCATACCGCCGGAGAACTCATGCGGGTACTGCTGGAACCGGCGTTCAGGGGAAGGAATTCCCACGAGGCCGAGCAGCTCTACACCCCGTTTGTAGGCAGCATCCTTGCTCATTTTTTCGTGCTTGAACAGTACTTCCGTAATCTGCTTACCGACCTTCATCATCGGATTCAGGGAGGTCATCGGGTCCTGGAAAATCATCCCGATATCCTTGCCGCGGATTTTTTGCATCTGCTTTTCTGTCTTCTTAATCAGGTCTTGTCCATCAAACAAGATCTGTCCGCGTTTGTATTCTCCCGCCGGCTGTGGTACGAGTTTCATAACAGCCTGGGAGGTTACGCTTTTACCGGAACCGGATTCGCCAACAATCGCCAGTGTTTCACCTTTATTTACATGAAAGTTAACACCACGGATTGCTTGCACTTCTCCGCCGCGTGTTTTGAATGAAATTGCTAGGTCCTTTACCTCTAAAAGGCGCTCCATCCTGTCACCCTCTCTGCTCTTTTCAAAAGTACGAAATAGTTCTCATCCTATAGAATAGGCAATAAGTAATATTTTATCTATCATTATACCTCTTAGTCAAGTGCTTTTCTGAAAATGAATCCTACAAAACATGTCAGCTATGACCTTTAATGACGCGGAATCAACGCCCTGAAGGCTTAAGACTTGTCTTTCACAAGCAAATGAACTGCAAACAGCATTTATGGCAAAGCCTTGAACGCTGTATCCGATCTGCCAGTGTTATCCGGCTTAGAATTCATACTTTGTCCCAAACGGTTAAAAACATACAGAGTAACACCCTCATTGTTAAGTTAGTATACATTGTCAAAGGGACGAGAACACCGCCTTGTACACGAGAGTCCGTCAGATCGAATACTGGCTATAATACTACCTCCGGTTATGTCATACTAAATTATATTTAACAGTTCCATGAGGGGAATGATTCCAAGGTGATCATTAAGCCAAGAACCAGAGGATTTATATGTACGACTGCCCATCCCGCAGGCTGCGCACAACAGGTGCTGGAGCAGATCGGGTATATACGCGCCCGGCCGTCAGTTAAAGGTCCGCAGCGCGTGCTGGTCATCGGCGCCTCTACGGGATATGGGCTCGCTTCCAGAATTACCGCTGCCTTTGGTGCCGGAGCAGCAACTGTAGGGGTCTACCGCCCAAGCACAGCTACTGCTGTCCGTACTGCTTCCGCGGGATGGTATAACTCCGCAGCCTTTGAACAGGCAGCCTTAGAGACGGACCTGAGCTCCTATAGCGTCTGCGGGGATGCCTTCACACAAGAAACCAAAGAGCGCACAGCTGACCTGATCAGGCGTGAGCTGGGACAGGTGGACCTGGTAATTTACAGCGTTGCCACCGGCCGCCGGACAGACCCGGTGACCGGTCAGGTTCACAATTCCGTCCTGAAGCCTATCGGCGAGCCCTATACTAACAAAACTGTCAATTTCCATACCGGAGAAGTCTCGCAGGTTACTGTAGATGCTGCCACTGAGCAGGAAATTGACGCTACCGTTCAGGTTATGGGCGGTGAGGACTGGCAGCTATGGATAGACAGCCTAAAAGCAGCCGGAGTTCTCGCTGACAATGCCATAACACTGGCATTCTCGTATATCGGACCCGAGCTGACCCAGGAAATTTACCGCAAGGGCACTATAGGCCGGGCTAAAGACCATCTGGAGGCGACCGCCCGTCTGCTGGACAGCCAGCTTGCTCCGGGAGGCGGCAGGGCCTATGTGGCAGTCAGCAAGGGTCTGGTTACACAATCCAGCTCTGCCTTGCCGGTGGTTCCGCTCTACATCTCTCTCCTATACAAAATCATGAAGGAACAGGGGACCCATGAAGGATGCATAGAGCAGGCTTACCGGCTGTTCAATGAACGCCTATATGCAGCCGGAGGCACTCCGGTTGATGAGAACGGCCGTATCCGGATTGACGACCGGGAGCTTGAGCCTGCCGTTCAGGCAGAAGTAGACCGGCTGTGGGCGCAGCTGGCTACAGGGACTGTTAATGAGCTGTCCGATCTGCACGGATACCGTGAAGCGTTCTTTCAGCTGTTCGGCTTTGAGACTGCGGGAATTGATTATGAGGCAGACACAGATCCTGTGGTTGCTGTCCCAAACCGCTTCTAAGCGGCTGATCTGCTGCTGCAGCTTCCTGTTTCCACACAAGAAGGCCGGGCTCCGCGGATAGCGGACCGGCCTTCCAGCATTCACAATTATGAACCGCTGTCCAAAGAGCTGAACGATTTCCAGCTCCCGTTCAGATTTTCTTCAGCCCAGCGTATGTGATTCCCGTCTATATACTGGCGTGAGTCACATTCAATCCTCATAATCAGGTCTAGGTAGAAATCGTAGAGCTTAATGCGCAGACGCTCTCCCGGACTGCCGAAGTGTTGTCCGTAGCCTTCATGAAAGGGCTCGGACTGCTCAAAATGCCTGAAATAATATTCCATCAGTACATCGCCCCAGAGCGCCCGCTCCCAGTCAATGATCGAGATAATCTGGCCGTTTTGCACAAACAAGTTACCGTTCCACAGATCCCAATGGACCAGCCGCGGCTCCGTTACCTCATCCAGAGCGGGAAGATAATGCTCCAGCAGCTGCCAGATCACTTCCTCCCCAGCCGGCAAAACCACGCCAAGCTCCCTGGCGTCCTCCAGCAGAGTACGGAACATCCGGGTAAATGACTCCCGCCAGCTCACCCCAGCTTGCGACTCCTCCTGCACGAACAGTCCGAACCTTGGACCCGTAATCCCGTTTATCAGGCGCTGGTACCGGCCCAGCTCTCTTTCAATCTCAGCCTGTTCAACAGGTGAGTAGCCTTCTTTCACCTCATTGTATGGCTGGCCGGAAATCTTTTCCATGAAAAAATAAGGGCTTTGAATAATACTGCGGCTGTCATCATAGCTGTACACAGCGGGAACCGGAATCCGTCCATCCGCTGCAACAAGGCGGAGCGCTTCTACTTCAGCAGCCATAATATTCTTCTCATAGCTGAGAGTAACGGTTCTATCAGACGGGGCAACCTTTAGAATAAGCTGTCTTCCGTCCTCAAGCTCCAGATCGTAAGCAGTGTTAAAAAATCCGCCCGTCAGCTCAATAGCTGAGACGATTACAGCCTCTTTGCCAAAAGCTGCCTGCACCGCAGAGCTCAGCTCGCTGTCGTTCAGCTTGACCTTAGTAAAGCTCTCCACCGCCTGTTACACCCACCACATCTCTCCAAGCGGCTCTTCGATCAGCACCTGGCGGAGATTATCTACTGCTTTGGAGAAACCCTCTTCAATCGACATGAGACCGTCCTCATGCTCTATGCTTACTACATAATCATAGCCGACAAGACGCAGTGCGCTGATTATATCAGCCCAGGTCTTCACATCATGACCGTAGCCCACGGAGCGGAACTGCCACGCGCGGTCCAGCATATTGGTGTAAGGCTGCATGTCAGTCAGACCATGCTTGTTGACATTAACCGGATCAATAACGGTATCCTTAGCGTGGAAATGATGGATTGCTCCTGCTCTGCCGAGAATCTGTATGGCCTGCACAGGATCGATGCCCTGCCACCACATATGGCTTGGATCAAGATTAGCTCCGATGGCATCGCCTGCAGCCTCTCTCAGGCGCAGCAGGGTAGCCGGTGTATGAACAGAGAAACCGCCGTGCAGCTCCAGACCGATCTTAACTCCGTGCTCTGTCGCGAAGTCCGCCATTTCCTTCCAATAAGGAATAACCTTCTGCTCCCATTGCCAGGTCAGAATCTCCTGGTAATCATTGGGCCACGGTGCAACCGGCCAGTTCGGATACTTGGCACCCTCATGGTCTCCCGGACAGCCGGAGAACGTGTTCACTACCGGTACACCCAGTTTCTGTGCAAGCTTGATGGAATTCACCAGATCCTCGTGGTCCTTCTGCGCGAGCTCCTTCTGCGGATGCAGCGGGTTACCGTGGCAGCTCAGCGCACTGATAATCAGTCCGCGGGATTCAATCTGCTGCTTGAATTCATTAAGCGCAGCTTCGTCCTCCAGCAGCAGCTTAGGGTCACAGTGACTGTTACCCGGATAACCTCCCGTTCCGATCTCAACTGCCTTGAGCCCTTTGGATACTACATAGTCCAGCGCGTCCTCCAGCTTGCGACCGCCGAAAAGCACCATAAATACGCCAAGTTTCATTGACCTGCCGCCTCTCCTCGTTATATGTGGTTAATAATTAAGCCCCGTAGGTATCAAAATTCTTAATAACCTCGTTTTGCTCAGCTGATGCAAAAATGGCTTCAATCAGGTTCTGCACACGCAGCACTTCCGTATTCTTCACGATCGGTTCAGCGGTACCCTCAATTACAGCAACGAAATTGCTGTAGAACCCGTCCGGGAGCTCATATGCCGGAGGCAGCTCGCCTGTTAGGGTAGAGCCTTCAGAAGGCGGTGCCATTGTCTTCGTTAAGCCGACGCCGGCACGGATCGGAGTCGGTTCGCGGTGCTCGGCTTCATTGTTGCGGGTGATAATTTTACCTGTAAGGGACCAGTCTTCAATAACAGCTGATCCTTCCAGCCCCTTCACATACCATCTCGGCAGCGTAATGAAGTTGGTCGTTCCCACCTCGACAATAGCCTTGATGCCGTTCTCGAACTGCAGCACTGCCTCAAAGCCGTCATCTACGTCATTGCCTAGGATATAGCTCAAGGTGCTGCTGACACTAACCACCTTGCTGTCGATCATGAACAGCAGCTGATCCAGCAGATGTACGCCCCAGTCCAGCAGCATTCCGCCGCCTTGGGCCTTGACATGCCGCCAGTCGCCCGGAATACCGTTCGCCCCGTGCACACGGGACTCAATCTGGAACAGCGTCCCGATTGTCTCTGCCTCATACATCTGCTTGATAATCCGGAAATCCTCATCCCAGCGTCTGTTCTGGTGAACCATCAGCACCCGTCCGGCCTCTTCTGCAGCCGCAATCATTTCCTTAAGCTCATCAGAGGACATAGCTACAGGCTTCTCGCAGACAACATGCTTGCCGGCCTGCAGTGCACGCACAGCAATATCTTTGTGCACATCATTAGGCGTAGCAATCAGCACTACCTCTACAGCGGGATCTGCCAACACTTCCTCATAGCTGCCGTATGCTGTATAGCCGGCTTCAACAGAAGCCTGGCGCCGCGTGTCCAGCAGGTCAAATGTCCCTGCCACCTCAAGATTATCATTACTGCTGATTAATTGGCCGTGATAACTGCCCATGCCGCCATAACCGACGATTACTACAGTATGTTTACTATAACCCATGGATTCCACTCCTGTTTGTCTAATGTATCCTTATTGCAGACAGAACCCTGTGCTCCATATTCAGGGTTCTGTCCGGCCTTCATTATTAGTTGTCCGAGCTGCCGTCAAAATATACGGCCCGGCCGGTACGGGCGGACTCATATACAGCCTCAAGAATCTGGGTTACGACCAGTGCCTGCTCAGGCTTGACTACCGGGTCCTTGTCTTCTCTTACCGCTTCCAGCCACAGGCGGGCTTCACGGTCCGCTTCTGTTTCGGCAGAGCCGCTATAGAAGGCTACACCGCCCGAGGAGAGATCAACCTTTGTTTCGAACAAACGTCCGGCACGTTCGCCGTTAATACGCAGGCCGTCCTTCATATCGGCACCGCCCTCGGTACCCGCGAGCAGTGTCTTGGCTTCGCCGAACTCGGACACATTAAGCGCCCAGCTGGATTCCAGCGAGATCGTTGCTCCATTCTCCATTGTAATGAATCCGAATGCAGAATCTTCAACCTTGAATTGCTCCGGGTCCCACGGACCGAAGGCGTTAGCGGCATTCCTGCGCTGCCCCAGCTTGTGGAAGGTCGATCCGACTACCATGCGCGGCTTGTAATTGTCCATCAGCCACAGCGTCAGGTCAAGAGCATGCGTACCGATATCGATCAGCGGGCCTCCGCCCTGCTTCTCTTCATCCAGGAATACGCCCCAGGTAGGAACAGCACGGCGGCGCAGGGCAATCGCTTTACCGTAATAGATGTCGCCCAGCTCACCGGCTTCGCACATTCCCTTCAGATATTCGCTGTCGGAACGGAAGCGGTTCTGATAGGCTATCGAGAGCTTCTTGCCGGTACGGCGCGCAGCATCAAGCATTTCCCGGGCCTGGGCAGTAGTCTTAGCCATCGGCTTTTCGCACATAACATGATTACCGGCTTCAAGAGCTGCTACTGTAATTTCGGAATGGCTGTCATTTGGTGTACATACGTGGACGATGTCAAATCCGCCTGCCGCCAGCATCTCGCGGAAATCCGTGTACACTGCAGCACCTTCAGCGCCGTATTTATCAGCTGCTTCCTGTGCGCGTTCTGCAACGATATCGCAGAAGGCTACCATTTCAGCATCCGCCTGGCGGGACAGGCTAGGCATATGCTTGCCGCCGGCGATCCCTCCGCAGCCGATGATAGCGATTTTATGTTTATTGTTAGACATGAACTTTTCCCCCTTGATTAGCGTAAGCTTTTACCCAGTTTAAACTGTCCTCTACACTTGCCAGCGGTGAACGGCTGCAGAAATCCTGCTCAACAACAGCCCATTCCACACCAGCTTCAGCAGCCGCTTCGAGAACCGCCGGAAGATTCACTTCCCCTTCACCCAGCACAACCGTCTCCGGTGATCCGTCTTCCTGTTTCTTAACATCCTTAAGATGGATGATCGGCAGGCGGCCTGCATATTTCTGAATATATGCTACCGGATCATATCCGGCGAAATGAACCCAGGCGGTATCCATTTCGACCTGCAGCACGTCGGCAGACACCTCTTCAAATATCCCGTCAAAAGCAGTCCGCTCTCCGTATGATTCTGTAAATTCGAAATCATGATTGTGGTAATACAGCACTGCACCCTGCTCCCGGCATTTTTCACCGATTACACGCAGGTTGGCAGCTACCTCTTCCCAGTTGCGCTGTTCTTCAGTCAGAAAAGGGATAATCAGATTGCGGTTGCCGATCGCCAGATTGTAGCGGATTTCTTCCGCTGTATCATTCAGCATGGCATCGTACGGACGATGTGCCCCAAGCACGGCAAGTCCGGTTTCATCCAGCAGGCTCTTGACCTGCTCGGCGGTCCGGCCAAAATAATGGAAAAACTCCACGCCGCTGTATCCCAGTGCCGCAACCTTACGCAGCGTTCCTTCGAAATCCTGTTCCAGTTCTTCTCTAAGCGTATAGAGCTGCAGACCCACCTTCAACATCGTTCCCACTCCCGTTCAAATTAGAGTTCATTTGTGCATCATTCTTGTTGTCCTACTATATCAGACAAGCTCAGGCAGACCGGCACGGCCACCTGAACAATAGGGCTGTTCTTATATATTGCCCTGCTTCCTCTGTATTTGTACTCTCCACTGTCCCTAACTGCTTATGTAGCTCCTGGAGCCGCAACACAGCCTCCTTTTTCTTATGTCTATGTTTTTGCATAGCTACATGGTAATATGAAAGCGTATATAATAAAATGAATAATATGATTCAAACATGAACAATCTTGCTATCATTTCTGCTACTCAGGAGGACCCATGACTTACACCGCACCTTGCCACGTTTTTACAGCGGGATTTTCCTTCCACCGTAAGCCGTTTCACATGTCCAGGACGGACGGAGTGCAGAATTATCTGCTGCGCCTGCAGACCGAAGGACGCAGCCGGACCCGTATTGACGGTGTCCTCTCTCCTGTTGAAGCTGGCGATCTAATGCTGTTTGCCCCTCACGATCCCTACTACCTAAGCATCGACAAGGAAATCTATGCAGCCGGTAAACCGCGGGTGGAAAGCGGGGATTATCATATTTTTTGCGGCGGGCCCTGGATTGAGGCATGGTGGAGCCGGAAGCAGCGTCCGGCTGTGCTGCGTCTGCCGCTGACCGAGCATTTCCTCGGCCTGTTCCGCCAGCTTGTCCTGGAGCAGCGCCGCCTGTCGGAGTCATCACCGGAGATTACAGCTTGTTATCTGCAGATTTTATGTATGGAAATTGACAGGCTGATGACAGAGCAGCGGGCCATCTCACCCAAGGGTTATCTTGCATACCGGATGAAGCAGTATGTGGAAGAGCATGCCGCAATCCCCTTCCGGCTTGAAGATGTGGCAGACTACGCGGATATTTCTGTTTCCCGTGCTGTGCATCTGTTCAAAGAAGCATTTGGCACTACCATAGTTAAGTACGTAAATGATGTGCGGCTTGAAATGGCCCGTGAGCGCATCACCTTTAGCCCGATGCCGCTGGAGCATGTCTCCGAAACCTGCGGGTTCGCCAATTATACCTATTTCCACCGGCTGTTCCGGGGAAGATTCGGGATGTCACCCAAGCAGTACCGGATCTACAGCAGGGCGCAGATGTAACGGGCTGGTCAGACAGCCTTACCTGTATACAAATCAAAAGGAGCGCCATCCTGAAAGATCCGCTCCTTGTGTTTGATCTTATTCAGTTTCTCCCGTTTGTCCGGTATAACCCTCACATGCTGTGAAATTGCGCCGTAATCCGAGGCGGTTCTCCGGTTCTTCTCAGCGCACCAGGTTCCTGTACGCTCTGCCTGCCGCAGCGCCTTCTGCGTTTTTGTACGTGCCATTTAAGCAACACTCCTTTATTTGAACTGTTATAATTTTAACATAATTGCACAGAATCTACACGGTATAGTTGACTGGAAAAGATTTTATACATCCCAATTGAAGCGGAGGATATATTGATGAAGTACGATGTGCTGTATGACGGGGCATTTGCGATGCTCAAGGTAGAGCTGAATCCGGGTGAGAGTGTGAAAGCGGAAATGGGCGCAATGGTTGCAATGTCACCGGGCATCGAGCTGAGGGGCACGGTTGACGGCGGCCTGATGCGCGGCCTGGGCCGGATGCTGAGCGGCGAGAAATTCTTCTTTCAGGAGCTGACTGCAACGCGTGGACAATGTGAAGTGCTGCTCGCTCCGGGAGCCATCGGTGACGTTCAGGCTATTGAGCTCGACGGCTCTTATAAACTGTATGTACAGAAGGACGGCTTCCTCGCCGGCACAAGCGGCATTCAGGTCAATACGAAGATGCAGAATCTCGCACGCGGTATTTTCTCTGGCGAAGGATTCTTCATTGTCGAGATCAGCGGCAGAGGGACAGTCTTCCTGTCGTCATTCGGTGCGATTCACGCCATTAATCTCGGTCCGGGTGAAGAGATGATCATCGACAACGGGCATCTGGTAGCATGGCCAAGCTATATGGATTACAAAATTGAAAAAGCCGCCTCCGGCTGGCTGAACAGCCTGACCAGCGGTGAAGCGATTGTCTGCCGTTTCCGCGGTGAGGGCGTCATCCTTGTACAGTCCCGCAATCCCGGCAGCTTTGGCACCTGGATCAAGTCATTTGTCCCCTCCAGATCCTAAGCTCCGGCATATAACACAAAAAAGCAGGGCCGCTATCAGAGCAGCCTTGCTTTTTTGTGTATGAGCTGACGAACCTGCCTGTTCTGCCTATCTGCCGTCAGGACACCGCCTGCCGGTGCTTGTCACCTTTACAGCCGGTCTGCCTGCAGTTATTATAAGTTCCTTTGAAATCAAGCCGGTGATCCGTTACGCTGAAGCCGTATTCCCGCTCCAGCCGCTGTTCCAGCTCAAGCAGCCAGTCATCTTTAATCTCCTCCAGCCTGCCGCATACACTGCAGATCAGATGATGGTGCATATGGGCGTGACTATCGTCTCTAAGATCATAGCGGGCTACACCGTCGCCGAAATTCATTTTTTCAACGATATGCAGTTCACACAGCAGCTCAAGGGTCCGGTATACTGTAGCCAGCCCAAGATGGGGATAACTGTTTTTCACCCTCATATACACTTCTTCTACGCTCAGATGCTCCTCTTCATTATCTAGCAGCACCTTCACGATCGCTTCACGCTGAGGGGTTAATTTATAATTATGCGCGGCAAACTGCTGGCTGATATTTGCAATCGGGTTCAATTACCCCACCACCTTTCCGTTGAACAAAAAGACCTGTCATTTATCAGTAATTATTACGATATAAGCATAGCAAATTGTACTAAAAATGAAAAGCACCTGACATTATTATAACATTAATACGGTAATTTTCGCACACGCGTAATTATAATTTATATTCCGAGCGGCTAAGCTGCTGCCCATCCGCAAAGGGCTATCCGGCCATATCTTATAGGGATTACAAATCTATTATAAGTGAGGATGGTCATAATGGCCGAGCCAAACCGGAGACAGCTTGCCCAGCCCCGGGTAACTGCCCGCATTCTGCGCCAGACCGCAAAGGCCATGCTGCCGTTCTACCGGAAAATTGCCGGAAACCGGACCTTTGCCGCACAATGGTCAGCCGCAGTTGTCAATGCAGACCTTAGTTTGATGGGCTCCCTGCTATCCCAAATCCCTACCCTTGCCGGCGTGGAGAATTATGGAACGAACGGTATCGGTTATTTTATTTCCTTTCCATATCCGCTGCCTGTCGCTTTTTATACTAACGGAACTACAATTCCGCCGGGTACGGTACAGTTCACCTTTAATACCAGGGTTCACCGCACGGTTGCGCTTGCTGTCATCCCCTTTTACCGTAAGCTCTCAGCTTCCTCTTCTTATGCGGAGGCCCTTGCGGCAGCGATCAACCGGAATGATATACGGCGTGTCTGCACGCTGATCAGGAATCAGATTAAGACAAAAGCTTTGCAGACTATAACCATAGAAGACCTTGGAGTGGCGCTGCGGTTCAAGACCCGGTTCAGCAAATATCCTTACCGCAACCTGCTGTTTCAGGAGAATATGTAAAATTCATTATGCTCAAGACAATCTTGCGCAACATTTCCCTCTGCTGCTGCGTTACTATAGTAGATAACGGCCAAGCGGCCCAACTTACGTATAGAGGTGAAATGGTGATGAACATGAAAAAACGTGCATTTGCTTTGATTACAACGGTCTCAATCCTAACCTTCTCGCTGGGAACCTCCATGTTTGCAGCCGGCGGCACCTTCAAGGATATCGACAATGTGACCGGCAAAGATAAGATCAACGCGCTGAAAGCGCAGGGTCTGATTAAAGGAATCTCCGATACCCAGTTCCTGCCCGGCTCCACAGTGACTACAGCACAAGGCGTCCAGTTTATCTCAGGCGGACTTCAGCTTAGCCTCGCAGCCATCAGTTTTAACAAAGCGCCTGTGGCGAGCGGCATATTCAGCAAGGTAAAGGATACGGCATGGTATGCCGAGGCTTTTATTAACGCTCACTTTAATGGTGTAGAGATCCCTGCGGACATTGACCCGTCGAAGCCGATCACGAAGGAGCTGTTCACCAGCCTGCTGGTCCAGGGCGTTGAAAAAGCCGGCAATCTGCCGCTGATTAATCTGGTACCTGCGGATATTGCGGATGAAGCATCGTTGAACCCTTCGTATCAGGGCAGCATCCAGCGTTCCTTGAAATACAAGATTAATACGCTTGACGCAAACGGCAAATTTAATCCAAAAAGTGAGATAACCCGTGCAGAGGCCGCAGTCATGCTCTACAACGCGCTGGAATACCTCAAATCCCTTGATACTACACCTGGCAGCTAAGCATATAGTATAAGCTTACATTCGTGCATCTATTTTGTGCTCCCCCGCACAGCATCGCTGAGTCCTTCAGCAGCGTAAAAGGCAGACCGGTTTATCCGGGCTGCCTTTTTGCTTATACTCATTCCCCTTTTATTCTGTTCAAAAACTGCCGGACACGCGGATTCTCTGACTGCTCCAGCACCTGCTGCGGAGTGCCCTGCTCCAGAATGACGCCTTGATCCATAAGAATTAGGGTGTCCGCGACATCTGCGGCAAACCGCATCTCATGGGTGACAATGATCATCGTCCTGCCTTCGGCAGCCAGCTGGCGGATGACCTTCAGTACCTCACTGACCAGCTCAGGGTCCAGCGCCGAGGTTGGCTCGTCAAACAGCAGCACCTCCGGCTCCGCCGCCATTGCCCGGGCAATAGCAACCCGCTGCTGCTGGCCGCCGGACAGCTGGTGCGGGTATGCGCCGGTTTTGTCAGACAAACCTACTTTAGCCAGAAGCACCTCTCCCCGCTTCTCCGCTTCCTTCCGGGAACGCTTTTGTACGGTAATCTGGCCTTCGGCTACATTGCCGAGCGCGGTCATATGCGGAAACAGGTTATAGGACTGGAATACCATCCCCGACTTCTGTCGCAGGCTCAGTATATCCTTCCTGGCAAGCTTAACATTACCCGCGAAGCTGAGCTCAAGACCGGCAATGGACAAACTCCCCCCATCCGGGATCTCAAGCAGATTGAAGCAGCGCAGCAGCGTTGTTTTACCGGAGCCCGAAGGGCCTATGATAACCAGTACCTTTCCATGCTCAAGCCTCAGACTCACTCCCTTCAGCACCTGCAGCTGCCCAAAGGATTTATGCAGACCGCGAACCTCAATCATATAACGCCTCCTTATCCGGCCGAGTAACGGTCAAACCGTTTCTCCAGCCTGCTTTGCACCACCGACAGCACGGAACAGAAGAGCAGATAATACAGCGCAGCTTCACAATAGAGCAGCAGCGGCTCATAGGTGGTCGCGGTAATTTGCTGGGCTGTCCTGAACATCTCCACATAGGTAATGCCGGCGGCGAGCGAGGTGTCTTTTACAAGGCTGATAAAGGAATTGGACAACGGGGGAACGGATACCCTTACCGCCTGGGGCACAATAATCCGGCGCAGCGCCTGCACGCGGGTCATCCCGACAGAATAAGCTGCCTCCCACTGGCCTTTGGGAACCGACAAAACGGCGGCCCTGATTATCTCAGACGAATAGGCTCCGACACTCAGCGTGAATCCGATTACCGCAGCGGTAAACGGGTCCAGTACAATCCCGGCGGCAGGCAGCCCGTAGAAAATAATAAACAGCTGGACCAGCAGCGGAGTTCCCCGGATAAGCCACACATAAAACCTGGCAATCAGCCCGGGTATCCGCCATGCCGAGATCCGCACCAGCGCAGTCGCCACTGCAAGCAGCAGTCCCAGTATAAAGGAGATCAGCGCCAGCGGAATCGTATACGCCACTCCTGCCTTGAGCAGAGGCAGCAGCGAATCCAGAAATATTTGCAGCTTGCGGTCGTCCATCGCAGGGAGCGCTCCTTCAGCTATTATTTTGAGACATCTGCCCCGAAGTATTTCTCGGAAATGGCAAGATAGCTCCCGTCCTCCTTCATTGCTGCGAGCGCCCCGTCCACCGCCTGCACCAGCTCCTCATTGCCCTTCAGGAACACGGCAGCGCTGCGCGAGCCTTCGGCCATTTCATCAACCTGCTTGATCTGCACATCCGGCTTCTGCTTTTTCAAATCCAGAAAGGATAAACCGTCGTTAACCGTAGCATCTATCCGTCCGGAGACCAGGAGGTCAATGGCCTGATTGAAGCCTTCTATCGCCACAATTTCCGCACCGTTCTTGCGTGCAATGTCAGACAGGTTGCTGGTCAGCGACTGGCCGGCTTTTTTACCCTTGAGGTCAGCGAAGCTTTTGATCTCCCCGTTATTCTCCCCTACAATCAGCACTGCTTTGGACACTACGTAAGGTTCAGAGAAATCATATTTCACCTTCCGCTCATCCGTAATGGATACCTCATTAAAAATAGCATCAAAGCGCCCGGCATCCATCCCGGCAAAAATACCGTCCCACTGGGTCTCGATAAACTCCGCTTCCACGCCGATCCGCTTGGCTATCTCCCTGGCAATGTCCACGTCAAAACCGGTTAGCTTTCCGTCTGCATCATGGTAGGTGAACGGAGAGTATGTGCCTTCAGTGCCTACTCTGAGCTTGCCGGAAGCTTTTACCGTTTCCAGACTGTTCTGCTCTGCTGGAGCAGCTGATACATCCGCGCCGCCGGTTGTCCCTTCAGCCGCATTATTGTTATCATTGCTGCCGCATGCCGCAAGGACAATGCCCAGCAGCAGCACCGGCGCAAGCGCCCACTTTTTCATTGGATACTCCTCCTTATCCTCTACTTAGCTGTTACAGATTAAATTTATCATGCCCAATGCAGGCTATTCCTTTCCCTTTCATTCAGCATCAGCACAAAAAATCCCCGTGCACCTGTAGTGGTGCCGCCGGGGATTTAAACACAGGGAGCATTGATTCAAATTAGCCGTGCATCATTTCCGCCTGCGGTCTGGACCCGTCATCCCCGCCTTTTCGGCCCCGCCGCAGCAGCAATCCGAGGACAGCACCGCCCAGCGCGACAAAAATCATAATACGGAAGGTATCAGCGAAGCCCTGGGCCATCACAGTCTGTGTAGCCTGCTTCAGCACGTCGGGTGAAACGGAAGCGGGATCAACTCCAGATGCTAACGCCTCCGCCTGCATTTCTGCACCGCGCGCCGCTGCTCTGGAGGTAAGAATGGTAACCAGTGTAGATACTGCGAGTGAATTAATAACCTGCTGCATGGAGTTGGTCAGCGATGTTACCCTGTTGACCAGCTGTATCGGTGCTTTATTGAGCAGATGGGTGTTCATCGGCATCATCATCAGGCCCATCCCCGCCCCGCACATGATGAGCGGCACGATCAGCTCGCGGCTCTGTGTAGTCAGATCCACATGGGAATACTGATACAGTGCGCCGGAGACAAGGCTAAGTCCGCAGACCACCAGCCAGCGCACACCGATTCTGTCAAAAAGAATCCCGGCGAGCGGCATCATCAGCCCGGAGGCAATGGCCTGCGGCAGCAGGGTCAGCCCGGTATCAAAGGCTCCGAACCCGCGGGCCTGCTGCAGAAACTGCGGAAGCAGAAATAACGCGCCGTACAGCCCGAACTGGGCAATCCACTGGACTAGAATCCCTGTACTGAAATCTACCGAACGGAGGATGCGCAGCTCCAGCAGCGGAGTCCTTGAACGCAGCTCAGCAATAATAAAAGCAATCAGGGCAGCCAGCCCCAGCGCCAAGCCTACCAGTGTCTTGCCGGACGTCCAGCTCTCTGCCCCCTGGCTTACCCCATAGGTAAGGGAAGCAAAGGCAAGAGGACCCAGAACCATGCCCAGCTTGTCCATTCCGGGAACCTGGCTGCGCTTGGCGTTCGGCAGCTTCCGCAGGCCGATCAGTAGACAGAGGATACCGATCGGAATGTTGATCAGAAAAATCCATCGCCAGGAATGATACTGAACCAGCCAGCCTGACAAGACCGGCCCGATTGCCGGAGCAAACAGCACCGGTATGCCCATGATGCCCATTACGATACCAACTTTGCTCTTCGGTGCAAGCCTGTACACATATGCCATGCCTACCGGCAGGACACATCCGCCGCCAATTCCCTGCAGCACCCGGAAGGCAATCAGCCACTCGGCACTGTTAGGCGTTGCACACAGAATGGACCCTATAGTGAATACGACAACCGCAGTCAGGAAGACCGTCTTGGCCCCAAACCGGTCTGACAGCCAGCCGGACAACGGAATAACCGAGGCCTGCGCCAGCATATAGCCGGTTACAATCCACTGCAAGGTCGTTAAATCGGTATGAAAATCCTCAACCAGAGTGGACAGCGCCACATTCATTGCCGTGCTGTCGAGCACGACCATAAATACACCCAGAATGATTGCTAGTAGCGGCACCAGTATGGCCGATAGACGAAAATCAGCCTCTTCCTTCAGTACACCCTCCATATTACTTATCCTCCTGTACCTGTACGGTGTGCAGGCTTCATTGACCGCAGTCCCGTTCTCCAGATATAATATCCATGCGGACAACTGTCCGCAAGTTCATTAACAGTCTACGGACAATTGTCCGCTGTGTCAAATATATCTTATACCGCCGCGTTCTAACCTCTTCTCAAAGAAAGGAAGGCTTATTTCATTATGAATGCTAACGCTGCAGATCCATATAAAGAGCGTATTCTTGAGGCTGCCCGCGAGCTGTTTACAGCAAACGGGCTGGAGGCCGTCAGTATGCACGCCATCGCCAAACGGGCCGGCATCGGCCAGGGCTCGCTGTACCGCAGATTCAAAGACAAGGGTGAAATCTGCTCCCTGCTGCTTAGGGACAGCACTGAGACATTTTTGTCCGGGCTGGAACATGAGCTTCAGTTCCCCGGAACTGAAAATAGTGCACTGGATCACCTGCACAGCAGTATAAGCCGGATTGTCAGCTTTATCGAACAGTATGCCGAGCTCCTGCTGTTCATTAAATCAGAGTTCACCGGCAAAAAGCAGCTTACCCAGTTCGAGCATCCTTTTTTCCGCAGGCTGAACGGATTTCTGGCCGAGCTGTTAGAGCGCGCCGCCTCTGCCGGTGAGATCAGTGCGGTTGATCCTCAGTTCACGGCCACAGCGCTGATTGCTGCGCTCAGCCCGGATCTTTATCTGTATCAGCAGAAGCAGCACAGCTCTTCGAAGGAGCAGATTACTGAAGGCATTCTGGCATTGTTCGTGACCGGAATCCGGAAGAATCCGTAACCCTCCCTTTACAAACCTCCAAGTTATGGTATATTAATTAGCAATTACGAATTGCATATTGACCTGTTATTTCACTAGGGGAGTCGGCCGACTGAGACGGAGCTTAAGCTCCGGACCCTTGGAACCTGATCTGGATTATACCAGCGGAGGGAAGTGGAGCAGAAATGAACAGAACGGCTGCTATCAGACCGGCTCAACTGTATCTTTCAGACCCCATTATTTCCTCCGGAAATAGCGGGGTCTTTTTGCGTGTAATGTCTTTTGTATGACTAGGAGGTCTGCCTGCTCTCATGTTATCTGTTTCTAATTTATCTTACTCCTATACAGCTGATCAGCCGCCGGTATTCACAGAGCTGTCAATGAAGATCCGGCGCGGGGAATTCATTTCGGTTGCAGGTGCCAGCGGCTGCGGCAAAAGTACTCTCTTTAAGATTATTGCCGGACTGCTTGAGCCTTCCGGCGGAATCGTCAGCTTGGCCGGAGAGCCCTCCCCCAAAGCTGCTTCACGGCTTGGCAGGGTTGGCTATATGCCCCAGCAGGATCTGCTGCTGCCATGGAGGACGGTCGAAGGCAACTGCCTGCTGCCCTGGGAGCTTAAGCAATCCGGTACCAAAGCAGACGCTGTGCAGCAGATTCGCAGCCTGCTGCACAGCCTCGGCCTGTCCGGTACGGAGGCTGCCTATCCTCATGAGCTGTCCGGCGGCATGCGCCAGCGCGCTGCACTGGCCCGGACTCTGTCCTCAGGCTCTGAACTGCTATTGCTGGATGAGCCCTTTGGTGCCCTGGATGCATTGACCAAGCGCGGACTCCAGCAATGGCTGCTGGAGCTGTGGTCCGGACTTGAGCGGACCGTCTTGTTCATCACCCATGACCTGGAGGAAGCGCTGCTGCTTAGCGACCGGATCTATATGATGCACAGCGGCGGCGGACTGGAGGAACTGGCAGTCCGGCTGCCGCGGCCAAGGAGCGGGGAGATGATCTATCAGCCGCAGTTCATTGCCCTGCGGATGGAGCTGGAACGGAGGCTGCATGGGAACTGTGCAAATTAAGCGGCTGCTTACCGCCTACACCCCTTCAGTCCTGCTGGTACTGGTCCTGTTGGCCGGCTGGGAGGCAGGCGTTCGTTACGGCCGCGTGCCTGCCTTCATCCTTCCTGCACCATCCGCTGTATGGAATGCAGTGATAGCGCAGCGTGAGCTGCTGTTCGGCCTCCATCTGCCGGCAACGCTGGAGGAAATCCTGCTCGGCTTCGCCCTATCTGTAAGCTGCGGTACGCTGCTGGGGACCGGAATGCATCTGCTTCCAGCCCTGGCCAAGGCTGTCTATCCCCTGCTGATTGTCAGCCAGACCATTCCCCTGATTGCCCTGTCGCCGGTTTTTATTATGTGGTTCGGCTATACGCTCGGGGGCAAAGTAGCCGTTGTTTTTCTCACAGCCTTTTTCCCGGTCGTTGTAGGTACTTATGACGGTCTGTTTAAGAGCGGCGGGCAATACAGGGAGCTGCTGCTGACACTTGGAGCCAGCCGCTGGCAGCTGCTTCTCAAGACGCAAATTCCGCTGGCTCTCCCCGCTTATTTCTCTGGACTGAAGCTGTCTGTCGTCTACTGTGTCATTGGCGCAACAATCGGCGAGTGGCTTGGAGGCAGCCGGGGACTGGGCTATTACAGCCGCCGCATGGCCGGCAATCTGCATAGTGCAGAGCTGTTCGCCGCTGTAGGCCTGCTGTCTGTCCTGGGGATTCTGCTGTTTCTCTGTGTCAGTGCTGCTGAAATCATTATTCTGAAGAAAAGAGGATTACGAAGATGAACAACATACGCACTTATTCCAGATTATCACCAAAACACCAGCGCAATAGCTGTCTGCTCATGCTGCTTATCGGCCTGCTTGCTGTTGCCAGCGGCTGCAGCGGGGCAGCTAATAGTAGTACAGGTGAAGCAAAAACGGCAGCTTCCGGTATTAACAACGACCAGCCACACAAGCTGACAGTCATGCTTGACTGGTATCCTAACGCGGTACACTCCTTTCTGTATGCCGCACAGGAGAAAGGTTATTTCACGGACGAAGGGCTGGAGGTTGAGCTGCAGATGCCTGCTGACAGCAATGATGCCCTGAAGCTGGCTGCCGCAGGCAAGGCGGATCTGGCGCTCAGCTATCAGCCCCAGGTCCTGATGGCCCGGTCAGAGCAGATTCCGGTCGTTTCGATTGCAGCTCTCGTCCAGCATCCGCTTAATCATCTGCTTGTCCCGGCAGACAGCGGGATTCTGAGTCCAAAGGATCTGACCGGCAAAACCGCCGGCTATTCCTCTATCCCGCTCTATGAAGCAATGCTCAAGACTATGGTAGAGCATGACGGCGGCGATCCGCAGTCCCTGAAGTTGATAGATGTCGGGTTTGACCTGATTCCGGCCGTATCAACCGGCCGGGTCGATGCCATTATCGGCGGGTTCATTAATCATGAGCAGCTGATTCTGGCCAAGGAGCAGCATCCCGTTACTTCCATTGATCCCACGGCGTTCGGTGTACCCGACTATTATGAGCTGGTGCTGGTAACCGGGGAGCAGAGCCTTGAGGATTCCAAAGACTATTACATTAGATTCATGAACGCCGCCCGTAAAGGACAGCAATTCGTGCAGGAGCACCCTGCAGAGGCTCTGCAGATTCTGCTGGATCATGAGGACAGCACCGCTCCGCTCGACCCGCAGATCGAGGTGCAGAGCCTTAATATTCTGCTGCCGCTGATGGATGCCGGAGACCAGCCCTTCGGTCACCAGACTCCGGAATCGTGGAGCCGGGTGGCGGACTGGCTGTCCGGGAACGGGCTGCTGTCAGGTGAAACGAACAGTGATGAGGCTTTTGTGAACCTGTAATCTGCAAGGCAAGCTGCGGTTATGGCAGAGTCAGTGCCAGTTGTCGCGGAGTCTAAACGGGAGTATCCATAATGCGGGAGAAGAACTGTAGCGGTAATCATACCAGTGCCCGGACAGTTGGCCGCCCTTCCATAGAATACCGGGCATAGTTGTGCTATTCGCCCAATGAATCTAATCTGCACTCCCACGCCTTGCTGTTTAACTTTTAGCTGCACTTTGTACACTTATATCCAGAAAAATTCACTGTTTTTTAGATATAACTGCACTTCGTACACTTAAAATCCCGGATTATCACGATTTTCCTTCATTTCTCTATTTTTAGATGTACAGAGTGCAGTTATTGCAGCCGAACGGGCTCCATTTAGACTTTTAACTGCACTGAATACATCTATGTAAACCATCAGCTTTCTGGAATGAGCCTAAACTTTCAATAACACTCTTTAGGAGGAATCAACATGTCCTACTTAGCCAAAGTGCGCGAGCTCAATCCTCTCGTTCACAATATTACGAATATCGTTGTTGCCAACTTTTCTGCTAACGGGCTGCTGGCGCTAGGCGCCTCTCCCTTTATGGCAGATGCCCGTGAAGAGGTAGAGGATGTAGCCGCCATGTCTGGTGCAGTAGTGCTGAATATCGGCACTTTAAATGAACAGGCTATTGCCTCCATGATTCTCGCCGGACAATCAGCCAACAAGCACAGCATTCCGCTGGTGCTTGACCCGGTGGGAGCCGGGGCGACTGCTTACCGCAGCGAAGTCACGCACAAGCTGGTACAGGCCATGCAGCTTACTGCACTGCGCGGTAATGTTGCTGAAGTAGCTAACGTGGCAGGCGAGCATTGGGCCAGCAAAGGGGTAGATGCCGGTGCAGGCGACGGTGATGTTATTGCCCTGGCCAGCAAAGCAGCCGGCAAGCTCGGCTGTGTAGTCATCATTACGGGCCGGGAAGATGTCATTACTGACGGCAGCCGCACCTTTGTCGTCAGTAACGGCCATCCTGTTCTGACCAAGGTTACCGGCACCGGCTGCCTGCTTAGCGCCGTTGTCGGCGCATTTCTGGCTGCCAGTGAAGGCAACTGGCTAGAGGCCTCGGCTGAAGCCCTCTCCTTCTATGGTGTCGCAGCAGAGCTTGCCGCTGAGAAGACTGAAGGCCAGGGGCCTGGCGCCTTCCAGATTGAATTCCTGAACCAGCTGTCAGCAGTAACACCGGAGCTGTACAGCCAGAGAGCACGGATCGAACAGCTCAATCCACAATAAATCTGCAGCAAAGGAGCTTAGCTCATGACCCACACATATAAAGCTCTCACCATTGCCGGCTCTGACAGCGGCGGCGGTGCCGGAATTCAGGCTGACCTCAAAACCTTCCAGGAGCTGGGTGTCTACGGTATGTCCGCATTAACTGCTGTAACTGCACAGAATACGCTAGGCGTTCAGGCTGTTTATCCGCTCACCGGGGAGGCGGTCGCAGCCCAGCTTGACTCTGTCGGCACCGATCTGCCTCCGGATGCCGTGAAGACCGGCATGCTGTTCAGCAGCGGAATTATTGGCATCGTCGCCGCCAAGGTGCGGGACTACGGCTGGAGCAGACTTATAGTCGATCCGGTTATGGTTGCCAAGGGCGGTTCTCCCCTTCTGCAGCAGGAGGCAGTAGCTGCGTTGATCAGCGGTCTGCTGCCGCTGACACTTGTTGTGACACCAAATATACCCGAAGCGGAAATGTTGACCGGCATGACCATCACTGGCCTTAAGGAGCGTGAGCAGGCCGCCAGGCTGATTCATACGATGGGACCCAAATATGTTGTGCTCAAAGGCGGTCATGATGAAGGGTCTGACCATGTGCGGGATCTGATCTATGACGGGCAGGCGTTTGCATATCTGGACAGCCCGCGGATTCCTACCAGACATACGCACGGCACCGGCTGCACCTTCTCGGCAGCGATAACCGCAGGGCTTGCAGCAGGAGACAGTGTTAATGAAGCTATACACACAGCCAAAGCCTTTATTCAGGCGGCCATCGAGCACGGTCTCGGGATCGGTAACGGACATGGGCCGACTAACCATTTTGCGTACCGCCGCGTCCAAAAGGGGGATGCCCGGTAATGCAGGACCGCGATGAGTATATCCGGCGTGTACTGAAGCTGTATTTTATTATGGGCAGCGCCAACTGCCGGCTCTCTCCTGCCGAGACGCTGACGCAGGCTATCAACGGAGGCATCACACTGTTCCAGTTCCGTGAAAAGGGTCCCGGCGCCCTGACCGGCGCCGCAGCCGTCCGGCTGGGCCGTCAGCTTCAGGCTGTCTGCCGGGCACACGGCATCCCCTTCATCGTCAACGACGATATCGGGCTTGCCGAGACACTGGATGCCGACGGTGTGCATGTCGGCCAGGAGGACGAGCCGGCCGGCTCCATCCGGCGCCGGCTTGGCACAGACAAAATCGTCGGCGTGTCGGCGCACACGCCAGAGGAAGCCCGTCAGGCCATCGCTGACGGTGCTGATTACCTTGGCGTCGGGCCGGTCTACCCGACCTCCTCCAAAGACGATGCCAGAGCTGTGCAGGGCACGCAGGTCATTGAGCAGCTAAGGCTCAGCGGATTCGGCATTCCGCTGGTCGGAATCGGCGGCATCACTGCTGACAATGTCGCCCCCGTAATCCGCGCAGGTGCAGATGGCATCTCGGTCATCTCTGCCATTTCCGCAGCCGCAGAGGTTAAAGAAGCCGCAAGCCGGCTGCTGAATGCTGTACGGCTCTAGCAGCTGGCTGCAGCCGGCCTGCTAAACAGAAAAAAGAACGGATAGCCAACGCAGGCTGTCCGTTCTTTTGCATACTGATAAATATTGACCTGACGGGGATATTGCAGTGAAGAGTGTTAATTATAGCATTTCCCCCGCTCGGCATGAGGTGTACAATTACCCGGGACCACTCTATTAAATCCAAGCAAAGCTGGTGAGCATTAATGGCTAGAGATTTCAGTTCCGGCGGGCTCGGCGGAGGACCGGGGCATGGAAGGTTTAAATTCGATGAAGCCGGGGGCAGACCGGAGCTATCCCGGGCGGTGCTGCTGCGGATCAGCAAATATTTTATCCCCTATTGGAAGCAGACGGCTGTTGTGATGTTTGTACTGGGCGTATCTGCAGTGCTGGGACTGCTGCCTCCGATTCTGATTCAGCAGATTATCGACCGGGCGCTGCCGGATAAAAACCTGCACCTGCTTATTCTGCTTGTACTTGCATCACTGGGCACAACGGTCGTTTCCGGCCTGCTGGGCGTACTGCAGAATTATTTGAATTCTTTTATCTCCTTAAATATTGTGCATGATATGAAAAACCAGATGTACCGCCACCTTCAGCGGATGCCGCTGCAATTTTTCTCGGAAGTGAAGCAGGGTGAGGTCATTACAAGAATGACCAGTGACATCACCGGCGTACAGAGCGTATTCAACAACACGATTGTCAATTTTGCGAGCAACCTGTTTATTCTTGTGTCCACTGCAGCCGCGCTGTTCATTATGAACTGGAAGCTGGCCCTGCTCGGCATTCTGGTCGTGCCCCTGTTTATCGTGCCTACCCGCAAAATGGGCAATGTCCGCTGGAAGCTCGCGAAGCAGACGCAGGAAAAGGTGTCGGAGCAGAACCGGATCATCCAGGAGACAATGAGCGTCAGCGGCTATCTTCTGATGAAGCTTTTTACGAGAGAGTCTGCCGAATATACAAGCTTCTCCGCGATTAATGCGGAAGCCACAGGCCTGCAAATCCGCGAATCCATGGCCGGCCGCTGGTTCATTATGTTCCTCTCCACCTTTACAAGCATCGGCCCGATGCTGATCTACCTGTACGGCGGAATTCTTTTTATCCAAGGGGAGCTGTCCATCGGTATCATCATCACCTTCGTTGCACTCCTGGGCAGACTGTACGGTCCTGTAATGCAGATGACCAATTTGTATGTGGATATTAAGCGGTCGGCGGCGCTGTTTGAACGGATTTTTGATTATTTTGATATGGAGCCGGTGATTACAGATCAGCCTGATGCGAGGCCGGTCAGTGCAGCCGGAAACCGCATCCTGTTCGACAATGTTCATTTCTCCTACCAGCGGGACAAGCCTGCGCTGCGCGGGATCAGCTTTACCGCAGATGCCGGCACAGTGACTGCCCTGGTCGGACCAAGCGGAGCCGGCAAAACCACCATTACCAGTCTGCTTCCGCGGCTCTATGAGACAGATTCAGGCACGATTAGCATCGGCGGCATTAGCATACGCGAATTCACACTGGAGTCGCTGCGCTCCCAGATTGGACTGGTTACCCAGGACACTTACCTGTTCAACGGCACAATCCGGGACAATCTGCTGTATGCCCGTCCTGATGCCGCTGAAGCCGAGATTGTTGAAGCCTGCCGTTCCGCTTATATCCATGATTTTATTATGGGGCTGCCGGAGCAATATGAGACCCTCGTCGGCAACCGCGGGATTAAGCTGTCAGGCGGGGAGCAGCAGCGGCTATCCATTGCCCGGGTGCTGTTGAAGAATCCGCCAATCATTATTATGGATGAAGCAACCTCTTCCCTTGATACCGTCTCTGAATACTATATTCAGCAGGCGATGCACTCCCTTTTGGCGAACAAGACCGGGATTATCATTGCCCACAGGCTGTCTACAATTATTGCGGCCGATCAGATTCTGGTGGTTAAGGATGGAACGATCGTTGAAAAAGGTACGCATGACAAGCTCCTGCAATATAACGGGGTGTATAAAGCTCTGTACGACAAGCAGTTTGAGCCTAAAGTGTTCTCTGACTCTCCTGTCGCCGATTAAACGGTATATTTACAACAAAAATCCGTATCCAGCCGCTGTAACGGCTGATACGGATTTTTATATTTGCGCAAAAGCGCCCTCCCGGATGTCATCCGTTCAGGGAATGCATCAGCGTCTCCAGCTCCTGTTCGCTCAGATGACGCCAGGCTCCCCGCTCCAGGCCGTCCAGGGTAATATTCATAATCCGGGTCCGCTCCAGCCGGAGCACTCTTTGGCCCAGCTCCTTGCACATCCGGCGGATCTGCAGGTTAAGCCCCTGTGTGAGTATGATACCGAACTGCCGGTCTGCGACCGGATAGGTAATGCAAGGTTTGGTGACGGTTCCGAGAATGGGGACACCGGCGGACATAGCCTCCAGAAATGCTCCGGTCACCGGCTTGTCCACGGTTACATGGTATTCCTTATCATGCTGATTTTCCGAACGCATCATTGTATTAACGATGTCTCCGTCGTTAGTGAGCAGAATCAGACCCTCCGAATGCTTGTCCAGCCGTCCTACAGCAAAGATGCGGGAAGGATAGTTAATGTAATCTATAATGTTGCCTTCCACCCCCGGCGCAGCTGTACAGGTAATGCCAACCGGCTTGTTCAGGGCCAGATAGACCCTTTCCTGCCCGCTCAGGCTGACCGGGTTGCCGTCAACAGCCACCAGATCCTCCGCCTCAACAACTGTATGTTTACCGCAGACCTCACCGTTCACCGTAATCCGGCCGGCTGCCAGCAGCCTGGCAGTCTCCCGCCGCGGATAAAGGCCTGTCATGCTTATGTATTTATCAATTCTCATCTCCAGGTCCCTTCCGCCGGAAAATAAAAGCACCTGATTTCAGTCAAGCAGAAACGGCTAGCCGTCCTTCAGAGAAGGCGGTAACCGTTTGTACAAATCAGATGCTGCATTCATCTATAAACGATGGGCCAGGCTAATTGCTGCCGCCCTTTTTGGCAGTAGTGCTCCCTTTCACAGCGCCTTTCGGACCCGGTCCGCCTGCTGCTCCACTTTTCGGCTTCACCGGCTTCGCTGTTTTGTTCCAGCGGGTCCAGCCTTTACTGCCTGTTCCTCTGCCTGTGCCGCCGCCTTTACTTTTTGCCACAATATCACTCCGTCTATACTAAGTTTTGGTGCTAATCCTGTCTATCTTACCATTATTAAGCATGGCCTGTCAGGTCAATACGCAAACAGCCCGCCGGATGAGGTCCGGCGGGCTGTACAGAACAATATTATTTCGGCTGGATATAGCCTTCAGCCTTCAGCAGCTCTGCAATCAGCACAGCACCGCCGGCAGCGCCGCGGACCGTGTTGTGTGACAGGCTGACAAATTTGTAATCATACAGTGTATCTTCACGCAGTCTGCCTGCGGATACGCCCATACCGTTCTCAATGTCGCGGTCAAGCTTGGTCTGAGGACGGTTCTCTTCTTCGAAATAGGTAATGAATTGTTTAGGTGCGCTTGGCAGCCCCAGCTCCTGCGGACGGCCTCTAAAGCTGTTCCAGCGTTCGAGAATTTCTTCCTTGGACGGCTTCTGCTCAAAGGAAGCAAATACGGCGGCCATATGGCCGTCAGCCACAGGTACGCGGATACACTGGCTGGTGATGACAGGCTGCTCGCTTTTGACGATACCTTCCTCTGTTACGTGGCCCCAGATCCGCAGCGGCTCCTGCTCGCTCTTCTCTTCTTCGCCGCCGATGTACGGGATAACATTGTCCAGCATTTCCGGCCAGTCGGTAAAGGTTTTGCCGGCTCCGGAAATAGCCTGATACGTTGTTACTACCACCTTGGACGGCTTGAACTCACTCAGGGCATTCAGCGCCGGCATAAAGCTCTGGATGGAGCAGTTCGGCTTAACCGCAATAAATCCCGTTTCTGTACCCAGGCGTTTGCGCTGCTGGGCAATCACAGCCAGATGCTCAGGGTTGATCTCAGGAATAACCATTGGAACATCCGGTGTCCAGCGGTGAGCTGAGTTATTGGAAATAACAGGCGTGCCTGTTCTGGCATAAGCTTCTTCCAGCGCCTTAATTTCTTCCTTCTTCATATCAACAGCACAGAAGATCAGATCGACATCTGCAGCCACTTCATCCACATTGGCGGCATCCTGGACCATAATACCCTTTACCGCATCCGGCATTGGGGTAGTCAGCTTCCATCTGCCTTTTACCGATTCCTCATACGTTTTGCCGGCTGAATTCCGGCTTGCAGCAATGACTGTTACCTGAAACCATGGATGATTCTCAAGGAGTGCAATAAAACGCTGACCGACCATACCGGTACCGCCAACGATACCCGCTCTTAATTTACTTGCCATAAGGGATTCATTTCCTTTCAAGCAGCTCCTATTGTTAGGTGGCTTTTTAATAACCGATTATAAATGATATACGCAGCTTACACAATATGTGAATGAAAAGTATGTGTCGGCTCTGATAAAATATCCCATTACAGCTGCGGCTACGACTGCGGCTATCCGTTAGTTGGTTCCCAGCCGCTTTGCCAGCTCCCCAAGATCCTGGCCCTTCAGCGCCCCTTCAACCAGTGCCGGCAGCAGCGCCGGGGTGCAGGAGAAGCAAGGGGTGCCGTCCCGGGACAGCTGCCGCGCCAGACGCTCATCATAGAAGGGCTTGCCGGAATCGGATAAGGCCAGCAAGGTCATTGTGCGGACCCCCGCCTCCCGGAGCTCACGCATCCGCCGGACGAGTGCAGACTGATTCCCGTTCTCGTAAAGGTCGGAGACTAGGATAAAGAGCGTCTTCTTCGGCTCCTCAATAAACTGCTCGCAGTATTTCACCGACTTGTTAATATCCGTTCCGCCGCCAAGCTGGATACCAAAGAGCATATCAACCGGATCATTGGCACATTGCTCTGTCAGATCCACTACCTCAGTATCAAAGACAACTACTCTGGTATTGAGTGCCGGAATACTGGCAAAGATTGAGCCGATCACCGATGCCCATATTACGGAATCCGCCATCGAGCCGCTCTGGTCAATATCAACGATGACGGTCCACTCCTTGCTGCGGCGGGCCCGGTCAAAATAATAAAACCGCTCCGGAATGATAATCCGCCGCTCCTGGTCGTAATGCTTGAGGTTGCGCTGGATCGTCAGCTTCCAGTCCAATCCGCTGAGTGAAGGAAGCGGCGAGTGCTGCCGCTTGTTCAGCGCGCCCGTAACCGCGCGCCGGATGTCCGTCTCCAGTAGCTTGACCAGATCATCGACCAGCGCCTTGACCAGCAGCCTTGCTGTATCCTTGGTTTTCTCCGGGATCTTGCCTTTCAGCGAGAGCAGCGTCCCTACCAGCTGGATATCCGGCTTGACCGCAGCCAGCAGCTCGGGCTCGAACAGCAGCTGCTTCCAGCCTCTGCGCTCCATTGCATCACTCTGAATGATGGAAACAACATCCTCCGGGAAAAAATTACGTACATCTCCCAGCCATTTGGACAGGTTCAAGGCAGCATGCCCGGTGCCGGCGCCTCTGCCCTTGTTGCTGCCTTGTGCTGTACCCGGAGCTCCTCCGGGCGTAGTATCGTCATATATAGCTGCCAGCGCAGCGTCCATTACCTGCTCTTCATCCGTCAGCGACAGCTGCCCGCCTTCCCCGTACCCGGACAGCGCGGCATCCGCCTCCTGGCCGAGAATCAGCCGCCAGCGGGACAGTGTGTTCTCCTGCTTATGTTCATTTGTCATCTAAAAGTCACCGAAGTCAAAATCATTCAGCTCATCCAGCATTTTGGACTCCTCCTCCTTCAGCTCACCGGTAAGCACCTCAGCCGCCTGCTCGCTGTTCACACCCCACAGCTCGCCAAGCAGCTCAGAGATCATTGTCTTCTCCCGCGGCGAGAATGTGCCGAACGCCCTGCGGAGAAAGACCAGTGCCCGCTTGAATTGTTCGTCATCCAGTGCATTGATGTAATCATTCAGCTGCTCCCACAGGCTCATCCGTGACAGCAGGCCGTAATGCCCGCGCATCGACAGGCCTTCGAACCAGCCGGCACCAAGATCTGCGGGAATGCCGGGCGACAGGCGCCGCGATACTTCGGCTGCAAGCTCCCCGGAAGAGATGGTGCCGCGCTCCAGCAGAATGGCACAGGCATAACCGGACAGGCGCGGATTGCGGTCATCTCGTTCGGCAAGCTGCTGCAGCTCCTGCAGCCACAGCCCGTCTTCCAGATTGTCGCTGTGCTCAAGTGAAATTACGTTAAGCTCATTCATTGCTGTGAGCATAGCACTTGCTGCTTCGTCGTTGCAGCCGCTGGCATCCAGCAGGAACAGGCAGCCCCTGCGGAACAGCTCCTCCAGCAGCGGAATCAGCGGTGCCGTGTCAACCCTGCGGATATCACCGAAGCTTATGATTAAGGACAGCTCGCGGGCTGCTGCTGCCATGCCGGCCACATCCCGGCTGAGTGCCGCCAGATTCTGCAGCACCCGGGTGCCTTCCTCCATCTGGGCGGTCATTGCACATTCACAGGCGATCCGGATCAGCACTGAAGCGTCAGCAATCGACTTGCATTCCTGCAGCTTCTCACGCAGGACATAGGCTGCCGCCACCTCGACCGTCTCACCGAGAAGTGTGGACTCAACCACTTGAATCTCGATCTCCGGTGACCAGCGGATCACCCAGTGCTCGGCCCAGGTTGCACCGCTTTGGCCGCTCGGGCGGCTCTGGGCGAAAGCAATGCCGAGCAGACTCAGGCGGTGGAACAGCACAGAGCGGCTAAGATCCAGAAAGGCGGCCTCAGTGCTTGATACTCTGCGGTTCTCACGCAGGTCAAGCTGCAGATCGGTTGCAACAGCCGTCTTATACTTCTCCAGCTTATATTGCTTCAGCAGCCGGTTCAGATCATCCTGAATCGGGGTCTGGCTGACCCCCTCCGGCAGGTAACCGATAGCGGTCCCGACATCGACCCGGGCCAGCGGTTCAGCGATTGCCGCCAGATCACCATGGCCAAGCAGTGTCTGGGCTGCATCACGCAGGTCACGCAGCGTCGGTGCGCTCCCTCCGTGCAGCGCTGCCAGCGATTCGGCCAGCCTGACGGCTTCAATCACTTCAGCTGTTGAGCGGTAGGTTCCGCCTGTGCGCACATGGCCTGCCACCGCCGACAGGTAACGGTGCGGCAGTTCCTCAGGCTTACCTGCCGACATGGCCTCCCACATCATCTGGAAGTAATGCGGCGCGGCATTCCCTGCACCATAGCCGGACATAGTGGATAGCTTGTAATAGGAATATGGCATCAGTGTCAGCTTCGTACTGCGCGAAGGCAGTGCGGCAAGCTCATTGTCATTCATCGGCGCAAGCGGAGCAGCCAGGGCTGAAGCATGATAGGCTCCGCAGACCACAACAACTCTGTCCGGCTCATGCCCCTCCGCAATAGCCTTAAGAATCTGGCGTCTCATATAGGCTTCCCGCAGCGCATTATAAGCGTACTCCGAAGGCTGCTCCCTCAGCTCCTTGTCTTCACCCAGCTCACGCATCTGCGAGGAAAAAGCAAGAATAGCCGCCTGATAGGCACCTGTGCTGCCATTATGCTCGTAGTTGCGCTCCCAGTACATATCATAATCATGTTCGCCGGCAGCCCGGGCAATCCGGCTGTAGATCGATTCTTCATCCATAAGCTCCGCAGAATCAGGCTCATCCTGAAGCCCGGTTTCGGGCACCGCTGCCGGCCCTCCAGCTTTGCCGCGGTTCATGACATCCTGTAATCCGAGTGTGACCGAGGAAGGCAGATCAATAAAGGAAACCGCTGCCCCATGATCCTTGGCCCATTTCATAGCCTGAAATTCAGGGGAATAGACAGCAAACGGCCAGAGTACAGTACGTACGGGCAGCTGATCGGTAAACGCCAGTATCGCCACCGGCGGTCTGGCCTTCCCTTTGGTCAGATGGGGGATCTCTCCCGATGCATCACTTGGACCTTCAATCAGCACTGCAGTCGGGCGGTGCTCATCGAGATAATCCAGCAGATGACGGGCTCCGCCGGGGGACAGATGGCGCACCCCGAATATGCGTACTCCGGCTGCGGCCGGCGCGTTCACTCGTTCATCTCCTTGCAGGCCTGATACAAACCGCGCCACTCCGTCCCCTTTTTCTTCATGACGTTATCGAGATATTCCCTCCAGACCAGCTTATCCTTATCGTCATCCTTCACAATGGCTCCCTGAAGCCCCGCAGCCAGATCTCCGTCAGTAAGCTCACCAGTGCCGAAGCTCGCCGCCAGCGCCATACTGTTCGTAAGCAGTGAAATGGCTTCAGCTGTGGAGATGACCCCGGCCGGAGTCTTCACCTTCTCCTTCTTGTCGAGTGTCATGCCGCTGCGCAGCTCCCGGAAAATAGTGACTACCTTCAGCAGCGCATCGTCTGCCGGAACCGCAGCCTGCAGCTCATACGAAGAAGCAATCTCAGCAACCCGTTTTTTCACAATGGAGAGCTCGGTCTCGATATCCGACGGTGCCGGCAGCACAATGATGTTGAAGCGGCGCTTTAGGGCGGCAGACATTTCATTGACCCCGCGGTCTCTTGTGTTTGCCGTGGCGATGATGGAGAAGCCTTTGCGCGCACCTGCTTCCTTGCCCAGCTCCGGTACAGAGATCGTCTTCTCGGACAAAATAGAGATTAGCGCATCCTGCACCTCAGAAGCGCAGCGTGAAATCTCCTCGAAACGTGCTATTCCGCCATCCTCCATCGCCCGCATGATCGGACTCTTGACCAGTGCCTCCGGCGTCGGCCCGTTGGCAAGCAGCATTGCGTAGTTCCAGGAATAACGCACATGCTCCTCGCTCGTACCGGCTGTCCCCTGAACCACAAGGCCGGAATTGCCGTAGATAGCCGCTGCCAGATTCTCGGACAGCCAGGATTTTGCGGTACCCGGCTCGCCGATCAGCAGCAAAGCCCGGTCCGTCACCAGTGTCGCTACAGCCATCTCGATCAGCCGCGTATTGCCGATATACTTTGGAGTGATTACTTTCTTGCCGGCCTTCCCCCCGGCGATGAAGGTCAGAACGGCACGCGGGGACATCTGCCAGCCGGCCGGAATTTTCCCGGTATCCTCCTTGCGCAGCGCCTCAAGCTCCTCCCGATACAATACCTCCGCCGGCAACCGCATGTAATCCTGAAGCTGCTCTTGTCCCGTTGACATGTACACCTCTCCTTTTGTCAATATCATGTATATTTCCGCGAGTTACTGCCTTCAGGTAACCTGCTGCTTGCTCCGCAGGTAGGTGACCAGGTACTCCAGCTGGTTTTTGCTCTCATAGCGGTATTTCGGCACAACTGCTGCGATCCGCTCAGCATAGCTTGGCGGGAAGCCCAGCATCAGCTCCAGCAGATAAAAATGAATGGAATACGGATTCGAAAATTTATGCTGCTCTAACACAGATATCAGCAGCTCCTGCCGCTCCGTATCAGTGAACCCTGCACGTTCAAGTCCCTTGAACAGACTGGACATGAAATCTAAGTCTTTACGGTGCTTGCCTTCCCGGTTGAGCTTTGCAAGCAGATATTCCTGTACACCGGAGTGGCCGGGGCGGGCAAGAGCCGATACCAGCTCCGGGGCATCCCGTTCAATCGCCCAGTCCAGCCAGCGGGGATCCCACTCAGCCGCGATCCGGTCCAAAGACAGCATCTCCCACACATATTGCTGGCGGCTTCCGGCATAATCCCAGGAGAGCTCATAAAACACTCTTTCCGCATTCAGAATCTGCTCCTCCAGCGTCTCCTGCAGCACACGGTTACGCGTGGCGGCATCCTTGGCCAGCCTCGCCTTCATCTTGTCGAGCATCGATCCGCCGGCGAACTCATTATAGAGCTCCTTCGTTGTGAGGAGCTGCTGTGCTGCGCGGAAGTAGTAGGACAGATAGCGAACACTCTTATTATCCAGCTCACGCAGCAGCTCAAGCCCCTGCTCCGATTGCGCAGTCTCTTCATATTGTGCGGCCCGGTCCAGCAGATGCAGCCAGCCCAGAGCGGCAAAGCGGTCATATTCTTCAATAATATAACGGAAAATTTCATCAAGCTGCGGATTACGGATATCAGTAAGAGCTATCAGGTACAGCGAGATGACGTTCCAGAGCGTATCATTCTTTTTGCTGTCTTTATGATCTGCCGCCAGAGCCTCTTTCAGCTCTTCCATAAACTTGACTGACAGCCGTTCACCCAGCGGGGCAGACGGCCATTTGGCCAGCGCAAAGGCGGCCAGCTCCCGGTCCTTCTTCCCGGCAAAAGCTTCATACAGCCGCTCCAGCCCCTCTGCTGAGCCGCCTTCCGCAAGTGCCGTATATGCTGCTTCCCGGATCGGCTTCTTCTTGTCCGCAGTCCATTCAAGCAGCGCCTGGACATATTCCTGCTGACCGGCCAGGCAGAGTATAGCCGCCGCCCGCACATCATCGCTGCCGCTGCCGGCGGCCTTGAAAATCACTTCAAGCAGCTCGGGACGGCCGGCCGCTTTGATCACATGCAGCTTGCGGACCTCGCTTTTTCCTCCGGCGGGATTGAAGTGCCCTACCAGATAATCAGCAACAGCCGGTCCATAGGACGGCACAATCTTGTTCATGGCAAAGTCAGCTAGCTCCGCATAGGGATCGCCAAGTGCGCTGACGGCCAGCGGAAGCAGCCGCAGATCCTGGAATACACCGTCCTTGAATGCTTCAAGCACCGTCTCATATCTGCCGCTTCCGGTTGTCGTCAATGCCAAGCGGACTGCGGCAATCTTTCTTGAGGAGATCTTTGTCTCCAGCCCGAAAGAGCTGCCTTGCAGCTGAACGGGTGCATCTCCTGAGGGCACGGTGCTGCCTTGGGTATACAGCACGGATTCCAGCAGCAGGGTTAAATCCTGAAGCTTCACTGCCGGCAGATCCTCTCCGGCAGCAGACGGGCGGATTAGGGCGGCAACGCCTTCTCCCAGTTTTTTGAACACAGCAGCCCGCTCACCGAGCTGCTCGAACTGCGGCAGCAGCCGTTTCAGGCGGAAATCCTCCGCAGCCAGATCACTTCCGGCAATGTATAGTCTTCTGACCTCCTGATGAAGCTCTTGCAATAATGCTGTACTCATGCGCGGTCCCCCTACCGATGATATGATGCAAAGGTTATGTTTCAGACATCCTGTTGATTACAGCAGACGTGTAATGCCTTCAGCATGGATGATGCTAAGCGGCTGGGCTGCAAGCCTGCCCCGGTCCATTTGATGTTCAAACATGACCAGCAGGGAGCACTTTCCAAAGCAGACCGGCGGAAGGTATGGTAGCAGTCCAACCGTTCCCTGTGACAGGGAGGGAATATCCTCCAGCACCAGCTGTACACCCGATTCATCCGAAAGAACATACTCTCCCTGACCGTTCACTCCGATACTTGCCGCATGAAGCAGCAGCACAGGCTGCTTATCACCCAGCGGATTCTTCAGCTGATTTTTGACCAGCTTGACTGCTTCGGCAAACGACCGGTGTGCATAGGCCTGAACCTGCGCCAGATCAGCTGCAGTGGCCGGTCGGGGTGACATTTCCTCATATCTGACCCGGGCATTCATATCTCCGGGATATTTGTATAGCAGAGGCACACGGGCCACATCAAAGAAGCTGTCCTCTTCACGCATTAACTTAGCGGCCTTGTAAGGACGGTACTGCAAAGTCTTATGAACCGCTCCCGATGACAGCTCCAGCCAGTATCCCAGATCAACAAATTCCTGGCGGGCCTGATCGTCATAGCTGTAGAAAGACAATTGAAGCAGCTCCGTATTCTCTGCTGTCAGCCCGTAATCCTTAAGCTCGGTCAGCTGCCAGGCATGGCCCAGCCATTCATCTATTGTTGATTCATGATCCAGTGCAAGCTCCGGATCTTCACTTCTGGCAGTGAGGTAGCTGCGGCCTTTCTTGATAAATGCATGCAGCCGGGTCAGCTGCTGGACCGCATATGTATAACCCTGTTCCCTGTCTTCTCCTTTTCCGAGCTGCAGCGCGAAACGGCGGAGCTCAATCTGGGCACCGGACAGATAGTAATTCCCAAGCTGCTTCACATGCTCCTGCACTGTCTTCAGCGTCTTGGCATCAATAACCGACAAGCCGCCGCGGATGAGGGAGAGCACCAGCTTCTCCAGCAGATCAAGCCCTTCCAGCTGGGCGGTGATTTTTTTCTTAAGTGCAGCTTTATTTACCTTCTTGGGTTTGGCCGTACTGCCTTCGGCAGCCTGTTTCACCTTGTTCTCTTCACGTTTCTCAGCCTTCTCCCGTTTAGCTGCGATATCCTCCGGTACAGGCGCAACTGTGAAGGTCTGGCCTTCTACATAAGCGTACAGCAGCCCCAGGGCATGCTTGCAGGGAAACTGGCGGCTGGGACAGGAGCAGCGGAAGACGGGACTATCCGGTGCAACAAAATCCGCAGAGCATTCATACGGGGTCTTGCCGCTTCCCGCACATTGACCGAACAGCAGCTCCCCGTTCTCGGTACGGTGCAGCTGGATGAAGCTCTTTTTGCGCACCAGCCCCTGGCCGTTCTTGATGGCGGCGGTGTTAGGTGCTAACGAATCGACATAGGATGATGTGAGTTCAGGCAAATCAGATTCCTCCCGACTTGTATACTGAAATAAGAAACACGCAGAATTGCAGAAAAAGACATTTAACCTCTATTACCCAAAATTCCGTAATAGGATCACATGTTTGCATTTATATTAGCAAAAATAAGCTGTGCTTCCAATCTAACTGGCCCTATTATGGGAAAATTGGGCAATAGGAACTATGTAAAGCAGCTGTCAGCACTGTTCTGCCCAAAAAAAATAGGACGGACCTATAAAGTCCCTCCCTCTAAAACGCCTGTCTTCTCCCAGCCCAATCCTGCCTGGAGCATTAGCATTTATTTGAACCAGCCCTTTTCCTTAAAGCGTGTAATCGCCTCAATCCGGTTGCCGACATCCAGCTTATCCAGGATTACTGAAATGTAATTGCGCACGGTCCCCGTCGTAATATAGAGCTGGCTGGCGATTTCCTTTGTGTTTTTACCGTCCGCAATCAGGCCCAGCACTTCCTTCTCCCGCTGGGTCAGGGGATTGGCTTCACTGCTGTAAGCCTCATCCATCAGCTCTGGGGCATAAATCCGCCTGCCGGCCATAACACTGCGGATCGAGAGGGCAAGCTCCTCGCTGGGGCTATCCTTCAGCAGATAGGCATCAACGCCGGCTTTTACAGCACGCTCAAAATAACCTGTCCGGGCAAAGGTAGTCAGAATCATGATCTTACATCCGGAGCCCTTCAGCGCTTCCGCCGCCTCAAGGCCAGTCATTGCCGGCATTTCAATGTCCATGATGCAGATATCCGGCTTGTGCTGCTGCACCAGCTTGACCGCTTCCTCACCGTTACCCGCCCGGCCCACCACCTTCATATCCTCTTCAAGGTCCAGCAGCGAAGCCAGTGCCCCGAGCAGCATACGCTGGTCCTCAGCTATTACGATATGAATCATCTCTATTTCGCCTCCATTTCCATTTGACGGATTACTGTCGGAACTTTAATGGTAATTGCTGTTCCCCCGTTATGCGTGATTTCCATACATCCATTGACGAACTCCAGACGCTCCCTCATACCCTGGATACCATGACCTTTGTAGTTCTGGTCAGCAGAGCTGATGCCTGCGCCGTTATCCGTTACCTTTATGGACAGATCCGTGCGGGAAGGTTCGATCTGAATGAGACACTTAGAAGCTCCGCTGTGCTTCACTACATTCGTTACCGCTTCTTTTATGCACATGCTGAGCACGTTTTCCGTAGTTAATGAGGTATTCTCCAGCTTGGGACTTCCTTCCAGCTCGAACTCTATCTCCGCTGCCTGCAAAAGCTGCCTGATCCGTACCAGTTCGTCCTCCAGCCGGATGCCCCGCATCTGGGTAATCATCTCCCGTACCTCTTTGAGTGCGCTTCTTGCCGTCTGTCTGACATCGTTAATTTCGGCGATTGCCTGCGCCGGGTTTTTGTTGATCAACTTACCGGCCAGGTCACTCTTAAGTCCGATCAGAGACAGCTTTTGCCCCAGTGTATCATGCAGATCCCGTGAGATCCGCTGGCGCTCCTCCATGATAACCAGCTCAGAGATACGCTTATTGGCATCCTCCAGCTGTCCCTGCAGCTTATCCTGATTGTTACGGTTGTACGTTGTAGCAGGCAGCAGCACTACTGCAATGATACTGACCAGGACAAAGGGCAGCTGCGACAGAAATACCGGATTGCGGGTAATCAGCTCGTAATTGATCGCCACAATCGTCGTCAGCAGATGAATCGTATACATGGTGAAGAACCCGGCCCGGCTCTGGATATTTCCGATAAAAAAAGCCAGGAACAGCGCAAAGTACATATAACCGAACATCAGCGTCATTGTGATTGAGACTATAATCTGTACACTCGTCCAGAAGTAGACCAGCCAGCCCCGTGATTTGAAGGCAAGCACATAACAGGCAAAAAATAAAATAATCATAACAATGCCGTATACCCACCGGTCCACCGAGGACATCCGGAAGATCGAGTAGAACGGAAGAATATAGAACACAACCCATACATAAGGGCTCAGACCCGTGCTTTTATGAAAAATATGATGCCACTTCTGCATATCCGCCATCCTTTTTACCAACAAGTTTGTACCCCCATTTTAGCATAATCTGCGGCAAAAAAAGAGAAGAAGCGCACCCGCCGCCATTCTAGCGTGTCTGCTTCCTCTCCTGGTCATTCCTCCGGAAGCCTGCTATTCGGCCTGCAGTCCGGTTTTCTGTATCTTAAGCCCTTCCACAGCAGGCAACGGCTGCCGCAGACGGTCTTTAATCTCTCTAAAGCTGACAAAGCCTTTATTCTCCTCGTCCCACAGACGGAAACGGAGCGCCTTCAGGCTTGTGCCGAGCGTAATCGTCGTTGCTTTCTGCAGCGGCGGCGTGGCATTATGGGCCAGCTCCAGATTATAGTTAGGCACTTTGGGCGCCAGATGGTGCACATGGTGAAAGCCTATATTGCCGGTGATCCACTGCAGCAACTTAGGCAGCTTGTAATAGGAGCTTCCTTCAACGGCTGCCATAACATAACTCCACTCTTCTTCATGCTCAAAGAAAGTATCCTCGAACTGATGCTGCACATAGAACAGCCAGATGCCCAGAAAACCTGAGACGAACACTATCGGCAGCTGTACCAGCAGAAATGCCTGCCAGCCGACAGCCCAGATCATCCCAGCATATAGCGCTACGAGCAGCACATTCGTCAGATAGGTGTTCATCCGCTCCTGGCGTCTTGCGCTTTTTACGTTAAAGCGGTATTGAATCAGGAACACGGCAATCGGACCTGCGCCGAACATCACCAGCGGATTGCGGTAGATCCGGTACCAGAGGCGCTGCAGCGGCTTAGCCGCAATGTATTCATCGACTGTCATGATCCAGATGTCGCCGATCCCCCGTTTGTCGAGGTTGCTGCTGCCGGCGTGGTGGATCGAGTGGCTTCTTTTCCACTGGCGGTAAGGGACAAGGGTCAGTACACCGGTGATGGTTCCGAGAATGTCGTTGGCTTTGCGGTTCCGGAAGAACGATCCGTGACAGCAGTCATGAAAAATGATAAAGGTCCGGATGACAAACCCCGCTGCCGGTACGGCAAACAGCAAGGTAAGCCAGTATGACACGGATAAGCTGAAATAGGCTGCCGCCCACAACAGGAAAAGAGGACCAAGCGTATTCACAAGCTGCTTTATGCTTGTATTACGGTCATTTTTTTCAAACGGGGCCACGCTTTTCTTCAGGCTGGAGAGCTGGGATGAGGTGCTGCTCTTGGACATCTGTCGGTTCCTCCTTATAGGTACGGGCTCACGGTTACATTTATTTACCTTTATTATAGTAACGGGAGTGTCATGGCTGTAAGACATAAACATCAAGGAATAGGTATGACATTTATCATACATCAGCACAAAAAAACCGCAGCTGCCGGGCATCCATCCCGTTAGCTGCGGCTCGTATAAATACGTACTCCGCGAAAACCCCAAACCTGCTCAAGGCCATATTCAGCCTTCAACCCTCTAGCCTCGTTCCTTCTTCACGGTATTCCGTCGGCGTCTTGCCTGTGGCCTTCTTGAATACCTGGGTGAAATATTTCGGGTCCTGATAGCCCACAAGCGGTGCTACCTGGTAGACTTTGACGCTGCTGTTCTGCAAGATATCTTTTGCTTTCTCCATCCGGCAGTGAGTTACAAACTCCAGGAAGGTGTAGCCGGACATCTGCTTGAACAGAGTACAGAAATGGCTGATGCTCAGGTCCGCAACCTCTGCAACCTTCTCAATGCTCAGATCCTTATGATAGTTGTCCTCAATGTACCGTCTGGCCTTGTCGACCACACTGCGGCCGTCATCACGCGCCGCCTGCCTGCTGCCTTCCAGCATCCAATTCCGGAAATCCTGCTTCAGCACATTAATGACTGCGCCCAGCGTACTCTGTCCCTGCAGCTTGCCTAGAAGCGCCTCAAGTGACCATTCTGCCTGCAGATTCAGCTGCTCGAATTGTCTGTACAGAACCACTACAAGTTCAATGATCACACGCTGGGCCAGCTCCTTCGGCAGCGACTGGCTTTCAATGAAGCAGGCCATCTCATCGAACAGCAGCAGCATCCGCTCCAGATTCAAAGTACGGATACTTTCGATAAGGGACAGCTCCAGCTCTTTAGGATACTGAACCTCCCGCCCGCTGCCGTCCGGCGTGTCCTCTTCAATGAACACACCCGCCTCACCGGTATAAAAACGGCGGTACAGCGCTTTGGCGGCAAGCGGATAAATGGTACTCAGCTGATCAATCCCGTGTGTGCTCCGGCTGATCCCAACGGAGCAGTGCAGCTTGGAATAGCGCTTGATATCCGCTACCAGCCGCTCGCCGAGCTCCTTCCTGACTGTGCTGAGGTTTCCGGGAAAGAGCAGCACCCACTCTCCGTTATAGAAAGGAAAGATCGATAATGCCCCATTCTCCAGTGACCATTCTTCTAAAATGTTCCGGATTGCAAACAGCCACAAATGCTTCTCCTCAGGGCTCCATTTAGACGTGAGCGCCGCGTAATCGTCCAGCCGGACCACAGCCATGAAATACTCACGCTCCAGCTCGCTGTTATCCAGCCACTTCAGATGCTGCAGCGGCCGCGGATTCCCGAGCGTGAACTCGGTAAACATCCTTTCCCGCGCGAGCATGGACAGCATCTGTACGGAATGCATCAGCTGCTCATTCTCCTTCTGGCGGTCCAGCTTAACCCGTGCCCTTGTCAGCATTTCCGTCAGCTCTTCATGGTCTATCGGCTTGAGCAGGTAATCAAAGGCGCCAAGCCGCAGCGCATCACGCGCATATTCAAATTCACCATACCCGCTGATAAAGATGAACAGCAGCTTTGGATTGCGCGGAAGCACTTCCTTCATTAGAGCTATCCCGTCAATCACCGGCATTCTTATGTCACTGATGACGATCTGCGGAGCAGTTTCTTCAATCAGCCGCAGTGCGACCTCCCCGTTACGGGCTTCGCCGGCGATACTCAGCCCCAGCTCCTCCCAGGGAATAGCCACCTTTAAGCTGCGCAGAATAATCGGCTCATCATCTACCAGCAGTACTTTGTATTGCTCTTGCCGTGCACCCACAATCCGCACCTCCCAGATTTATTGTACAGCCGAGCTCTGTATAAGATTCCAGTACTGCTCAGACGCGGACTGCAGCTGTATCAGCGCGTCTTCCGCCGCCAGTCCGCCGTCAATCATCTCCTCGATCACACTGAGGAAGGTCTTCTTCACTTCCGGTGACAGCAGATTGTCATACGGCACGAAGCTCTGGCGCTCCTTATCCATGATGTTCATCACCTGGGCAAAAACCGGCCCGGTTGTCTCCGGATCAAAAGCAATCCGCATGGACGGTATTCTCAGACCCTCATATACAATCCGCGTCTGGATTTCCTTCGTGTAAAAAGCCTTCATCAGCTCCAGTGCCGCTTCCCGCTTAGCCCCGGTAAGGCTTGAAGACAAGCCGATTCCGATCGTATAACCGCCTGCGATGGAAGGCTCAGCACCTTTAACCAGCGGCGGGAACGGAATAACTCCGACTTCATTCTGAAACCCTGACGGAGCCGTTTCCCCGGTGAACAGGTTGATATCCCAGTTTCCGTTCAGATACATCCCGGCCTCGCCGCCGGTGAACATGCGTACCGCATTTTCCGGTGAAGTATCATTGGAGGCTGTGCTGAATGCCTCCTCGCTGATCCACTGCTCCAGATGGTTGAACGCCTCAAGATATTTATTGTTAACGAAGGTAGCACCGTCTTTGCCCGCAACCAGCTTCTGAATCAGCTCCGGTCCGGCGTAGCGGTCCATCAGATAATGGGCGAAGATTCCGGCCGGCCAGCGGTCCTCATTGCCGAGCGCAAACGGGGTTATTCCCGCTGCCTTCAGCTGACGGATGGCTTTATCCAGCTCTCCAACCGTTTCAGGCGGCTTGATGCCGAGTTTCTTGAATAGCGTTTTATTGTAATACAGCGGCTCGGCATTTCCTTCGATCGGCAGTCCGTATATATGCTGGTCAAAGGTCCAAAGATGCAGGTCGCTGAACTGGTTGCTCAGCCCGTTCTCCTGTACGAAGCCGGTCAGGTCCATCAGACGGTTGGATCTCACGTAAGGCTCAATCTCTGCACCGCCGAACAGCACGAACATATCAGGCGGGGTGCCGGTGACCATCTCGCTTTTTAACTTCTGCTCACGGTGAATCGTCTGGTCGAGCCCTTCAAAGTTCACCTTTACATTGGGATGATCCTGCTGGTATTCCTTAACGACCTCCTCAAAGATCGCCAGCAGCGGCCGGTCATGCTCCTTCTGCCAGAAATGGCGGAAGGTCAGTGTGATTTTCTCGGGAGAATTATCTTCAATCGGCTCCTTATTGCCTATCGAAATAAACAATACCGCTCCGGCCATCAGTGCGATATAGAGCAGAATCCAGCCCCATTTGGTTAACCATCTCACAGCATTACTCCCCGCTTTCGTCCCTTTTAGATGCTTCATGACTGTATGGTCGGAATCCGGATACCGATCGTTGAGCCGAATCCCGGTGAGGAACAGACCACGATGCCGTAAGGATTGCCGAAGCGGATATGCAGGCGCTCATGCACGTTCCGCAGCCCGACGCCGCTGTCCGCGTATTTTTTGGGGTTGCTGTGTTCGGTGTCCCACAGGCTCATCATTGTAGAATGGTCAAAGCCGGGGCCGTTATCCTTTACAATGATGATAATATCCTTGCCGCTGTGCTGTGCGCTGATTGTGATCTCACCATGCTCCTCCATCTGTTCAATGGCATGATAGAGCGCATTCTCAACAATCGGCTGGACAATCAGCTTCTGGGTCATCACGTGTCTTAGTGTATCCGGCAGGTCAATGCGGTAGCTGAATTTATCCTCAAACCGGAATTTCTGGATGTCCAGATAATGCCGGACATGCTCAAGCTCCATCTGCAGCGGAATCAGCTCCTGATTCTGGCTGATGCTGATGCGCAGCAGCTTGCCGAGAGAGATGACCATTTTGCTGATATCGCGGTTGCCGGCCAGCACGGCCATTGAGTTGATTGATTCAAGCGAGTTATAGATAAAATGCGGGTTAATCTGAGCCATCAGTGCCTGCATTTCCGCTTCCTTCTTGCGTCCCTGCTCGGTCTGCACCTGCTGGATCAGTTCACTGATCTGTGCACTCATCCGGTTAAAGCCGTCAATCAGCAGGTCGCTCTCATCGTCTGAACGCAGCGGCGTCGTAATCGGCATAAAAATCCCCTGCTTGACCCTCTTCATTCCGTTGACCGCACTGTTGATGCTGCGCACCAGCCGCCTGATGAAATATCGGTCAAATAAAAAAGCGGACATCAGTGAAACCGTTCCCAGAATAATAGCCAGATTACGGATAGAATCCGACTCGGAGGAGATCAGATTCATCGGTGTGATCGCCGCCAGATACCAGTCTGTATTATGTGAAGGCAGGAAAGTAATAAGTGATTTCTCCCCCTGATAGTTGTCAATATAATAATCCTGGCTCTGGGTATAGTCCGCCTCCAAAAAAGGAAACTCCGTCCGCTGTCCGATATGCTCCCCGGACTTGTTAAAGACGATATTCCCCTGCTTGTTGACCAGCAGAATGTCGCCTTTCTTCAGCGTTGCCGCCTCCCAGAAAATCTGGTCCAGCAGGTCCGGCTTGACATAAACAACCAGATAGCCGATATCCTCAAGCGAGTAGTAGTCCTTGACGACCCTGGCCTGGACCAGTACCGGATTTCCGGATGTCTCTGAGTCGTTCTCACCAGGCCCCGACCAGACAGGACGGCCTTCAGCATTCTCCATCGCCCCGTACCATACCTGCCTCCGCATATCGGCAAATGACATCGGTGCATTGTACTGGTACAGCAGCCGGTCCTTGCCGTACAGGCTGAAAGAGGTAATCATCGGATGATTGATCAGCAGGTTGTTGATCTCCTGCTTCCGGTCATAGGTCAGCACAAAATTCGGCTGCTTCAGCGACTGCTGGATAGCAGGCTGCGTAATGGCCGAATTGGTGATGGACGATATTTCACTGAGCGCGAATTTTAGCTTGCGGTCAGTCTCAAGTAACGAAATCCAGTAGAAGCTGCTCGATTTCTTCTCCATTGTTTTTGAAAAGTTAACATACGTAACAATCCCCATTACGATAACGGGAATGAATACGAGAAGAATAATAGCGAACAGGATTTTGCGTCTAAGCTTCATTGCTGTCTACCTTCCCCCTGTTGTCTTGGCAGAACCCGGCAGAAACGGATGCCTTCCCTTCAAGGTAAGTGGGCTGCCGTTCCTGCCTCATCTACTATTCTTCACGCAGGTTCCTGGTTCCTGTTTCCTGTTTGCAGTTTTTGTAAATCAGGCTTAGCTCTTAATTGCGCCTGAGGTCAAGCCGGCAATAACCCAGCGGCTGAACAGCAGGAATACAATCAGCAGCGGCAGCGTCGCAGTAAAGGTCGCGGACATGATCATGCCGTAGTCAAGGCCATCACGGGTTGTAAAGAGCTGCTGCAGCGCAATCTGAATCGTGTAATGCTCTTTGTTCTTCAGCACGACAAGCGGCCAGAAGAAGTCATTCCATACCGTCATGAAGTTAAGAATACCCAGAGTTGCCATTGCCGGTGTAATGACCGGCACGGCAATATTCCAGAAAATCCGGAAATGTCCGCCGCCGTCAATCCGTCCGGCTTCGATCAGCTCGGTCGGCACTGCCGAGGAAATGTATTGGCGCATCCAGAAAATGCCGAATGCGTTGACCATCGCCGGTACAATCAGCGCCTTGTAGCTGTCGATCCAGTGCAGCTTGGCCATAATGACATAGGTTGGCAGTACACCCAGCTGCTGTGGAACAATAAGGGTAGCGATAACGAACACAAACAGTGCGTTTTTAAACGGAAATTCGTATTTGGCAAAAGCATACCCGGCCAAAGTACAAAAGAATACAACCGACACTGTTACCATGGAAGAGACGAACAGTGAGTTTCCGAGCGCCTGGAAAAAGTCTGATTTTTCCAGAACCCGCTTGAAATTGATGAAGAATTGGTCACCTACGGTAAGCAGTGGAGGTACATGGAATACTGCGCCTTTATCGTTGGTACCGACTACAAACATCCAGTAGAACGGGAAGACCGAGACCAGTGCCCCGAGAATAAGCAGGAAATAGAAACCAAGCTTGCCGAAAAATCCGAGATCATCCGGTTTTTTTCTGAATATACGCAGTGTACTCATGCTTTTTTGCCTCCAGTGTCTCCGCCTGTGCCTCTGGAAATCAGCATGTTAAGGATGGAGAAGAGAATTGTAACGAGGAACAGCATAACCGCCGTTGCCGCTGCTGTACCGAAGAATCCGTTGCGGAAGGCTTCACTGTACAGATAGGTGACCATTGTAATTCCTTCCTGGCGAGTAGAGCCGGTTCCGGCCTGACCCAGGAATACATATGGTTCAGTGAACAGCTGCAGGGCACCAATCGTCGACTGCAGGGATACAAAGATAATGAACGGCTTGAGCAGCGGCAGTGTAATGGAGAACAGCTGCTGTCTGCGGTTGGCACCGTCAATACGCGCGGATTCATACAGATCCATCGGAATACTCTGCAGACCGGACAGGAAGATGATCGCGTTATACCCCGTCCAGCGCCACATTACCATTGTTGAAATCGCAATTTTGACTCCCCACCAGCCGGAGTTGAAGGCAACATTCTCAAGCCCCAGGCCGTTCAGCATCCAGTTGATCATTCCGTTATTACCGAACAAGGTACTGAATACAAGCGTAACGGCCACTATGGACGTAATATTCGGCATGAAGTAAAGAATACGAAACGTTTTTTTGAATTTGGTCATTCCCGAATGCAGCAGCACAGCCAGCAGCAGTGCCAGCATCACCTGCGGGACAGTTCCCATGAGGCCCATAATGAGCGTATTGCTGAAGGAAATCCAGAAGGTTGGGTCACTGGTGACCAGATCATAGTTTTTGAAGCCGACAAATTTCATCGGGTTGAGTGCATCCCATTTAAAGAAGGATAAATAAAAGGTAAAAAAGATCGGGTATAGTCCGAATATCGAGAACAGAATAAAGAACGGTGAGATAAAGGTATAGGCCGTAATCCGGCTCCGTCTTTGTTCAGTTAAAAAAGGGCGTTTGCTCTCGGCATGCGGACTCGTAATTACGGGTTCTGCCATGTCACACCTCCAGGATATTTAAGAAAGCTCCATTTCCGAAGAATCCGGATTCCCGGGGGCTGCCTGCCCTCCAGGAATCCGGATGTCCGGTTCATATCATGCTTGGCGTTTTCGCCTAGCTGCGGTCTGCCAGTGTCTTCGCCTGTTTAACGGCGTCATCCCACTCTTTTGCAGGGTCCGCTTTCTTCTCGATTACGTTCTTGAGCGCATTCTTGAAGAAGGTGTCCGTCTGGTCATGCAGCGGTCCGTAGTACACCGGTTTAACGCGGTTAGCCGCTTTACCGAATTCTACAGCTGTCTGCTGTCCGGCGAAGAAATCATCCTTGAAATCTACGAATGCAGGATCTTCATACAGTGCAGGAATCGAAGGCATCAGACCTTTTGTCTTGAACGATTCAAGCTGATTATCTTTGTTAACCATCCATTGGATGAAATCATAGGCTTCCTGCGGATGCTTGCCTTCCTTAGGCAGGGAGATGAAGGAACCGCCCCAGTTACCGGCGCCTTCAGGCAGCTGTGCAATCTTCCATTTACCGGCTGAATCCGGTGCATTGCTCTTGATGTTACCAGCCATCCAAGCTGGACCCATTACAACAGCGAACGAACCGTCGCTCATGCCTTGACCCCACTCAGGCGACCACAGCAGATAGTTGCTGATCCATCCCTCCTGGATGCCTTTTACGGTGAAATCATAAGCTTTCTTAACCTGCGGATTAGTATCGCCGATGAATTTGCCGTCAGCCTTGCTGAAGTAGATTTCATCCGCAGACTGGTCGCGCAGAGCGTTGTAGGTCAGGTCTGTCAAGTCGGAGAAGTATTTGCCCGTCTTCTCCTTGTAGGCCTTGGCTACAGCTGCAAATTTGTCCCATGTATCGATTGCTGCACTGAAGCCATCCGGATCGCTTGGCAGTCCGGCTGCTTCAGCCAGGTCTGTGCGGTAGTAGACTACAGTCGGCCCGATATCCGTCGGAAGTCCCAGCTGGAAGCTGCCGTCGATTGAAGAAGCCTGCTTCCATTTCCAATCGAGATAATTAGCCTGAATGTCTTTGGCGCCGAGATCGTTCAGGTTATAGAATTTGTCCTGGGCACTGATGAAGCGCTCCATGAAACCGATTTCAAGCTGGAAAATGTCCGGAGCGCCGGAGCCCGCCGACAGTGCAGTAGTCAGGTTATTATGGTGCGCTGTCTGGTCACCGGTGTTCTGAATTTTAATCGTTACGTTCGGATGCTCCTTGGTATACTCATTCGCCAGCTCTTCATAGTTGACGTTACCCAGTGTCCAAAAGGATAGCTCAACTTTTTCTGCCGGTTTCGAGGTTTCTTCTGCAGCAGGCGTATTTGTGCTTGATGCGTTGTTACCCGCATTTTCTTTGCCGCCGTTGTTTCCGGCATTGTTATTGCCTCCGCATGCTGCCAGTGATCCTACGAGCATGATGGACGCAAGTGTCAACGCCAGGTGCTTTGCTTTTTTCATTCCTCTGTACCCCTCTCAAAGGTTTCTCTTACAAGAATTAGTGTACCGTAGGAGAAACCTTTTGGTGAGGAGGCAAACTTCCGATTTAAGGTGGAAATATTTACGATTGCCGTTTCATTTGATTGGAATTGGCGATAAACAGGGTGATTACGAGGACAAGAATGGCCCCTGAATAGAGCAGTGTATCCATAGGACTCTCATGATCAATAATAATCAGGCGGGTAATTGCGGTAATGCCTGCGCCCGCTGCGGGAATTGGATTTCTCTCCTCTTCAAAGTTATACTGGTTGTATTTCATCTTTATATTCACAGCATAAAAAGGAGAATGTTCCCATGCCTATCAACCGACCGCTATTTACCGACAGCGACCTGCAGGAAGCCATTGACCGCAAGCTGCCGGTACGGGTCTTTGAAAATGATCATCTGGTGAACTCGGGGGCAACCCTTGTCCGGTTCACCGATTCAGATGTAATCATCCAGTCGCGGGTCAGCGATTTAACCTATTATTCCCGCCGGACCTGCCAGTTTTTTGAGGTTAGAGGTTAGATTATGAAGGGACACGCCTCAGCTACCTGTGAATTATGCGGACGCTCTCCACTCGTTACTACGGTCCACCACCTGGTTCCCAAGGAAAAAGGCGGCACCCTCCAGCCGACTGCTCTGTTGTGTAAGGCCTGCCACCGGCAGATTCATGCCCTGTATACCAATGATGATCTCGTGATCCTGGAGCTTACAACGGTGGAGGCCCTGCAGCATGACCCGCAGATTGCTTCTTATCTGAAGTGGATAAGCAAGCAGGCTCCGGGTTCAGAGCCCAAGCTCCGCAAATCACAGCGTGTCCGGGGAAAACGTTAGTCCGAATTACTAACCTGTATGATCAGGAGTAGATTTTATGCAGCAGGGAGACACTATAGAGCGAATAACGGCTGACAGCCGATACCAATCTATAGTGAGGTGCTCTAATGTTCAAGCGTTTTGACGAAATTCTGATCGAAATCCCTCAGGTTGAGCGTCCAGACCCTAATGCTGCGGCTGCAGTTCAGGAGCTTATGGGCGGAAAATTTGGTGAAATGTCCACCCTTAACAACTACCTGTTCCAATCCTTTAATTTCCGCGGCAAAAAAAAACTGAAGCCGTTCTATGATCTGGTTACCAGCATTACGGCAGAAGAGCTTGGGCATGTGGAGCTGGTTGCACATGCGGTAAATAAGTGCCTCTGCGGCTCCACTTCATATAAAGAGCCCGACCAGACGCCGCTTAATCCGTTTAAGGATATGCGGAATACTTATTTTGCGCTTGCCGGAGCCCAATCAGCCCTGCCGGTTGATTCGATGGGCCGGCCCTGGAGCGGCGAATATGTGTTTAACAGCGGCAACCTGATTCTGGATCTGCTGCATAACTTCTTCCTCGAATGCGGTGCGAGAGCCCATAAGATGAAGGTATATGAACTGACCGATCATCCGGCTGCCCGTGAGGTTGTCGGTTATCTGTTAGTACGCGGAGGCGTTCACGTGGTGGCTTATGCGAAGGCACTGGAAATGGCGACCGGTGTGGATGTAAGCAAGCTCATACCTATTCCTTCCCTCAATAACAAGGCATTCTCGGAAACGCAGAAATATGAGTCAAAAGGACTTCACACCAAGCTGTACACCAACAGCGAGGGTGATTTCACGGCGATTAAGCAAATCTGGAAGGGGACTCACCCGGAAGACGGGCAGCCGCTCGAGGTCGTTGAGGGCTCCCCTCAAGGACATCCGATAGCCGAAGCTCCTGAAGTTCCGGAGGAATTTGCACCCGGCATTTCCGAGGAGGACTTTCTGGCGATTGCAGCCCGGCTGCAGAAGGCTGCCGGAATACATTAACCAGAGAATACAAAGAAGCCGGATACTGCACCTACGGGTCAGCATCCGGCTTCTATTTAAGTTTATCATTTGTGATGTAATCGCTGCTTCATCGTTCTTCAGGCTACCGTTTGTTCTTGCTGCTGTTACTCAGCTTCTCATTAAGTATATCCTGAAAGCTCTGCGTCTGTTCATTTGTTCTGGACGGCTTGGGGTCGTTGACCGGTTGAGGTCTAAAATATTGATGATTGAAAGCCATAAGATTATGTACTGCCATATTCATAACGGTTCAGCCTCCTTCCGAAATCTACACCCTTTTGCGCGGATGCGAATGTACTTATCCCTTATATAACCTTCCGCTTCCAATCCTAAACAGTTATTTTGCACATTTTTTGCATTTCTATTAAATAAAATAGCTTTAGGCCCTCAATCAGCCTAAAGCTATTCATGAATGCTAGTTCAGCGCAGCCCAGGAAGCCCCGTCCAGCTGCTCCAGCTCGTGCCTGTCGAGCCTGAACCCCATTGCCCCGATGTTCTCCTGCGCATGCCGGACCTTGGAGGCTCCGGGAATGGCAACCACTGTCTCTCCATGAAAATGAATCAGCCAGTTGAGGGCAACCTGCCCCGGTGTAACCCCGTACTTCCCGGCAAGAGCCGACAAAAGCTCAATCAGCGGTCTGCTGCGGGCCAATCCCTTCTCGTTCAGCCCTGACTGCGTCCGTCTGATCATGGACAGCCCGCTGATCTGCGCCGGATCACTGTGAAAACGCCCGGTCAGAACGCCCTGCTGCAGCGGTGAATAGGCTATGATGGAGATGCCCAGCTCCTTCGCGGCAGCCATAGTGCCGTTATGATCGATAGTGCGGTGCAGTAGATTATACTTTACCTGGTTGGAAACAAGCTTCAGTCCGTGCTGCTGCAGCAGACGGTGTGCCTTCACCATCTGGGCAGCCGAATAATTGCTGACCCCGGCATAGCGGATTTTACCGGCTTTGACCAGTCCGGCCATCGCTTTCATTTCACTTTCGATTGACGACAACGAGAAGGGCTGGTGAATTTGATATAAATCAATCTGCCGTCCGCCCAGACAGCGGATGCGCTCATCAATGGTCGAGGTGATAGAGCCAGCTGTGCGGAGCATCGGCCACCATTTAGTGGCAATCAGCGGGTTCGCATGAGAGCTTCCTTCAAGCCTGAGCTGATCCAGGACGGCGGCAAGCGCCTGCTCGGACTTGCCTCCTCCGTAGATTTCTGCCGTATCCACCCAGTTCATTCCGCCTTCCAGACTAATCTTCACGATGTCGAGGATATCGGTATCTTCAAGGTTGCTCCAGTATTTCCCCACCAATCCGCTGCCCCGGCTGAACTGCCAGCAGCCCAGGCCCAGCGGCGATACAGACAGCTCTGATTGTCCCAGCGGACGGCGTCCGGCTGCGGTTGTACCTGTATTCATCTCTCATCCTTCTTTCAGTGAAAATTAGAGTTAGTATAACTGAATAATATGGTATAATTACCCTGCTCTGCATGTTCCAAGTTACAGTGAACGCTGACCGGAGTTACAACTTTATCGGAGGGACTTCATGTTAAAATTCGTGGGCTTTTTATTTCTGGCACAATTACTGGGCAATCCGTTTCTGGCCCTGATTGTACTGTTCCTCATCCTGTATTTCCTGGACCGCCGTTATGTCGGCATTCTGCCCAGCATCGGCAAGCCTTTCCGCCGGAGCCGGCAGATGTCCAGGCTGCGGACAACGATCAGCCTGAATCCTAACGATGTGTCTGCCAAGTTCGAGCTTTCCCGCCTGCTGATTGAACGCAAGCGTTATAGTGATGCCAAGGACCTTCTGCTGCAGATTTCGGACCGTTATGAGCAATCTGCCGAATATTGGGTCGAGCTCGGATATGCGAATCTCAAGCTGGGAATGCTGCCGGAAGGTGAAGCCCAGATGCTGCAGGGGCTGGAGATTAACCGCAGGGCCAAGTACGGCCAGCCGTTTCTCCGTCTGGCAGAGATGTTCCGCAATGTAGATCAGGATAAGGCGCTGCATTACGTAACGGAGTTCCAGGAGATCCAGACCTCCTCCAGCGAAGCCTATTACCTGGCCGGTTCCATGTACAAGGCGCTTGGCAGAAATGATGAGGCCAAACGGGCTTTTGAAGAATCCATCGCGATTTACCGCTCCCTGCCAAAATATAAGAAGCGGCAGGAACGCGGCTGGGCGCTGCGCAGCTATTTTGCAAAGATGCGTTAATCTGCGCCTGTACATAACGGTGTGCAGATGTAAGTATTAAAGAACCTCTGTGTATAACTGGGCTGCCAGTAATGCACAGAGGTTCTTTGGTCTACCCTGACTGCAGTATACCTGCTGATAAGTTACATATGCAGATCATGCTTCGCAGGCTCTCCGCCCTCCTTGACGCCGAACGGCCACCAGTTCGCCCGGCCGAACATGCGTACCATAACCGGGACAAAGAACGGCAGGAACACAAGTGCATAGAGCGCAAGCCCTGACAACACTACCGTCGCAATCTGCATCATCGAAAGTACTCCTGAAGGATACATTGAGGCAAAGGTTCCGCCCAGGATCACCACCGCTGACAGGATGACAGTCCCCATGTTGCGCATGGCATGTAATATCGCTTCACGCACATCCCAGGTTTTGTTCTCATTGAAGCGGGCCATGAGGAAGATGCTGTAATCGACACCAAGGGCAATCAGCATGACAAAGCTGAAGAATGGTGTTGTCCAGGTAATGCCGGAATAATCCAGCAGGTTAACGAAAATCACTTCCGTAATACCGAGTGCTGTTATATAGGTAACCAGCAAAGATCCGATCAGATACAGCGGCATAATTACCGAGCGAAGCAGCAGAACCAGTATGATGAATATGCCGGCCAGCATCAGCACAACCGTCCGTGTGTAGTCTTCATTGGAGATAGTCTGCAGATCGCTGTAGGTGCTGGTGACACCGCTGATCGCCGTTTCGGCATTTTCAAGCTTAGTCCCCTTCACAGCCCGTTCAACGGCTGCCTGAATATCAGGGATGCTGTCAATCGCTTCCGCGCTATACGGATTTCCGGCGAATACAACATCCAGCGTCATCACCTTGCGGTCATCTGACAGGTAAGTATTGAATACCTGCTGCATGTCATCCGCTTCAATCGCTTCCGCCGGAACAAAGAAGCCGCTCAGCTCATCGTCACCGGCATCCCGGATCTGCTGCAAGTAACCCTGCGCCGAGCTTAGTCCGCTGGTGATCTGCTGCAGTCCTTCCGCACTGTCGCTAAGTCCCCCGGTCAGTTCACCAATCTGCCCGGTCAGCTGCCCGAAGCCGTCGGCAAGCTGCTGCTGTCCGCCCTGCAGCTGATCCAGTCCGCCGGTAATATCCGGAAGCTTACCGCTGATCTGTCCCTGGCCGTCAGCCGCCTGATTCAGCCCGTTCTGAAGCTGTCCGATACCGGCAACCAGCCGCTCCAGGCCTTGAGCCAGGGCAGTCTGGCCTGCTGCGGCTTTGGCATAGCCGTTGTTGGCTTCATTCAGCCCAGCTGCAGCCTCGCCAAGCTGGCCCGAGATCTGGCCAAGTCCTGCTGCAAGCTGAACAGCTCCAGAGCCGGTCTGGTTTACAGTACCTTTAACAGTCTGGTAATCCTGATCCTGTAACAGTTCAGGATGGCTGCTCTCGAGCCGGCTAAAGGAAGCATCCAGTCCGGTAAGCGCAGCCGCTACGCCATCCAGCTGTGCCTGCAGCCCGTCTAGTCCGCCGCCGAGTGCCGTCAGCCCGGCACCGACCTGCTTATAGCCTGCAAGCAGCGCCATATTGGCATCAGCAAGCTGCTGTGCGCTGGCTGCCGCCTTAGACAGCCCGGCTTTAATCTCACCGGCTCCGGCAGCACCACTCCTGATTCCGTCCTCAACCTGAGCAAGACCCTCTCCCAATGCGGCGATACCCTCTTTAAGCGTTGTTGTGCCTTCAATGAGCTTCGCGCTGCCTGCCGCCGCTTCCTGAAGCTTAGGCCCGTTCGCGCTGAGCTGCTTGCTCGCTTCAGCAAGTCCGGACTGGATTTGGCTCAGACCGTTATTGCTCTGATTAAGTCCATCTGACAGTGTTGCCACCTGAACAGGAATCAGAAAATCATTGATACGCTCCCCGGTCGGCCGGGACATGCTGCGTACCGCTTTGACGCCGTCCACCTTTTCCAGCTCCCGGCTGATTTGTTCAGCCAGCCCCATATATTCTGAGCTGTCCATCCGGTCATCATTTTTAATCACAATTTTACCCGGCATGGATTCGCCCGGACCAAAGCTTTCGGATATTATGTTGAAGCCTTTAACCGAGGCATAATCGGCACCTATCTCATCCATGCTATTGAAGGACAGCTTCCCGTCATAGGTGACCAGAAACGGCACAACGATAGCAGCCACAATTAACAGCGCCGCCCATGGCCTTTTCAGCGAAAACGAGCCTGCTGCCCCCCAGATCCGGCTCTCACTGTGCTCCAGTCTGCCGCGTGACGGCCAGAACAGCTTTTGCCCCAATAGCGCCATAAAAAACGGAACTACTGTAACCAGCGCAAGCAGCATCACCGCAATTCCTACAGCTACAGCCACCGCCGAGCGGTACAGCATAAATTTCGACAGGCCAATCGCTACGAATCCTACGAACACGGCAAGCCCGGAATAAAACACCGTTCCTCCAGCCTTGCGGTATGTAGAAATAATGGCACTTTTCGTATCTTCAGCAGATGCCAGCTCTTCCTTAAAACGGCTGATCAGCAGAATGCAATAATCCGTACCTATACCGAACATAACCGCCACCATAAAGATTTGCGTAAAGGTCGATAAGGGGAAATCAAACCGGTCCACCAGAAAGGATACCACCGACTGGGAGACAACATAGCTTAGTCCCACGGTCAGCAGCGGCACAAGCGGCGCTACAAACGAACGGAACACGACGAACAGAATAAGCAGGATAAAAACTACAGTGATGTACTCTGACTTTTTGAGTCCCGCTTCCGAGCTTGCAATCGTATCCTCGGTAATTAATCCTTCGCTGGTCAGATAATGATCTGCCGTCACATTCGCGAGCAGCTCATCCGCTTTATCCGGCAGCTCCTTGACCGCCTCATCCCCGCCTTTGACCGACAGGGCGACCATAACCGTCTTACCGTCCTTGGCAATCAGGGTGTCCGCAAGCTCTGCCTGTGAGAACGGTTCGGTTACTGAATCAAGCTTCAGGGCCTCCTTCTCCGCAATCAGCTTCTCTACACCTTGCTTAATGCTCTCCGTATCCGCGGCACTTACCCCGCCCGGCTTGTTGAACACCAGCGCCACCTGATGGAGCGTCTCTCCTCCCTTGGCAGCAGCAGCCTCCTTCATAATCTCTGCCGCCCGTGATGAGGTGTAACCGCCAGGGACCGAAATCTGCCCCTTTTCCCGGACAAGATCAGACATTGAAGGTGCTGTCATAAATAAAACAACCGCAGCAGCCAGCCAAAGGGCAATGATAGCCCATCTGGCTTTAAGAATGGTCTTCATTCGCTGTTCCCTCCTGTTTCCTGCATAATAAACGCCAGCTTCTCAAACAATGTAATAAATTTCTCAATATCCTCTTCCTCGAAGTGGAACAAGTACGGGGAAATTACATCCTGCACCTGCTTCTCTGCGAGCTGATACACCTCTTCCCCCTGCTGCGTAAGGGATAAATACACCAGACGCCGGTCATTCTCATCACGGGTCCTTTCAATCATCCCCGCTTCATAAAGGCGGTTAATAATAGCGGTGATCGAGCTCTTACCAACACTTACAGCCTCAGCAAGATACGTGGCTGTACACAGCCTCTGGGCTTTAATCAGCCTCAGAATCAGAAACTGGTCGTTCGTCACTCCTTCAGGAATCCGCTCCTTGATCCGTGCACTGATCTGCCTGGTTACGATGAGGTAGGCATCCACATACCGGTTAATCCACTGCTGCGCCTCTTCATTCAACGTATTAGCCTCCTTTTTCAAGATAATAGTTCATGTATCGAACTGTTTTATAATGAAACTATATTCCCGGCTTACAAAAAAGTCAACGGTATATTTCTAATGGCTAAGGAGCCTCTGTTACGAAGCAAAAAAAAGCTACCCGCTTAAAGCGGATAGCTTCAGAATCATAATAGGGGAAGCAGCAACGAACCCGTTACTCGTCCTCCTCTGTTTCTTCGACTTCGTACACACAGCGGTACATTTCGATGCCTGCCGGGTTCTCGCCGAGGCTGTACACCATGAAGCCCAGGGCACGGTAAAAGTCTGCAGCAACCTCGTCCTCGGTTTCTGCAAGCACATACCGGGGCTGCAGCTCAGCCAGCAGCTCCAGAATCATTCCCCGGGCATACCCTTTGCCTCTGTTCTCAGGCAGCACAGCGATGTGGCGGATCTCAAGCGAACCGTCCTCCGTTACCTCGAAGCCGGTAAGCCCAACGAGCAGCCCCTCCTCTTCCCAGCCGTACAGCTTCAGCCCCGGTAACTTCTTGTATTCAGCAGAAGCACGCCACAGGGCATCTGGTTCATCAATAACCGCATAACTCAGCAGTTCATCCACTTCAGGTGTTCCTACATGCTGCTTCAGATCTGTAAACATAACACTTCCTCCGTTTTCATGTAAATCTGTAAAGGATAATCAAACCGGCCCACACACCGATGAGGTTCAGCAGCAGATCATCTACATCAAAGCTGCCCACGCGCAGCAGCATCTGCAGGGATTCGAGCAAAAGAATAGAGGGGACCGCCCACAGCGTAAGCGTAAATACATTCCGGAGCCTGGCCTGCACTAGCGGAATCAATACACCAAATGGAATGAATACGATAATATTACCTGCCAGATTGATCAGCCTGCCCGTGAAAGGCACTCCGTTGTCCATGTCGAAGTACAGCTTAACTGTTCGCAGCGGCTCCAGGTTATATTGCATTGCCCCTTCTGTACGCACGGTCCGGCCGAATCCGAGAAACATCCAGTATAACACAGCAGCGCTATAAAAAAACAACAGTATCCCCGCTACAATCCGCAATCCCGGACGGAGCTGTGCCCTGCGGGAGGGTCCCCGGCCTGCCCGGCCCCTGCTTCGCTTATCAGCTATGGCTCTCACCTTCGATAATCTCAATGCTGCCATCCTGCTTGCCTATAATCGCCATACTTGCAATACCTATGAACAGTCCGTGATCTACCACACCTGAAATGCCCTGGAGCTGTTCTGCCAGCTCCGGCGCTGAAGTTATAGCTCCGAAATGGCAGTCAGCGATGTAATTTCCGTTGTCCGTCCGGTAGAGCTCATCTCCGCTGCGGCGCAGCTCCGGCTTGCAGCCCAGCTTACCAAGCTTAGCTACTGTCCATTCCCAGGCAAAGGGCACAATTTCAACCGGCAAAGGGAATTTGCCGAGCGTCGTTACAGCTTTGCTCTCATCAGCAACAACGATCATCCGCGTGCTGCCCGTTGCCACAATCTTCTCACGCAGCAATGCTCCGCCGCCGCCTTTGATCAGCTGCAGGCTTCCGTCCAGTTCGTCAGCACCGTCAATAGTCAGATCCAGGCTGTCAATATCGCCGAAGGCTGCCAGAGGAATACCGAGCTCACGCGCCTGATCCTCGGAAGCCTGCGAAGTGGCTACAGCAATGATGCTCAAGCCTTCCCGGACCCGCTCACCAAGCTTGCGTATTGCCCAATAGGCGGTTGAGCCTGTGCCCAGACCCACCTTCATCCCGTCCTGTACGTATTCTACGGCTTTCTCCGCAGCCAGCTGCTTAACATTGACACTCATTTTTATACCCCCATGTTATCCGTTATAATGGTCTAACAACTACAAACTATATACTTTCCGGGAGGACTCACGATGAGAACCGCAAATCAGATCCAATCCAAAATCAATGAGCTGACGATCCAGCGCAGGTCCCTCGAGAGCCGGCTGGTTCCGCTGCCCAAGGACAGCCCCGAGCGTGCGGGCTTGAACGCCCAGCTGACCAGGCTTGAGGATATGATTCTGATGCTTGAATGGGTGCTGGACGCGCCAACCGGCAAATACCATGCATGAATACTGCAGTTCAGGCTGCATCAGTCTGTAACATAAGTTCTGAGCAATTCCTCATAGAGCTGAGTATTATCCTGCTCGAAGCATATAAAAGCTATTAAATTCAGCGGCAGCTTGCCGGAATCCGTACTCTGCACATAATCAACCACGGCAGCAAGAGCAGTCTGACAGGCCAGTCTTCTGGGAAAGCCGTAAACGCCGGTGCTGATATTCGGAAAAGCAATGCTGCGTGCTCCGCGGGCGCAGGCCAGCTCAAGGCTGCTGATGTAGCATTTGGCCAGTGTTGCCGCCTCCCCTGCACCTCCGCCTTTCCATATCGGCCCGACTGTATGTATTATTCCCAGATTAGGCAGCCTGCCTGCAGTGGTAAGTGCAGCCTGCCCCGGCATTACCCCGCCTTGCTTCTGGCGGATAACTGCACACTCCGCTGCGATCTGAGGTCCGCCCGCACGGTGAATCGCCCCGTCCACCCCTCCGCCCCCGTAAAGACCGGAATTGGAGGCGTTTACGATAAGATCGCCTGCCCAGGCAGTAATATCTCCCGTATTTACCGAGATCACAACATCATTTATACGGATTTGCATATCCGGCCTCCTCCTTCGCCGCAGCTTCCAGACTCGTAACCAGCTCTTTTTCACCTTTGCGGCCGGCCTTTCCGGGGAAAGAAGCATATCCGGACAGCACACCCTGAATAGAGGCGCCGCGGATACGGGTCACCATCCAGTGCATGGCAGCATCCATAGTCATTTCTCCGGTGCCTGCCGGCACACGGCATAGAGCATAGGTTGTCCCGGTTTCTCCTTGATCAAGCTGCTCCCCGGGTGTTGAAAGCACAGTATACTGAAATAAAGGCACAGCCTCCGGCCTCTCCTCGTCCTCACGGAACTGCTCATGAAATACAGAATACATAAGTTTTCCGGCCGGGGCCGCAGCATCTTCAGCCTCCTGCTGCCTGATCAGCCTGCTGTTCTGGAAGGCTATCAGCGCTGCGGCAAGCAGCAGGAACAGGGCGGCGCCGGCAATTGCCGAGATCATCATGCTCACCTGCCATTCGCATTCTTTTTACCAACAACGTTACTATATTATCACGGAGGAGGATGCCGGGGAATGGTTCTTAAGAGCAGATTGCGCAAAAAAGTGCGTCTTTCTTAAAAGTTACTTTGAAATATTCATATTAACAGTTGAATCTTCCGGCAGCATGATCCATAATGAGGTTGTACATGCTGTTTGTCAATTCATAAGAGATATCAAGGAGGAATAGCTTCAATGAAATTTTTCTTGGATACCGGAAATATTGAAGAAATCAAACGGATTACCCGGCTCGGATTAGTGGACGGCGTGACGACCAACCCGTCGCTCATTGCCAAGGAAGGCAGATTGTTTAAGGAAGTCATTAAGGAAATCGTCGAGATTGTACCCGGACCCGTAAGTGCCGAAGTGATCGGACTGACGACGGATGAAATGCTGCGCGAGGCACTGGAAATCGCGGAATGGGCACCGAACGTTGTAATTAAGCTTCCTATGACCGAAGACGGTCTGGCTGCCTGCTACGAGCTGACCAAGCGCGGCATCAAAACCAATGTCACCCTGATCTTCTCTGCTGCACAAGGCCTGATGGCCGCCAAAGCCGGAGCTACTTATATCAGTCCTTTTGTAGGCCGCCTCGATGACATCGGAGTAGACGGTATGAAGCTGATTAAGGATCTTAAGACGATTCTTACCAATTACGGGCTGACCTCGGAGATTATTGCAGCCAGCATCCGCAATATCGCCCATGTGGAAGAAGCGGCGATTGCCGGTGCGCATATTGCGACCATTCCAGGCTCTCTTCTGCCGTCCCTGTGGAAGCATCCGTTGACAGACAACGGGATTGAACGTTTCCTTAAGGACTGGGAGACCGTTCCTCAGGAAGCAAAATAACGGATTCCGCTTATAAATGAAGCACCTCACCTGTTGAAGGGAGGTGCTTTTTTGTTCCGTTTTCCGTTATTGACATCATTACTTGTCATAATTATAATTGTCATAACAACTAATTAAGAAAGGAAGATTCCATATGTCCGGCTCCTCCCCCCGCCAATTCCTCGGATTTCTGCTTGGTTCCACCTACCGGAGAATTTCAACCGCTTTTGCCCGTGCACTCAAGCCGTATGATATCACTCCTGAGCAATGGTCTGTTCTGCTCATGATTGTTGACCGCAGCGGGATTAACCAGAAGGAGGTTGCGTCAGCAGCAGCCAAAGACCAGCCGACAACCGCTAGAATTGTTGAACTGCTGCTCAAGAAGGGCTTTATTACGAAATCGCTGAACCAGAGTGACCGCCGTGCTTTCCTGCTGTATCCGACTGACCTGGGCAAGCAGCTTATTGAAGATACCGTTGCCCTTGAACGGCAGGTCATCAGTACAGCCGTAACCGGACTCTCGGATTCTGAGCTTGAAGTACTCCGCGGGATGCTGGAGCATATCTATCACAACACTGCAATTACACAACAGGAACAGGAGTCTTGAACTTGAATAAACCTCTTGAACGCTTATGGACCCAATCCTTCGTAACGCTTACCCTCTGCAATCTGCTGCTGTTCACGGGCCTGCAGATGACGTTATCTACCCTGCCGGTCTATGCGAAAAGCAGCCTAGCAGCTACCTCTGTGCAGATCAGCCTGGTTACCAGCCTGTTTGCTTTAAGCGCAATTGCTTCCCGGCTGTTTGCCGCCAAAGCAATGGAAAAAGGCGGACGGAATCTGCTGATCTTCCTCGGTGTCACGCTTTGCCTTACTGCTGTTACAGGCTATTACTGGTCCGGTACTATAACCGTCCTTCTGCTGATGCGTGTGCTGTTTGGCATCGGCTTCGGCATGGCCAGCACGGCTTTTCCCACAATGGCATCTGATATCATTCCCATCCGCCGTATGGGTGAGGGTATGGGTTATTTTGGCTTGTCGACCAGCCTCGCTATGTCCGCCGGCCCGCTGATCGGTCTCAGCCTGCTGCAGGGCCCCGGATTCAGCTCACTGCTCCTGGGAACCGGCTTATCCTTCATCATTCTTTTGCCGCTGGGCTACCGCCTGACCAAGGGGCTGCCGGTTAATCACAAGGAGCCGGCAGCGGAAGCTCTGCCCGGGCCTAAAGGCAGCCTTTTCCGCAAGCTGCTCATTCCCTGCCTGCTTAATCTTCTGCTGTCCATCTCTTATGGCGGACTGCTTGGTTTTCTCGCTCTATATGGACAGGAGGCACGGCTGGAACATATCGCTTACTTTTTCCTGTTCAACGCTGTGGCTATTGTGGTTATTCGTCCGTTATCAGGTAAAATCTATGACCGCTTTGGTCCCGCAGCTCTGCTCATACCCGGCAGCCTGTTCATTATCGGCGGACTGCTGCTGTTATCCTTTGCTTCCTCAACCGCTGCACTATTTCCGGCAGCCATCTGCTACGGCATCGGCTTCGGCTCCATGCAGCCTGCGCTCCAGACCTGGATGATCCAGTCTGTTGACCCTAGACAACGCGGGATGGCTAACGGGATGTTCTTCAATTCTCTGGATTTAGGAGTCGCCATCGGCACCATGATTCTCGGTTCCGTAGCCTTATATAACTCGTATGCAGTAATGTACCGTTATTCCGCACTTGCCCCTTTGCTGCTGCTGCTCCTTTACACCGGCGTGTTCCTTGTACAGCGGCGCAGACGCTCTGCTTCCGGTCCGCTGCAGACTGGCCAGTAATCTGCGTACAGGCTAACGTGCCCTCTGCGGCATGCTTAGCGGCAGCCTGAATTGCTTTTTCTCACTCTGTCCGCTGCCGCCCTGTTTCTTTTCACCCGGCTTTACAGCGAGCAGTATAAGCACTCCGCCTGCCGCACTGACTGCGGCCATTGTGCCAAACAGCAGCCAAGGCCCCCTTGACATCAGCAGCGAAACAACCGGCGGCCCCAGAGCCACACCGATAAACCGCATACTGCTGTACAAGGAGGTGATGGTACCGCGGTTCTTCTGGTCAATGCCTTCCGTAATCAGCGCATCCATACAAGGCAGTGCGATGCCGATACCGATTCCCCCTGCACTCAGCAGTCCTACCAGCCAGTAAAGTCCCGAGCCGAAGACCGTAATAACCATAGCCGCAGTCACCAGGAACATTCCTCCGCAGCCGATCCACTTCATCCGAGGCTTATTCTGGCCGATAATTTTACCGCTTCCGTAAGAGGCAAGACACAAGAGGGCTAACGGGATAGCCAGTACAAGACCTTTCATGACCCCATGGATACTATATTTGCCTTCGAGCGTTTCCGATAAATAAAAAAGCACACCAAAGGTTACGAACATGCAAATGCCGCCGATGGCAAAAATAGCATAAAGCCAACGGCCGTGTTCCCGCAGGATTGCAGCAATGCCTGACATAAAATCTTTTAGGCCCTGCTGTTCCCTATCCCGCTCCGGCTCTTTAACCAGAAACAGCACAAGCAAAAATGAAATAATACATAAAACCGGAATGGAAATAAACGGTGCATACCACAGCAGCAGCCCCAAGTAAGCACCGAGTATCGGACTGAGCACCTTGCCGAAGGTATTAGACGTCTCAATCAGGCCGAGACTTTTGCTAACCTGCTTTTCATCCTTGAACAAATCCCCTACAAATGGCAGTACAATAGGAAAAGCCCCTGCCGCACCGATCCCCTGCAGCACACGCCCGCCCATTATAATCCAGTAAGCGGTAATCCCCTTTGTGAACCAGGCAGCAGCGATACATACGGCTCCGCCTGCAGCAGCAATAATCAGGCTGGGCATAATAATTTTTTTGCGCCCGAACCGGTCTGAAAGATAGCCCGCAACCGGGATCATCAGAATCGCCATCAGGCCGTAAAGCGTAATCAGCAGACTGACCTGAAAGGAACTGATGTGCAGCTCCCGGGAGATCTGCGGAAGCACCGGAATCAGCATGGAGTTGCCTAATGTCATAATTAGGGGAATGGATGCCAGTGCCGCAAGATCCCATTTTTTGTCCTTCATGGATTGACCACCTTTGCTGTCGTTGACAATCCAGATTAGTGTGCTTGATTGCGTGCTGATGTATTCATACAAGCAGAAACGGGTATGCCGGCCTCCAGAGAAGGCGGTAACCGTTCCTGCGAGAAAGATAAGGATTATGGATCGCGTAAAACATTTAAATTTTTATATTTTAAAAAAGACCCAAGCCCTTCTCTAAAGGATGAAGGGCTTGGGCCGTATTGCTGAAAAGAAACATCGTAAGCACTAACCTAAAACCGAATCTGCTTCTTCTGACTGTTCTGCCCCATCAGGCAGGAACGAGCTCGGGTTACCCAGGCTGTAAATATGCAGCAGATGCATCGCTCTGGTGCAGGCTGTATAGAACAGCTTGCGTTCATTTTCCCTGCCGTATTTTTCATCAGAGCCGTCATAGATGATAACCGCATCAAACTCTACGCCTTTGGCCAGGTAAGCAGGCAGCACCAGTGTTCCTTTCTGGAAATTCGGAGTCTCCTTAGTCACCAGCCGTACCGGCAGACTGCTCTGCAGCTTGGCATGCACCTCGGCGCTTTCTCCGGCGGTTTTGCAGATGACTGCCACATAATGATAGCCTGCCGCATGCAGACTCAGCACATCCTGCTGAACCGCGGCAAGCAGCTCTGATTCCGTACCGACTACCGTTACTGACGGGGCTTCGCCCCGGCGGTTAAAGGGAACGATCCGCTCTCCGCCTGGAATCATTGCCCGGGTGAACTCTACTATTTCATATGTGGAGCGGTAGCTTCTGGTCAGGGAAATTACCTCTGTATTCTCCTCGCCGTATATACTGACGAGGCTGGACAGGTCACCGAGCACCTCCCCTTGGGCATATATAGCCTGATTCAGATCACCCAGCACAGTCATTTTGGCCCGCGGGAACAGGCGGCGCATGAATTCCAGCTGGAACGGCGAGTAATCCTGAACCTCATCGACAATGACATGGCGGATCAGCGTATTCGTCCGGAAGCCCTGGCTCAGCTCCTTCAGATACAGGAACGGCGTAGCATCTTCATAAGCCAGCTCTCCAGAGCTAACGGCATCAAGCGTATGCTCGCAGATCTGAACCCAACTGGCCGGCAGACCGGCGCCGGCATTCATATCCTCCATCAGCCTGCGGTCCGTAAACAGCCGGCTGTACAGCCCTTTGACATCTACGAACCGGCCGCGTTTGGTCCAGCCGCGCAGCGGCTTCAGCTTCTGGCTGACAATATAGCGTGCCAGCATGCTTTTCTCCGTATCAAAATCATCAAAGCTTTCTTTGTGCCCGCCGCCTTTGCGGCGGGTCATATGATACGCCCGCTGATAGTCGCTGGTATCCAGCAGCTCCATCTGCTCTTCCACCCACGACGCCCCGCGTTCTTCCACACTGAAGGCAGCGATTTTTTTCAGCAGCCAGCCGGTCATCAGATCAATCCGGTTCGCAAGCTTGATCGCCGGGTCATAGGAATAGAACTGCCGCTGCATCTCTTCCTTGCTGACGATGGCTTTTCCCTGGAACGTAAGCGGCTTAAACAGCATGCCCTCATGCTCCAGCAGATTGACATAGCGGCGGATAGCATCCAGAAAAGCAACGGAGGATTTATAACCGATTCCTTCACGGCGTACAGATGCCGCAGGGTCATCCGGCGCTGCCAGCAGGCTTTCTGTCTGGCTGAACACATCCTCCAGCTGAAATTCCTGGCCGAGCCTGTGCTCCAGGTACATCTGGAAGGTAGTCTGCTGCATATTTTCTTCACCCAGCTCGGGCAGAACGGTCGAAACATAGCTGTTAAACAACGGATTCGGCGAGAACAGCAGCATCTGGTCAGCCTGCAGCACCTGGCGGTATTTATAGAGCAGGTAAGCTACGCGCTGAAGCGCCGCTGAGGTTTTGCCGCTGCCTGCCGCCCCCTGGACCACCAGCATACGGCTGCGGTCATTGCGGATTACGGCGTTCTGCTCCTTCTGGATTGTCGCTACGATGCTTTTCATACGGTCATCCGCACTATGGCTGAGCACCTGCTGCAGCAGCTCATCGCCGATTGTCATTCCGGTATCGAACATTACTTCGATTAGTCCGCTATCAATTACGAACTGGCGCTTAAGCTTCATCGTTCCGCTTACCAGCCCCCCTGGAGTTTCATAAGCGGCCGGACCGGGTGCTCCATCGTAGTACAGGCTTGATATTGGCGCCCGCCAGTCGTATATCAGGAACGTGCCGTCGTCCTCCATCAATGAGCCGATGCCGAGGTAGATCTGCTCTGCTTCCCCGCCCGGCTGCTCTGAGAAATCAATCCGGCCGAAATAAGGTGAATTCACCAGTTTTCTGTATTTCTTAAGCGCTTTGCTTGATTGCAGATGATGACGCTCACGTTCATTCAGAATTTGCGCCTGCTGCCGGAGGCTGGTTGAGGTTTCCCCCAGATCATCCGGGCTGCTGAAGTTAACCGTAACCTCTTCCCAGAAGTCCTTGCGCATATCAACGACATCGGAACGGTGCAGTCCAAGCTCCTCGGACAGCCGCCGGATATGGGCTGACAGCAGTCTCGTAATCCCCGTTACCCGTGCCTGTTCCTCTTTCCATTCATGATCTTGCTTTTCCAATGTATTTCATCCCCTTTAAAAGGCTGTGCTTCGATTATATTTCTGTCTTATTCCTTCTCATCATGGTTTCCCCGGTTTATCTGATCGGCCAGCCGGTCAAGCCGGTCAAGCTGGTAACCATAATCATAGATTGCCGCCGCCACCACTGACAAGCGCAACTGTCCCGCTTTCTCCGGATTATAGCCTTGGATCGCCGCTTCCAGGAATCTGTCGTTGTCTTCATTGAGCGGCTCCGAATCGTTGGCCCCCCGCTTCAGCTTGTCTTCGAATTTAAGCAGAATATATTCATGATATTTGATCAGCTGCTCCAGGTGACGGTCAAACAGCTCGTCGGTCCGCTCCGTCCGCTCTGCCTGGAAATAGTGCCTGTCAATCGCCTCCAGCACCTCAAACCCCTTTTGCAGCGTCTGCAGCAGGTTTTTGTAAACCACCATCTGACGGGTCTGACTGTATTTTGCCCTGCGCAGCTGTTTCTGCTCCTCCTCGAACAGGGCGTATTTATCAGCAAGCGCCTTAATTGAGCCTCCGAGCGCATTTTTTTCGTCGCGGAACACGCTTTCCTTCATTTCATGCGATACCGCGGTCCGCAGCAGCAGCGATAGGCTGGTAAACACACTCTCAATCTGCTGAATATACTGCTTGCGGGGCTTGGGCGGAAAGACGCTGATATTAATAATAAATGCAGAGACAATCCCGGTCAGTGTGAGCAGGAAGCGGGTCAGCGCGAACTCCCACTGTCCGGAGGCCTCCATCACGGAGATAACGGTAACCAGAGTCAGGCCGATCGTGTCGGCCCGGTTCATTTTCATACTGATCATAATGACCAGAATACATACAAGCCCGACTGCAATCGGCTCATTGGATAGGAGCATCCCGCCAAGCAGCGCAAGAACAGCTCCCATAGTACTAGTCTGGATCTGGTCCAGAAAATACCGCCAAGAACGGTATATAGATGGCTGCATGGCAAAAATTGCTGCAATCGCCGCACCGACAGGAGAAGAAAACTGCAGCAGTGCGGATAAATAAAGGGACAATGTAACTGCCATGCCTGTTTTTAAAATGCGGGCGCCAAAAGCCAAATCCATCCCTCCTAAAGTTTTGTATAGCATAGGCTTCCCTGATTCACTTCGGCAAAACTTACTTCGGAAGCATAGGCTTAGTTTTGTATAGCATAGGCTTCCCTGGTTCACTTCGGCAAAACTTGCTTCGGAAGCATAGGCTTAGTTTTGTATAGCATAGGCTTCCCTGGTTCACTTCGGCAAAACTTGCTTCGGAAGCATAGGCTTAGTTTTGTATAGCATAGGCTTCCTTGGTTCACTTCGGCAAAACTTGCTTCGGAAGCATCTGTTTTGATGTGAATACTAAAGTTAATTAATGCCGCTTATGTATATCCTTTTTGTGTTACGTCAATCTCTATAAGGGTACAGATGTAATTACCCATGATGCAGCCCCGCGAATTTTAGCGCTTTAGCAGGTAAGCGGCTTAACGGTAATACTGTATACGGCAGTACCATTCCATATGTAGAGGTGAACGCATGAGTAACAAGATTAAAAAAATTACTGCATTTGCCGCAGCCGCCGTGCTGTGTCTGACTCCGGCAGCCGCTTATGCCCGGAACGTTACAGAACATGCTCCTGTTTCATCAGCTGAGAGCAACGTTTCCGGGACAAAACAGCCGGCCCGCCAGCATCACAATAAAGGGTTCCGGGCCGGCGGGCATTTTATTCTGAGTGAAACGGCAAAGCTCCTGGATATGGACCGCAAAGAGCTGATGGACAGCCTGCAGAGCGGCAAAACCCTCTATAGTCTGGCCAAGGAAAAAAAGGGCTGGAGCGAAGAGGAATACATCCGTAAGCTGAGCGAGGCAGCCAGCCTCAAGCTGGATGAGTCGCTAAAGGACGGGCAGCTCACCAAGGATGAGGTCAAGAAGCTGAAAGCCGGCCTGCCGGCGCTGCTGAAGCTGAGCATCTCCGCTTCAGCCGGTAATCATGCAGGAGCGCCCGGAAAGGCGCCTACCCCTAACCGGTAAACCGTGATACGGGCATCTCAGCCTTGGCAGGCTGCAGATGCCCGTTTTTTTGTCATTAAGAATGATTGGCTCTACATTCTGCGCCGGGAATTACGGTAAGCCTTAAAGCAGGCTATAGACAGCATCAGCCAGGCTCCGCTTGCCGCATATCCGCCGATGACATCGCTGGGGTAATGGACCCCCAGATAGATCCGGCTCCAGCCTATGCCGATTGTCATAAAGACGGTGAATAGAATCAGTATTATCCGTTCTCTTTTCTTACGCATATGCCGCCACAGCAAATACGCCACCGCCCCGTACAAAGAAAAGGCTGCCATGGAATGTCCGCTTGGAAAGCTGTAGCCTGCCTGCTCGATCAGCCGGTGAATATCAGGTCGTTCGCGGTGAAACCATTGCTTAAGCAGAATATTAATGAGCTGCGAGCCAATTCCAACCCAGAGGAACAGCACCAGCTCCATCCGGTGCTTGAGCAGGAAGAACAGCAGCGCTATTGTAACGAGCGAAATAATTACAGCAAGCTTGGATGAGCCGACCAGGGAGAGGCTTTTGGCCAAAGAGGTTAATCCGGGTGACTCCGCTGATTGTACGGCATGGATAATTGAATTGTCAAAATAAGCTGTTTTGTTCATTGCCACAAGCAGGGCAATGACGATAAACATTAATGCGAACCACAAAGAGGAACGAAATCCCCTGGACCACTGCCGGTAGTGAAGCATAGCTTACTCCTTATCTGATAGGTATTCTGTGAACCCGTTGCCTGAGAACCGCCCTCCCGTGATATAATGAACCGGAAAACAATTTATATAAAGATGGAGTGCTGCCAAAGTGGAAAGCCTAAAGCTGCAGGAACGTTTGTTGAATCAGTGCATCTCAACAAAGGTGCCCGTTACCATTTTTACGACGAACGGAGTTAAAATGCAGGGACTCGTTACTTCTTACGACGCCTATACCATTACCCTGACAGGACAGGGCGACGGCAGACAGAATGTACTGTTTAAATCTGCAGTCTCCACTGTTGTACCGCTAAAGCCGGTCTCACTCAAGTAAGATCAAAAGGAACACCGGAGCTTTCCCTTCCGGTGTTCCTTTTTTCTTGCTGTCAGTCAGCTATACGGCTGTGCCGGGATCAGACCGGAAATACGGCCGGCTTCACGCAGACCGGCTTAGACGTCTCTGCTTCATTCCCGGTAAAGCTAAGCCGTCCGGTTGCGGTATCAAGAGAGAACACAACCAGATTATTGCCGTCCCGGTTCGCCACAATCAGATACCCGCCATCCGGTGTCACTGTGAAGTGCCGCGGATGCCCTCCCCGTGTAGACTCATGCTGGACCAGAGTAAGCTCTGCTGTCTCAGCATTCACGGCATAGACAACGATGCTGTCATGACCCCGGTTGGAACCGTAGAGGAAGCGCCCGTCTTTAGAGAAGGCGATCTCTGCGCAGCCGTTATTAGTATAGGAATAATCATCAGGCAGTGTCGGCACCGTAACAGATGTTTTTAAGACAGCGGACTCACTGTCATACAGGAAAGAAGTAACCGTACTGTTCAATTCATTGATGACATAAGCGGACTTTCCGTCCGGATGGAATACAAAGTGGCGTGGTCCTGCCCCTTCAGCCACCTTAATCTCGCCCTGAACCTCAAGCGTACCGGCATCCCTGTTGATATGGTAAGTGCGGATCAGGTCAAGTCCAAGGTCAGAGACAAACAGGAAGCGCTCGTCCGGGCTGAAAACAGCCGAATGCGGATGCGGCTTCTCCTGGCCGGGTACCGTTCCTTTACCGGTATGTACAGCAGTATCTGTCAGCCGCACCGGATTTCCGTCAGCATCTACACTTAGCAGGCCTACAAGGCCGCCGTGATAGCTGCATACAACCAGATAGGCACTGTCTGAATCCCTGTTGATATGGCAGGTAGTCGTCTGTCCTGCATCAGTAGCTGGCATCGTTGAGATCCGGCTCAGTTCAGTAAGCTTGCCGGTCTGCGCGTCGATAGACAGGGTAACAACCTCGCCCTCTTTTACCCCTTCACCGTTAAGCTTCTCACTAATGGCATACAGCCGGTTCTTGGCAGTATCCACATTTACAAAGGTAGGATTGGCAATTCCCTGAACACTATCCAGCAGCTTCAGCTTACCGCCAGCCCCTCCGTCAAATTCATACACCTGTACCCCGTTATCCGTTGTACTAGCATAGGAGCCGGTAAACAGCAATAATCTGGAATTTTCTTTCATCTCGGTTTTCCCCCTCTATTAGTCCATCCGGTTTTTTACATACAGCCTGGCTCTCGTTCAAACAACAGCCATCTTTATAATTTACAATTTTTCAGCGTCTATGACAAATGCAACGGAAAAAATGACAAAAAACATTTCAAAAATAAGACTTCTCAAAGAAAAAAGATTATGTTATAATGAAAGCGCTAACACGCTTCGTTAAAATTGTATAAAGGGGGAACACGAATGAGCAGCCTGCTGGAAGCCAGAAATGTATATGAGGACTTCGAGGTGGAAACAGACATTCTGTTCTTTAAGGTCGGGGACCATGATCTGGTCATTTTTCACGGCAGAAACTACAATATTAAAAAGAGAATGTCTGCCGAGCAGTTGAACCGTTTGTTATCGAACTCCAGCTATTATCATGTTTACGGAAGCTGCTATGTTAATCTGAATAAGATCAGCGCCATCGAAGACGACTGCATCTATTTCGGAGAAAAGGGCCTCTATGCCAAAAACGTCCGTGTTCCCAGACGGAAACAGGAAAGCATCCGCCATCTGCTGAAAGGGCTTACTTCTTGAGAGCGTGAATACTCTGAGAGTATAAGAATGCAGAAACAAGCTGGCCTTATGCGTTCTTTTACTCCCTGCTTATAAGCCGGAAGCGCACGGGAATCCCATGTGCTTCCGGCTTTTTCCTTTATCTTAATGAAATCTTAAAAAGCTTTTATGCTTTTTTATACTTTCTTAAGGTTTGGAATCCTGATTTCTGGTAAAGTTGTAGAAAGACAGGCATCACCTATATTGAAGGGAGTCATTAATTCTAATGGACAAAAAAGAATTTGAAGGTAATGAGCAATTGAACAACAACGGTACACCGGAAGAAGCATCTGCTTCCGTAAACAACAATGAAGCTTCGGTTGAAGCAGAACAGGTACCTGCAGCTCCAGAAGAAACGGTTCCGGCGGCGCAAGAAACGGTTACACCTGCTAATAAAGCTGCAGCAGATGCAGCACCTGAGACTGTTCCTGTGATGAGCAAGGTTGGCGGCGGCAACAGACCTCCTTCCTCCCCTAAAGGCGGTAAGGGCTGGATGATCGCTTCGATCGTACTTGCAGCAGCACTGATTATAGTATTAATTAAACCGCCTTTCCAAAAGAGTGACAACAGCACTGCAGTCGCTACCGTTAACGGGGCAGACATTACGAAAGCGCAGCTGTATGACAAGCTGGTTGAGGCCGGCGGCGAGACAACCCTGCAGAATCTGATCACCACTACACTTGTGGAGCAGGAAGCCAAAAAAGCCAACATCACGGTTACCGATGAGGATATCAATGCAGAGATTGAAGATCTGAAAACCCAGTTTGGCGGAGAAGATGCTTTAAATGCCGCTCTGGCCCAGAGCTCAATGACGCTTGATGACCTGAAAGCCCAGATGCCGCTTCAGGTAGAGATCCGTAAGCTGCTTGAGCCTAAGATAACTGTAACCGATGAAGATATTTCGGCCTATTTCGATGAGAATAAAGCCTCCTTTAATCAGGAAGAAGAAGTTCAGGCTTCCCACATCCTGGTTGCTACCAAGGAAGAAGCTGATGCCATTGTGAAGCAGCTTAAAGACGGTGCTGATTTCGCAACACTGGCTAAAGAGAAATCTTCTGATACAGGCTCGAAAGAGAACGGCGGCGATCTTGGATTCTTCAAAAAAGGCGACATGGTCACTGAATTTTCCGACGCTGCCTTTGCCCTTAAGGTAGGCGAAACCAGCGGTGCTGTGAAGAGCGATTACGGCTACCATATTATTAAGGTAACAGACCGTAAAGAAGCTAAGGAATACACGCTGGAAGAAAAGAAAGAAGAAATCAAGAAAACGCTGACTTCCCAGAAGGTGTCCGAGATGTCCTCCACCTGGCTGCAGGATCTGACTACAAACGCTACTATTACTAACACGCTTACAGATGAGCCGGAAGCCTCTGCTTCCCCGGCTGCAAGCGCAGAAGCTACGGAAGCGCCAGCAGCTGAATAAACCCGATTTACAGCAAAAGGACCAGCGGTTTAACCGTCTGGTCCTTTTGCTACGCTATTGGCTGAACTGAATCATGACTTCTACTCAGCAGTTTTCTTGCGGATCTGCTTGTCGCGGTTCTCTCCCCACTCTTTAGCCTGCGCTGTGGCTATAGCAATAGCCCGCCCCTCCCCGTATCCGTCCTCCAGCAATGCATTGGCAATTTCAATCGCCTTGTTGCGCACCGGAGCCATGAAATTTTTCAGGGAATCCGGATAATTCTCTTTATCCCAAGGCATAACAAAAACCTCCTTAATCAGGCTATAGTCCATGAACTTGTCATAGTACTACTTATCCTGATTAAGGAGGGTCTAAACAATAGGGGTAAGCTTATTTATGCACCTTTACACGGTCTTCGATCGGCTGGAATTCTTTAGGTCCCGGAGCCGTTACAGTCTTACCGAACGGAAGCTGTGCAATCAGCTTCCATTCTGCCGGAATACCGAAGGTTTCCTTCACTTCATCATCGATCAGCGGGTTATAGTGCTGAAGCGAAGCGCCAAGACCGGCTTCTGAGAAGGCAGTCCACACTACAAACTGCAGAATACCGGAAGACTGATTGGACCAGACCGGGAAATTCTCGGCATACAGGGCAAAGTTCTCCTGCAGATTTTTCACAACTGTCTGATCCTCAAAAAACAATACCGAGCCGTAACCGGCTTTAAACGAAGCCAGCTTTTGGGCAGTACCCTCGAATTGCTCAGTCGGCACAATTTTACGGAGTGTTTCAGCCGTGATATCCCACAGCTTATCATGCTGTTCGCCAAGCAGAACTACTGCTCTGGAGCTCTGGGAGTTGAACGAAGTCGGGCTGTGCAATACAGCTGCTTCAACAATTTCTTTAATTTTATCATCAGAGATCGGGGATTCCTTGCTGATTGCATATACGGACCGTCTTGCTTCTACCGCTTCCAGAAAAGTCTTAGACATAAAATAACTACCTCCATTTATTTAAGTAACTAACTTTTGTATATCTTAACACTTCTATTCCGATAAAACAACACCTATTTCATAAAAAATCCAGAACCGGAGCTCTGCGGCAACTCTTATTCTCGCTAGATTCGTGCTATTTATACGCCTTCCACTATTTTCTATAATCACTTCAGGCTGTTTCGAAACATCTGCCGCATTCAGGTATACAAATCAGCCCCGGATGAGCTACAATTATGCAGCAAATTTGCTGAAGGAAGGTCCTAACGATGATATTCCCCGCTCTTAGAAACCGGTTTCCGTTCAAAAATACACCCATAATAGCCCTTACTTTCTTGCTCGCAGCTGCTTCTCTTCTTTCCGGCTGCAAGGACACAAAATTGTCATCTAATGCTTTTGAAGCTGCCGCCAAGACCTCCGAAAGTTTCCGGACCGGGGTACAGCCTGTATCCTTCTGGGCAGCAACAGACACACATTATTTGGACAAAGCACTGCAGGACGGCGGTCCGGCTTTTCAGAGCTATGTAAGCGGCGGAGACGGTAAAATGCTGCCTTACAGTGATGAGCTGATGGAGGCACTAATTCATGACGCAGAAAAGGCTAAGCCGCAGTTCCTGATCCTGAGCGGTGATCTGACCAATAACGGTGAAGCAAGCAGTCATAGAGAGCTTGCGGCCAAGCTGAAGCGCATCGAAGAGCAAGGCACCTCTGTCTATGTTATCCCGGGCAATCATGATCTGTTCAACCCGTGGGCCAGATCCTTCAAGGATGATAAGCAAATTATAGCTGAGCATATTACGGATGCAGATTTCACAGAGCTGTATGCCGACTTCGGGTACAATGAGGCCATTTCAAGGGATAAGAACAGCCTCAGCTATGCGGTTAATGCCGCACCCGGCTTATGGCTGCTGATGATAGACAGCAGCCAGTACATGAATAATCTTAAGTATGGCTTTCCGCAGACCGACGGCCGGATACTCCCGGCAACCTTAGCCTGGATGAACGACTGTGTGAAGCTCGCCGCTGAACAGCACGCCTCCATCATAACCGTCATGCATCACAATCTGCTCAGCCACACCTCCATGCCTGTCTCCGGCTTCAAGCTTAATAACAGCCAGGAAACGATGACTGCACTGCGTAAGGACAACCTTAATCTCGTATTATCCGGTCATATTCACATGCAGGATATCCAGCGGGACCCTTCGACCGGTCAGACTGCAGCAGACGGCTCAGAGGTAACGCCGGTCTTTGATATCGCCACCAGCGCTTTTGCAGTCAACCCGCATCAGTATGGTGCAATGACCTTTGACCCGTTGTCCCGGAAAGTCACTTATACAACGGCCTCCGTAGACGTCGGGGGCTGGGCTGCTGACAATGGAATAAAGGACCCCAACCTGGTAAACTTTACAGCATATGCCGAAAAATCGTTCGCAGAGGGCTCCTATAATAAAGCGATGAAGAGTCTGGCAGAAAGCGGCTTAAGTGAAGCAGAGAAGCAGTCGATGGCAGAGATGATGTCTGCTTTAAATGTCGACTATTTTGCCGGAACAGCCGGTAGTAACGCAGAAGCTATTAAGGCAATGCCGGGTTATCAGCTGTGGCAGAACCAGAAGGAAGGCTTCATGTCAGGCTACATCAGCAGTATGCTGAAGCCTAAGGAGCTTAGCAATACAGAGCTGGAATTGACGCTTACCACGCAGTAGGCCGCTGCCTCTGCAGAAAGGGGGCTATGGATGACATCACGAATCGTACCGCTGCCGGAGAGCGGCTTCCCGGCCAAGCTGCACGGCATGGGTCCAAGAGGAATTGCCATGCTGAAAGAGGCACTTGCCGCCAAGGGTCTTGATTTTCCGGATAACAGCAGTCATCAGCAAAAAGCCGGAGCTCCGCTGTAGGGAACTCCGGCTTTTCTTATTCTAATAAAGCTGTGAATTATGGCCGCTCAATCCAGATATAGCCATCCTCGTCCATCTCGACTTTTGCATGCAGTGCTTCGGCAAGCACCCGTAAAGGCACATTAGCATCACCGTATTCGTCTACAAATACAGGCTGTTGCAGCTTCACAGAGGTCCCGTTAACGAGCGCCTGATCCGAACCAATTTTGAAAACGATTGTATCACCATACACATCATCTGTTACCGTAATCGACTTATCTGCGCCGTTCCAGGTAATCCCGGCATCCAGATCCTCTGCTACATAACGCAGCGGAACCCAGGTCGTACCTCCAATGTTTACAGGATAATAGTAGTAATCATCATCCGGTTCAATGAATAGGGTCCTTGCTGTAATCTTGAGATCATCCTTCAGTACGTTGTACACGGTCGAGCCCTGCTCAAAGTTACGCAGAGTTTCCCCCGGTGTAAGCTCAGTAGCGGTCAGATCCACCGCACCCTCCTTACTGATCAGATCCGCTGTAACTGGCCCGTTTACATTCCAGGTCTGGCTCTCTGATTTCACGGAGATGCTCTTCAACGGCAGATCCTCACTGGCCGGCAGGGCTATTGTAAGGTCAATATTCTGCTTACGTACATGGAACCCGCTATCAACAAACAGATCCACCTGGAGCTTCGTATCCTTGCTCAGCACAGTAGCCAGTTCAGGTGTTGTCTCATACAGATTTTCGAGCTGTTTGTCATAGACAAGCAGCAGCGCATCCACAGCAAGCTTCGCTGCATCATGTGCCACAGTCACTACGCCTTCCTTGTCCTCCAGCGGAATCTCACCGAATCCGAGGTAATCCAGCTCGTCATCTGCTCCTGAAGCAATCAGAATCGGGTACAGATAATCATATAAACCGCCAATCAGTGCCGTAAAGCCTTCTGTATCCTTAGACACGGATTTCAGGAAACTCTTCACCAGCGCCGGCAGCTCATCACCTGTAATTTCAGTATGTAGCTTAGTCAGGTTCAGCTGCTGTCCGTACACAGATTCACTTACCGATGTAGCACTGATTGCTGCCGGATTCGGCAAATTCTTAACCACAAATTCACTGACAAGCTTGGAAATATCCATCAGCTTGCTCTCATCCAGCCCCTCTATACCTAGTGAAGCCTCGTAACTTTCAAGCGGGAAGTAGAATGGCTGCTTAGCTCCTTCAGCATTGAGCACAACTGCTTCCTTGTCCATAGACAGATTGAACGGTACTGTTGCCTGCTTGTAGGTAACGGTTCCGGTAGCAGATACATTACCGTTATCCTGCAGCTTAACATGGGCAATATTTACGGAAAAAGAATTAATAAGTTCGATCATTTCCAGATCCTCGGCACTGATTCCGTCAGCCGGAACAGCATTTAAGGACAGTGTGGTACTTGATTCCACTGATTTTACATTCAAATCCCCCAGCAGCGCCTTATTTACATCCAGCCCGCCTACAGTTTGGCATCCTGCCAGAATAAGCAGCATGGCCAATACCGGCAGCAGCCATTTGGTACCCTTCTTCATTCTTCTCATAGCATGACTCCTTCATCGGTTATTTGTACATCTATCCATCAACTCATAAGAGGAAGGATCATCATCCATACGCAATGTATTCCCGGATCAAAGGGACTTTTCAGAGCATAAACAGAGTTTTCCATTGAATATTTACCCATTCCTGGCTATTGATAATCTTTATCGCAGCCAAAATAGCGAGATGGGCCGGATAAAAGGACCACCACACCCAGCGGGGCAGCCGTTTTCGTTCGATGTAGGTCCACGCGACCGGAAATACGGCAATAATAAGGGTCGGGACAATACTGTACATCTGGACAAGCCAGCCGCTGTAGAACAGATAGAAGCCGTTCAGCAGAAAATGGGCAAGAATCAGATAATAGGAACGTGCATAACGGAAGATCAGCACCAAAAGCAGACCATAGGCGTTATAATCCAGCGGCAGCATATCCATCACATAGACGGCAATCAGAACAACCGGGATGCCTAGCCAAAGGGACGGCAGCTTATCCAGAATCACAAGCACAATTGCGGAGATCAGCAGTGTAAAGACGACATTCCAGCCGCCCGGATCCAGCGCTAAATTGTACGGCACCTGAGAGATGAGTGCAATCAGCAGTAGCCGCAGTAAATATTTGGGTGTTGATTTAGTATGTATATGCCCCTGAACCAGCGCGTAGCAGTAAATCGGAAAGGCGATTCTTCCTACGATTCTCCAGCCCATTTCATAAGGAAAAAAAATGTAGCCGGTGTGGTCGATCAGCATAGTCAGCATTGCGATAATCTGCATCTCTGGCCTCCTGTTATACGAGCTTTATGAATGTTATTATCCATTGCTTTGTCAGGCAGTGCAAGCTCTTATGCTGTTTCCATGGAATGCAGCCGTTTCCTGCATCAGAATAACAGGTCTGATGAGTAGCTCTCGCCCTCCAGCAGGTCATACTCAACCATGCGGTAATCATTCAGCAGCTGCTGCTGCCCGGAGGACAAGACGTTGAGCGGACCATCAGCGCCGATCAGAGCAGATTTGCTTAATCCCGGGATCTCAGCCTGAACCTGTTCGAGCAGCTTATAATAGGGAGGCAAGGACAGTCCGGACAGCCGGAAGACAGCCGGTCCCAGAAATGCGGGGCTGATTGTCCCTAAGGGTTCTGCACCTATATCAAAGTTCGCCAGTATCATCAGCTTGGTCTCATGCTTAAGCCGCGGCTGATTGTCCCAGCCGCTCTCTGTATAGATGCCGGCGCTTAAGGCCGGCAGATGATCGCCCCAGAATACGGCAACGGTCGGCTTGCCGATTGTCAGCAGCTCCTGCTGCAGGAAGGCCACTGCCTCGTCTGTAAGCCGGGTGTTCTGAATATAGGTTTCTATTTCATCCTGATACTCCGCCTGAACACCGCTGACCGTAATGGTATTTGGCCCGTTCAGGCCTTTGGTGAACGGAAAGTGGTTCTGCATTGTTACCAGATGCAGAAATACCGGCTCTGCTGAAGATTGTATCTGCCTTACAGCTTCCTGCACGGCAGATTTATCCGAAATATAACCATCCGGTGTAATCCGCCCTGCCGGTCCGAAATCCTTTTCGCTGGTAAAGGAATCAAAGCCCAGCACCGGATAGACCCGGTTCCGGTTATAGAACGTTTCATCAAACGGATGAACCGCAGATGCCTTGTATCCCCGCTCCTTCAGTATGCTGACAATAGACGGCAGAGCGTTCATTTTGACAAGCCTCTGCTGGTATGGAATGGCCCCGTCCTTCAGGAAGTACATGGATAGACCGGTCAGCGCTTCAAATTCGACATTGGCCGTATTTCCGCCGAATTCAGGCGAGAGCAGATAACCTGAAGGGGACCGGGATTCCTGCGAGTGGATAAAGCTGAGCGGGTCCCTGCTAAAAGTCAGCCCGTCTAGCCTTGTGGGGTCGAAAAAGGCTTCGTCCATCATGAACAGAATATTAGGCTGTCCTCCAGCTGGAAGAGCAGCCGCAGTGTCCGGCAACTGGCTGTATTTGGCTGCAATCGTTCTGATCGCCTGCCGGCTGTACCCTTCCGGCTGCTCCATCAGACTCTGCCGGAGATTCCCTGTAAAGGCGTATAGAAAACCGTTCTGTGTATAGTTCACCTTCTGATTCCAGAAGATGCTCTGATACTTCAGCGCAGATGCAAGTGAGCCCTGTCTGCTGACCATTGTGATAAAACCCGCAAGCATGATTACAGCTACTGCGCCGAGCAACAGCCTGAGCGGCAGGCGGAGCTTCACCTTAGGCATCCTATGCAGCAGCCATATAAGCGCAGCAACAATTAGTATGGCTGACGCAAGCATCAGCGGCGAGATCATGCCTTTCGTAATTTTCGCCATCTCCCCGGCATTTTTGAGCAGCAGCAGATCCCAGGGGAACAACGGCTCCCCGGTTGTCCCCAGCTTATTATAATCTGCTGCTCCCAGAGCTGCACCCAGCAATAGGATAAGTCCCGGCCCGATATACATATTGGGCAGAAGAACTGCTGCAGCCAGCAGCAGGAAACAGAAAAACAGGCTGCCGGTTATATACAGCAGCGGATATTCACTGATCCAGTTCAGTACCTTTACCGGCTCAAGTCCAAGTGAGGTTGCCTGCAGATAGAAATTCAGCAAAAAACCGCTCAACAGCAGAAATACCGTCAGCATCCAGTAACGCTTGTGCAACAGCTTATAACGCAATCAAACCACCCCTATCTATACTGAACGTGTAGTATACGCCATTAAGCTTAATTTCCCATTAAAAAACGGCCTTTTGCTGCACTTTCTGCTGCTCCTATTCTTCACAGCCTCCACAAGGGCGTATACTCTTCCCCCTTTTAGAAGACAGCAAAAAAGCGGGCTGCAGCGATTATGCTGCAACCCACTCTGGAGGATCTGCACAGCAGAGTCCCGTTCAAACTGTTTATTTTACATAAAGACGGCTGGTTTCTTCCCAGAATTCGCCCGGCGCAAGACTGAACAGGCCGATTTCATCAGCAGGCAAGTCAACCTTCGGCGCGTTAACCAGGTTAATCTGCGGTTCAGGACAGAAGAAGCCTTCGGTCGCCCCGTTGTTCCAGATCATCCACTGCTTGTACGAAGTGCCTACATCATAAACCAGTGTTACTCCGGCCTTACTGTCAGTAAGCTCCATCCGGTTACGGCCGTTTTGTGCAACTGCGGTATAGTGGTTGTCCATTGCCGCATAGAACGGATACAGGCCTTCCTCCCGCAGAGCCAATTCATCAGCGGTCAGCTCCTGGAAAGCTCCTGTAGGCAGCATGCGCTCATTAAGCTCCCAGCGTTCGCCGATTGTCAGCTTCACCTTGTAATCCTGCGGAGTGCTGCCCGGCGCAAACGGTGCATTAATGGCGGTATGGAACGCCAGCAGACACGGCATCAGCTCTTCACCGTCATTGTGCACCAGCAGCTGCTGGGACAATCCGCCCTCACCAAGCGTATAGCGCAGCTTAACCGTGTATTTGAACGGCAGATATTGATAGGAAGGATGATTCTCATCCACCTTGATGGCTACTGTGACAAAGCTTTCGCTTTTGCCGCTGCCGAATTCTTCAACCTCCCAAGCTGCCGTATGTAAAAAACCGTGCAGATGGTTACCGGTAGCCGACTCATTCACCGGAAGCTGATAGGTCTTTCCGTTAAACGGGAACTCCCCGTCCTCATAACGGTTCGGAGGGAACAGCACCGGAATGCCGTGAATCCCCGGGCTGGCCTTGAATGCCTCCATTTCTTCAGCACCGGGCTCATGCAGGAAACGGTATCCGTTCTCTGTATCGCGGTAGCAGATCAGGTTGCCTCCGATTCCCGGCAGAATCGCAGCTTCATAACGTCCGGCCTTCAGCCAGACCGCAACTTCCCCTTGAAATTGTCCTTCATAGGCTGTAATCGACATTGTAAATTTGTTCTCCCTTCCATATCCTCAAAATGACTCTCTTAGATAGATTAACACATCTTGGGAAGCGGTAACACGGCATTTTTACAATTGTTCCACTTCAACGCTCATGACATGTTCGATTTTTTTGACATCATAATAGATTTCTGTCGCATAATCATGGTCAGGTGCCGACAAAACCATATCGATCAGCTGTCTGCCGTCGTCCAGATCCTTGATTTTCATCCGGCGGATGGTCCGGCCCGGCTTCCGTGATTTACGCTGTTCCGTCATAGGACGACCTTCAATTTTCTGAATGACCTCAGTCAGCACATAGTTGGGCTCCATGATGATTTTGACCGAGATTTCATGCTTGTTAAGCACCTCGGGGCCAATCGCCTTGATCAGCAGCGGAACTGCGTTAACTGCGAACATCAGCAGCACCACCGCGTAACCCGCCTCCAGATAAAAGCCTGCGCCTACCGCAATTCCGATCCCCGACGCAGTCCAGATAAGCGCCGCTGAGGTCAAGCCCGATATAGCATCTCCGCCCCTGCGCAAAATGACACCGGCCCCCAGGAAACCGATCCCGCTGACAATCTGTGCCGCCAGACGCATCGGGTCCATTGTAGGATGCTCCGCCCCGCCGAACTTGTCGTAGGCATGGATGGAGACAAGTGTCACAAGGCAGCTTGCAATGCTGATAACCATGCTGGTCCGGATCCCCAGCGGTTTCTGCTTCAATTGCCGGTCAATGCCGATGAACAGCCCGAACAGCATGGCTACTAGCAGTTTTATAATTGATTCAGTATGCAGATCAATACTCATGGCTCCTCCTCTAAAAAAACAGATAGAATCAGTATACCTGAAAATAGCGGCCAGGTTTTACCCAATTTAAAATAAAAATAAAGAAGAAACGCATGCCTCTCTGCTGCAGGCTGCATTAACCCCTAAAGGCTCGTGCAGCCTGCCGCGGATGGAATCCGTTTCTTCGGAAGGAGGAACTATTCTTTCTATTATATGCCGGGCATTCGCTGATTAGAATGCAATGGGTTATGATCTAACCATGCAGCAGTGACTCAGCCCCGTCACAATAGATTTCTGTACCGGTAATGTGGTCGGAATCGTCAGAGGCCAGAAATACCGCCAGCTTGGCTACCTGATCCGGCCGTCCCGGCCCTTCCTCCAGCGGCTGATCACCCTCGGGGAAATCCACGGGAATCTGCACTTCCTTCAGGTCCTCAGACGGATAAGTATTGTCATCTATATTAGTTGTGATGGCTCCGGGACAGATAGCGTTGACTCTGATCTTGTACTGGGCCAGTTCAAGCGCTGCCATTTTCATGAATGCGACCTGTCCTGCCTTAGTGGTGCTGTAAGCCGAGAAGCCGATATTGGAGAAAACCCGGTTTCCGTTAATGGAGCTGTTGATCAGAATGCTGCCGCCGTTATTTTTCAAATGCGGAATTGCATATTTTACAGTTGCAAATGTTCCCCGCAGATTAATATGAAGGGTCTGATCCCAGTCGTCCATTTCCATCGTTTCGATCGGTGCCATCGCTCCGTTAATTCCCGCATTCGCAAATACGATATCCAGACGGCCCCATTGGGCTGCAGCCTGATCCATAGCCGCTTTTACCTGCTCCGGCTGTTCAATGTCACACTCAATGACAATAGCCTCTCCGCCTGCTTGCTCTACCTGCCGTCTTACCTTCTGGGCATTATCGGGCGTCCGGTCAAGCATGACTACCTTCGCACCGTTTCCGGCAAATTCAAGAACCGAGGCTTTACCGATTCCGGAACCCCCGCCGGTTACAACCGCTACTTTGCCTGCTAATCTATGCTCTGCCATTATTATGTCCCCTCCAGTTGTTATTCTTTCATTACTTTACCTCATGTGCATGAAAGTGAACCGGGACCGGAGAATTTTGACTTCGGGAATGAAGGTGCTTACATCAGGAGTACTGAATATGACAGGAAAATCAGCTGAGAGTAACAGTAACATTGGCAGCAGCTGCCGGCTTCGGCAATGTAGGTTACCCGATCAGTGGTGGCGGTATGATTCAAATAGCTGTGTGTCCATGCTTCCAAAGGCCTGCGATAGGCAGGCAGTCATGAACTCGCGATCCTGTTGCTCTGCCGGACCGATAACCATATGATGAGCCGCAGCTGTCAATACAGCGACAACAGAAAAAGACTTGAACACAGTCTGTTGCTTAACTGTGTCCAAGCCTGTAACCCGGCTAGCGGGGAACATTCCTTATCCCAGCATCATCCGGTCATCTGCCAGCTTCTGGCCGCTGATCGCTTCAAATTCGCCCAGCAGGCGTTCAACGGTCAGATCCTGCTTGCGGGTCTCGTCGATATCTAGAATAATGGACCCTTTATCCATCATAATCAGACGGTTGCCCAGACGGATGGCCTGCTCCATGTTATGTGTAACCATCAGCGTGGTCAGCTTCATTTCACGGACAATTGATTCCGTCAGCTTCGTAATCAGATCTGCACGGGCAGGGTCAAGCGCCGCCGTATGCTCATCCAGCAGCAGAATCTGCGGCTGGGTGAAGGTTGCCATCAGCAGACTCAGCGCCTGCCGCTCTCCTCCGGACAAAAGCCCGACCTTAGCCCGCAGCCGGTTCTCAAGACCAATGCCCAGACGGCTCAATTGCTCACGGAATACGTTACGTCTGGCTGCATTCACACCAAAGGCCAGGCCGCGGGTCTGGCCGCGCTTGTAGGCCATCGCAAGATTCTCTTCAATCGTCATATGCGGTGCTGTACCGGCCATCGGGTCCTGGAAGACCCGGCCGATCCAGCGGGCCCGCTGGAACTCAGACAAATGGCTGATTGAATTCCCTTCAATCCGCGCTTCGCCTAAATCCGGCTTCATCACACCGGAGATCACATTCATCAGTGTAGATTTGCCTGCGCCGTTACTGCCTATGATGGTTACGAAATCACCGGCCTTCAGCTCCAGGTCGATCCCCAGCAGGGCTATTTTCTCATCGGGTGAACCGGGATTGAACAGCTTAGATACATTATCAAGCTTTAGCATTGGCTGCTCCCCCCTTCTTGCTGCGCAAGGCCTGCTCTGCCAGCTCAGCTGTACGTCTGCGAGCGGTGCTCTTCGTCTTCAGATACCGCTGAACCGACGGGAACAGCAGGGCAACAATAACGATAATAGCTGTGATCAGCTTCAGGTCAGAGGCTTCGAGCCAAGGCACACGCAGGGCGAGTGCCACAACGATCCGGTACACGATCGAGCCGAGCACAGCTGCCAGAGTAGCACGGAAGACGCTGCCAGCTCCAAAGATCGCTTCCCCGATGATAACAGAAGCTAAACCGATAACGATCATACCAATACCCATAGATGAATCGGCAAAAGTAGAGTACTGGGCGATAAGCGCACCCGAGAGTGCAACCATGCCGTTCGACAGGCTGATGCCGAGAATAGTCGTAGTATCCGTGTTGACCCCGAAGCTGCGGATCATACGTGAATTGTCACCGGTTGCCCGCAGGGCAAGTCCCAGGTCGGTCCGCAGGAACAGATCCATCAGGATTTTGACCAGAATGACAACAAAAGGCATAACAAGCAGCGGATTAATGGAGCTGAACAGTGTGTTCTCGCCCATCAGTGAGACGTTAGGTTTGCCGAGAATCCGCAGATTGATTGAATAAAGCGCAATCATCATGAGAATCCCGGACAGCAGCCCGTTGATCTTACCCTTAGTGTGCAGCAATCCTGTACACATCCCCGCCAGCATACCGCCACCAAGTGCACAGAGCGTAGCCAGCCAAGGCGCTGCTCCGTTCGTAATCATTACAGCGGCAATAGCCCCGCCGGTTGTGAAGCTTCCATCCACAGTCAAATCAGGAAAATCGAGAATCCGGAACGTAATGTAAACCCCTAAAGCCATAAACGCATACAGGAGGCCCATTTCCACGGCTCCGAGCATTGAATTATACATTGGTGACTTCCCCCTTCAAGCGGCAAGAGGCGTCCCTTACGGGATCGCCCCATTATGATGTCTGGCTGTTATTGAATGATATTGTTCTCCTGATCGGTTATTTCAGCCTTGATGGCATCGGTAACTTCAATTCCTTGAGCGGCAGCAGCCTTCAGATTAATAATAAGGTCCAGCTTCTCCTGCATAGTAACCTTCATATCACCAGGGCTTGTGCCGTTCTTCAGTACATCAACAGCCATTTCCCCAACCTGATAGCCGTGGTCATAATACTTGAAGCCAACGGTAGCAAAAGCACCCTTCTCAACAGTATCGCGGTCAGCGGAGAAGAACGGCAGCTTATTGTTATTGGCTGTCTGGATAATTGCATCCACACCGCTTACGACCGAGTTATCCAGTGTGATGTAGAATGCATCTACACGGCCTACAAGTGATTCTGCGGCTTGCTTCACCTCGGAAGTATTGGTAATTGCCGCCTTCACCAGCTCGATTCCGTGCTTGTCCAGCTCTTCCTTAGCGATACCCGCCATAACAACCGCATTTGGTTCGCCCTCGTTAATAACCAGACCGACCTTCTTCACATTAGGGAACTGTGTAGCAATGAAGTTCATCAGCCGGGTAATGGCTTCAGGGTTAGTATCGGAAGCGCCGGAGACATTGCCGCCCGGATGATCAAGATCGCTGACAATCTTCGCATCCAGCGGGTCCGTTACAGCTGCGAACAGAATAGGCGTATCCTTAACGTTCTGCACGACCGCTTGAGCAGACGGTGTTGCGATTCCGAGTACCAGGTCGTTTTTGTCGCCGGCAATTTTTTGTGCAATAGAAAGGTTATTAGCCTGGTCTGCCTGGGCGTTCTGCAGATCAACAGTCAGGTTCTCACCTTCAACAATCCCTGCATCCTTCAGAGCAGCCAGAAAACCGTCACGCGTCGCATCAAGCGACGGGTGCTCAACATATTGCGAAATAGCAATCTTGTAGGATTTGGCTTCATCTGTTCCTGCATTTGCAGGCGCATTGGTTGATGCAGCCGGTGTGTTTCCGGAATTCGCTGTCCCCGTGTTAACCGCATTGTTATTTCCGCAGCCTGCAGCAACCAGCATCAGGCACAGGCCCAGACCGGCCCAAAGTTTCGACTTTTTCATCAGATAACCCCTTTTCTGTTTACGGTATCAGCGCGTGTATCAAAGTGAGCGACTCAGCATTATCGCTTTCATCTTTAAAAGCATTAAAGCAAAACCTTACACGAATCTCTCATTGGATACAGCATTTCTATTAAACTTATATTATATGGAGGTTCTTTATCCGTCAATCGTAAATCAGCAATCCAGATATTACAATATACGCACAATGTCGACAGACTCTGCGGCACATGTCCGGTACCATACAGGAACAGGAAGTGTATCCAGCAAGTTCACCCTTATAAAAAGCGGCATTTTGCACAAAATGAAGCTACAGTTCGAATAGATGGAGCGTGACGTATGAAGATAACTTTACACAAAAAATCAGCCGCAGCAGCAGCAATCCTTGCCCTAACCATAACCAGCAGCGCCTGTGGATATTACCAGCAGGACCAAAAGCCAAAAGCAAACTCCATTACCCCATCCGGCTCTTTTGCCGGCAGCTACTATGAGAAATCTTACGTTACCGACAACCAGGGCAAGTTCTGGATACCGCTCAAACCGGCTGCAGCCGCCCTTGGTTACAGGGTTAAGGATGACAGCACAAGCGGAGGATATGCCAAAATCGGTTATACCGATGTAATGTACATGCTGAAGCCGGATTCCGCTCAGGTATTTTCACTTGGAGACAAAGTAACTCTTCCCGATGCCCCTATCCGCCGTAACGGACAGATCTATATTACACCTACTGCTTTATCCAAGCTGCTGCAGACTGAGGTGGGCTGGAATCCGGCATCCGGCGAGATCAATATCGCGCCTCCGACGGATAAGGACAAGGATGCCGTGAACGGCATCGCATCCGGCCACGGTGCTCCTAATACACTGCGGATCCAAAGCGCATCTGATGTAGACACGGGTGAGCTCGTATCGTACGCCAAAAAATTCCTTGGGGTCCCTTACGACTTCGGAGCCGGCTCCTATGAGGAGACCAGAAAATTTGACTGCTCCTCCTTTACCCGCCACGTATTTAAAAAATTCGGCGTGGAGCTGCCCCGTCTGGCCCGTGACCAGGATAATATCGGACGGCGAGTTAACCGTGATGACCTTAAGACAGGTGATTTGATCTTCTTTACCGTTCCCGGACGTTTTGAGAGCGACGCGATCCCTGGACATGTAGGCATCTATATCGGCAGCGGCAAGTTCATCCATACCTGGGGAGAGCCCGGTGTGCAGATCAGCGAGCTTGATTCCGGTTATTGGCATAATGTTATATTGCACATGCAGCGAGTCCTTTAAGCACCTGATTACCCGTTCCCATCGCCTCAAAAAGAAAAGAGCGGTTAGCCAAGTTATCGGCTGTTCCGCTCTTTTTGACCTTCTTAACGGTATAAATGTCCGTCCGTATCGTTATCTGTAAGCCATATTTCCCCCAAGCGGTAACAAGCCTGTAATCATTCAATCATACGCCAATTAAGCACTTCTGAGTTTAAAAATTTATTATAAAGCCTTTATTTCTTTAAAATCCTTCTTCTTTCTCTTCATTCTTCTTTATTCCTGCATATTTTCGGCTGTGCAGCGGGTTCATCAATTGGTTCTGCCGCGAAACATATGCTATGCTTACACTATAAGATACAGTAAGGAGGTGTTTTCATAATGGCATATCCGTCGGATAAAACGCTTACACTCTGGTTGCGTGCAGCACTTGTTCCGCTTTTGCTGCTCATGACGCTCACAGCCTCCATTGGCGCATTCAGCAATGCCGAGCCTAAGCAGTATCCGCACATAGAACGCTATGAGCACAAAGTGACACAGCCTGCCTGGATGCATGCGCCAGTTCCGAAATCTGTGCCGATTCTGCGTAGTGTTCATCATGGAAACCCTTTGTCTGTCACTCAGGAGACGGGGCTGGCTGTATGCTTCGTCCTGCTGTATCCGCTCTACTATAACCGCTTGAAACGCCTGCTGCTCCGGCCGCTTAAATATACGTCTAATTTCATAAAATAATACAGTTCATCCAACTGTCAGACAGCCTCTTAACACTCCCTTTACTGCTCCCGCCGCTCCGGCGGCACACAATACAGTTTCCCTGCCGAAGGAGGAACCCCTGGATGAATCAATCTATAGAACACAAAATCTCTGCTTCCGGTCGGACTAAGCTTATCCGTATTCTCTGTGTGATATGCGGCGGCTTGCTGGCAGCAGTCGGACTTGAGCTGTTCCTGATGCCTCATAAGCTCGTGCTTGGCGGTATCGCCGGCTTGTCAGCACTCCTGGCCCACCTTACTGAAATGCGGCTCGGCCTGTTTCTCTTCCTGTTTAATCTGCCGTTTATTCTGCTCTCCCGGCGGCAGATTAACCTGCGTTTTGCACTGTATACCTTACTCGGCCTGTTCTGTCTCACAGCCGGATCGCTGGCATTACATCATTTCCCGGCAGTATCCGCAGATCCGTTAATTGCCGCAATTGCCGGAGGACTCTGCCTTGGTCTGGGAATCGGGATCATGATCCGTACAGGCGGACTTTCCGGAAATGTCAGAGAGCAGGGTTTCCTGTTAACTGACGGGGGGCCGCCCAAATCTGCCGAAGTTGTCATCATGCTGTTCAACTGCGGCATCCTGCTTGCCGGAGGCATGCTGTTCGGCTGGGATCAGGCGATGTACAGTATTATTGCTTATCTGCTTGCCTTTGAGGGTGTCCGCTTCTCCCTTCGCGGTCTTTCGCGCTCCAGGGCGGTCTGGATTACCAGCAGCCGCTATGAGGAGATCCGCAAGGCTCTGCAGCTATCCCTTAAGCGGGATGTCAAGCTGATCCAGCCCGGAACTAAGGAAGGTCAGCCCGGTGTGCTGTTCTGTCTGGCCAGCAGGCTGGAGGAAGATGCGCTCACCTCCATCGTCCGTTCCTGTGACCAGGACAGCAAGATTACCGTGGCCAGCAATCAGCCGGACAGCCTGGCTGAATGGGTGCGCCGCAAAATCAGCTAAGCCCTAAGCCGGGTTTGGTTATAAATTGACAAAAAGACGTTTCCGCAGTACTTTGCGGAAACGTCTTTTTGTTGTCCCTGGATATCCAGGCTCCCTCCCGGCTCAGCGGAACATTCCCCACAGGCGGATAAGGTGAAAGGTGTTGTTCGGATCAATCTTCTGGGCAATGACGAACTTGACGATCTGATCCTCCTGCGCACCGGTCAGCTTCTCGTTCAGCACTGCGGCGGCATTCCGTACAAGCCTGCGCACCACAGCAGTATCCTGCAGCTCCTGCTTGGAAACACCGTTAATCAAGTTCTTAATTCGGTCCTTCACTGCCGTATTCTTCATCTTCAGCTTGATGCGTTCCACCAGCTGGGGACTGATTCCGTATTGCTGATATCCCAATTGCAGCACCTCCCGTCATATCCAATCATTCACAGTATATGTTGGCAGACTGCCGCATGTGCCTATTAATCAATGATTTCCCCCTGGAATATCTGCTCAGCCTGGAGATAACTGCGCAGCGGGGCAAAATCTGCTGAAGTCCAGAAGGAGGTGTCCTTCAGCAGCATAGCCGCATCATCACGGGCCTGCTCCAGCACCTCGAAATCAGCGGTCATATCCGCCAGCCGGAATTCAGGCAGCCCGCTCTGCTTCGTTCCAAAGAAATCGCCTGGCCCGCGCAGCTCGAGATCACGGCGCGAGATCTCGAATCCGTCATCGGTATCCGTCATTGCCGTCATCCGTTCCCGGCCGATTTCGGATTTCGGATCGGCAACCAGCACACAATAAGAGGCATACTGGCCGCGTCCAACCCGGCCACGCAGCTGGTGCAGCTGGGACAAGCCGAACCGGTCAGCATCCATAATGATCATGAGCGTTGCATTAGGAACGTCCACGCCAACCTCAACAACGGTTGTTGAGATCAGCAGCTGGATCTCGTTGCTGTAAAAGGCGCGCATCACTTCGTCTTTCTCCGCCGGTGTCATCCTGCCATGCAGCAGACCTACGGCATAATCCGGGAAGGCCTGGGACATCTGTACATGCAGATCGATGGCATTCTGTACATCAAGCTTTTCCGACTCCTCAATTAGCGGACAGATCAGATAAGCCTGTCTGCCCTGATCAATCTCACGGTTCACCAGCTTAAGTACCCGCTCCATCAGATCATGCTTAACCCAGTAAGTCGTAATCGGTACACGGCCTTTAGGGCGCTCTGACAGTGTGGATACATCCATATCCCCGAATACCGTTATGGCCAGCGTACGCGGGATCGGTGTAGCCGTCATGGTCAGCACATCGGGATTATAGCCTTTGCGGCGCAGTATGCTGCGCTGGTTGACACCGAAGCGGTGCTGCTCATCCGTTACGACCATGCCCAGCGCACGGAAGAATACATCCTCCTGGATCAGGGCATGCGTACCCACCACAATATCAATCATTCCCATCTGCAGCGAGGCCAGCAGTTCCTTGCGTTTACGGCCGTTGACACTGCCGGTCAGGAGCCCGACGGTAATGCCGAAAGGCTCAAGCATCCTGGTCAGAGAGCGCATATGCTGCTCGGCAAGGATTTCGGTCGGCACCATCAGCGCACCCTGAAATCCTGATTTAACGGAGGCATAGAGGGCAATGGCAGCGAGCACTGTCTTGCCCGAGCCCACATCCCCCTGCAGCAGCCGGTTCATGCAGGAGGATGAACGCATATCCTGCAGAATCTCCAGCTCCACATGCTTCTGGGCATCAGTCAGCTCAAAGGGCAGACTCCGTACGAACTGGCGTACAGTCGCATTGTCAACAGTATGCCGGACTCCATCCATTCTTCCCTGATTAAGCACCCGGAACGCCTGCACCTTAAGCTGGAACAAAAACAGCTCCTCATACACCATCCGGCGCCTTCCCTGCTGGCCTTCGCGGGTGTCCTCCGGCTGGTGAATCGTCGCGATAGCTTTTTTGCGCGGCATAAAATCATATTTCCGCATAATAACCTGCGGCAGAATCTCCGGAATCAGCTCGCCGAACTGCTGCAGACCCTGATTGATGACCTTACGCAGCCAGGTCTGGGTGATCTTACCCCCAACCGAATAAACCGGCTGCAGAGTGCCTGTCTTGCCCTCACCACGGTCCGGAAATTCATAATTCGACACTGTGATCTGACTGCGCTTCTGGTCCCATTTACCGGAGATCATAACCTCACGGCCTGCGGTCAGCTGATCACGGACATAAGGCTGATTAAACCATGTAGCCGTGAACATCCAGGGTTCTGCTACCAGCTTACAGCTTATACGGGATTTACCCCCGAACCGCTGCAGCACCGGAATCCCGATTACTTTGGCTATCAGGGTTGCTTTTTCGCCATGCTTAACCTCACTCAGCGACTTGGGACGAAAATCCTCATAGCGGAACGGATAATATTCCAATAAATCCTTAACTGTAAAGACGCCAAAGGCGTGAAGCTCACCTTGCTTTTGTGCGCTCACGCCAGTTATTTGTTTAACTTCGATTTGATCAAGTGATAGCAGCTTATTCATCCCCTATTTACGCGGGCCAAATGAACACGGCTAAAGTTCCGTTGCCGACATGGCTGCCTACGACCGGACCGATGTTGGTCAACACCTTCTCCTCAAGAGTAAAGTGACCGGCCAATTCATTCAGAAATTCTTCGCCGTAAGCCGGTTCTGCCGTATGACCCACGGCCACGTTGATTTTATTCACACCCGGCAGATCGTTTTTGAACAGCTCGATCATGCGGGCTACCGCTTTTTTACGGCCTCTGACCTTTTCTACAGCGTAAATGATCCCTTCGGCGTCAATAGAAAGAATCGGTTTAATATTCAGGAGCGTCCCCAGAATAGCGGACGCTTTGCCAATTCTGCCGCCCTTTTGCAGGTATTCCAGCGTATCGACCAGGAAGTACAGCTTGCGGGACTGACGCAGCTTCTCCGCCGCTTCCAGTATCTCCGCAGGCCCTTTGCCTTCAGCAGCCATCCGGCCTGCAGCTACAACCATGAACCCGAAGCCGTAAGAAGCGGATAAGGAATCCACTACAGTAATAGCTTCCCCTTCTTCTTCTAGCATGGACTTAGCCAGTACAGCAGACTGATAGGTTCCGCTCAGCCCGGAAGAGATATGAAAGGAAAGAATCGGACTGTCCGGATAACGCTCCAGAATGCTGCGGTATACGTTCATATATTCGACTGGTGAAGGCTGAGAGGTTGTTGGCAACTGCTGTGAGCGGGGAAGACGCTCATAGAATTGCTCCGGTGTCATATCCAGATTATCCCGGAAAGCTTGTTCGCCGAACATTAGCGTGAGCGGCACGACCTCAATGCCGTACTTCTCCGCCAGGGCCGGCGGGATATCTGATGTGCTGTCTGTGACAATAACCGTACGATTCATGGATTTCCTCCCCAAACTATAATTTTACCTAAGGCTCAACAGAGAAGAGATAGTAGTACAGCGGCTGCCCGCCCTCGTGCACTTCAACTTCCACCTGCGGATAAGTCTCCTCCAGCCAGCTGCCAAGCGACTCAGTAATGCCTGCATCAGCTTCAGAGCCGGTCAAAATGGTAACAATCTCATCGCCGTTCTCCAGCATCGTATCCAGCAGTGCCTGGCTGGCAGCCAGCAGATCGTCGGATGCCGCTACAATCTTCGAGTTGGAAATCCCGATATATTGTCCGGATTTGATCTCCAGCTCTTCAATAACGGTATCGCGGACTGCATTGGTCACCTGTCCGGACTTCACCTGCGAGATAGCTCCCAGCATACTTTCCGTATTGGACTCCACTGCATCCTCTTCCTGGAAGGCAAAAGCTGCGGCAATTCCCTGCGGAATGCTCTTGCTTGGAATGACTGTAACCTCGCGCTCACCTTCAAGCAGCTCTTTGGCCTGCTGTGCCGCAAGCACAATGTTAGAGTTATTCGGAAGCAGATACACATGTTTTGCAGAAATCGAAGAAATTGCGTTGACGAAATCCTCTGTGCTCGGATTCATCGTCTGCCCGCCGGCAAGCACCACATCGACGCCAAGGCTTTTGAAGATTTCGGAAATACCGTCTCCCGATGATACTGCAATGAAGCCGTAAGGCGCCAGATCATCTGCCGGAGGCACCGCCGGTGCCTGTACGGTACTGTGTTCCTTCGGAATCTCGGCAAACAGCTCAGGCATAGGCGCAATATCCATTCCCGCCGTCAGCAGGTCACGGTGCTGCTCACGCATGTTCAGGATATGAATCTGGGTGATTTCCCCATAGAGCAGTGCCAGATTAAGCACATCACCAGGTGTCTTCGAATGGACATGAACCTTGATGGTCTCATCATCAGAAATGACAATGATTGAATCACCGTTGACTGATAACGCTTTCCGGAATTTTTCTTCATCAAATTTCGCTCCGGTGCCGCCAAGCTGGCGGTTAATGAAGAACTCCATATCATATAAAAATTCAATATCTTCCGTATGAAGCTGGGACTGGGCAGAAGACTGCACAGATGAAGGCGGATTGACAGGCTTGGCCAGCACAGGCGCCTGCACGGCAGCAGACGCAGGAACTTGTCCCTGCACAGCGCTCGGTACAGAGGTACTGCCGCTTGTCAGATATTCATAGAAACCTTCATAAATGTAGACGAGACCCTGGCCGCCGGAATCTACCACTCCAACCTGCTTCAGGACCGGCAGCAGCTCAGGCGTATTCGCGAGTGCTTCCTTGGCTTTGGCCAGTACTTCCGTCATCAGCTCCGTAACATCAGTAGTACGGCGTGCAAAATATACGGCATGTCTGGCTGCTTCTTTGGCAACGGTAAGAATGGTGCCTTCTACAGGCTTGACCACTGCTTTGTAGGCTGTATCCACACCGGTCTGCAGCGCTGCTGCGAACTGCTGCGTGTTCAGCTCATCATATTGGGCGGCGTAGCGTCCAAGACCTCTGAACAGCTGTGACAAAATAACGCCGGAGTTCCCCCGTGCGCCCATCAACAGGCCTTTGGAGAGTACTCCTGCACATTGACCGACTGAGGCGGTATTATTCTTTTTCAATTCGTTCGCACCTGCGGTCATCGTCAGATTCATATTGGTTCCTGTATCCCCATCCGGTACCGGAAATACATTCAACGAATTGACGTGCTCTGCATGCTGCTGCAGCTTTTCCGCGCCGGCCAGAACCATTGCGGTGAAATCTGCTCCGTTTATAGAACGCTTACTCAATGAGAATTCCCCTTCCTAACTTCATGCCTAATCAATTCTATGATCAACTGGACATAATGCACTAATTTATATTGTACTATAAGAGCTAAAAGAAATAAATGTTTTTGAATCGGTTGACGTAGCAAATTTTGCTGTGATATTATATTTAAGTATTGTTTTATGCAGGTGTAAGTAACAAGGAGGTGTAATCTATGTCCCGCACATGTACTGTAACAGGCAAGAAGCCAGGCAGCGGTAACCACGTGTCTCACGCAAACAACCGCAACCGTCGTTCTTGGGGAGTTAACGTTCAGAAGGTCCGCATTCTTGTGAACGGCAAACCGAAACGCGTGTACGTCAGCACCCGTGCTTTGAAAGCCGGTAAAGTTGAACGCGTTTAGTCTTGGAATTTTTCCGGGATTTGGCGATATTTCATATGAATGAAGCAAAAAGCACCCTTTACATTTGTAAGGTGCTTTTTTTCATGTTTTCTGTTCTGTTATAAACTCAGCTCTTCTGAAACGTGTTCAAGATCGCCTTAACAAAGCCTCCCAAAAATCTTGGCAGTTTAAACGTGTAAAATTTCATTATTAACCCTCCCATCAATTGTTGCCGTACGGTAGGAGACTACCCGGATTTCGTAACCCTCATATAACCCTGTCGAGTTGCAGACCTCCCTTGAAGTACAAAAAAAGGCTACATGAGATTTCTGCTCATGTAACCATATTTATGCGGCCACAACTTGGCCTATAACCTTAATCCGTTAATCCCCTGAATGCCTGTTCGCCAAGGCCTTTTAACGGATACCTGCTTCTGCAGCTTCTCTGATAGCCTGTATGGCGGCTGCACGGTCAGTACGCCCGAATACAGCGTTGCCGGCAACCAGCACATCTGCGCCTGCCTCAGCCACCAGTCCGGCCGTATTCTCTGCTATTCCGCCATCTACCTCGATCCGAAGTTTATGGTGGTTGATTTCAGCCGCCCATTCACGAATCTGCCGGATTTTACGCAAGGTATTCGGAATAAAGGCCTGTCCGCCAAAGCCGGGATTCACCGTCATTACCAGTACCATATCCACATCCTCCAGAACCTCACGTACTGCAGAGGCCGGAGTCCCCGGATTAATGGCAACTCCGGCCATCAGACCCAGCTCTTTAATCTGATGAATGACACGGTGAAGATGTACACATGCCTCAGCATGTACAGTAATTACAGCTGCGCCCGCAGCGGCAAAATCAGCAATGTAACGCTCGGGGTTCTCTATCATTAAATGAACATCAAGCGGCAATGATGTATGAGCCTTTACAGCTTTGACAATCGGAGGGCCGAGTGTAATATTGGGTACAAAGTGTCCGTCCATTACATCTACATGTATCCAGTCTCCGCCGCTTGCTTCAGCAATGGCAACCTCAGCGCCAAGCGCAGCGAAATCAGCTGATAAGATGGATGGGGCTAGTAAGATCATAAGTTAGTACCTCCGTTTCTTGTCCTTCATCTCATTAAAGAAAAGCTTGTAATGCTCGTACCGGCTGTCCGCGATCTCTCCTGCCTCCCAGGCCTCTTTAACCTTGCAGCCCGGCTCGTGCAGATGGCTGCAGCCGCGGAATTTACAGTTCTCCGCATAGGAGGCGAATTCACGGAAACAGACCGACAGCTCCTCTACCCCGAGCTCAAGAAAATCCAGCTGGCTGAAGCCCGGCGTATCCGCTACAAAGCCCCCGCCGCCGATATCGATCAGCTCGACATGACGGGTTGTATGGCGGCCGCGGCCCAGCCGCATGCTGATTTCACCCGTCTCCAGCTCAAGGTTAGGCACAAGCCGGTTGAGCAGGGTAGATTTGCCTACACCTGACTGTCCGGAGAACACACTGATTGAACCGGCCAGCCTTGCCCGCAGCTCTTCACTGCCGGAGCCGTTAAGGGAACTGGTAACCAGCACTTCGTAACCGATCTTCTCATACATTTCTTTGACCAGAGCGGTAGCCTCGCCTTCATCGTCAGCCAGGTCCTGCTTGGTCAGCACAATCAGCGGCTCCAGGCCGGAGTGCTCGATATGTACCAGAAATTTATCCAGCAAATTGAGGTTCATATCCGGCTCACGCACAGAGAACAGCAGTACAGCCAGTTTGACATTGGCAACCGGCGGACGGATCAGCTCCGATTCACGGGGGAGGACTTCATCAACCATGCCTTCACCGTTTTCGGTCAGAACGTACATAATGCGGTCGCCCACCAGCGGCGAGGTTCCTTTTTTCTTGAGAATTCCCCGGCCACGGCATTGTACTGCCTCTTCTTCTGTAGCAATGAATCCGTCCCGCAGGGGCTTGACATAATAATAACCGCTCAGTGCTTTAACAATTATTCCTTCAGGCATACATATTGAGCCTTCCTCTCCTGATTTTGCGCAAAAGACCCAAGCTCAGATTCGAGCCGGGTCATCGCGCGCTGTACCCGCAATCCCGTATAAGTACACGGAATGAGGCAGCTTATCTCTGTTAATGGTCTTTGCTTTTGTCTTTATTATTACCGTTAGACTTGGCCTGGACCGCTTCTTCCGTCAGAAATCCGGTCTGGTCAACATCACCCGCATTCTCTCCGCCGCCGGAATCCGGCGGCAGAATTTCCGGCTCAATAGTCGGCTCGGGAGGTGCCTGTGTAGGCACTGGTGTCGGCTCCGGTGTCTGTGTCGCCGGCGGTTCAGGCTGCTGTACCGTTCCGTTCTTTGCATCCGAATAGCGTACCTCAAAGGCTTCAATGTATTCCCCGTCCTGATAGATGGAGACTGCACCGTCCTTATTCGGGCCTAGCACCAGATTCACAGACAGCACCTGGCTCTTGGCAATAGTACGCGTCCCCCATTCCTGGGGTTCTCCTTCATTGCGGGCATCAGAGTATACGATGCGTATCTTGGTCTTCTTGCCGTCACTGGACGGTGCAACCGGTACGTTAAACGTATAATTCAACGCTTCATTCGGGTATCCGGTGCTTATTGAGACAGAAATCTTATCTCCCGGTGATACCAGATCACCCTGTTCATACGGCCACTGTTTAGTGATTTTTCCTGCTTCAACGGAATAGCTCGTATCCTCATTGACTTCGTCCAGCACCAGTCCGATTTCTTCAAGCATGGCTTTGGCTTCATTTTGTGTTTTGCCTGTCAGATCAGGCATCGGCTTGCTTTCCTTGCCTTTGCTGACAAATATGACAATCGAAGCTGTTTGCGGATCATACTCACTGCCTTCTGCCGGATCAGAGCCGATTACCTGTCCTTCCGCAAACTCCTCGCTGAACCGCGGGTCCTGGCTGATCCGGCTTTGCTCCACACCTTGTGCAATCAGTGCTTTTACGGCATCATCATAGGTTCCGCCGGTCAGCTTGGGAATATTGGAGGTCGGCTTGGCCGTGCTTACTGTAAGGATGATATGCGTCCCCTCTTTAACCACGGTGCCTTCCTTCTTACTCTGCTCCCAGACGACATTTTCATCATAGTTAGGGTTATACTGCTGCACAACCGGCTCCTCCACGACAAGGCCGATTTCATCCAGCATAGCCGTAGCAATTTCAAGGGACTGATTCGTTACATTAGGTACTGTAACTTCAGGCACTACGAGCTGGGACCTCACATACCAGGCCACACTGCCCATAGCAATCAGCAGGAGCAGCGTTAGGCCGATCCAAAGTGCCGGCATACCCCATTTCCGCTTCTTGGAGCCCGGGGCCACAGGCGGAACATCCTCCTCGTCCTCGATCCGGCGCATCCGTTCATCTCCTCCGCCGCTGCTGCGGCTGCTTAAGGTATGCTGGATGGGCTTGATTGCAGGTATAATCCGTGTCCGGTCCTCGTCATCGTCGTCATGGAAAGATGCTTTGGTCTCGCTGCGCCGTTCAGGCAGCAGGCAGGTCTCCAGATCCTGGAGCATCTGCTTAGCAGACTGATAACGCTCATCCGGATTCTTGCGCATGGAACGCAGAATTACATTCTCTACGCTTTGCGGAATCAGGGGGTTCAGTATACGCGGCTCTTCAAATTCCTCCTGCAGATGCTTAAGCGCTACGCTGATCGGGCTTTCGCCCAAAAAAGGCAGCACACCGGTTAACATCTGGTAGAGCACAATCCCCAGGGAGTACAGGTCAGATTTCTCTCCGGTTGTTACCCCTTTGGCATGCTCCGGTGAGAAATAATGCACTGAGCCGACTACCGAGCCGGTCTGGGTAATGGTTGTTGAGGTTACCGCACGGGCAATCCCGAAATCTGTAACCTTGACCCGCCCGTTACGCCCGATCAGAATATTATGAGGCTTGATATCACGGTGAATAATCTGGCTCTGATGGGCATGATCCAGCGCATCGCAGATCTGTGAAGCAATCCGGATGGCTTCATCGACCTGAAGCGGTGCCCGTTCCTTAATAATCTCGTTGAGATTCTTGCCCTCTATATACTCCATTACAATATAATGGACATCTTCTTCCTGGCCCACATCATAGATGCTGACTACGTTAGGGTGCGATAAGGAAGCGGCTGACTGCGCCTCCCGCCGGAATCGGCGGATGAACTCCTCATCATGCACAAACTGGTTTCTCAATACTTTAATGGCGACGTTCCGGTTAAGCAGGATATCATGTGCTCTGTATACGAGCGCCATGCCGCCTGCCCCGACCCGTTCGATGACTTGGTAACGGCCGCCCAATTCGTGACCGATCATCTGTTCCACTCCTTTGTCTCGGGCACAGCGGCCTCTCCTTGATGTTCTAGCATAGCGACGCTGATATTATCACCGCCACCGGCAAGCAAAGCCAGCTGAAGTAAGCGGTCCGCTCTTTCCTCTAAAGGAATCTCATGAATACCGGCAACCTTGCCCAGATGCTCCTGGCTGACAAAATTACTCAGGCCGTCGCTGCACAGCAGCAGCAGCTCTCCGGGAGCAAGACTGACCGGAGCCATATCCGCCTGTACCTCTGAATCGGTTCCCAGCGCCCTGATCAATACATTACGGCGGGGGTGGCTGCCTAGCTCCTCCAGGCTGATCTGACCATTCTTGAACAGCTCATTAACCAGTGTATGATCCTCGGTTAACTGAATTGCGGCATTATCTTTGATTAAATAGGCTCTGCTGTCTCCGATATGGCCGATGTAGCCTTCAGGGCCGTTAAGCAATGCCGCAACGACAGTAGTCCCCATGTTATGGTATTTCTCATCACGGGAAGACTCAATAAATACCGTACGGTTGGCTTCAATAATCGCATCGGACAGAGCCTCACTCAGCTCCCCGTCCTTCCGGTCAGGAGGCAGGCTGTCCAGCTTGCTGCGCATAGTCTCAAGCGCAAGCTTACTTGCCGTATCCCCTGCCAAATGCCCCCCCATACCATCGGCAATGATGCCCAGAGTATAACCGTGGCGCGTAGCGCCGATCCAGACCGAGTCCTCATTAACGCTGCGGACCCGTCCGACATCACTGGCATGAACTGTTCTGATCAAATATCCTCACCCCAACTCCATATGTTTGGCACGCAGTTGTCCGCATGCGGCCGCAATATCATGGCCCTGCTCACGGCGGATCGTTACGTTCACGCCCTGGTCGGCCAGAATACGCTGAAATTCAAAGATATCATTGCGGGAAGTTCTTACATACTTACGCTCAGGAACGTGGTTAACCGGAATAAGATTGACATGGCAGAGCATCGTCTTAAGGACACCGGCCAGCTCCTTGGCATGCTCCGGCTGGTCATTGACCCCTCCGATAAGCGCATATTCAAAGCTGATGCGGCGGCCAGTCTTAGCCTGGTAGTAACGAAGGGATTCAATTACATCGTCAAACGGGTAACGGCGGTTAACCGGCATCAGCTTGGAACGCAGTGTGTCATTTGGCGCATGGATCGATATCGCCAGATTAATCTGGGTGTCCTCATCGGCAAACTTATAGATATTAGGCACAATCCCGCTGGTCGAGACAGTGATGTGACGCTGGCCGATGTTCAGGCCTTTCTCATGGATCATCAGACGAAGGAATCTCATGGTCGCATCGTAATTCTCGAACGGCTCTCCCGTACCCATGATTACAATACTGCTGACACGTTCACCGCGGCCATCCAGAATCTGCTGGGAACGCACGACCTGGGCCACAATTTCACCCGCAGTCAGATCGCGCTTGAGCCCGCCAAGTGTAGAGGCGCAGAAGGTGCAGCCGATCCGGCAGCCTACCTGTGTCGTTACGCATACGCTGTTTCCGTAGTTGTGTTTCATAATAACTGTTTCGATTGCATGATCATCATGCAGTCCAAACAGGAATTTCACTGTGCCGTCTTTGGATTCCAGCTTGGTAATTTCGGTCAGGGCATTCATTCTGAACTGTTCGTCCAGCTTGGCGCGCAGCCCCTTGGACAGATTGCTCATCGCCTCAAAATCACTAACCCGCTTTACATACAGCCAGTCAAAAATCTGTCCCCCGCGGAAAGCCGGCTCTCCGTTGTCTTTGGCCCACTGCTGCAACTCTTCGAGAGAAAAATCATATATTAAAGGTTTCATTGTAATTAGCACCTGTTCTTTCATAAAAGTATAAAACACTATTGAATGTACGTCTGTCAACAAGCTGAGGTTTTAACGCAAAACGAATACCGCCCCTTACAAGGACGATATGAACGGTCTACCAGAGAATATGCGTATTATTTCTCATTCTTCCTATTTTAACACAAAATTCAGAGACGGTAAAAGAAAAGCCCGCCGCGCACCAGAATCTGCGGGCGGGACCTCTGTCAATCTTCCGGAAATCCGCTATTTACAAGAGTCTCTGCAGCCGCGCGATATAGAATCCGTCGCTGCCGTAATGCTGCGGCAGGAGCTGAATTCCTTCTCCTGCAGCCAGTGCCGTATCCTTCGTCCGTTCCCAGACCGGCGAGCTGAAGCTGACCGGTACGAAGTCCGGATTACATTCCAGAAAAGCAGCGACAATCGCGCTGTTCTCAGCCTGCTCAGTTGTGCAAGTACTGTAGACCAGCACTCCGCCAGGCTTCACCAGGGCGGAGACGGCCTGCAGCAGTTCACTCTGCAGACCGGCAATGCTATCCACATCCTCAGGCAGCTTACGCCACTTCAGATCCGGCTTGCGGCGGATAACGCCAAGCCCCGAACAGGGGGCATCCAGCAGCACGCGGTCAAAGGATTCAGCAGACAGCTCAGCTGCAAGCTCCAGCGCATCCGCATGTCCTGTTGTAATGCAGTCCAAGCCAAGACGGCCAGCCTGCTCCGAGATCAGCCTGGCCTTGTGGGCGTGCAGATCATTGGCGTAGATATAGCCGTCATCCTTCATCAGCTCAGCCATATGGGCGCTTTTGCCTCCCGGAGCAGCACAGCAGTCAAGCACTCTCATGCCAGGCTCAGGAGCAACAGCTTCGGCAACCAGCATGGAGCTCTCATCCTGCACTGACAGATATCCGTCCTTGTACCAGCCGGATAATGCAAGATTGCCTGCTCCCTTGACGACAATGCCATAGGGGCTCAGGCTGGAGGGAGACGCATCCAGTCCGGCTTCCCGCATCTGCTCCAGCAGCTTGTCTCTGCTGATCATTGTCGTATTGACCCGGACACTGACAGCCGGGGGTTCATTATTGGCAGAACACATCGCCTCCGCAGCAGCAATCCCGTACTCGGCCTCCCAGCGTTCAACCATCCAGAGAGGGTGGGAATAGAGAATGGAGATCCGCTGCGCTGCGCTGAGCCCCTTCTTCAGCACCGGCAGCTCACCGGCACGAAGCACGCTCCGCAGCACTCCGTTCACCATCCCGGAAATCCCCTGATGGCCGCGCTTCTTAGCAATATTGACAGCCTCGTTAACAGCGGCATGCGGCGGAATACGGTCCAGATACATGATCTGATACAAGCTCAGACGCAGCAGGCTGCGCACCCATGGGGTCAGCTTGGCAATGCCTTTGCTTACGAAATCATCCAGAACGTAATCCAGAGTAATCAGACGGGAAAGGGTACCGTATACCAGCTCCGTTGCCAGCCCGGTGTCTTCCCGGCTGAGACCGGACTTCTGCAGGCTGCTGTTCAGCAGCAGGTTGCTGTATGCCCCTTCCTGCTCGACCCTGACCAGCACATCCAGTGCCACAACGCGGGCTGAAGCAGGCGGGCGGCTGTTTCTGTCTGCCCCTCTGCCGTCAGCTGACCGGCCTTGTGCAGCACCATTATTCTGCGGCTTGGCAGCTCCTGATTTGGGTCCGGGGCGCTGTCCGCTGCGGCCGGAGCCGTTCATGCCCGCGCTCAACCGAGCACCGTCCCCGGGCTCATTACCGCACCGCGGCTGAAATCAGCGGCACTCATAGCTTTTTTACCGGCAGGCTGCACAGAGGTCAGCAGCAGTGAACCGTCACCGGTGCTCACCTCCACACCGCGCTCATTGACGGCAAGCACGGTCCCAGGCGCTTTGGCTGCTGTCTGTATAACGGCCGCCGGTTTAACGGCTGCCCACACCTTGAAGGTCTCACCGTTCCAGAGCGTAAATGCGCCGGAGAAAGGCACCAGCCCCCGGATCCGGTTGAATATATCAAGTGAGCCGGCAGTCCAGTCGATCCGTTCGTCGTCACGGCTAAGGTTCGGAGCGTAGGTCGCTTCATTGTCATCCTGCTTCACTGCGTCTACACGGCCTTCAGCCAGCCGCGGCATTTCCGATTTCAGCAGATCACGTCCGGCTGTACTGAGCTTGTCAAACAGATCGCCCGCTGTATCCTCATCACCAATCGGCACCTCGACGCGTGAAATCATGTCACCGGTATCCAGCCCTTCAGCCATGTACATCAGGGTTACGCCGGTAACCTTTTCACCGTTGATAATACAGCGCTGAATCGGTGCGCCGCCCCGGTATTTCGGGAGCAGGGAGCCATGGACATTGACGCAGCCGTTTGGCGGCAAATCCAGGACACTCTTCGGCAGAATCTGCCCGTAGGCAGCGGTAACGATAAGATCCGGCGCATACCCCGCCAGCTCTGCCACCGCCTCCGGACGGCGGAGGCGTTCCGGCTGCAGCACTGGAAGCCCCAGCGCCAGTGCCGCTTCTTTTACCGGAGTAGGCATGAGCGTCTTCTTGCGGCCCTGAGGCCGGTCCGGCTGAGTAACCACAGCAACCACTTCATAACCTTCCTCAACCAGCATTTTCAGCGAAGGAACAGCGAATGCCGGAGTGCCCATAAAAACAATTTTCATTCCGCTCACTCCCCGGACTCGCTGTGCTCAGCTGTGTATTCATAGACCTTCTCAGCGATATCAGTAAAAAGAACCCCGTTGAGATGATCGATTTCATGGAGGAACGCACGAGCCAGCAGCCCGCTTCCAGTAATCGTGATCTCGTTGCCTTCGCGGTCAAGCCCGCGCACGGTTACCGTCTCTGCCCGGCGGACATCACCGTTCAAGCCGGGAATGCTCAGGCAGCCTTCCGGACCAAATTGTTCACCTTCCGTGCTTACGACTTCCGGATTGATCATTTTGATTAGCCCGTGCTCTTCATCGGCATCAACAACGATCAGGCGCTTCAGGATTCCCACCTGCGGCGCGGCAAGGCCAACGCCCTCTGCATCGTACATGGTATCTGCCATATCATCCAGCAGCTTCTGGACATTCGGGGTTACTTTGGTTACTTCTTTTGCTGTTTTGTGCAATACCTCATCCGGTTCTTTAACAATTAATCTGATTGCCATTACACGTACACCATCCTTGTTCTGAACATTCTATATTCTCTATATTGTATCACGCCGTTGAGCTACATCAACATCTGCGGATCCACGTCAATACTGATCTGCAGATTGTTATCTCGTACCGAATCTTCAAGCTCCTCGGCAATCTGGCGGGCCAGTCCGATGGCATCGATGGCTCCGCGCCATTTGATAATACACTGGAACCGGTATCTGCTCTTCAGCTTAGGCAGCGGGGAAGCAACCGGACCAAGCAGGTCAAGCGCATCCGCAGACAGCTTGTCCAGGCTGGCGAACCAGCGCAGCTGTCTGGCCCGCCCCTGCAGATTCAGCGCATAGTTCTCTGCCATCTTCAGCAGCAGCGGAAGCTGCTCATGCGAGAGGGTGACAAGAATCAGCCTGCAGTACGGGGGATAATGCAGGGTCCTGCGGTGCTTCAGCTCATCGCGGACAAAGGAAGCATAGTCATGTCCGCTGGCATGTACGATCGAGTAATGCTCCGGCGTATACGACTGTACCACAACTTCCCCCGGGAGCTGATGTCTTCCGGCACGCCCGGCTACCTGTGTCAACAGCTGAAACGTCTTCTCTCCGGCCCGGAAATCAGGCAGATTCAGGGCAGAGTCAGCAGTGATAACACCCACAAGGGTAACATCCGGGAAATCAAGCCCCTTGGCTACCATCTGCGTACCCAGCAGGACGTCGGCTTTTTTGTCCCTGAACTGGTTGAGGAGCTTTTCATGCGAGCCCTTCTCTGTAGTTGTATCCACGTCCATTCGTATGACACGAATACCGGGAAAAAGCTTGCCCAGCTCTTCCTCTACCCGCTGGGTTCCGGTACCGAAGAAGCGGATATGCTCACTGCCGCAATCGGGACAGACCTTCGGCGACGGCTCTGCATGGCCGCAATAGTGACAGCGCAGATTGTCGCTGCGGCTGTGATAGGTGAGTGAAATGTCGCATTCCGGACACGTAGCAACGTAACCGCAGCTCCGGCACATGACAAAGGTGGAGAAGCCCCGGCGGTTCAGGAGCAAAACTGTCTGCTCCCCCTTCTCCAGCCTGCTCTCCAGTGCGGCATGCAGCCTGCGGCTGAACATAGAGCGGTTGCCCTCCTTCAGCTCATCGCGCATATCGACGACATGCACCTTCGGCAAGGCATTGCCCAGCGCCCGGGTCGGCATCTCCAGCAGCACCGGCGAGAAGTGGATGTCACTCTGCGACCTGGCCGCATGATAGCTCTCCAGCGAAGGAGTGGCCGAGCCCAGTATTACCGCCGCACCGGCTTGTTCAGCTCTACGGACCGCTACATCGCGGGCATGGTACTTCGGATTCTCCTCCTGCTTATAAGAGGATTCATGCTCTTCATCCATGATAATCAGTCCAAGGTTGGCAAACGGGGCGAATACCGCAGAGCGCGCACCCACCGCTACCGTCGCTTTGCCTTCACGGATCTTGCGCCATTCGTCATAACGTTCACCGACGGAGAGACGGCTGTGCATGACTGCGACACCGCTGCCGAACCGGCCTTTGAACCGTTCCACCATCTGCGGGGTGAGTGCAATCTCCGGCACAAGCACCACCGCCTGTCTGCCCTGGTCCACCGCCCGCTGGATACACTGCAGATAAATCTCCGTCTTGCCGCTTCCGGTTACGCCGTGCAGCAGAAAGACCTCATGCTGCTGCTCATCCACCGTCCGGGCTATCCGTGTGAAAACCTGCTGCTGCTCCGGTGTAAGCGGCAGAGGCGTGCTCGGCTTGAAGTCACGGCCCTGGTAGGGATCGCGGTAAACTTCAATTTCACTTATTTCAATGTAGCCCTTTTCTTCAAGCGCCTTGACCGTGCCTGCGGTAACCTGCAATACCGCCAGTAAATCCTTGAGCGGCATCGGCAGCGTCTGTTCCATTTCGATCAGATAAGACAGGACGTCTTTCTGACGGACTGAACGAGCCGGGAAGGTGCTTAGCGATTCCCGGGCTGCAGACAGCCCGATCGCCAGGTCAACCGCCTTCAGCTTTTTCTTGCCCATTTTATCCTTGATTGACTGGCTTTCGGTAAGTACGCCACGGCGCAGCATGAATTTTACCGTCTCCGCTGCTCCGGGGAAGCTGCGGGTCAGCTGCTTCATGGTCACTTCTCCAGCCTGTCTGACAAAATCAATAATCGTCCGCTCCTCCAGATCCTCCTCCAGAAACAGCGGAAACAGCTCATCCTCCGCGTTAACCGCAGCTTCAGCGCCTTCACCAAGCGAGATGAGGCGTTCAGCCTTGCCCTTCAGCGCGGTAGGCAGCATAGCCTGCAGAGCCGAAATACGCCTGCAGGCATACCGCTGGCTCATCCAGTCGCCGAGCTCAACGAGCTCAGGCGACAACGGCGGCAGCAGATCCAGCACCTCCTGGATAGGCTTGAGTCTGGAGCCTGCTCCGGTCTCGCCGGATTCCAGGGATACTACAAAGCCCTGAACCGTCCGGTGGCCGAAGGGAACAGCTACCCGGCTGCCCACTTCAATCCACAGCTTAAGCGCGTCAGGTATCAGATAATCGAACGGCCGGTCGGTGCTGCGCACAGGAACATCGACAATGACCTTCGCTATTTCCATTATAACGGGACTCCCGATATCCGCTCAGCCGCAAGGCTCAGCAGCCGGCGAGCCACCTCATCCTTGGTGCTAATCGGAAGATCCAGCACCAGCCCGTCCGCATCGTAGATGGATACGATATTGGTGTCCGTACCGAAGCCGGCTCCGGCCTTGGATACATCATTAGCAACGATCAAATCGAGATTTTTGCGGACCAGCTTATCCTTGGCATAGAATTCAGCATTGCCTGTTTCGGCAGCAAAGCCGATGAGGAACTGTCCGTCCTTCACTTTACCCAGACTCTCCAGGATGTCGGTTGTCTTAACCAGCTCAAGCGTCAGGGTATCCCCGCTTTTTTTAATCTTTGCCTCTGCACTGTGCTTGGGACGGTAATCCGCTACGGCTGCCGCTTTAACAAGAATGTCGCAGCTGTTCCAGCGGCTGACAACCGCATCCAGCATTGACTGGGCAGATTCAACCCGGACCAAGCTGATGTCCGGGTCCTGCGGCGGCGCTTCATCCGTCCGGGCGGCAATCAGGGTAACCTCAGCCCCCATTGCCCGGGCGGCCCGGGCGATGGCAAAACCCATTTTCCCGGAAGAATCATTGGAGATGTACCGGACCGGATCAATGCGTTCGACCGTGCCGCCTGCCGTAACTATCACTTTCTTACCGCTTAGGGGACCTTTAGCTTTAACAGCCTGAATGTTGAAATAATTCTCGACCACACGGACGATAGATTCAGGCTCCTCCAGTCTGCCTTTGCCCACATATCCGCAGGCCAGCAGCCCCTCACCGGGTTCAATAAACTGCACGCCGCGTGAAGCAAGAGTATTCATATTGCTGATTACAGCCGGATGCTGATACATGTGGACATTCATTGCCGGAGCAACCATGACAGGCGCTGTAGTCGCGAGCAGGGTAGTGGACAGCATATCATCTGCCAGACCGTGTGCCATTTTGGCAATAATATTAGCTGTTGCCGGAGCAATAAGCACAAGATCCGCTGAACCGGCCAGATCAATATGAGAGATAGAAGCGGGGTCACGCTCCTGAAAGGTGTCACTGTAAACCCGCTGCTTGGACAGCGACTGAAAAGTCAGCTCGGTTATAAACTGTTTGGCCGAAGCTGTCATAATAACATGGACCTCCGCCCCCTTTTGGGCCAGCTTACTGGTCAAGGCTGCTGCTTTGTAGGCAGCAATGCCCCCTGTAACACCAAGGATAATCGTTTTGCCTGTTAAGCTGTTCAACATAATCCCCCCTGTTCCAAGCCTGTCATCAGGCTCAAATGAACCGGATATTACAATCAATAACCGGATGATAGTCTGAAGCTCCTGTACCGGCAAGAAGAAACGGCTGCGCCGCCTTCAGTCAAGGTTGGCACCCGTTTCGTTGTCAGGTAGAGACGGCTGCGTCATCCTTCAAGGACGCTATCCGTTTCTGCAGAAATATAAAGATAATGTATAGGGTAGTACATACAGATCTTATATTTTAAAAAAATAACAACCTTCCGGTTGTCAGGACAAGCCCGGTTCGGGCCACATATGACATTATACAACATAATTCCGGCTAACCGGAGAAAAAAAAACGGCTGCGCCGCTGTAAAACATGGCGGAGCCGTTTCCTATTGCCGCTATAGCAATCCGTGCGTACTACTCTTCGCCGCGGGTTACAACGATACGGTCTTCGTAAATCTCTTCCAGCGCAACACCGACATACTTGTGTGATTTCGGCGCCTTAACATCTGTTTTTCCGCCTTCACGGAGTAATCTGGCCCGGCGGGCTGCAGCAACAACCAGCGAATACTTGCTGTCAACCTTGTTCATCATTTCATCAATAGACGGATATAGCACGTAAGACACCTCTTCTTCTTTTACTGTAAATACGAACCAAACTTGTAGCGCATATTATCTTACTTTGCAGTGCTCGGCGATAATAATGCTCTCAATACGTTTGCAGGCGAGGTCGATCTCATCATTCACTACGGCATAGTCATAGTGCCGGATCAGCCCAATCTCATCTTCAGCTACAGACATGCGGTGGCTGATTACATCAGGATGCTCCGTCCCGCGTCCGCGGATACGGTCCTTCAGCTCATCCATCGACGGCGGAAGCAGGAACACAAAGATTCCCTCAGGGAACTTTTCCTTCACCTTCAGTGCTCCCTGCACCTCAATCTCGAGAATGATATCCTTGCCGCTCTCCAGCGTCCGGTCCACAAAATCACGCGGCGTTCCGTAATAGTTCCCTACATACTCTGCATGCTCCAGCAGCTGGTCTGCTTCTATCATGGCTGCAAACTCATCTCTGGTCTTGAAAAAATAGTTGACTCCGTTCTCTTCGCCTTCACGCGGACTCCGGGTGGTGGCAGATACGGAATAGACAAGCTCAGGCATTTTGGGTCTCAGTGCAGTACAGACCGTGCCTTTGCCAACGCCGGAAGGTCCGGATAAAATAATCAGCAATCCTTTTGACATAGTACACTCCAATTGTTGTTATTCGTCGTTATCGTCATCTTTACTGGACAAGCGGTGTGCCACAGTCTCCGGCTGAACCGCCGACAGAATGACATGGTCACTGTCCGTAATAATAACAGCACGCGTCCGGCGGCCGTAGGTTGCGTCGATCAGCATATGCCGGTCTCTTGCTTCCTGTATAATACGCTTGATCGGTGCAGATTCCGGGCTGACAATGGAAATAATACGGTTGGCTGATACAATATTCCCAAAGCCGATGTTAATTAATTTGATTGCCATGTTCCGGTTGTTCCCCCCATAGTTACATCTTCGCTTACCGAAATCCCTGTTACTCCAAGTTCGCCGCTTGCTCACGAATCTTCTCCAGCTCAGCCTTCATCTCAAGCGTAAGGTTCACCAGAGTCAGATGATTGCATTTCGACCCGATCGTATTCGTCTCCCTGTTCATTTCCTGGACGAGAAAATCCAGCTTGCGTCCTGCCGGCCCGCTTCCGTTCAGCAGGGCTCTGCATTGTTCAAAATGACTGTACAGCCGGGTAAGCTCTTCATCGATATTGCAGCGGTCAGCAAAGATAGCCATTTCCATTCCGAATTTATGCTCTTCAAAAGGGAACGTTCCGTCATTCAGTTCGCTCAGCCGCTGCCGCAGCTTATCGCGGTATTCACTTACTACAGCGGGGGCAAGCTTAACCATCGCGGTGTGCAGCTCTTCAAGATGGACAAGCCGTCTTGACAAGTCGTCAGCCAGATGAGTCCCTTCGCGGGCGCGCATCTGAAGCAGCGATTGCAGACTCTGCGTCAATCCCCGCTCAAGCATTCCGGAGCACTCCTCGGCTGAGCCGGCCTTTAAGGGAGCCGGCTCCTCCTTCAGTTCCATAATACCGGGTATAGAGAGTATATCACGCAAAGTCAACTCCCCGTCCACTCCGAACTCGTTCCTGAGCGCTTCCGCCGCCTCAAGGTAGGCCTTCACCGCCGGACGGTTCAGAACCTGCAGGGAGGCTGCATCTTCCGTGACTTCTCTGTTAATGATAACATCTACCCGTCCCCGTCTGATATAATCCTGCACAAGCTTGCGCAGCATATCCTCATAAATCATCCAATCCCGGGGCATCCGCAGCACAACTTCGCAGTAACGGTTATTCACCGATTTGACTTCGAACGTAATCTTGTAACCGCCGAATTGCAGGGAGGATTGACCGTATCCGGTCATGCTAAATGACAACGGAATCACATCCATTACACTATTGTAATTGATTCTTACTAGCGAAACAAGGGGGACAATTTACGCCCCTGCTTCGCCCAAATGTAGTCCAGCAGCTGTACGCTCATCTCATAGAACATAAACGGAGTCATCAGATAGATACCGTTAAAATGCGCAGTGGCCGCATCCAGCAGCTCTTTGGCAATGGCTACGCCTTCCGCACGGCCGGCTTCGCCCTCCAGTCCCTGCATCCGTCTGCGAACCTCGTCCGACAGCTGGATGCCCGGGACCTCATTATGCAAGTACTCGGCGTTGCGGCCGCTGGCAAGCGGCATAACGCCGATAAAGATCGGAATCTCCAGATGCCTGGTCGCTGCCGCAATCTCTGCGATAAGCTTCGGATCATAGACTGGCTGAGTCATAATATAATCGGCACCGGAGGCGATCTTTTTCTCCAGACGCTGCACAGCCTTGTCGAGATGCTTCACATTCGGGTTGAACGCGGCTCCGATCACGAACTTGGCCTTCTGCTTGAGCGGCTTGCCGGAGAAGGCAATGCCGTCGTTAAGCTGTCTAATCATCCGGATGATCTCGAAGGAGGTCAGATCGTAGATCGAGCTTGAGCCGGGCAGGTCACCGAACCGCGCCGGATCGCCGGTCACAGCCAGTACATGGTCAATGCCGAGCGCATCGAAGCCCATCAGATGGGACTGGGTACCGATCAGGTTGCGGTCCCGGCAGGCCACATGGACCAGCGGGCGTAGTCCGGTGCGGGCCTGTACCAGCGAACCAAGCGCCATATTGCTCATCCGGGTTACCGCCAGAGAATTGTCGGCCAGCGTCAATGCATCAGCCCCCGCTCTTCTCAGCGCCTCCGCGCCTTTCATGAATTTTGTAATATCCAGATCACGCGGCGGGTCCAGCTCTACGATTACCGTGTGGCGTTCCTTAACCAGATCGACCAGGTTGGGTTCACGTCCGTTCTGATCTCCGCCCTCATCGAGATGCTCGTGCACCACAATCTGCTCTGCCTTCCGTGTCACTGCCGGCTCAGCGAGCGGCTGGGCCGTATAACCGCGCAGTGCCGCCGAGATTTCAGCGATATGCTGCGGTGTAGTGCCGCAGCAGCCGCCGATGATCCGGCTGCCCATATCAGCAAATACGGGCGCCATTTGCCCGAAATACTCCGGAGTGGCACCGTAGCGGTACTGCCCGTCGACATAGTCAGCGATCCCCGCATTCGGATAGACCGACACCGGCAGCGAAAGGCTTCCCTGCAAGGTTCTTAAGGCACGCTTAATACCGTTAGGTCCGGTCCGGCAGTTAAAGCCGATTACGTCTGCCCCGTCCTGCTCCAGAATGCGGAACGCCTCCGGTAGCGTTAATCCGTCCAGTGTACGCGCGGTCTCATCCACTGCCAGCTGGCAGATCACAGGCAGGCTGCTAAGCTTGCGTACCGCCTTCAGGGCCAGATGAAGCTCCTCCACATCATAGAAGGTTTCCAGCATGATGCCGTCCGGCTGCTCTTCGAGCAGGGCCGAAAACTGCTGGGCATAGAAGCGTTTCAGCTCCGCGGCTGACAGGTTCGCCCGTTTGCCGGCCCGGATGGAGCCGACAGCGCCGACTACATAGCCTGCTTCTCCCGCTGCCTTGCGGGCGATTCTTACACCCGCGCGGTTAATCTCTTCAACCTTGCCCTCCAGCCCGAATTTGGCCAGCTTGTCATAGTTGGCAGAATACGTGTTGCTCTCCAGCAGCACCGCTCCGGCTTCAATATAGCTGCGGTGCACATCTTCAATGACCTCAGGCGAGGTCAGATTCAATTCTTCATAGGAGATACCGACGGGGAAGCCCTTTTGATACAAAAAGGTTCCCATCGCTCCGTCTCCGACCAATACGTTATTCTTCCATGCAGAGCGCAAATCCGGCTTCACCGCAAGAACCTCCCCTATACTGTCATTAGTTTCATACTAATGTAACATAAATCGGGATGGATGATAAGCATTCAACAGCCCCAATTCTCAGCCTGTCCTGCTATTGTTCTGCATGGCATTACAGAAAATGCCCATACTACTTTTATTAACCAGTAAAGGACTGTTCCCGTTGAAACGAAAAGTGCGCAGGCTTCTGATCCGCAAGTATGCTGTACTCTTAATTCTTGCAGTACTCTCAATATCCTATCTGTATCTGCTTGACTGGATGTTCGGTTATGGCCTCGGAAACATAGGTTACATTCTCAACTACCTGCTCTATACCGCCTCAGAGAAGCTGGCTGCCGCCGTCATGCTGCTTGCGCTTATTGTGCCGGATGTCATCTACTGGATACGCGGCTCTCAGCCGGGGCGCGGGGCCGAAAAATAACTGCGTACAGCTGTGATAATAATCAGAATCACCGGGATCACAATCATAAACACCGGATAGACGGTATACAGCAGCCGTGCCCCCTCATCCAGATGTTCAGTAAAGCTGCGGGCATCCAGCATAGAGGTAAACAGGATTATCAGACTGCAGGGATAGAGCATTCTCCGGTACGGCAGATTAAAGAGCTCCGAGATTCCGATTAGCGCAGCGGTGAAGAAGACGGACATTTTGAAAAACACCCCGATAATCAGCACCATTACCACAAAAATATCGACCCGCTGGATAAAATCCGAGATGGAGATCTTGCTGATTGTCGGCATCAGCGGCAGCGGGGAGCGCTCTGCAATATCTGCTCCGAGCACCGATATGTTAAGCGCAATCGTTGCGCTTAACAGCAGGGCCGAAGCCAGCATGGCCGCTGCAATCACCCAGGGACCCTTGCGCATATCGGACAGATAAGGCATCAGCATTGTAAATACAACCATTTCACCGAACGGGAACATATAATTCTGGCGCACCACTGAATCTATTACCGGCCAGAGTCCGTCCCCCAGAACAGGCAGCAGCTGCAGCAGATTAATGGAGCCTGACAGCATCAGCAGTACCATACTGAATAATCCGATCATCAGAACGATCATAGTAAAGACCAGGGAGGTCCGGGTTAGCACCTCCGTCCCCTTATGGAGCACATAGGAGCTGGACAGAATCATCAGCATACTGAGAATAAAGAGGGGGGTGTTATGCATCGTAGCCATTGCAAGCATCGTACTGCCGTCACGCAGTCCCCGGCCTGAAAGATTCATGTACAGAATAATGTACATCAACGCCACCGGTGTGCCGATTACAGGACCAAGCAGCTTGCGGGCATACGCCGTAAACGGCATTTCCGGATGCTTCCTGTACAGATAGGCATACCCCCAGAACATCAGCAGGCCGGCCATACAGCCAATGAGTATGGATAGCCAGGCATCTCTTCCGGAAGCCATACCCAGATTGACTACCAGCGAGGTCCCCAGCTCAAACAGCAGCGTAATACTGAAAAACTGCAGCAGCCCTATCTTTACTTTTCCCATAATAGACCTCCCCCGTTTCTAAGGATTTACCTGAAAAGAGTTATTGCGCATATCGGTGTGCCGGATAACAGCATCCGCATCAATTCTATATTCACAATGTGCAAAAATTTCCTCCCAGTGATCCTTGACCTTTTTCCAGCCCCGCGGATTACTGCGCTCCATTAATTGCCCGAATCCGATGTAATCACTGTTGTATTTCTTAGCGGCCTCGACGGCAGTCCTCATCTTCTGTACAGTATCTTCAATAAGAGTTTGTGACAGATTCTCAAGCGTCTTCGGGGAGGTCAGATTCAGAGAATTGGGACTCTCCTTAACAGCCGCCTGCTGGATGATTTTTACTATGAATACCGGGTGCTCCGGATCTGATCCCTCGACACTGAGCTCTACCTGTGACTGGTACACATCGAAGGTAATATAACCTTCATGGGGATGCCGGATGACTGCCGGATAGCCTTTAATTTTATTATGCAAAAGCGCAGTCCCCAGTGCCGCATCCCCTGTCAGCCAGCCCTTTAGCCGGTCGTCCTTAAAGGCGGCAAGTTCAGTCACCCTGATGACAGCACGCGGTGCGATTGTTTTCATATTATCATTCGTATCTGCGCCTTCCCGGTTGCCGTCGATAGTAACGCCGTTAATAACCGGACCTCCCCCTCTCAGCTGAATGCCTCTGATGACATCGTCTACCTCCAAACGGTAGTTATAACCGAACTGTTTTGAGGTCGTATCCAGCTTCTCAACCAGGTCATTTGCCGGTATTTTGCTGAACACCGTCATGGTTGACAGAATATCCCGGGCCGGCTGGTCTTTGGCAACAAACACCAGGCTGGTCAGCCGGGTATCACTTTCCCGTTCAAGCACATCCATCATGTCCTTGATACCCTCCCGCGCCAGCTTCTCCGAAACAACCAGGACGCGGACATGGGCAAGGGAGAGGAAACGGGCGGTCTGACGGGACGCATTGGCCAGCGCCTCAAACATTGTGCGGCCTTTCCCTGTATACAAGGCGACCGGCGAGATTCCGCGCGCATTTTGTCCGGATATTTCGTCGGCGACAATAACCTGAAAGGATAGCACATATTTTTCGGTCTCCCCTTCCCCGCGGTCAATGGCGACACCGGACACAATCGCCCGTCGGTTAAGCTCCACACTATCCCAGCAGCCGGTTAACAGAATGGGAAGCCCCAGCAGCAGGATGAGGAGCAGGCACCGTACGGGTTTATTCTTCTTCATGGAACTCCACCTTTTCTTCAGACCTGCCTGCAGCTGCATTATCCCGGATAAGCGGGGCTAGTCCTGCTTCATGCCCGGTTGTTACACGTTTGTATTCCGGCTGTTCCTCCCTGAGCTGCGCCGCTGTTTTGCCCCGGCCCATCAGCCAGAGCGGAAGCCGGAGAATGGTATCCTTCTGTCCTTTCACGGATAACGGGACAAAAGGGGACAGATATGGAATTCCGAATGAGCGCAAGCTGTTCATATGTGCAACCAGCAGGATAAGCCCGAGCGTAATACCGTAAAATCCGAACATCGCTCCCAGCAGCAGGAAGGCAAACCGGATAATCCGGCCGGCTATTGCCATGTTGTAAGCGGGAATTGCAAAGCTGGCAATTCCGGTCAGGGCGATCACAATGACCATAATAGGAGTAATAATTCCGGCCTCCACAACTGCCGAACCGAGAATAAGCGCCCCGACCACCGATACCGTCTGTCCGATGACACGCGGCATCCGCACCCCGGCCTCACGCAGGATTTCGAAGGCCCCTTCCATCAGAAGAGCTTCCACAAAGGCAGGGAACGGTACCGTTTCACGCTGTGAGAGCAGATTAATAAGCAGGGTAGTCGGTATCATTTCGTAATGATAGGTTGTAAGTGCAATGTATACTGACGGCCCGAGCAGCAGGACGATGAAGCTGACATACCGGACAATGCGCATCAGGATAGCAATATCAAACCGTTGCGAGTAGTCTTCAGCAGACTGAAAAAATTGGGTGAACACCGCCGGAAGAATCAGCACGAACGGTGTGCCGTCAACGATAATGACAACACGCCCTTCCAGCAGATTGCCTGCCGCTACATCCGGGCGCTCTGAATTATAGATCGTCGGAAAGGGCGTAAACGTCTTGTCCTGAATCAGCTCTTCAATGAATCCCGATTCCAGCACCTCATCAATTGAGATCTTGTTCAAGCGGCGCCTGGCCTCATCCACCAGATCTTCCCCGGCTATCTCTTTCATATACAGCATCGCTACATGGGTCTGGGTTTCTGTACCGATCTTGGTATACTCAAGCCGCAGCTTAGGTGATTTGATCCGCCGGCGGATCAGTGAAATATTAGTGGCTACAGATTCTACGAACCCGTCCTTCGGCCCGCGGACAACCATCTGTGAAGAAGACTCTTCTACAGAGCGCGCTTCACCGCCTCTGGTATCGCAGATGACCGCACTTAAATATCCGTCAGCGAGAACAGCCGTGTCACCTGATAGCACGGCCAGCAGCAGATCATTCCATTCCACTGTAACTTCAGCCGAGCCAAGCTCTAATACCCGTTGAATCAGCCATGCAGGGAACGGCTCCGGACTGCCCGTATCATCCGGCTGCTGTCCAGACGGGTCAGACAAGAGCGAGCCGATTACGAACTCATTGACGGCAGTGGCATCCGCCAGGCCGCTGATATGAACCGCCGCTGCCTGTAATGGATACTCTTTTCCGGCCTGTATTTTCCGCACCTTCAGATCAGGGCTTCCTCCAAGCGCTATCCTGATATTGCGGATGTCCTCGTCAAGAGATCCGGTTAATCCGGGAGTCCCCGTTTCAGAGCCGGGCAAGCCTTGCTCTTTACTCTTGCTTCTCAGAGTCTGCCGTCTGCTGTTCATCGGACTCCCCCTCTTTCAATCACAATGTTTCCTATTATTCGCGGATCTTCCTGCCATTATTCGGCTGATCATACCGGTATAGACAAGCAGCATTTATTGTGCAAAGCATATAAACTCTTATCTTTGCACAAAAAAGGGTGCCCGCAAGCCGTAAGGCTTACCGGACACCCTTCTATTTGCTGCAGAAGGCTAAAGGACGGGACAAGCCCGGCCTGATTATACTTCTACAGATCCCGTATAGACCACCTGAGCCGGGCCGCTCATATATACATGATTATCCTGCTCATTCCATTCGATGAACAGATCTCCGCCTTTAAGGCTGATAACAGCCGAACGGTCGGTCAGACCATTCAAGACAGAGGATACCAGCGTTGCGCAGGCGCCTGTACCGCAGGCCAGAGTTGGCCCTGCACCGCGTTCCCAGACGCGCATGTCCACATGTCCGCGGTCCAGCACCGTTGCAAATTCAACGTTAACTTTTCTCGGGAAGAGCGGATGCACTTCAAGCTTAGGCCCCCAGGTAGCCAGATCAAAGCTGACAGCATCATCTACATAAATAACACAGTGCGGGTTACCCATTGATACCGCAGTAAATTTAAATTCGGTTCCATCGGCCTCAATTGGCTGGTCCAGCACCGGCTCAGCATCAATAGCAACCGGAATCTTCGTTCCGGACAACACAGGTTCGCCCATATCCACGGTTACTGTCTCTACCACACCGTCCTTTACCTTCAGCGATACCTTCTGCTGGCCGGCGCCAATCGTTTCGATTACGATCTCCTCCGACTCAACCAGGCCATGCTCATACACATACTTGGATACACAGCGGATCGCGTTCCCGCACTGCTCGGCCTCCGAGCCGTCCGAATTCATTATGCGCATCATATAGTCTCCGCGTTCAGACGGCAGAATGTATACAAGCCCGTCGGCACCGATTCCGAAGAACCGGTTGCACAGCTTAACCGCCAGCTCTGCAGCATTGGCAGGCAGCTCCTGCTCGCCGAATACGATAATAAAGTCATTGCCAAGACCGTGCATTTTTGTAAATTCCATTATTGATTCCACTCCTAAAAGGTTGTTTGTGAGCAATCATATGTGAACCAAGCATACCTCAAGGAGCGGAGACATTGCTATTGATTTTATGCTGAAATTTTTGTACTTTTCATCATCGGCCGCCCGCCGCTCTTGCTGCGGTTCTTTTTGCCACCCCAGACGCTGCCTGCCCCCATCACGAAGGTAGGAATACCGGCGCTTACGAATACCAGGCACCACTCCCGGAAGTTCAGCGGTACGGTCTTAAAGACCGGCTGCAGTACCGGCAGGTACATAACGAGCAGCATCAGCAGCACGGATGAAAGTACAGCCAGCACCAGCGCCTTATTCTGGAGCGGGTTGCGGTGGAATATCGAGCGCGAGCTGCGGCAGTCAAACACGTGGATCAGTTGGGCCATCACCAAAGTAGCAAAGGCTACAGACTGTGCACGGACCAGCTGCTCTGCGCTGCCGGGGGCTGTGCGCAGCGTCAGCCAGAAGGCTCCTAATGTGCAGAGCCCGATCAGCAGTCCCCGGCTGACAATCTTCCAGCCCAGGCGGCGGGCAAAGATATTCTCTTTCGCCCCGCGCGGCTTGTGCTCCATCAGATCCTTCTCCGGCTGGTCTACCCCGAGTGCCATAGCAGGCAGCCCGTCTGTTACCAGATTGACCCATAGAATCTGAATCGGCACCAGCGGCAGCGGAAGCCCCAGCATCATTGCAAAGAACATGGTCAGAATCTCGCCCACATTGGAAGCCAGAAGGTAGCGGATGAATTTCCGGATATTCTCGTATATATTCCGGCCTTCCTCGATGGCGGCGACAATGGTTGAGAAATTATCATCACCCAGCACCAGTGATGAAGCCTCTTTCGTAACATCGGTGCCGGTTATACCCATGGAGATGCCGATGTCTGCCGCTTTGATCGCCGGGGCATCATTGACACCGTCGCCGGTCATCGCAACCACATGGCCGCGCCGCTGCAGCGACTTGACGATCCGCAGCTTGTGCTCCGGAGATACACGGGCATATACATTGACGGTATCGGATACTTTATCCAGCTCATCATCGTCCATCCGGCTCAGCTGTGTTCCGGTCAGCACGGTTCCGCCGCGCTGCAGGATGCCAAGCTGATTGGCAATTGCTTCCGCGGTTGTCCCGTGGTCGCCGGTAATCATCACGGTTTTGATGCCTGCACGACGGGTTATGCTGATTGCATCGCGCACCTCCCGCCGCGGCGGGTCAATCATCCCGGCCAGGCCTGCGAAGACCAGCTGGCACTCCGCTTCCTTCTCGCTGCCTGCTGATTCACTGGGGCGGAGTTCACGGTAAGCCATACCTAGCACCCTTAGTGCACCGGAGGCCATCTCCTCATTCGCTTCGAGCACCTTCTGGCGCAGCGTCGGCGTGCAAGGCACAACCGCCCCCTCCCACAGCATATAGGTGCAGCAGTTCAGCAGCACATCCGGCGCACCCTTCGTGCAGATCATCCGTCCTCCGGGATGGCTGACGACAACAGACATCAGCTTGCGTTCCGAATCAAACGGGAATTCCCGCTCTCTTGTATACGTAACTGCCAGTGACTGTGCAGTAAGGCCCATTTTGGCGGATAAGGCTACCAGGGCGCCTTCGGTCGGATCTCCCTTCAGCTCCCATACCGGCTGGCTGCTGAGCAGATTCTCACCGGCTTCGGCTTTATCCTTCCCTTTGCGTTTGCCGCGCAGCTCAGACGGAAAGGTCTCCACAATCTCGGCATTGCTGCAGAGCGCACCGATCTGCAGCATCCGCCGCAGATTCTGGTCATTCTTCAGATCAGCCGGCTTGCCCTTCTGCATAACCTGGCCGGCCGGGGCATATCCCTCCCCCGTCACCTCAAGAACCCGCCCGGCGTTCCAGACACGCGTCACCGTCATCTTGTTCTGCGTCAGTGTCCCTGTCTTATCAGAGCAGATAACCGATGCACAGCCAAGCGTCTCTACGGAAGGCAGCTTGCGGACAATTGCCTTGCGTTTGATCATCCGCTGCACACCAAGCGCGAGGGCAATCGTCACAATTGCCGGCAGCCCTTCCGGAATGGCAGCTACCGCAAGACTTACACCTGCGAGGAACATCGCCGGTGCAGGCTGTCCGTGCAGAATACCGGCCAGCACCACAACAATAGTCAGTCCCAGTGATACGTAGATCAGAATCTTTCCGAGCTGCTCCAGACGGTGCTGCAGCGGGGTTTCCTGAGATTCGGTATTCTGAATCAGATCGGCTATTTTGCCCATCTCCGTATCCATGCCGGTCCGGACAACCACTGCTTTGCCGGTACCGCGTGTAATCATCGTGCCCATGAAGCCGATATTTTTCTGGTCACCCAGTGGTAGCTCGGCTGCATGAATGGACTCCGCATGCTTGGATACGGGCAGTGATTCGCCGGTTAGAGCCGACTCCTCTGCATACAACGCGCTGCACTCCAGCCAGCGTACATCGGCCGGCACCCGGTCGCCGCTTTCCAGCAGCACGATGTCTCCTGGAACGAGCAGTCTGGCTGCTATGGTCTCCTGAATGCCTTCCCGCAGCACCTTAGCATGTGGAGCAGATAGCTGCTTTAACGCCCGCAGCGAACGTTCGGCACGGAACTCCTGTACAAAACCCAGCACGCCGTTAAGCAGAATAATGGCAACAATCGTAATGGCATCCAGGTATTCGCCCAGAAGGCCGGATACCAGCGTCGCCCCCATCAGCACCAGCACCATAAAATCCTTGAACTGGTTAAGCAGCAGGGTCAGCGGTGAGACCTTTTTACCCTCCGACAGTTCGTTGAACCCGCTCTCCTTGCGTCTTTCCTCCGCTGCCTCTGCGCTCAGGCCCTTGCCCGGTTGAACGCCGAACAGCTTTTGCAGCTCCTCTGCACCGAGCCGGTGCCAGCTTTTTTGTTCCATATCGTTACTTTCCCCTCCCGGTCGTTTCTTGACTTCCGGCGGCACACAGCTTTTCCACCTGTTCATGACCAAGTGTATTCATGGTCGTCCCAAAATATCACTGCCTGTCTGCTTCTCCTTTTGCGTGAATGTGTTAAAGTATGGCATCATAGGAAGAAGAACATTATCATTTAGCGACAGGAGAGCTTTTATCATGGCATTAGATGGAATTGTTACCAGAGCGATCGTGCACGAGCTTCAAGCCTTTATAGGTGCGCGCATCGGCAAAATATATCAGCCCAGCACCCACGATCTTATCTTTATCCTGCGCGGGGCCGGAGGCGGCGGTAAGCTGCTGCTCTCGGCCAATCCGACCTATCCCCGCCTGCAGCTGAGCGAGCGGAGCAGCATCAATCCGGCGGAAGCGCCGATGTTCTGTATGCTGATGCGCAAGCATTGTGAGGGCGGTATGATTGAGAGCATTACCCAGGTCGGCATGGAGCGGATCATCCACATCAATATCCGGACCCGCGACGAGCTTGGCGATGTATCAGCGAAGCAGCTGATTATTGAGCTGATGGGCCGCCATAGCAACATTATCCTCACTGACCTTACCTCCGGGACGATTATTGACGGGATTCATCATGTCACCCCTTCAATCAGCAGCTACCGGGTTGTCATGCCCGGAGCCGCCTACACCGAGCCGCCGCAGCAGCATAAGCTGAATCCGCTGGATGTGGATCAGGAGGCATTCATTGCCCTGATGGCCGCTGCCGAAGAAGCAGCACTGCTGGACAAAAGCGAAGAAGAGCAGGAGCCTGAAGACATGATCGAAGGGGAGCTTGCCAATCTGCTGCGCTCGCTGGAAGAACCGGTGAAGGACGGAAGCGGCGGTCCTGCACCCTCAGCAGATCCCATGGGCTGGATGGTACATGCCTTCAGCGGCTTAAGCCCGCTGATCGCCGGAGAAATTCTGCATAGGGCTGGCAAGGAATATAATCCGCAGAGCCCGGAGGCGCCGGCACAGCTGTGGACAGCTTTTGAATCCGTAATGACGCCAGTCAGGGAGCTTGCATTCGCTCCGGTTTCCGGGAACAACGCCAAAGGCAAGCCGGTTTTCTCCGCCATTGCGCTGACTGTACTGGGCGGAGAGGTGCGGAACTACAGCTCTATCAGCAGCTGCCTTGAGGAGTACTACGGAGACAAGGCCGAGCGCGATACAGTCAAGCAGCGGGTCTCTGACCTGATCCGCTTCCTCACTAACGAGCGCAGTAAAAATGTGAAGAAGCTGGCCAAGCTGCAGAAGGATCTGGAGGAAGCGGACGACGCCGACCAGTACCGGATCTGGGGAGAGCTGCTGTTTGCTTCCCTGCATACTCTTTCCAAAGGCGATAAGGAAGCCAGACTGGTGAATTATTACGATGACAACCAGGCGGAAATTACAATTCCGCTGGACCCGCTGATAACACCATCGGACAATGCACAGCGTTATTTCAAGAAATATAATAAGTACAAGAACAGCCTGCTTGTCATAGAAGAGCAGCGGGGTAAGACGCGCGAGGAAATTACCTATATGGAGACACTCCTGCAGCAGCTTGCACACGCTTCGCTTAACGATATTGAGGAGATCCGCGATGAGCTGGTCAGCCAGGGCTACCTGCGCGACCGCAGCAAGAAGGGCAAAAAGAAAAAGAAGGCTGCCCGGCCGACCATCCAGGTCTACACCTCATCAGAGGGCATTGATATTTACGTCGGCAAAAACAACCTGCAGAACGAATACGTTACAAACCGCCTGGCCTCACCCAATGACACCTGGCTGCATACCAAGGATATTCCCGGCTCGCATGTCGTTATCCGCAGCGAAACGTTCGGGGATGCCACTTTGGAGGAAGCTGCTCAACTGGCGGCTTTTTATAGCCAGGCCAAGCAATCCAGCAGCGTTCCGGTTGACTGCACACTGATCCGCCATGTCCGTAAGCCAAGCGGCGCTAAGCCCGGCTTCGTCATCTATGATCATCAGAAAACACTGTTCGTCACACCGGTCGAGGAACGGATTAAAGCATTGCCGAATACGCTTCGCAGTTAGAAGCCACAAAAAAACGCCGTACCGCAGACCTGATTCCCTGTCCTGCAGTACGGCGTTTATATGTTATTCCGTCTCTTTGGATACTAGAGCGCTGCCAGATTCATAGAGAAGCCTGCCTTCATGCACTACCGCCTGCTGTCCTGATAATTACCGATTCCCTAGTGCAGCACCACGCAGCTGTTCGAGTACATCAGCAGACACGTTCACACTGCCCAGATCACCATGGAAAACAACCCCCTGGCGCGCACCGTGAAAGTCGGAGCCGCCGGTAACCAGCAGGCCGTATTCTTCAGCCATCGCTAGATACCGCGCAGCATCTGCCGGACTGTGGTCCGAGTGATACGCTTCAATGCCGCGCAGTCCGCTGCGGGCAATAATCCCCCGTACCAGCCTATCATCACCGTAGATGCCGGGATGAGCCAGCACCGGAGCTCCGCCCGCTTCAAGAATCCATTCACAGGCCTCCTCCGGCGTAATCCGCGGCGGCGATACGTAAGCAGCCGCTCCGTCGGCAAGGTATTTGTCAAACGCATCGCGCATATCGGAAGCTGCCCCGAGCCGGACCAGCTCATCGGCAATGTGCGGCCGGCCGATGCTCTCATCCGGCTTCAAATCACGGCCAAGATTCTTAATGACCTGTTCCAGCGTAATATCGATACCCAGCTCACGCAGCCGGGCCAGGATCGCCTCGTTCCGGGAAGCCCGGGTATCCCGCTGGGCTGCAAGCCTGGAGAGGAACCTCTCCTCTTCAAAGTCGATATAATAGCCAAGCACATGAATCTCTTTTCCTTCCGCCCGGGTACTGATCTCTACTCCGGGTACGACGGTAATGCCGTATGTCCGACCGGCCTCCAGAGCTGCCGCAACGCCGCTTACGGTATCATGATCCGTTATAGCTACAGCCGACAGCCCTTTATCAAAGGCAATCCGCACATTCTCAGCCGGCGGCTGCATGCCGTCCGAAGCCTGAGTATGCGTATGCAGGTCGGCACGCCCCTGCAGCCCGGTACTGCCGCTTTCTTTAACTGTGTTATCATTCTGCTGACTGTTTATGTCTGCCACCCCGCTGTTCAATTGTATTATTGTTTCATAGCCGGTACCGCCCCTAACGGTCATCCTTGTGCTCACGCAGATAATTCAGGAAGGTGACTGCCGGGATCGGCAGCAGCGTTGACTTCAGATGAATGGCGTAGAACTGTCTTTTAAAAGATGCATCCGCGATATCAATAACCTTCAGCAGGCCCAGTGCCACTTCATGCTTGACCGATGAGGTTGAGATGATCGTGATGCCCAAGCCGGCTTCCACTGCCGATTTTACAGCACCGGTGCTTCCCAGCTCCATGACGATTCTCATGGCTCCCGGGTCGAGTCCTTTGTCAAGCAGCTGCTCCTCCATTACAATCCGTGTGCCCGACCCCTGCTCCCTCAGGACGAACGGGTATTGCAGCGCCTCCTTCAAAGTAACCTCTTCCTGCTCAGCAAGCGGGTGCTCCCAAGGTACAATCAGCTTCAGCTCGTCGCCCATCACCGGCTCCAGCACCATTGCCGGGTGGGTTACCTGTGCTTCAACCAGCCCGAAATCCAGCTGATGCTTATGAATCTCCTCTATAATCTGCGAGGTATTCATAACTTTCATGGTAATCGAAATGTTCGGATACTCTTTGCCGAAGGGTCCGAGCATGCGCGGCAGCACATATTCACCGATCGTCAGGCTTGCCCCGAGCTGGAGCCGCCCCTCAAGCATATGCGTAAAGGCCGTCATAGCCTGATCCGCCTCGCGGATCAGCTGGATACTCCGCCGCGCATACGGCAGCAATACCTGGCCGGCTTCCGAAAGCACGATCTTTTTACTGGAGCGGTCGAACAGCTTGGTGCCGAAATAATCCTCCAGCGACTGCACCTGCATCGTAACCGCGGGCTGGGTCATATGAAGCCGCTGGGCTGCGGCAGAGAAGCTCCCTTGTTCAGAGACCGTATAAAAAATATGCAGCTGATGAAAATTCATGTATTCAGGACTCCTTCATTCAACTTCCAAAAAAAGGCATGCAGCCTAAGCCGCATGCCTTCCCTGGTTAAACTGCTGTACCTTATTTGCGTCTGCGGCGCTTCTTCATCAGCTTCATGCGGCGGGTATTCCGCAATCGGGAATAGTAGCCCTGCAGATCACGCAGCTGCGGGGTCGCCGAGATCCGCCCCAGAAAGGATACAATCACCATGATATGCAGCGGCCGGCCGGACAGGCTGGTGACACCTTCAAGCTCCTTGAACTCCGCAATCACCACGGTATCCTCATCAATCAGATAGGCATTGTATTTACTCTGTTGAAAAGGCTTAATCCGGTTCTGCTTGAGGCTCTGCCAGAGGAAGGCGGCGACCTCACCACCGGCCTCCCCTTCTCTGCTGACCCGGTCTGCATACCGGCTCTGCGCATGGCTGGTTATAACGATATCTGCGACCCTGTAGTCATTCAGCATGATGTGGAAAGGCTCGTACGCCCCCCACCAGTCAAGCCCTTTGCCATGCATCATCATCACTCTCCACCGGAAGGGTCTAGGGCACGATCTTATTGTTGTCAATCTTACCGCATTGACGCAGCTTGTTCAAGCATACCGCTCCGGCTGAGCTGCCTGTTCTTGGCTAACTGCCAGGTCTGAATCATCTACAAAGCTGCTGCCTTTGATCTTCTTGCATTTCTTTTTGAGCCGCGCCGCTTCTTCGGACAATGCCTCAACCGTAACGAACTGGCGGAAACGGTTAGTCACTACCGCAACGGAAATTGAGACCAGCGGGATTTTTTCCATACCGCCCGACCGGCTCTCCGCCAGTACAAATTGCTGCGCCAGATGGCCCGGATGATAGAACTCTTTTATAGCCTTATCAAATTCACCGATGATTGCCCGGCAGCAGTCCTCAAACTGATAATCGCTAATAAAAATAATGAAATCGTCCCCGCCAATATGCCCTAAAAAGCCCTCCAACTGCAGAGCGCAATGCTTCAATATTTCCGCAGCCGCCTGAATCAGCCGGTCGCCTTCTTTAAATCCGTACGTATCGTTGTACGCCTTGAAATGATCAAGATCTATGTATAACACACTGAACTGCTCCTGCAGCAGTGATTTCACCATCCATTCATTAATGCTCAGATTTCCCGGAAGGCCGGTAAGCGGATTGAGAAAGCTGGCAGCCACCGCCTGGATTTCGGCGAAATTAAGCAACAGGTCACGCACGCTCACCGCTCCGAACAAATGCCCCTCATGCAGGACCAGCACATAATCGTACAGGTTCTCCTCGCTGCGGTCCATCGCCAGCCGGCTGACCTCTGTAATCTGTGTCTTATAATCGACCACAAGCGGATTGCGGTCCATGACCAGCTCCACAGCCCTGCCCATATACAGCGTGTAGCCGTACAGCGTCCCGATCTGCTGATAAAAGCGGATACGCATGATCAATGCCACCGCCTGCCCGTTCTCCGTTACACATACCCCCTGCAGCCTGGGATTGCCTTTAAAAATCTGATCCACATACCCGCATTTATGCTGCGGGGAAATCTCCGGGATTTGCTCCGCAATTTCACCGATTTGAAGAAACATAGCCATAGACTCCCCTTCCAGCAGCTTTGATGGGCTCAACCGGACAATGCCCCTGGCCCGGAAGCTGCTCCGGCCTTCCCAGCGCATACCCCTGGCCGAACTCGATGCCTGCTCTCTGTAAATATTTCAGTTCCTCCGCAGTTTCGATTCCCTCAGCGATTACCTTGGTAGATGACCTTGCAGCATATTCCCGGATCAGCTCCAGCAGCTCCTGCTGCTCCCGGCAGTACTCAATACCGCGGATCAGCGACTTGTCCAGCTTGATAAATTCAGGCTTCAGGTAGACGAGCGTCTTGAGGCTGTTGTAGCCGGAACCTGCGTCGTCAACCGCAATACGGAAGCCCTGCTCCCGGTAGTGGGAGAGCACCTTTTCAAATCCGATATAATCCTGGACCGCCTGACGTTCAGTCAGCTCGAACACGACACGCTCCGGTGACAGCCCCAGCGACTGCAGCAGGGCCAGCGTCTCCCCGCTCTTATGGCGGGAGTCATTCAGCATCCCGGGATGGACGTTGACAAAAACCAGCGTACCGCTTGCACGTCCCTCCGCAGACAGCCGTTCCATGTAGCGCTGCAGCGACATCCGCCGGCAGTTCTGCTCAAAGCGGAACATCTGATCCGTCCGCCCGGCAAATTCATAGAATTGCTCCGTCGTGGGAAAGTGTACAGAGGACGGGGGACGGTTAAGCACCTCATGTGCAACAGTAAGCCCGGAGCGCAGCTGCAGAATTGGCTGAAAATAGGTATCGAGACGTTCATTATTCATAATATCCAGTAATGCTGATAATTGGCCTAGCTCCTGCAGTTCCCTTTTTAATCTGACATTTAAATGCTGAAGATACCGGGGGATTTGTTTTATTTTTTGGGCCAATGCCCACTCTTTGCTCATTTGATCACCTGTATGCCTGTCTTCGTGAATTTTATCACTCTTAGCACAAGCATATACGCCAAATATTAAGCGGCGATTAAATCTCCTGCCAAATATCGACAACCGGCTGCTTTTTTTAACCGGAACTAATCTAACTAAATCTGCAACTCGGAACGTCAAAACATATAAATCCTCTATAAGAACAAATCCGCCCGAAAAGTGGATCTATATTTAGAGTACTTAAGAACCTAATTTGCTGACTTCTAGCAGCTGTATTGAAATAGCGAATATAGGCACATACCCTGGCCTAATGTATACGAAAAAACGAATACATTAGGCCACCATGAGAGTAAACGGCACATTGTATGC
>NZ_CCDG010000042.1 GCF_000723885.1 Paenibacillus camerounensis
TGAATTATGAAATTGACTCCAAAGTACACTTAATCTGATTGGACCCTAGACCCGCTGACTGAGGTTAACGTTTGGCAGGGACGCTCAATCCGCTGCTCGCCGTTTCTCCTAAAGTGAGGAAAGGAGAAATTTTGTTAACTTCATTATACACTATGGATATTTTTACCTTCATTTAAGAGGAAAGAATCATTTCTGGTAAAGGAGTTAGCGGAAGCCCGAGAGAATGTTAAATTAATGTACGCTATTCAGCAAGGTGAGCAAGAAGCATGGACTATACGAACGATTGACTATATAGAAGACTAATGACGATTCTCCACGAAAAGAGCGTTATTCATCGCTTGGGTGAATACCGCTGTGTTGCTCACCTTTTTACGCCCGGATCAGTAGTTTGAACACAGCCGCTTAATTAATGCCCCGTCCCTCTACCGCGCCCAGCGCCACCCCGGAATCCGCCACCACCGCCGCCGCGTGACTCCGTAATCTCAGTAATCTGCTCGCCATTAACCGTGACCGTGCCGCCGTTCAGCTCAGCAGTCCCGTCTGCATCAAGGGCGGAAGCGGCTTCTACATCAATAGTTCCTCCATTAATATAGAGATTACCGTTCGAGTCAAAACCATCCGTATCTCCGCTGCCCATCGTTACTTTTATCGTACCGCCGTTGACTTCAATGGACGCATTATCGTTCACTTTTGGCGTGGCGTTGATGCCGTCATCTGTCGCATATATTGTGATCTGACCGTCATTTATTACGATAGTATTGCCTTCGATACTTTTCACAGTAGTCACAACATTCAATCTGTACTCCATCCCTATCCCGGCTGCAACAAAAAAACGGACTCAGACCTGGTCTGAAATCCGTTTTTTCTGCTTGTAATATTATTCGTTGGTAAGAATTGAATGTTGTAGCAGCCGTTGAATCAGGACAGCCACTTCTGCACGCGTAACATTAGACTTAGCATCCAGTTTATTGCCGCTGCGTCCAGTAATTAGGCCGGCTCTGAAAGCAAGTGCCAGACCGTCCTTCGCCCAGCTGCCTACACTGCCTGCATCCTGGAAGCCCGCAAGCAAATCTGCTGCATCTGCAGCGCCGGTCCGCTCGGCAAGTCCTGTCAGCTTCATTGCTTTGGCGATCATAACCATTGCCTGCTCACGGGTAATTGGGTCATTCGGACGGAAGCTTCCATCCTCAAAGCCGGTAATCAAGCCGTACTCAGAGGCAGCTTCGACCGCTCCTGCATACCAGGCATCCGGTGACACATCCCCAAAAGCAGTGTTCCCTTTACCAAGCTTCAGTCCCAGACCCCGTACGATAATAGCTGCGAATTCTGCACGGGTAATATCAGCATTCGGATTAAATGTCGTTTCATTCACTCCGTTAATAACCATACGTGAACCCATATCATTAACTGCATCCTTGGCCCAGTGGTTAGCCACATCCGCAAAGGTCAGCGGATGCCAGACCACGGAATAGGAGCTGTTTGTAAGACTGCTGATCTCCGCATAATATTGTCCATCCTTCAGAATGATTCTGGTTGGGACATGACGCACTGTTCCATCCGGATCCACTACAATCCCTGTCGTGATCCGGGACGGATCAATACCGTCAGGTATAGCCACTGTACGCTTCACATATGCGTTGAACCGGCTGATTTCTACCGTCGTGCTGCCGTAGGTCCCCGTAACAATGAAGTCAAACGACGGAGCCACAAGAGTAAAGCCGCCTCTGCCTGCTGCCCCCGATATGACCTGATTCATGGAAGCCGAAGCTTCGCCGATGGTGATTGTAAGCTTAACGTCCTCCAGGCTCACCCCGGCTCCCAGCTGCCGGGCAAGTGCTTCGATATTAATCTGCTTGGCAGGCAGCGTATACGATGCAGTATTCGTCTGAAGCACCAGGGTAGCTGATACATTCTCCATATTTTTTATCATCTGACCGTCAAGCTCGCCGACAAAAACATTAGAATCCAGCAGTACCGGAATGGTAACCACTGCCCCATTGCCCTCCGCATCCAGCTTAGCCTGGAGTTTAGCCGGGTCAACGGCGATTACGGTTGTTTTTACGTTGCCTGAGGTTGTCGTTGTTGCGGTACCCGCATTCTCCTGTTTGCCGTTAACAAGGACGATTACTTCTGTTACGGTGCTAGTAGAAGCTGTGCCCCTATTGGTGCTTCCAGTGCCGCCATTCGTATTGCCTGGATCAGTGCCCGGTAGGACAGGATTTACCGGCTCCGCCGTCACAACTGCTTTCACACTGCCGTATTTCATTACTTTGCCGCCGGCATCCACTTCGGCAATACCGATTACATCCCCATTCACCGCAGGAATCAGCCCATCACTGCCTACCAGCGCGAACCCGGCAAGGAGCTCACCCAAATTCGGCACCACCGCATTCCCGGCACCAAAATTCTTATAGTAGAGCTTGTTCCCCTCAGCAGGTGCAGGCGTAACCTTAATTGCAGTCCTTCCGTCATTGGCTGTACCGGCTGGATCGCTTGCAGTCACAGTAAGACCACTGGCAGGAACGGGTGCCGTTTCTGTGAAAATAAGTGTAGTATCTGGTCCTGCCGGTACAGAACCGCTGGCAGCCACCCGCACTCTAACGGTATGCTCACCGCTCAAATCAGGCAGGTTCGTGCCGTTGTACCGCACGTAAGGCCCACCATCTACCGCAAATTCCATGCTTGTATCCAGACCGGTAATTACATTGTTCCAGTCGTCAGCCGTAACTGCTGGTGCAGACGGGATAGCTGCTCCGGAGTCGTGCACGGTAACCTGGAGGGCGATTGAAGCAAACGCCGTTGGCGATGCCTTCAGCCGGACATCATACGTCCCCGGTGTAAGCCCCGTTACCGCAGTATCTTCAACTATTGTCCAAAAGCCCCCGCTGCCCTGCTTATATTCCATATCCAGCGTAACGTTTTGAATGGAGCCATTGTTAGCGCCAATATAGGTAACATCTGTAACGGTTACTCCTGCAGGTGCAGCAGCACGGGCCGGAACCGCCAGCGGCTGCGCTGCACTGTCCGTCGTCGCCGAGCCGTCACCCTGCTTCACGATGCTCAGCGTAGTGCCCAGCCAGCTGCTGAGTATTGCCAGCTTGCCATTGGCATCTGCCGTAACGGACGTGCCGTTCACCGTGTACGTGCCGTTTGCCGTCAGGCCAGTCAGTTGCTCGGCGGTGTAGTCGATTACCGCCGCCGGGGTCGTTTCCGGCGTTGCCGTGAACGCACCGACCGTCACCTGGACCGCAGTCGACCTGAACGACGTCGGTGTCGCCTTCACCCGGACGCTGTACGTGTCCGGCTCAAGCCCCGTCACACTTGTACCTGTGACTGTCGTCCAAGCTCCGGCTATGCCCTGCTTGTACTCCAGCGCCGATGTCACGCCGGTCAATGTTCCGTCGTCACCCTCCGCTGCCGTCTCATCCGTTGCCGCCACACCTGTCGGCGCCGCCGGACGAACCGGAACTGCCAGCGGCTGCGCTGCGCTGTCCGTCGTCGCCGAGCCGTCGCCCTGCTTCACGATGCTCAGCGTAGTGCCCAGCCAGCTGCTGAGTATTGCCAGCTTGCCATTGGCATCTGCCGTAACGGACGTGCCGTTTACCGTGTACGTGCCGTTTGCCGTCAGGCCGGTCAGCTGCTCGGCGGTGTAGTCAATCACCGCCGCCGGGGTTGCTTCCGGCGTTGCCGTGAATGCACCCACCGTTGCCTGGACCGCAGCCGACGCGAACGACGTCGATGTCGCCTTCACCCGGACGCTGTACGTGTCCGGCTCAAGCCCCGTCACACTTGTACCTGTGACTGTCGTCCAAGCCCCGGCTATGCCCTGCTTGTACTCCAGCGCCGATGTCACGCCGGTCAGCGTACCGCCGTCACCCTCCGCTGCCGTCTCATCCGTTGCCGCCACACCTGCCGGCGCCGCCGGACGGGCCGGAACCGCCAGCGGCTGCGCTGCGCTGTCCGTCGTCGCCGAGCCGTCACCCTGCTTCACGATGCTCAGCGTAGTGCCCAGCCAGCTGCTGTTGATAGCCAGCTTGCCGCTGGCATCTGCTGTAACGGCCGTGCCGTTTACCGTGTACGTGCCGTTTGCCGTCAGGCCGGTCAACTGCTCGGCGGTGTAGTCAATCACCGCCGCCGGGGTTGCTTCCGGCGTTGCCGTGAATGCACCCACCGTTGCCTGCGCCGCAAGCGACGCGAACGACGTCGATGTCGCCTTCACCCGCATGCTGTACGTGTCCGGCTCAAGCCCCGTCACACTTGTACCTGTGACTGTCGTCCAAGCTCCCGCTGTACCCTGCTTGTACTCCAGCGCAGATGTCACGCCGGTCAATGTTCCGTCGTCACCCTCCACTGCCGTCTCATCCGTTGCCGCCACACCTGTCGGCGCCGCCGGACGAACCGGAACCGCCAGCGGCTGCGCTGCGCTGTCCGTCGTCCCCGAGCCGTCGCCCTGCTTCACGATGCTCAGCGTAGTGCCCAGCCAGCTGCTGTTAATCGCCAGCTTGCCATTGGCATCTGCCGTAACGGACGTGCCGTTCACCGTGTACGTGCCGTTTGCCGTCAGGCCAGTCAGCTGCTCGGCGGTGTAGTCGATTACCGCCGCCGGGGTTGCTTCCGGCGTTGCCGTGAATGCACCCACCGTTGCCTGGACCGCAGTCGACCTGAACGACGTCGAGGTCGCCTTCACCCGCACGCTGTACGTGTCCGGCTCAAGCCCCGTCACACTTGTACCTGTGACTGTCGTCCAAGCTCCCGCTGTACCCTGCTTGTACTCCAGCGCCGATGTCACGCCGGTCAGCGTACCGTCGTCACCATCCGCTGCCGTCTCATCCGTTGCCGCCACACCTGTCGGCGCCGCCGGACGAACCGGAACCGCCAGCGGCTGCGCTGCGCTGTCCGTCGTCCCCGAGCCGTCGCCCTGCTTCACGATGCTCAGCGTAGTGCCCAGCCAGCTGCTGAGTATTGCCAGCTTGCCATTGGCATCTGCCGTAACGGCCGTGCCGTTCACCGTATACGTACCGTTTGCCGTCAGGCCAGTCAACTGCTCGGCGGTGTAGTCAATCACCGCCGCCGGGGTCGTTTCCGGCGTTGCCGTGAACGCACCCACCGTTGCCTGGACCGCAGTCGACGCGAACGACGTCGAGGTCGCCTTCACCCGGACGCTGTACGTGTCCGGCTCAAGCCCCGTAACACTTGTACCTGTGACTGTCGTCCAAGCTCCAACTATACCCTGCTTGTACTCCAGCGCCGATGTCACGCCGGTCAATGTTCCGTCGTCACCCTCCACTGCCGTCTCATCCGTTGCCGCCACACCTGTCGGCGCCGCCGGACGAACCGGAACTGCCAGCGGCTGCGCTGCGCTGTCCGTCGTCGCCGAGCCGTCGCCCTGCTTCACGATGCTCAGCGTAGTGCCCAGCCAGCTGCTGTTAATCGCCAGCTTGCCGCTGGCATCCGCCGTAACGGCCGTACCGTTCACCGTGTACGTACCGTTTGCCGTCAGGCCGGTCAGCTGCTCATCGCTGTAGTCGATCACCGCTGCCGGGGTTGCTTCCGCTACTCCTCCAGGTCCACTTCCCAGCACAATCCTTGTACTGTTATTACCTGCGATATAAAATTTATTATCCGTATAGATAATCTGGTTGAGTCCGCTGCCGCTTACTCCCAGTGCCTGCTCATCATACTTGGTCCAGTTCTGAAGATCCGTAGATGAATAAGCGATATGATGGGTTCGTCCCTGAACGTCATATACTAAGCCGGCAGCAACATAATTCCCGTTACCATAAGCTATCGAACGCAGCTCAGGCCAGGCAGGATCGCTGTCCATCAGATGTTCGGTCCAGACCGAGCTGCTGCTCAAGGCTCCGGTTGTCTCCAGAACATGTGCTGTTCCTTCCGCTCCGTTCGTAGCCGTAACAATATATTGTCCATTGGCATAGGTGATATCATAAATAGCGTAATAGGAGCTGGATTGCAGATAATCATTAACAAGCGTATCCAGTGAATTCCAGCTCACCCCATTCGTAGAGAACCAGACACCTCCATAACCAAAAGCTACATATACCCCGTTTACTTGCTTTACATTATAGAAGTCAGCCCCGCTCAGAGTTGTTGCTTTGGTCCAGGAGGTTCCGTTAGCCGACTGGAGAATATCATTCGCGGTGACTGCAACAAAACCGCCGGGTCCATAGGCCAGTCCTGTGACAGGGCCGGCAACCCCGGCAGGCAAATCCGAGGTAGTCCAGGCTTGCGCATCAGCGGACACACCTATTATTTTCCCTGCTGCAACGAACAGGTTGTTTCCATACGCAATCGAGGTCAATCCCTGAGCAGGGAGCACACCATCATTGGTCTCCAGCTGATCCCAGCCGCTTGGAGAGGAAGCAATAAGACCATCCGGGAGCTCACCGCCCATATTGGGATTAACGATTCCGGAAATCGCCCATGTATTGCCGTTGTAAGCGATCCCTTTTAGATCGCCTCCGATTCTTTTCCACTTCGATAAATCAGGAGTAACAACCAGATTTTGCGAAGAGTGCGTCAGCAGAACCATTCCGGTGCCATTGGAGGCTGCTGAACGTATCGTCTGGTTAGTAACAGCAGCTGCCGGTGTCCAAGACGCTCCGCCATTTGCCGAGCTGAACATTGCCCCTTCTCTGCCATAGCGGTACAGACTTGAGCCGGCCTGCACAACGCCAAGCGACCGGTTGTAGGAAGAATCCGCGGAAAACGTAATTCCATCACTGCTGGCAAAGCCTTCATTCCAGTTATGTGACATGTGAAGCTTGCCGTCATACACAGACAAGAAGTCCAATGCATTTAATCCGCTTGCACCAGGCAAAAATTTAATCATCCAGCCTGTCCCGTTGCTTAAATAAGCATACCCGCCAAACATATTACCGGTGACAACATATTTCCCGTTAAAGTATTGAATGTCCGTCAAAAAAAAGGTAGTGCTGGTGGTTGATCCGCTGGGCCAAAAACAAGCCGTTGTACTCCACTGGCTCCAGTTTTGCCCGTCTGCGGATGAATAGATAACGCCCAAATCCTCCGAGCGGACAGTGACACTGGTGCTTTTACTCCATCTTCCGCCCACAGCATAAAATGCCCCGTTTATGTAGCGCACCTTTTGCAGAATATCAGCATCAACCGCTGCGGATCGATCTGTCCAGGTTACACCGCCGTCCGTGGAGACGATCAGTCTGGCTTTTGCGCCGGAGCTCAGATACTCCAGTCCTGCTACCACATAAGTACTTCCATTGAAGTCAATGCTTCTCCATGAAATCCCTGAAGGGGATACCGGAACATTAAGCCTGGTCCAATGAATGCCATCCGCTGATTGAGAAATCTTACCGGCTTCTCCTACTGCGGTATATTTTCCATTGGCATAGATAACGCTGTTTAATCCGCCGTCCGCATCCTCAGATACCGCCGACTCAATTGTTAGACCTCCGCCTGAAGCCTGCGCTCTGGCAACGCTTAGATTAGGGAATATTAATAAGAGTACGAGGAAAAAAAGCATAGCTTTCTTCCACAACATTCGCTTCTTCACATGCATTCTCCTATTCTCTATTAAAATACTGTCTGCCGGATAATTCTGCAGCTGCCCATCATATCCCAAGAAGGCCCCTCCTATAGTTGTTATGATTGTTTATCGACAAATCGGGTGAATAAATTACGTCTTTTGTCACATTTTTTTCAAAATATCATTTAAAAGCGACATTTCCCCTTGCCTGAGTTCCCATCGCCAAAAAACGAGCATTTTTACAAACCAAAACAGGCCTTCTCCGTCTATTAAACAGATAAGACCTGCTTGAATTTAATTCCAGTTATTTTAAAAAAATAACTCCACACTAAACCCTTATACCCGGTTAATCTAATGCCCAGTTCCTCTACCGCCACCAGCGCCGCCACCGAATCCCCCGCCGCCGCGTGACTCCGTAATCTCAGTAATCTGCTCGCCATTAACCGTGACCGTTCCGCCGTTCAGCTCAGCAGTCCCGTCCGCATCAAAGGCGGAAGTGGCTTCTACATCAATAGTTCCTCCATTAATATAGAGATTACCGTTCGAGTCAAAAGCATCCGTATCTCCGCTGCCCATCGTTACTTTGATTGTACCGCCGTTGACTTCAATGGACGCATTATCGTTCACCTTTGGCGTGGCGTTGATGCCGTCATCTGTCGCATATATTGTGATCTGACCGTCATTAATTATGATAGTATTGCCCTCGATGCCTTCCACAGCAGTCTCAATATTAAGGGTACCGCCGTCGATCTGCACAAGGTTGTTAGCCGTAATGGCATCATCCGCAGCAGTAATATTAAGCGTGCCGCCTGTAATGTAGATATTCCCAAGCGTAGTGTCCTCTTCATTTTCGCTATGCAGGGCATCCTTACCGGTATCAATGGTAATCGTTCCATCGCTAATCAGAATGGCATCGTTCGCTTCCAGTGCATCTGCAGAGGACTCTATGGTATACACGCCGCCGGTAATTTTGAGATCATCCTTGGAAGAAATGCCATTGCCTTGAGCCGACACAATGTCCAGGCTTCCGGTTCCGTTCAGCGTCACATCGGCTCTGGAGAAAATCACCGCATCCAGATTAGTCTCCCCATCCGCCGCGTAGGTTCCGGTAACCTCCATATGATTGTCGCTGTCAGTTGAGGTAACGAAGATTTTATCTGCTGCTTTTACATAAATGGCCGGTGCATCAGCATTGGTTATACTGACACCGTCAAGGACGATCTGCACCTTCGCTTCCTCAGCAGCATCGACCGTCACCGTTACATTCTCCACATCACCGCTTAAGACATATACGCCTTCCTCGCTCAGGGTGACATCCTGATTGCTTACCAGATCCATCCGGGTGGCAGCTGTCAGATCCGCCGTCTGCTCCAGATCGCGGTCAGTGAACAGTGCCGATGTATCTGTAACCGTTGTTCCCGTTGTTGCAGTGCCTTCAGCTGCTTCTCCTGTTGACGTTGTGCCGGATGACACGGTAGAAGCTGCTGTCTGCGTAGCTGCTGCTTGTGTACTTGTAACTACTGCCGCGCTATTATCCTGCGCATTAGAGCACCCTACGATAGATAGACTTAATAATGCGGCGAACGTTAGAACCTTTATGCTGATCAGACTGTTGTTTTTCATCATTGAACACTCCTTGTATAATCAGATGCAATCGTTGTTTGAATTAACATTATTGCGTTCTGGCTTATACAAAGCATAAACGATCTACCTTTAACCAAACTTAAATGGGATGAGCCGTTGTTCCCACACTTTATCAAGAAGTTCGCCCACTTCCGTAAATCTTTTGACCGGCAGCGGGCTGATCTGCTTCCCTCCGACCATAACCATAGCCTCATCGGCCAGCGCCCTGATGGTCTCCAGCCGATTCTGGGCAAGCATGATCAGATCCGCCTGCTTACCGGCATCGATGCTCCCTGTCCGATCACCGATCCCTATTGACTGCACCTTACTGCGTCCCTTTATAATAAATAGATTGTTCAGTATTAAAATAAACCCTTGCTGCAGGTTTTGTCTAACCTGGCTTGGGTTTGTTTAGTAAGATTATTATTAAAAAGCTCCTCGTCCACTTCCATAGTTCTAATTGTATGTCCAATTATAAATGTTATCGAATTCTATATTAAGCAGTTTCTTAAATATATATTCGGAGGTAAGCATCGTCAATATACTTTAGTCTTCTTTTAAACTTTCCAAAATTATATTAACTTTTTGGGCAATGTCCGAATTATGCTTCATTTTGGCATACTCACGGAATGCATCCTGTAGAAGCACACCTTTCTCTTTTTTACTAACAAATGACCATGTATTTAACAGATCGATAAAATCAATTTCAAACCTGAAGCTACTTGTCGTTTTTGATTTTGTCATTTCGCCCCTCGATTCTATGATATTTCTTTTTCTCCCTTAAAATGAATTCTACTTTTCTCTGAGAGCCTTGTGTTGTATATATCACTAAGTATATCCAAGTATTGACTAATTTGATTTCGTTGCTGCAGGTAACCACTCATGTATTCAAGCTTCTTCGTCATATTATCATGATTATACTTTACACTACTTGAAAACAACAGGAATGCCTTAATAAACTTTGTCGTCTTATAAGTTTCATGAAAATACGATGAGAAGTCTTCGAGCAAATCCATAAATTTCTGTACCTCTTCAACATTCTTTGCCTTATAGTGACCATTTTTGAACGCCGTCATCGCGTCCTGTTCATTTAATTCTCCTTTAGTTAAAGAAATCCCTAAAATTGGTTTAATTGCGTTACTTTCAATAAAATCCTTTAGTAAGATGTAGTCAAAGAATTTTTCTTCTTTTTCAGCTAAAGTAGCATAGCCGTTAAGAAAATCAATTGGCTTCCAGTTATTACTTTTTTCATTTAAACGGTGAACTTCTGATAAACCATATCCCTCACATATAATATAGTACACTGGTAGCCCTAATACTGATTGGGATTTAAAACGATGCTGTCCATCAATAATCTCATATTTCTCGTTAATAATAATGGGGGTAATTAATTGTATTTGTTGCATAGACTCGATAAGACGTTTTACATGCAACTCGTTAATTATTCTGTTTCCATCAATTGTACTAAACTTACTATAGTCTTGAGTAACGAATACTTCAGTGTATATAACATTATCATTTACATCTTGCTCCATCATTCAGAATCTCCCCTTTGTTTTAAGCGTTGTAACCGCCTTAATTCATTATTAACTGAATAGTTGTGTCTTGTTTTTGCTCCACATTGTTTACATTCAGAACGAAACTTTTTCACCGTATAATTAAAGTTGAAATCACGGAGTGCTTTTTCTTTTTTACACTTAGTGCATCTCTTAGATTGATTTAAATTAATGCTTTGCGGGATGACTTTCTCAATTTCAACATATCCAACAGCATCCATTCGCTCTTTGAGCTGCTTTTCGCGTTTACGATTACGATATTGTACAGATGTGCATATTTTACATATATTAGAGAATCCATCCTTGTTACTAAAACTTTTTGTGAAATCTGTCACCTTTTTAGTTTCTTTGCAACTTTTACATTGCTTTTCAATAATTATACCTTCAAAAATTTGTTTTTTTAGTTTCTCTTTTCGCTTTTTATCCATTTCTCCTCTACACACTTTACAATAGGTTTGTAAACCATCCAATGAGTAGCTATGTTTGCTAAACTCGCTTCTTTGTTTTTCTTCCTTACAACGGGAGCATAGCTTTTGAGCTTTTTCGTAAGTGGCGGGGTCAGCCTCTCGTCTTGCTTTAACAGCCAAATCGTACTCAAACTGTGATAATCTATCGCAATCACGACATGAATTTTTCAAACCATCCTTTGAAGATTTGTTCGTTAGAAACTCCTCTCTTAATTTTATTTTTTTACAACGATTGCATTGCTTTTCATCAACCATATTTATACACCTTCCTATTTACATAATATAGCAATTTCTTAAATATGTAAAACATTTTTACAAGATTGCAAATCTAAAGATAAAATCTTTTATTTTCACATAAATATAAATAATTCACAAAATAAAAAAAGCAAGTACACCATAAATGAGGCGTACCTGCTAAGAATTAACTTTCAACTTGAAAAGATTATTTTAATTTCTTGAATACGATAATTTTGTAAAGATCTTGATTTCACATCACTCTCACAGTTCATTTATTGAACGATAGAATACTTTTTTTTCTATTTTCGAGTCATAATTCTGGCTATATTCTTTAAATAGCTCTTCTTTCTTTTCTAAGTAAGGTTTATCCGACCGTTTTGCCTTTACAGATGCAACTTTCAAGTTATGTTGGCGGCAAACTTCTATAAAGGAATTATTCATTCTGTCATAAAAGATCTCGTACCAAGAATCAAAAAAATGATCATCGCAACGTTTGTCAAAGGAATGAAGATTTCTCAACCATTCTGCAACACTGTTGAATTGCTGATGATTATGCAATTCATATTCTTGTATACAATCAAGCAATATCCCCCAAATTGAATTTCTTTGGTCTTGGGTTCCTTTATAATTTTTATAACTAATTTCTTGAGGCCAAATTTGTAACAACTCACCTTCTGAAACTTTATTAAAAAGAAATCTAAAATGAGTTGTCATTAGTTCATCAAAGGCAATTTTTTCATTACCCTCCAAACCAAAGATATCTGAAAGCATTACCTTTCCTTTCCCAATTTCAACTTGCTTAGTAAAGGTTTGGTTATATGCATCATTAAACACGCGATACCAAGTTACATTAAATATACTCCCATCAAATCCTAGTATATAAGAGGAAAGATTCGTTCTAAGTTTCCACTTTGTCCGCGGTCCAATAATATTAAATAATTTATTAAACCCTTTAGTAGCTTCAATTATTAAATTTTTTGCAAATGCATGAATTTTATCTTTTTTCAAGAATGCTTCATGCAAATTATCGATATTAATGAAACCATCCCCTAAATGCTCTTGATCAATTATAGACATCATCAATGCAGTAACTGAAACCAAATTCATCTCTTTCATTAATATAGGATTCTTTGTAGAATTGTTGTCCTTTCCATAAAAGGGAGCAAGTCTCTTTCGCATAATTTCAACCCGTTTATTTGCTAACGTTACCGGAATACGATTTCGCTTTAAAGTACTTATGATTCTATTAGATTTGAATAGGAGGTCTAAAACCTTTCCATCAAAATCAATATATTCTCCATCTTTCTCCTCTGATAATAACCACTCCTTATTTTTTTCAATAACTTCATCACTCTGCTGATCTATGTAAGAGGCAACGACATAGGTCATTATACTTGGCTTCTGAGAATACAGTACTTCAATTTCATTTAAAAAAGTCGTTGCTGAACCTGGGCGGATAGGTTCTACAAAGAGGGCTGCCGACAAATCAGGGTAGTCAACATTAAAAATTTGTCTATACCTCTCAATTAGCATCGGCTCTTCATCTGGTTCAGCATGATCTAAACCGTAAGTATCCACTAGAAGTATACTATTAATATTTAGGGGCTTTAATTTAAAGTAGTAATCTTGGTTGATGACACTAGTAATAATTATTTTATCAATCATACTTGAAAGAGAACTTTTTTCATTTGATTCTTTTTTAATTACTGTTAGACATAACTCTAATAATTCCTTATAACTATCATCAAGCACAAATTTGAAAATAATCGGTTCATTATCATTCATATTTTTAATTTTTCCACTAAAATGTGAATATATGGATTTAACAATTATCTGGTAAGCATGGGTGTAGAATTGAGACCAAATTCTTTCTACTACATCTGATCTTGTTTCAATTATTTTGGTTTCACTATCGCTGGTTTCAGATGAGTCATTAATTGTTCTGAAATTCACTATTCTTTTTACATCAAAAAGTTTGAAATTATTATCCTCCAGCTCTTTCTCTGCTTCCATAATGACTTCACATGTTTCCTTAAATAATTCTTCCAATGTCTCGACAACTGAACCAGACAAAAAGTTGAATTCACGTATATCAAAAAAGTCTAAAGAATATATTGCAGACTCTCTCAAATCATCTTCATATTCATGAATTTGCTCTTGCATCCACTCAATGGTAAGCATTCTTTTGTTTTCTTTTTTCAAAAACGAATTAAATTTTTCCATTAATTGATCTGTTCTTTTCTGAACAAAGTTTTTCTCGTTCATAAATGAAATAGCTACTTCAATCGGCTTATCTTCATTCTTTAATAAAAAACGATATTCTGCATACGATCGAGTAGTTTGACCTGTTCCAACAGAATTGATTAATTCAGGATACTTACTAAACGAGCGTATGAAAGCTGATTTCCCAGATGCTGATCTTCCAATTACTGCCGCCTTGATCATTCTTTTTCGAGACTCACTCAATTGGCTTCCCCCTCATTTATTCATTTTTCAATACGTGCTGATCAAGTTGATTGAGAATAAAAGTAATGAATTCTTGTTTTTTAAGCTTACTCGTTTGGGCGATGTCAGGAAACTGATTTAACCATTCATCTATTTCTACTAATAACGCAGAGTATGCTAAATTTTTATTGATTAATTCTTTAATTTGATACGACAAGAAGTCCGTTGAATTTGCCCTTGATTCTATCTTTTCTAAAATCATTTGGTTTTCTTTAAAATAAAAATCACCTAATAACGAAGAATAGTCCCAGGGAACCTGGTCACTATGCTGAGAGACAACCTTTTTCCTAACTCTTTTAAAAATTGATTCGATCCTTTCTGTCCCGTACTTTTGAATAGTTTCTCCCATATAGTATGTAAATGTCCCGTGTCCATCTTTGTCTCTTTCGTGGGCAGTTTGATTGGGACCAGTAGCAAAAGCAATGAAAGCTCCTTTTGCTTTAAATATATCGTTCTCTGTAACTCCTCTATTGCGAGCTCCAATATCAAGTCTTTCTCGACAACAATCTAATAAAATTATTCCAGTAAAATCATCACTAGAAGAAAAATCATTAATTAGTGTAGTAGTATCTACAAGTGTAGAGTAGTAATCCTTATCTCCCCTCGACGGACAGTCACTGGGTACAAGAAATTGTTTTCCTCCAACTTCAACCCCATGTCCTGCGAAAAATAAAAGCCCCGTATCGTATTCAGATAAACTAAATTGAAAAGTAATAATTGCCTCTTGTAGTTGTTCTTTATTTGGGTTTAACAATAACTCAGTTTCGAAATCGCATTCTTCTAATACTTCTTTCATATACTTAGCATCATTTATAGAACAACGTAGTTTATTCCAATATATATAGTTATCTATCCCAACAATAAGTGCTAACCTGCTCAAAAATATGCAACCTCCATTTTAATCAAAGTTATTTAGTATTTGAATAGAATTACCAGTATTGTATACGCATATTTAATTTATTTTTGATACCTATAGGTCTATAATATCAATCGTAAGAAGATCATATCATTAATACCGTAAAATAATAGTTTTATTTTAACATTTTTTCTATTAAATAACCATGAATAATTACATTAAACAATCAACAACTAACAAGGATCACTGCATATGTATTTTCCATCATATTTACTTATACAAAAATATTAAAGCTTTATTCCAATACCACGCCTCGGCGTTCACTTTATCTAAATCGCACATTTATACCATTTATTCTATTCAGCCAGTATAAAATCAACGACTTGAAAATCTCAATTTTTGTCGCTCATCTCCCGCTTTTATTAAAAGGGATGCCGGATAGCACCCCTCTGTTTCTTTTATAGTACAGGTTGAATTTTCTTGGTAGGCTGCGGTCCCGCACCGTTTTTGGCCCAGTAGACAATGTAGTAAATAGTGCTGTTATAGCTAACGGACCCTGCATAGTTTACATTTTGGAAGGAGTACTCATTCGTCCAGATCTTGTATCCCGGGGAAGCGTAGTTCCAGCGCATAGGCTGGTTTCCCGCCGGTTTGTGCGTCCAGTCACTGGCTGAGGTATCACTTTTCATAAAATGATAATCATTGCTTCCCTTACGGACCGCAACCACCCGCTCGTAATAGGCCAGGGAGCCGGGCTTCGACGTAGTCTTGTATCCCCAATATCCGAGCGCATCGAGGTCACTGACTGTTAAGTCTGCTATTTCTGCAACCCCCATGCTTACCGAAAAGCTTTTGCCGGAGTGGTAGCCCGGGTCCTTAAATACTTGCTGGCCGATCGCATATCCGTAGCAGTTATAATATCTGTAATCATTCGACCAGGCCCCGATTACGGTACTATCCTGCAGCGTATAGCCGGACAGGGCAGAGAAGCTTCTTGCTGCAACGCCGGGATGACCGGTAACCTCCAATATATTGTGCGCCAATTCCACCATCTTTGTGTAGCTGTACGGGATATGTTCGGCGGTAATTGTCCCGCTCTCAATTCCTGCAACGATCTCTTTTGCCGCATTCTGTGTGAATTCATCCGCTTCCAGGCCGTCCGGTAACCGGAGCCCGTTCGCAAGCAGATTATCCAGCACCTCTTCTCCGCTTAATTGCGTCAGCTGCTCCGCGGCAACCGCACTGCCTCCGGCGTGGACTGCAGGTGCCGGTGCAACAATTGTATGTAACAGAAAGAACGCCATTACCAAAGAAAACGCTTTAGTGATTTTCTTCAAAATGTTCCCTCCTACTTATATATTCTCAGCAGACGGCCTAGTATTCCGCCAAAATCTCAGAACCTATTTCACCTCCCGGCTATAAGTATACACTGAATAGGAACACTTGTAATAGTTATCACTAATTATCTATCATTGCAAGTATATGGAATTTATCTTGTGTGTAATAACACAATCGGCTCTATCTCTGCCGCAGGCATCGGCTTATAGAAGTAGTACCCCTGGATCTCATCACACTTATTCTTGTTAAAAAACGCAAACTGCTCTTCGGTTTCAACGCCTTCGGCGATCACGCTCAGCTTCAGGTTTTTGGCCAGCTGAATGATCGTCTTCGCTATCGCCTCATCGTCGTTGCCTGTTGCAATGCCGCGCACAAACTGCATGTCAATTTTGATCCGGTCTACAGGCATGGTCTTTAATCTGCTTAAAGAGGAATACCCCGACCCAAAATCATCAATAGAAATGCTGACTCCCAGCTTCTTCAGCTCATGAAGCACCTCGACAATATAGTCTTCCCCGTCAGCGGCGGCACTTTCGGTAATCTCCAGTTCCAGGTACTCCGGCCTGAGCCCAGTCTCCCTTAGTGTCCGTTCAACGATGCTGAGCAGATTCCGGTCCTGGAACTGGACAACCGACAGGTTCACTGCCATGCGAATCCCCTGCACCCCCAACTCCTGCCACTCCTTCATCTGCCGGCATGCGGTCTCAAGCACCCATTTGCCGATAGGGAGGATCAGCCCGGTCTGCTCAGCCAGGGGAATAAAGGCAGCCGGGGAAATCATGCCCCGCTCCGGATTATTCCAGCGGATCAGCGCTTCAAGACCCACAATTTCTTTCGTCTGCACATTCACCTGCGGCTGGTAGTGTAGAATAAGCTCATTTCGCTCCAGCGCCCGGTACAGGCTGTTCGTAAGCTGTGTTTTCTCCAATATCTGCTCCTTCATGGCTGGTGAGCATAAGAGGTACTGATTTTTACCTTTTTCTTTGGCCGCGTACATCGCCAGATCGGCATTTCGGATCAGCTCCTCCGTGCTTTCCCCATCTACGGGGTAGACCGCAATTCCTGCACTGGCCGTAATAAAGAATTCCTGGCCTTTGACGATCACAGGCTTGGCAATCGCATTTATGATGCTTTCAGCCATTCTCCCAATGTCTTCTACCCGCTCTATCCCTGCCACCTTTACCAGGAACTCATCGCCGCCAAAACGCGACACCATATCCTGTTCACGCAAACAGCCCGCTATTCTGCTTGTCACCTGCTTAAGCATTTCGTCTCCGCCAAGGTGCCCTATCGTGTCATTGACGATTTTGAAAGCATCCAGATCAATAAAAAGAACACCAATATGCCTGCCTGTCTCCCCGGCGGACCGGATACTCTCTTCCAGCTGATTCTTGAACAACGTATGGTTCGGGAACCCGGTCAGCGCATCATAATACGCCATGTAGCTGATTTCCCGCTGGGCTTCTATCTTTACCAGCGCATCTGACAGCAGATTAGCAAGAATCCGCAGCAGCTCCTGATGGTTCTGCCCAAAGGCTCTTGCAGCCTTCACAGATGTAAACAGCAGCAGCCCCAGAATTCGGCCTTTGTTCCTTACCGGAACAGAGATCAGGGACTTTATCTTATGCGAACTGAATAAGGCCTGCTCTGCACCGGCTTCCAGCGGCAGCAAGTCTACGTCCGTTACCTTTAACTGGTCAGTGTGTATGAGCTCCTTCAGCCACCAGGCGAAGCCTTTGCTGTTCAACCGGGAGATGAAGGTATCCGTCGTCTGCTCCATCCCTTCCCTGGACCATTCATAGGCCTCAGGATGATTCGATAACGGAATATAGAAAGCCCGGTCTACTTGAAAGTGCTCTCCGCACAGCTCTAACAGCTCATTGATTTTTAGATCCAGATCTGATTCAGAGACCTTAACGAAGTCACCCGATATGCGGGCAACCAGCTTCTGAAACCTGATCTGGGCTTCATTATCTTCAAGACGCCGGACGTAGACCCGGTTAACAAAATAGGCCAGCCACAGGGTGATGCCCAGGATGCCGATCCTGGCCAGATAATCCGATCCATCCACCCGGACCATCGCTTCCGGCATCCTCACCCATATATAGATTTGCGTAATTAGAATAGGCACACCTATCCAAAGGATCATAAACCGTTTATTAAAAAGAACAGACAGCATTATAATAATGAACGGAGCCGACCATGCGGTAACACTTGCAGATTCCACATAGCTCAGGGCAATCAGAAGGATGGAAGCCAGCATGATGATAATGAATACGCCTTCTTTAACATTCTTTTTAACCGGTATATATTTAATGAGCGTCAATAGCAAGCCGTTGACAAAAAAGAACAGGCTGAACAACAGAATAAAACCAAACCGCGGGGCCTGCTGATTAAAAAAGTACTGCGAAGCGAAATTCAGCATTCCGCCAATTACGTAGACAAAGGACATGATTTTAATAAAACGGTCCAAGTTAACATTACTTAAAATTTTGCCCGGTTCAGCCTTTTCACTCTTTCCGAGACCCATGAGCCCATACCGCCTGATTGCATAGAACATAGCTGTTGTAGGCAGCAGTACAATGACTGGTGCCAGCTGAGGTAACTTAACAGATGCATAGGTGTTCATAATGACATCTGTTGCAGTACCCGCGATCAGAGCCATACTATGGGATAACATAAAGAGATAGCCCTGCTTCTTCTTAAGCAGGTCTTTAGATCTTCTCGCCCAGTTCCAGAGCAGCAGCAGTCCCGCTGTGGTAAAGCAAATATAGTACAGATTAAAATAAACATCCCCCCAGCCGTTGGCAGAGCTGTTCACCCAGCCTGTCGCTGTATAGATTAGGTTGTACTGCTCCTTAGCAGAATCAATATAGCCAAATACAATAACATTAAGCGCAGCCGGAAAATACAGAACCACATAAATCCATTTGTTTTTGAGAACAGCCGTTCTTTCTGTCAGAATCAGAGAAAAATGCAGAAGTATGCTATACACCGTACCGTAGCCGAGTGAAGCCAATCTGCGCCAAAGAATAGCCGTCTCATAATCGGGTGCTGAATTGGTAATTGAAAAACAAAAGGACCATATGGACAGGGAGAGACAGGCTATACAATAGAGCCGGTTTAGCTTGCTGCCTGTATTAAGGGACAGGATATACATCCCCAGAATGAAATAAATGGCGAAAGCAATAAATAAAACCAATGAATACGTATAGGATAACGTCATGATGGGGCCCCTCCATGATCTCCGCTAGATTCTGTATCTGAGAGAAACCATACATTGATACAATATACCTATATTTCGGCAAAAATGAGAGGTTCTATTAGCTATATTTCCATACAAAAGACCCCTCCATCCCCTGGAAGGGTCTTAACACCGGTACTTATTAGGATGGATCACCGGGCATTCATAAATATGCACCAAAATAATAAGCCACTGCCTCCCGGGAGTACCTGTCCTCCCCCTGCCACTCTGCCATAGCGTTGTAATCAGAGCTACCGCCTCTGCGCTTACGCGGAGTATCACCCGGCACCAGCAGTCCGGCATAACCCCAGATCTCCATCAGCACATCCCGCTCATTCTTACTGGAGGGAACTAGATCCTTCCACCGCTTCTCCAGCATCCGCGCACTATCATGGTCAGCACAAGCCTGAACGGCTTCCAGCATTCCGTTGAATATAGCAGCATCCTCGGCAGTACTCTCGTAATACTCTTCCTTAACGAATAACTCAAGGTCCAGCCAGCAGTATAAAAGCCAGTTGAGCCGTATTCCGCCCCACTTGACCCGCTCGAAATTCAGCACATTCAAATCCGCATTGTTATAATCGCGGCCCGACATTAATCCGTGAAAATTGCAATCCCCGCAGCTGCTATAATTCGGCCGTACTGCACTCCGCTGCTCATAGGTATGTATAGGCAGACGTGAGGTCAGCGCCCAGCTGGAGAGGGCACTGCGCAGATGGACTTTTCTCGTAGATAGACTGTGCAGGAACGCGGCAGCTACCCGCTCCTTGGTGATCGTCTGGTGCAGCTCATGCAGCCGCATTACGATCTCATCGTGAGTAATCGTTACAGGATCGAACATCAGCCCTTGGCTTCGGGCATACTCGAAATCCTCCCCGGCAAAAGCACCCCGGGTGCTCCTCCAGCCAGCTGATGTCCAGAAGGTGTTCATTAGAATCTTTTTTGCTTTCTTGTCCATGCTGTCACTTCCTTCAGTTTGGCTTAGCCGGCTATATACGCTTAGTTCTATACTATCTCTGTTATGACCTGCTTGCCAAATATCCGGGCCATGTTCTTTCACTCTTGCTTCCAAAAGAAATAGACCGCCAGGTAGCGGTCTACTTATTCACACTGATCAGCGAGCTTAACCGCTCCAGGAGGTCACCGCCGCCTGTTACCGAGATCGAGCCGATTTTGTCGCAGATCTTCTCAAGGAATTCCAGCTCCTTCAGCCGGAACAGCGTCTGATTCTCATCCATCAGCTTCGCCGTATTGAGCAGGCTGCGTGTCGAGGCGGTCTCTTCCCGGCGGGTAAGCAGGTTCGCCTGCGCCTTCTTCTCTGCGAGCAGAACGGTGTTCAGGATGTCCTTCATTTCTCCCGGCAGAATGACATCCTTCACGCCCGCCCCGAGGAACCGGACTCCGAATGCTTCTTCCTTCTCCTGAATACGGGACAGGATGAACGTAGCAACATCCTCCTTCTGCTTCAGAAGCTCATCGAGCTTCAGCGTCCCGACATATTCCCGGAGCAGCAGCTGAAGCTGGATGTGGATCTGTTCATCATAAGCCTTCAGCTCCAGTACGCGCTGCGGATTCACAATCTTGTACTGGCATACGAAGTTCAGGCGCAGCGTAACCTTATCCTCTGTCATGATCTCCTGGCCGATCAGATCCATCTGCTGCTGTCTTAGATCGACTATTTTGGTCAGCACCGAGACTGGCCCCTTCCAGAAATAATACTTACCGGGCGCAAGCTCCCGCTGGAGGGCATGATCATAGAACAGGAAGCCCAGCTCATGGCTGGCGATTTCACAGCACTGCACATACGGAGTAAGCTTCGTTATAATCGAGCGGTCAATCCCGGCCGGAAGCTCCGGCTGCCGGATGTCCGTATGCACGAAGGTGTGCTTTTTCAGGAGGTTCCAGTAAGCATATACACCCGGCTTCAGCACCTGTGCGAATTGACCGTCCTCATAGTGAACAACAATCTCATGATCCTGTACGCGTACAACATCGAGCTCCTGCAGGAGCTCTTCATCCTGGATGAACAGCTGCAGGTCCTTGCCCTCGACGCTAAACGGCTTAGCAATATTTAAGACCGCTACCGTATGCTGTGACCAGGACAAGTACCGGTAGGTTCCCGGCAGCAGCTGTTTCACATAACTTCCCTTATGAAAGAGCAGACCGCGCTGGTCCGCTTGAATCGTGATTTGCTTCAACATATATTTTGCCCCCTTCATGTGTGACCAATGGATGACAGAACCCCGCTGCGTTCTAGGCGGAATCACGTTTGAGACAGGCGGCCTGCCGGGAGGTTCGGGGGGATATTGTGATTAGAAGGCTAACCCCTGCTTCAGCCAGCCTTCGTATCCTTCTGTCCCTGCCCTAGCCTCCCCGCTGCCGCACTACCGGTATCCACGGATTACAAAGCCCTTCCGCAGTGCGCTGGATTAGCCGCCTGGGATTCTGCCCCTTGGTTTCCTTACTCAGATTGTGCTCAATTGTCGCTCGATGGAAATCGAGTACTATACCAATAATCGCTCCCTAAGCGATTGGGGAATCGAACCCCAAGTGGATTCCTACCGAAACGGACTGTACAGGATACCGTAACATACATGCCGGCACTGCGGGATCTTATGAGATCCCCGCCTCGTTACGCCCGCCCGGATAAGAACCAAATGTATGATGAACGCATTCGGCGTTATCAACTTGCTAAGTGTTAAAGCTGCTTCTTACAGGTTCTATCTTCGCTGAAATCCGGCGGAACGAACATGGCGAAAGTATTACGACGGGTGAAAAAATTTCCAGAGGGGGGAGAGAAAGAAAAAAGCTCAGGGGCAGGGGGCTGCGCTTGAGCTTTTTTTAAAGTACTGCTTCGGCATATGTGAAATGAAAGGATAAAGGCCATACAATTGCCATTACTAAATGGCTCCTTGCTTTTGCTCTCTACGCTCAAAATGATGATGCAGTCTGTAAAGGCAAATTTCTTGCGTCCAACGGTATAAAATAGAGCGATGCTCAGGAACCGGCTCCATTTTCAGGCTAAACAGCCCATCCTCGAATCGGGTCATACTGCCTTTGGCTGATCCCCACTTTGTCATTGGCATACGCTCAATAAGCTGGCTGACGCCTTGCTCGTTGTATTCCCAGAGCTTCTTCGAGTCCTTATCAGAGAAATCAATTCTTCTCCGGTACTCCTTATCCGTAAGGTAGCTGTGAAAGAATGGTGCTACCTCCTTAGGAGTAACAGGCCCGGCCCAATTGTCAGGACCACGTTCCAGCATATAGAGAAGAACGATCATTTTGTAGCTCTTCGTCATGACTGTCTTCTCGACATCACGAATCCAGGCTTCGTACTGAACATAAAATTCCTCTTCTTCCTTGGTTAAACACTCAGCCCACATCAGAAAACCAACATAGGAACCGAATTCATTCCGGTACTCCCAGCTGTTGGCTCTACCATAGAGATGAAGCTCCATATAGGTGCGAATCCGTCCAAGCTCATGCTTCAGATCCAGGAAGGAACGATGCAGCCGTTCGCGATGCGGCAATCTTTTACGGCCTAATTCATCAAGCAGATTAACTACCTCTGTCTCCAAATGCAGCTGGCATCCGTCCGGTATAGAGGGAATAGCCGCTTCTTTGGCAGTGCCCTTAGCTTCCCCGTCATTGGCGAACAAACGGAGCTTCACATCTGCATTCCGGTAATTCCCGATCAAGTCTATAATCGTGCAGTGGGTCTTCTGCTCAGATAACCGTAGTCCACGGCCAACCTGCTGGGTGAATATCGTTAATGATTCAGTCGGGCGGACAAATAGCAGCGTATCTACGCTAGGAATATCCACACCTTCGTTGAATAGATCAACCGTTAGAATAACCTCTAACTCCCCGCTGACTAGAAGTGTTATAGCTTCTTCTCTTGTGATTCCTGAAGGTTTGGAATGAAGACTGACTGCTGATACGCCCCTGCTCTGCAGATAGCTTACCAAAAAATCTGCCTGCCGGATAGACGAACAAAAACCAATTGTTCTTGTCTGCTTATGCTTAGTCCAGGCATCATAAATCTTATCGGCCAGTGACTCTTTTAGCTGTGCGGCAGTCAGCTGTTCATCATCGTAGTGCGTGCCAAGCCATCTGATCGAGGAATAATCCGTATCATCATACACGCCGTCATATTGGAACGGAGACAGCCAGCCCCGCCGGATAGCCTCGATAAAATGAATCTGGTAGGCAACGTTGCCGTCACAAAGCGCATAGACATCCTTACCGTCCATTCGATCCGGCGTTGCGGTTATGCCGAGCATAAACTTCGGTTTAAAATACTGGATAATCGATTGATACGAGGCTGCAGCCGCATGATGGAACTCGTCCACCACGATCAGATCAAACTGATCTGCTGTGAAGGATTCACGATGCCTTTTCATCCCGAGTGTATAAACAGAAGCAAACACAAAGTCTGCATCCCCCTCTTTGATAGCCCCGTTATAGATACCAAAGGTTTTGTCCGGCCTGATGCGCTCAAACGATCTTCTCGCCTGATGGAGAATCTCCTCCCGATGCGCTACGAACAACACACGCTCAAAGCGCTGGGCAAAAAAGCCGGCAAGATAGGTTTTCCCAAGCCCAGTGGCCATAACGACCATCGCTTTATCATATTCCTCTTCCAGCGTCCGCTCTAATGCATCGAGTGCATCCAGTTGCGCAAACCGAGGATGGATTGGAGCTAATTCACCAGTTGAAACCGGGTTCTCCGGGGGATCGCCCGTATGGTTCGTGCGGTACTCTTCCTCTTCCATCTCCGTAATCATGCGAATCAACTCGGGATTTTTACGATGGTAGGACCGGTACTCTTCCTCATATATTGCTATAGTATGTTCATTGAGCGGTAACGTGGAATCGTGATAGAAATTGTGCATGAACTTGTCCAAGGCTACCTGAAAAGTATACGGCTCAGCTTTGGCATTCATCGCTAAATTCCATTCCATCCCCATTCTCATGGCCGACATAGAGAAGTTCGAAGAACCAACGATAAGCAGCCCCTCACCGTTCTCATAATCAAACAAATAAGCTTTTGGATGAAAAGACGTTCCCATACTCCGCCACAAACGTGCTTCCAGCTGCGGATCAATATCATGTAAGGCCTGCAGACCCTCCGGCTGTGTAACAAACAGATAATCTCCTGCCAGAACCTTCACTTCAGCTCCGCGCTCGATCGCTTTTTTCAAATGAGGGGCAAGCAACCTCACACCGGACTGCATCACGAAGGAAGTCATTATAAAAATACCGGATGCATTCTGCATACCGGCAATTAACTCGTCAGCCAGGTTCTCTGTAATCAGCTTTACATTAAGCGTTGTCGTCGACATCGATCAGATACACCCGTTCCTGAAATCCGCCCCGCGCTGCTGCCTTCTGCTCTCTCAACGCTTCAAGCTGCTCCCACGTCGAACCATGCACAACAGCCAGTGCCCGGATGATCTCCAGCATATCTGCCAGCTCTTCCAGTGACTCCTTTGGTCCTTGGGCTGTGAAGTATTCATCGGATTCTTCTTTGAGCTTAATGACCAGCTCTTTGGTATACTCTTCTTCATCCAGAATGCGCGTGCGGCTTTCCTTACCACTCGACTGAATGATTTGGGGAATAAGATCCCGGACAAGCTTATTGTAAACAGGCATGGTGCTTCCATCCTTTACTGGTTAGTTATGTTTTATTGTAGCATACGGGGGATGGAAGAGATTAGTATAAATCATACTTACTTTAAAATTGAATCCTAAGTAAACTCTCTGTCCATACTCTTATAAACGGAAGTGTATGCACACGAATTCTCATAAAATTTACAATGGCCAATATATTTTTCTTAACGGTATTAGTGTCCGTGTCTCAGAATCAAATTGATCATAGTATTGCGTCACTAATTCCGCGAGCAAATCTAAGTCTATTAAAGATAAAGGAATATTAGATCTTTCCCCTTCATATTTGGCTTCTTTTGAGAATCCACCAGTAGAGACATAAATGCCCCGATCCCCTGCTCTTAATCCTCCGGTAAAACTGCGAATTTCATTAGCTCCCATATGCCCTGAGCGATGCTTTACTTCCACTATGATTCTGGGTTCTTCAAGCCCTAAACCATCTGGGGATGCAAGAATGTCTCTTCCACGATCTGGTCCTTTAGGCGATATTCGCGTCTTGTAACCCATCCCCCTTAGGATGCCTGCAACAAGTTCCTGCATCTGCTCCCAGTCTAAATTAGCAATCTTATCCTTTATAAATTCATTAGACTTCTCTATAACATCTTCCTTGATTAGCTCTAATTCCTCAGCTTCTTCCTCCGTCTCAGCTTGTACAGGCTCTATTTGTTTCCTTAGTTGGCCACTTTCTATCTCTCCGGCTACCATTTGCTGAAGCAATTCCTTTTGAACCTCATTCGGTATAGATATAATTGTCAAAATAGAACCTAGCGTATTTCGAGTACTTGCCGTCAAAACATCTCTCGATACAGTACCCTCCCATTTTATTCTGCGGATATGAGGTTTATCAGTAATGTAATTAGGCTTAAATTCATAATTAGAATTTATCTTTCCTATGTAATAGAGACGTTCTTCAGGATTATATGTAATCACTCGATCATCTATCTTAAATTCACTTACAAAACGAAAAATTTGGCCTGCAGTAATATTAATCTTTCCTTCTTTATATCCAGGGTACGTTGCCTTCAAAAGTTTCTTCATTTCTTGCAGTGTGTTCACTTCGCTTATATTTCCCAATTGCGGCCAGCCAATCGCTACAGCTTGCTTTTCTTTAAATTCGTCAATCAGATATGCCCTTTCTCCTGCTCGTACAAGCCACATATTTTTCATAGTAAGCACCCCTTTTTAAGTAATTATGAAATAATCATAATTCTCATCTATTAGCACAATGATTGGTAAACTCACAGTTACTTCTAGCTCATCCCCTTTATTCTCTGTACATGAAGCTTACGAATCTCTGTATCAGTGATATTAGCCAGAGCCAATTGCTCATAAATCTTTTGGATTTGCACCGTAGTAATAGGAGGCTCAGGAGCTCCCATTTTCAAACTTAGTAGCTTTCTTAAGATGTACTCACTTAGTTCCACATCATATACAACCAGTTCATCTGAGCGAATTATCCCCAGCTCCGGCTCAATACTAAAACGACATCTCATTGTGAATGAAATCATAGATATAAATTTCGCTTCAGCTATACCTTTTACAAGACCTTCGATGGTCTTGATATGACCATAGTTTTGTTTTAGCGGATTATACATCTTGTAACGGTTACTCACTGACCATTGTTGATCTGATCGTCCACCTTTTATTTCTCCATTGTAGTTTTTCGTCTCAATGACAAATAAACAATACGGAGAAATAACAACATGATCAATCTGAGCGTAGCCTGTTCGTGACTTGGGATTAGGAAGCAACAGATCGCTTAGCGATTTACATTCCTTTGGTAACTGGTCCAGTTGAATATTAATTTTATACTCACCCAGTTCTCCAATTCTCACGGCAGCAACCTTGGCTTAACTTTGGGAGTTGCTGCCGTGAGAATAGCCTGTGCCGGTTTAGCGTCGGATTCCTTGAAAAGAGACAATAGCACTTTAAACATAGCACAACCTCGTATCATCTAGATTTACAATATTTATGGTTATTCGACAAACTGGGAATGCATCCCTTCCAAATATAAACATAAAAAGAGACTGTCGCATAGACAGTCCAAATGTAAAGTATGCGTGCGCTTAGATATTGCTGTCTAATCCGAAAGAACAGAAGGAGTAGTAGTAAAGGCATTGGCAAGCTGCATGCCATCCTTTAATCCTTGGAGATAGAGACGTTCATATAGAACAGAGAGCTTCAGTTGAAGCTTATCCTCCCAGTCCTCAAACTCAGGCATTCGTGCAATGTCCATGGAGTCAAACAACGCCTGAAACGCCTTACTCTCCTCTTCAAAAACAAGCCTGGGCTCGGATTGGTATTCGATCTGTGCGGTTACCTCATTTAATCTGCCTTGTATCGTTTGTACAAACCATGCTGGAAAGCTCACCACATCTCCTCCATGACAGAAGTTTAAACGAAAAACCTCTGAATACCGGTTCTTCTCTTGATACATCTGAATAATAAGTTCATCTACCTTACGACTCTGAGCTTGAACCGCTTCATTGCCGCTTAATGAAATTCCTAACTCCAGTGATCTCAGTCCAAGTTCGTTCAGCTTGCGTTTTTCTTCCTCATATTTCTGACTCAAACGCTGCATTACAACCCCTCCCTTCTGGAAAAGCTATGTCTGTAGACGTCATTTACTAAATTTAAATGAATTTTCCTACGAATTAGGAACGGGATACTTTCAAGAGGAACAATATGTTTATCGTTACGCATATACGTACCATACTTAGAAATATTATACGGTACGCTTATACGTATAGTCAAGATTTAGAATCCAACAAGTGAGGAGATTCTTATGGGAAAGAGAATCATCGTGAAAATATCTCAATTAACAAAAAAACATGGAATCTCTTTAAGAGAGTTATCAAGAATATCCGATGTTAGACACGCTGCTTTGAGCGAATTAGCCAACAATAAAAGAGAAGGCATTAACTTTAATCATATTATTAGGATTGCAGAGTCTTTAGAAATTGACGATATTCGAGAGATTATTGATCTGGTTGATACAGAAGATACAAATTAACCATTTTCTCGGTATCCATCTCTCTTATGAAGCACAAAAAAGCTCCAAGGTGGACGCAGTGACTCATCCATTTTGAAGCATTCAGTATGCAATATAAGTATCTGCTAACATCACTAGATCCCGAAAAACTCTGCCGCCGTTTCTGTAGTTGCCTTAGCGACCTCTTCAGCGGTTCTGCCAGTGCATCGTGCTATGGATTGCAGGATATGCGGCAGAAAGGCAGGCTCGTTCCATCCATCCTTAGGCTTCTCCTTAAGTCCCTTGGGGTCAATTTACCATGAATACATTCCAGCATCCAGCGGATGAATCTGTTTTCGTTCGTATCATAGGCGAGGCGCTTCCGCGTCCCCATTAAATGTGTGGCTGTGTAGCTCCGATTGCCTATGGTAATGAATTCATGGTTCATGTCATTAGGACTTTTGTTGATCCGCTCAACGGCATCGAGGGTATAGCCAAAGAGACACAAAAAACAAATCACTGTTGATGAAAAAAGAAATTCGATATCTATTATATGAGAAAATGTGAAAGTTAGTTACTTTTATAATTAATTTTCATACTCTACAATCGCTTATTAGTTAATTACGCTATCCCCTCTTACAAGACATATGAAGTGGAATTCGATACTCTTTTAAGTACTAATACCTTATTAAAGAAAATTTATGAGAATGAGCAAACACAAGGAATATCCGCATCTGCCTTAAACAAGAATTTTTCAAACCCTTCCAATTCCATAACTTCACGGAATTCTTTTATGGTATAGGAACCACCATTTTTTTTAAGAATTGATACATCTTTCTTAAAACTGGCTCTAAAACGTTCCTCCATCTCTTCTTGTTCCCGGTATCTTTCTGGCCAGATAGCATATAGAAGTGCATAATGCTGAAATCCACCGCGTACACATCTGCCTGCGCAATTGGCATGGGAGAATCCCTTTATCCCATATTTCAGTGCTAATTTTGCGTTTTCATCATTTTCTTCCTCTGCTAGTTGTTCTACTATATTATACATTCGAGGCAACTGAATTCCCCATTCGTCTCGAATGATTCCTTTTGCATCAAGATCCTCTCTGAATAATTCAATTAGCGGAAAACGTGTTTCTATTGGATCTAGTGGAAAATGTTCATAAAACTCCTTTAGATTATCTGCACGGTGACTCTCATGGGGACCAATTCCAAAATAAAGGATTGGCTCTAGATTCTTTTGATTCCTCAGTTCATCCTCTAAAAAGAGTATGGTTTGTCTCACTTTAAGTTCCTCTGAACATTTAGCTAAGCGCGCATTCCCAAGAAATCTCTCATCGTAGAAAACCTCTTCTGGGGTTCTCCCATCAAGCCTTTCTGTAATTTCCAGCGCAATATGATTAAATACTTCCTCCATAAAGCGATAATTATCTTCATCTTCCCATAAAGTATTTGTAAAAAATAAAATACAATTCTCTTTGCCGTAAGTTTGTACCATATGGTTAGCGACAAAGGCACTTCCGGCTCCGCCGCTGAACATAGCTATATGCACAACCTTTTTTTCTTGGGTATCCATATTATCACTCCGATTTCATTACGTAATATTCAAACAACTGATAAATTAGGTACTAGAGTTCTTGCCGAAGCATATTTTTTTCCTGTGATATTTATAATTCTTTCTAAAAACAATCAGTATGTATTGGCAAGCCTACAACGTACGGTAGACACGAAAGAGCCAAATTATTCGTTGTCATTAACTATGAAACGGATCAAATTAATTACCAAGAAGAAGAAAAAGCGAACATTGCCACTTTTATTCTGTTCTTACAGAATCTTCTCTCCGCTTATCCCAATAGAAAAATGGCTTTAATTGTGGACAACAGTCGGATTCACTATGCCACAGAGTTTCAACTATTTCAAAAGGAGCATCCGCGTCTGCAACTTGTTTTTCTCCCCCCTTACAGCCCAAACCTTAACCCCGTTGAAGGACTTTGGCTATGGCTCAAAGCTGACGTAGTGAACAACATTTTTTCGAAAAATTCTATAAGATTAGACTTCATGTAAGTCAGTTCATGAAATGAATCAACAAGCATCCATTAGAAATGATAGATCGTCTCCTCGTCAGGTTATAAGCTTAATCACGTTCTATATAATTACCGAACCTCCAGTACTTCGACTGCCCTCAATTTTAAATATGTTCAAGTTGTCTTTAATAGTCTGTAATGTTTACCAGAAAGCGTCGGTAATCGTATTCATGATCTCAGAAAAACAAAAAGATGGAAACAAGAATAATTTGCAGAAGAAATAATACATTTACAGGCATCTCCATTGCCAGTGAGTTGAAAACAAAATCCAAATTCTTTCCTTTCAAAGATAATGTATTATCGCTTATTTTCACGTTTCCAGAGTATCTATATAAATCACTGCATTTGCACCTACACGAGCAATCAATACAAAAGTATGAACTATATCATCCAACTCACGCTGTTCCTAAGCGAAAGCAAAAAAGAGTCAAGAAACATCCTTGACTCTTCTCAGCAAATCACTATACGTTTATACCTAAAACCCTTAACTGTTCATTGATCTTAGCCTCAAGTTCAGCGATTTCTTGCTTGTCCTGCTCCAGTAACATAATCACTTCATCAAGGTCGATGGATTCTTCTTCTTCAGACGTATTCACATAGCGAGGGATATTCAAGTTGAACTCGTTCTCTTTAATTTCTTCAAGCGATGCTACATGGGCGTATTTATCAACATCTACACGATTTTGATACGTATCAATAATCTTGTTGATGTTGTTATCTGTAAGTTTGTTTTGATTCTTGCCTTTCTCAAATTCCTTGCTGGCATCAATAAACAAGACGTCTCTTGTTTTACGATCTTTCTTGAATACTAGAATTGTAGTCGGGATGCTTACACCATAGAACAAGTTGGCAGGTAGCCCTACGACGGTATCAAGATAGTTTTTTTCAATAATTGTTTGGCGAATTGCACCTTCTGCTGCACCACGGAACAGGACACCGTGCGGCAATACAATCGCCATGGTTCCCGTATCATTCAAATGATACAAGCTGTGCAAAATGAATGCATAATCCGCCTTGGTTCTAGGAGCCAGTTTACCGTATTCACTAAATCGTGGATCTTTCAACTTCGTCTCACTGTTGTCCCAATGAGCAGAATACGGAGGATTCGCAACCACGGCGTCAAAAGAGCGCGGGTGGTCTATTCCTTTGGCATCCAGTCCATCGGGCCAATCACTTTCAAGCGTGTCCGCATTAGACAGCGTCATGTTGTTGAAGGAAATACCGTGCATCATCAGGTTCATGCGAGCCAAGTTGTAGGTTGTCGTATTCTTTTCCTGACCAAAGAACTTAATTGCTCCGGGCTTATCACCATTAGGTAACTCCCCTTTAACAGTTAAGAGCAATGACCCCGATCCACAAGTCGGATCGTACACTACAAAGGTCTTGTCCGATTCTTTTACTCCTTCCGTTACAAACTTAGCCAAAATAATAGAAACTTCATGCGGCGTGTAGAACTCTCCACCTTTTTTACCTGCGCTTGCTGCAAACTGACCAATTAAATATTCATAGATCGCGCCAAGAATATCTTGGCCATCTTCACCTTTATACTCAATACCATCAACCAGCTTCACAATGCGGTTTAGCGATTTCGCACGTTCATTAGTAGAGGAACCAAGACGAGAGTCTCCAAGGTTAATATCGTTAAAAACACCCCGAAAATCTTTTGCGGCTTCTTTGTTTAATTCGGCGTTCTTATTGAAGTTGTCAAACATCGTTTGATAATCACTTGGTATCACCATGCTGTTATCAATTCTTTCAACCAAAGAGGCCCATGTATCAAGCGGTGCGATGGCATAACCTAAGCTCGCAGAGATATCTTCCAGGTAATCGTTCAAATCTTCACCCTTCGCTTGTTCTAAAAAGGCTTCATTGATCGACTCGCCTGCGGCAACATCAAGGACATTATTTCTAATTAAATACTGCTCCTGATGCTCGGACAGATAACGATAGAACATAAAAGCTAAAATGTAGTTTTTGTATTCTGCAGCATCCATGCTGCCGCGAAGCTCGTTAGCCATCGCCCAGAGTTTTGTTGTAATGGTTTGTAGTTTGTTGCTCATATTAATGTTTTCCTCCCAGATATACAATTGCCAAATTTAGTACTCATTTTTGAGACTCCCTATCTTGTATACGTTACAACCCTCATAATGATTGCTTGCGTCGATGCCCTTCATGTAAACTTCATAGGACTTCTTTCCATGGCAAGCATATAAACATCCTTAAACAAACATCTGTTGCAGCAGTGCTTTCTTCTGTTCTTGCAAGCGCTCCAGCTTACGCTGATGAAGAGTAATGAGGTGGTCAACTATGCGAAAGAATTCAGCTATTTTGATTTGCTCTTCAACTTTGGGAATAGTAATCTTAATACTCATAAAATCATCATAATTAATGTTCAAAAGTCCATCCATACGAGCACCTGATGAAATTAGCTTTGCTAGTTCTTTATCAGGAATTTTGGTTAAAAACATATATTCTATAAAGTCTGCTGAGGCTTCTTTGGTTACTCTGAAGCTGTGATATACTCTAGGCACAAGGGCCTCTTCGTATGATTTTAATACAAAAACCGCACCATACTTAGCTAATTTTGAATTACCATGATTGTAAGAAAGCTCACCTTTAGTTAGAAGGGTATAATTTTTTTGTTCATTTCCTGCTATGTTTCCAGAAAAACGTTCTCTTTGATCGAGCCAACCGTTTCCTGCTGAGATAGTTAGAGTCGGTAAATCCATTCTTCCGTCGTTTCCTCGTACTCTTTCTGATACATCCCCTAACTCGCGCTGTTCCCAAGCGTCAGTAAAACCAGGAAAACGAACTTCAGGAAAATCTTCGCCATCTTTTGGGAACATTTTTTGAAACAATCCCGCCTTCAAATTTTTTGCGTTATGTAACTTACGCTGATGAAGGGTGATGAGGTGTTCTAGTTGTTTGAAAAACTTACTTACTAAATCTTGTTCCATCCTACTCGGAATATAAAAATCAATATTTGATAGTTTAGCAAGATTTAAATTTGCCTGTGAGCTTGTTTCGGCTTTAGAGCGCAAATTGTCACTAATTCTATCAAGTGCAAATTTAATAAATACCACATTATTTTCGATAGTTTCAAAGCCAATAATGCTATCCGGAAACGCTGCTTTAATTTTAAGGATTGTTGTTTCTGCTATATTAGCGGCTATTGTTATTAGTAATGTATCTTCATTCCATAATTTACTTTGTTGAATACCAAACTCATTATATGTTTGAGTATAAGCATCTATATATAAACCTGCAGATGCTACATCACCAGTCTGTACAAAGGGATATTTCCCACCGTATAACCTTTTATCATTTCTTGGTCGATGTTTTGATTTACCTCTATTCAAATTTCCTAGCTCTGATAGACTACGCTGTTCCCAAGCATCAGTAAATCCAGGAAATCTTATTTTAGGTACATTTTCTTTGTTGTCGCTCATTTCTGCTCTCCCTGTATTCTCTTGATTTCTTTATCGAAATCCGAAACAATTTTTTGATGCTTGTTAAATTCTTTATACTCGCCGATAGCCTTTTCCTTAGCTGTACTTTGTGAAATACGCCCATTTCCAACCAGAATCTCATAGCGATTAAATGTTAAGAATTCATCAATGCTTTTCGCAAAATCCTGCATTCCTAATAAAACCTCATCTTCGAGTAGACGCTCAACATAATCAAAGTATGCGGATACGTTGCGCTCCAAACTGCGAATTTCTTTTTCAGATAAATAATTTTTTGCAATGAATACGTCAGATTGTAAAATACGACCTTCGGGCGAGTTCTTCCAAGAAGTAAGCCCCATGTGCTCTTTGCCTTTATCAGCATGTTCATAAATAATTTCAGCAGCCGTTTTGCCTGTGATCGCATAATGAAACTTATTTTGAACGGTCGCATAAAATTTCTTGGTAATCTCCGAGTTCCTATCATAGTCATATGATATTTCAGCAAAGACATCTGATATTTGTTGCCAGATCCGTCGTTCACTTGCCCGAATGGAACGAACGGTTTCAATCAGCTCGCGAAAGTAATCCTTGCCAAATACATTCTGTCCTTGTTTCATACGTTCAACATCAATTTTAAAGCCTTTTTGAATATAATCTTTTAAGACATCCGTTGCCCATATACGAAATTTTGTTGCCTTTTGCGAATTCACACGATAGCCAATTGAGATGATTGCATCTAAGTTATAATATTTAACTGGCTTTGTTTGTGTTTTTCCTTCTATTGCACCATGTTGAGTGGTATGTGCAATTTCTGCACTAACCACTTTTTCAACAAGCTCTCCCGTTTCAAAAATATTCTTCAAATGACGTGAAATGGATGTTCTATCGACGTCGAACAATTCGGCGACTGTTTTTTGAGTTGCCCAAATCGTTTCATTTTGAACAAGGACTTCGACCTTCTCATCAGCATCATACATTAAAAATTGTATTTCGTTCATAACAACCTCCACTGTATAGGCTTCGTTGAATCGCTGGACCTGCTTACCTTTCAGCCAAATCATCCGCCAGTTCGTAAATCGCATCGCGCAAGCTGTTTCGATACTTCATCTTAGGCAAAGACTGCACGCCTTCATTATGAGCAAGTGTCTGGTAGTTAGCACTAGCTTGAGCGATAATGTCACGGATTTGACCGGTATCATCCAGGTCCTGCAAGCCATAGCGATGGCGACTAAATAACTCGCGCATCCCGGCACTGGTAATAATATCGGTAATTCCCCATTTCACCCTGAAGTCGAGAAACTTTCGATCCAGGTTAACATGGTTCGCTTGCTGGATGATTTGTTCACTGTCACTAAGCTTTACTGGATACTTGAGGTCCACACCCGCAGGTGGGAAATGGCCTTGGATGATTGCTACAGCCGCATTCATAATCTTGGTCGCATAGTTTCGATCATCCAATCCATTCGCGAACTGGTTGATTCTCTCCTGCGTCTCTTTGGCTTCTTCATGCTTACCTTCGTGAACCTGATTCAATAGCTGTTCTACAAGTTCAGTAAGATAATCGTAGTCTACTTTAACATCCTTCACATGTGTCATCCGCAATTCAATTTGATGCAGAGGGATTTTCTTCTCTTTGGAAATATGAGATTTAAGCTCATTGGTCAATACAGTTGTCAGCATGACTTCTTGCTCTGAAGTCATCCCTAAGCTCTCAATCAGCTCATCCGGGTTGTCATAGTTAAATCCGATCTTTTCACCATCCACTTCTTCGGGATCGTATTGTTTTAATTTAGCCATTCCTCTGTTATATTCACGGAGCAGATCAAGCATATAGTCCTTTTGTTTTTCAGAAGGCGGCAACTGCTGAAACTCCGTCGTTAAACTACTTAATTTCCCAACAACTTGTTTCACTTCGTTAAAGACCTCTTCGAATGGTTTAGCAATAATTCCGTCTTCCTGATTAGATCCTCGTTGTTCATCAACGGACAATATAGCTGAGTTTTTATTGGCATAAACAGCGAGCGCTTTATTCATCAGCTTCTCGTTGTGCGCAGGCCATCGATAATTAACCACACGTCCCCATGGTTTCTCTTGCATATCCGCAATCCGGTTCGTTCGTGAATAAGCTTGTATTAACCCGGCACCTTTTAAAGTTCGATCTACATACAGCGTGTTCAGTTCAGGCGCATCAAAACCCGTTAATAATTGATCCACCACGATCACCAAATCAAGAAATTTCTTATCTGTGGCCGATTTATTTAGACGTGAAGTCACGTCTTGGGTATAGCCGGAAATATCCTCCATTCCGAAAGAGGTACCAAATTCAGCATTATAAGCTTGAATGGCATCGAATAATCCTTGATTGGTAGCAAGCATGCTATCATTATTCGATGAATTTTGACTGAAGGTAACGGCAACTTTTAAAGTCTGTCCACCGCTCCCTCTATTTACTTCATTGACCCGTTGAAACTCGTTAAAATACATCATCGCCATTGGCGTACTTGCTTTTCCACCGCCCACGTGAGTCGTAAACAAAGCATTATACTTACCTTCATTAGAACGGTTACGCCAATTATCGAATATATCTTCCACGACCAGTTTGATGTGATCCGGATTTTCATCATAGAAACTGGGTTCCACCGCATCATCCATATCTTCCTGAGAGAGATTGTTGATTTTATTTTGAATTTGTTCTTCCGTCCATTTTGAATAACGTGCACGGTAAAACGCAGGAAGATATTTTTCTTTCATCTGCTTCTCATCAATTGTTGTCTCAAAATCAACCTTAAAGCCTAAGACATTGCGGTCAACGATCGCTTCGCGAATGGTATAGGCATGTAATAGCGGCCCAAAAATATCTTCTGTTCGCAGCCCAGTTGTGGTTTCATCAAACATCGGAGTTCCGGTATAACCAACCCAAGCCGATCTCTTAAAGGCTTTCTGGATATTCTTAAAGGACTCTCCGCCTGTTGATCGGTGTGCTTCATCGACGATAAATACTATATTCTTGTCTGGAGCTTTAAAAGATTTGCGCTTGACCAACGTATCCAGCTTTTGAACGGAAGTCACGATAATGCCGTTATCTTTACTTTTAAGCTTACGGCTCAGATCGTTTGTGTTATCTGTGTTTTGAACGCTGCCCAGTGTGTCTTCTGCCGCATCCGGATCGTAGGCTTTATAATTTTCATTAGTTTGTTTGGTTAGGGCAATTCGATCTACGACAAAGACAACCTTATCTACTTTGGGCATACGGCTTGCAAGCCAAGCTGTTTTGAAACTTGTAATGGTCTTACCAGATCCGGTAGTGTGCCAGATATAGCCAATTTGATTCATACCGAGTTCAAAGTCAGCCCGTTTCAAACTCGCAATTACGTTCTGTGTCGCATACACTTGATAAGGACGCATCACTTTCAGCATTTGTTTATTCTTTGTGCCATCCAAAATCATGTAATTGGTAGCCATTTGATGCGCCATAGGAATGGAAAGCATGGAATCCGCAAATTCCTTCCAGTTGCGTACGATCGTATTGTCACTCTTGCGCTGCCAATTAAACGCAAAGTCCTTATTAAACTTATCTGATGTGGTATTGGCCATGTATTTCACATTGTTTGGTGTGATGGCTACCAAAATCTGCAAGGTAGAGAAAATATCACGATACTGTTGTTCATCCGCATATTGCTGCATTTGATTCAGTGCTTCATTCACATCACGCGTATCACGCTTCTCCTCAATTTGAATAATCGGTAAACCGTTAATTAGAAGCGTCGTGTCGAACCGGCGATGTTGTTTGCCAGTGATGACTGGTGGCCGTTCAATTTGATTGACCACTTGATAGACGGTATCCCCAGCTCCTATTTGCTTCTGATCAAAAACAGTAAGAAAGACATGACGTCCATCGTCCAAATCGATCTCAATCTGCGACACTCCATTTAAGCCATACAAGAACTGTCCCGCTTCGTATGGTGTCTGGATGCCTGAGATTATTTTCTTAACCTGATTAAATTCCACAACGCTTAAAGGATGATCCAGCGTGTTCTGATTATGTTGTTCCAGAATTGCTTTGAAGTTATCCCAGAGTTGTGATGTAGTTCTAATATGCGGTTCATGCTTCCAAAGTTTTGTTTTTACTATGTAATCTACATTTGCTTCTTTGACAACAACGTTGCTTGCCCCTTCAAAATGCTCTGATCTTGTAATTGCGCCATTTGTAAGGTATTGAATGAATTCCGTTTCAAATTGATCCTCAGTCATTACGACTTGCCCCCCTGAGTTTCTCCAGTGCTATTGTAGTTTCTAAATGTGTCACTCTATTTCTTAATGCCTCCAACCGTAAGTGGTTGAAATAAAGTTCCCCGATTAACCGCTGCTTGTTTATCATTGGCAAGACCGGCAGCACCAGTTCCTTCACTTGCTTCAGCGTGTATTTTAGAACTTGTGATCCCTGCAAACCCATATGAAATTGTCTCTTAATGGATTGATCTTCATTGAGCATGAAAACAAGATACTTTGAATCAAACTGTTTACCCGTTACTAGCTTGATGTAGTTTTGAGTGTATAGATACCCTTGATGCTTCACGCCAACGATAGTGGATTTTCCGGATATCAGACTAAAAACAATATCACCTTGACATAGCGTATTGACCTTATCAAATGTCCGTACTTGTTTGCCATCGTTACCATTAGATCCAATACCATTCAAATCCTCCTCAAGATTAAGTTGTCCATAATAGGTGTACAGTGGTGCTGTATCCTCAGATGATTCTTTAATCCTAAATTGTGGTGAACCACTCACAAACTCAACTACATCCTCTAATCTCACCATTTCATTTCGTGCCTTTCTTAAATTAATTTATATTTATATCTTATATGATCTTTCCCGAAAATACAATGATGTTTTTTTAATTTCACAAAATTACGTTTTTAAAAAAGAATTGATATAGACATAGAAAGCCAGCTATATATAAAAAAAGAGGACCAGCCTCCTGGCCCCGGGTTCCCCCGCACCATTCCGCCAATCCTGCTCAAGCCACCTATCTCATAAACAAAGCACTAATAATACTTACATCCTGCAGAAAATGAATCACCAGCGCCCAGAAGAATCCTCGCGTCTCCAGCATTGATTTGGTTAGGAACCAGGCAACGAAGGAGAAGCGAAAAATGATTTCCTCTGAAAAAGTGTTCATAAGCGCCAAAGCAAGAATTAGCAGAAGCCCGGGATATAGCTCCAAGCTCACTGCTTCCCCCGCGAACGATCTAGAAGTAGATGACAACAGCCGTCACTTTACGACAGCAAAGTTAGCACCCAGATACCTCAGGCGGCAGCGCTAACCAGGAATCTAGTTGGGCACAACCCTGCTTAGTAACTTCGCAGACGATTTTACGTCTTCCCATCTCCGGCATATTCCGCAAAATCAGTTCAGCATCAGCTCATAGAAATACTTAGGCTCCTGAGTCTTATACAGCTTATACCAAGCCTCTAACCTTTGTTCCATGAACACATCCAGCGCTCTCAGGACATGAACAGTGAACTCCAGCGGTGCTATTCCAGATGCAGTAATCAGCTTCCCGTCCGTTACAGCAGGCTGCGGTTTATAGAGCTGTTCACCTGTGTACGCGGGACAGATCATTTTCAGATACTCCAGATCATTGCTTGTATGAGCGCGTGAATCCAGCAGGCCTGTCCGGGCAAGCCCGATTGTAGCCCCACAAATCGCTGCGACCCATACCTCTTCCTTCAGACATCTCTTTGCGGCTTGCAGGACGGGCCCGTGAATGCTTTCGGTCCATGTCTCTCCACCCGGCAGAATCAAAAGATCGCCGCTTATAAAGCTGCACTCCTGCAGGCTGAGGTCAGGCATTATTTTCAAACCACCCATTGTAGTTATAGGCTTCTTGTCTAGCCCTACCGTGACTAGTTTATTCGAGGCCTGCCCCTTCCTATAGTATCTTCCCGAGTTCAGCTCGGCAGTCAGGTACCCGATTTCCCAGTCCGCCATGGTGTCGCACACATACAGATATACGGTATTCTTCATTTGTAATTCCCCCTTCATTGATTATCTCCATAATAAAACAGCTCCACTGACATCCGCTGTCAGTGAAGCTGTTACTGCTGATAATATTCCATTAGCTCCGCTGCAGTAGCAACGAGCTTGTCCTTTAAGCTCTGCGGCTCCATTACTTGAATGGACTTCCCATACGGCAACAGAAAAGAAGGGACATACCTGTGAACGTTCTCCTCCTCAAGGGTAAAGATCGCCTGACCCGCTGTCCGCTCCTTCAGATGGTGCCCGAGAAACCAGTGCATACACAGGTCGTCCAGCGCATCTGGCGAGCCTTCTATCCTTACAGTCATCCATTCTTCCTTGACTTCTACCTCAGGCAGCAGATGATGCAGGAAGCTGTCGCGGGCTGAGAAACCCTCCGAGCGCTTAAAGTTCACCGCCGTACGCTTGATCGTCAGAATCCGGTCGGCCCGGAAGCTGCGGAGCTCCTGCTTCAAGCGGCAAAAGGCAACCGTGTACCATCTGTTATTCCAGTAGACCATCCCATACGGGTCGATCACTCTGTTCTTGGCATGCGCCTCACGGCCTGTGCGGTAAGCTATTTCTACAGAGCACTCATTGGCTACCGCCCATTCCAATTCCGCGAGCACCGGCTGGACAGAAGCAGGCGCTGTACGGTTTATGACTTCAAAGCCGGCTAAATGGCGGTTAAGCATCTGTTCCTGCTCCTGATTCGAATACATTTTCAGCTTTGCTGCGGCATTGTCCAGTACGTCACTCATAGGATGTCCGGCTTCTTTGGCAAAAAGAGCAGCATGCAGCAGCGCCTTCTTCTCTTCCATATCAAACAGCAGCGGTGCTCTAATCACATTACTGAGCAGGCTATACCCGCCGTTATGACCCGCGTCGGAGATGATAGGCACTCCGCTGGCGCATAATGCATCGATATACCGGTACACGGTCCGGATATTAATTTCCAGCTTCTCCGCGAGCTGCTTCGCTGTTATTTTCACGCCGGAGTTCAGCATCCATAGGATGGCCAGCATATTATCTTGTTTTGGCATCACATAAGCCCTCATTTTCTTACAATCTGCTAGAATCAGTGTACCTCACAACGTCCCCCGCCGCAGCTTATAAAAAATAAAAACGCCAAGGGAGCTCCCCCGGCGTCTTCGTGCCATTCTATTAATTCTTGCCGCCGTACCCCTGATAGGTAGCATAAACGGCACCTGCATATTGATCGGCCAGAATAGGACGGCCGTAGGAATCGGTGGCACCCGGATACCAGTTGTCCCCTCCGTTATAGTGCAGCAATCCGTTATAGATGCTTCCGAACCTGGAAATTTTCTCATCCAGAATCAGTCCGCCTAAGGCTACCTGATCCTGTTCACTGCTGTGATTATAGCTGCGGCCGAATTTGGCGCTGAATTGAGATAGATAGGCATTACGTGTGTTCGGTTCTACCTGCATCAAGCCGTCACCGGCTGACGGGCTGCCCGGCAGACCTGCTCCGAAGCTGCTCTCCTTCTTAATAACCGCACTTAGCAATAGAGCAAAGTCTCCCCCTTTACCGAATTTATTGTCTACATTCATTACATAGGTCCAGATTTGACTCGGAACCTCAGAAGGCTTCGTTACAGAAGTCTGCGGTGAACCGATATAGATCTTAACCGAGCTCATCTTGTCATTGACATTGTCGCCGACCCAGGAGGAATTGGCCGTATAGGTCCATTTGGTGCCTCCAAAGCTATCATTCTCATACACTTCAACCGTCCAGCCGCCGGGAACCTTGAGCGAGGACATCCAGTCATTCGGAATGCCAGCAGCATTCAGCTGAGACAGTGTATAGTTGCCTGTTCCAAGCGTTACTGCCTTGCCGCCGTAATTGATATCTGCATAGAAGATGGCTCCGTTTGTTGCCGGAGGCGGCGTTGGCGTTGGTGTCGGTGTTGTTGTTCCTCCTCCGCTCTTCCATAATGCAGGAACATTAGACGGCTCCCAGCCTGTAAGTGAAGTGTGAGCCTGAAGGCACGTATACGTACTTCCGCTATAGGTTACTGTATCATTTACTGCATACGCAGTATTTGGTGCCCACGCACCTCTGGCAGCCGCGTCTGCCGGCTGTAAGCCTGTGAAGTACAGGGATAGAAAGACTGCTACAACTACCAGAAGCGATAAAGCTCTAGCGGGAACTTTTTTCAACATCTGAAGCCTCCTTTATTTCATTTACCGGTTTCGGCGATAAGCCGATCCACAGGACTATTGTATTGCCGTTTGTGAAAATCATTCCATACTCCATAAACTTCGTAATCACCCAGGACCCATTCATAGGTCCCGCTAATGAAAGTTAAAGAAAATTTTAAATTCTGGTATTTAACACAGCCTCCTTTAAATGATGCTATCATTGTATTAATCAGCTTATTTATAGCGAATTTTGTAGATTGGGGTCGACATCATGCTGAGGGGGATTCTCCGGACCGGTTCTCGTACTATCTTGCTTCGTATAGCTGTAGCCGTCATTATTGGTCTGGCCGCAAGCTATGCCATCCTGTCTGCACCGTCAGGCACTCCCAAGCTTCATAGCGAACAAGGCTTTCTGGATCTGACGCAGCATTCTATCAGTAAGCAGCCGGTAAAGCTACAGGGGGAATGGGCATTCTACTGGCAGGAGCTGCTCTCACCGGAGGATATACATAACCGGCTGGCAGGAAGACAAACGGCTGACCGGTATATCAATATTCCCCAGTCCTGGTTAGGCTACAGGCTGGAGGGTCAAGCGCTGAGCGGAGAAGGCTATGCCACCTTCCGGCTGGTCATCCGGCTTAGCGGGCAGGATCGGAATGAGCAGCTTGCTCTTGAGCTGCCTAGTATTTTTCATGCGTATAGATTATGGGTTAACGGTAAGCTGCTGGAAGAGGTTGGTGTGGTGGGCGAGGACAAGAGCAGTATGACTCCGCGTCTGGCAACGAAACTGGTATTCTTCCAGCCGGAGAACGATACAGTAGAGCTGGTTATGCAGGTATCGAACTTCCATCATAAGCGGGGCGGCATCACCAAGGAAATCGGGCTGGGCGGCAGTAATGTACTGGCGGCCAGGGCTAAGCTGAAGGTAGCCTCAGAGATGTTCATAACCGCGAGCCTGCTGGTAGTTGGCCTGTACAACATGATGTTATTCGTGCTGCGGCGCAAGGACAGGGCTCCACTCTACTTCGGTCTGTTCACCGTGCTGTTCGGTATCCGGTCCCTGCTGAACGGCGAGCTCTTGCTTACCCAATGGTTTCCCCATTTCCCGTGGGAATTGCAGTTCAAGCTGGAGTATCTGACGTTATGCCTCGGCGGTTATATTATCACCAAGTACTTTGAATGCATTTTTCCGAATTATGTGTCAAGGTGGTTTCGGCTTAGCACCCGTATCGCAACCGGCGCACTTTGCCTGGTTGTTGTACTGGCCCCTGCACTCCTCTATTCAAAAATGCTGGTGCTGATTGGGGTCATCGTTGTGCTGCAAATGGCGTATCTGATGGTTGGGCTGGCTGCGGCAGCCATGCGGCGTATGGAGGGGGCACTGATCTTCCTGCTTGTGTCGGTGGTGGCGCTGGTTACGGTGATCAACGATTTTTTATATTTCAATGAATGGTCAATTATCGGTAATACCTCTCCGTTCGGGCTGATGATCTTTACGATTGCCCAGCTGGTTCTGCTGTCTTCAAGATTTACGAGGGCGGCAACGAACGAAGAGCGGATTACCCGTGAGCTGCAGGAGGCTAACAACAAGCTCACTGAGATGAATTCCAGTCTGGAGCAGATTGTATTGTATCGCACACAAGCCTTATCCGCAGCTCACGGGGATCTCCGCATGTCGTATGAGCGGCTGCTTCAATCCGAGCAGGGCAGAAAAAAGCTGCTTGCCTATATTACGCATGATCTGCGTATGCCGCTGTCCAGCATGCTTGGTTATGTCGAAGCTGTGATGGACATGGTTAAGCCGGAGCGCAATGAACAGTACCTGAAGTATATCCGGGATAACACGATAAGGATTAACCGCATGATCGGGGAATTATCCTTCCTCTCGCATCTGGAGACAGGGCAGGTAGCGTATCAGATGGAGCCGGTGCGGGTGATGGACTTCCTGCGCGGTTTCTTCGAGCAATACGAGCTGGTTGTGCGTGACACGGGGCTGGATTTCTTACTGGATAACGGACATACGGAGGAGATTGGATCTACGGAGAATGATCACAAGCCTGACTCGCCTGTTGTCCGGATGGATGCCCAAAGATTAGAGCAGGCATTGTTCAATCTGGTGTCGAACGCAATGAAGTTCACCTCCAGCGGAGGGCTGGTGCGTCTCGCACTAACCGTGGACGAGGCAAAGGAGACAGAAGCCCGCTGTGCAATCATTAGCATACAGGACTCCGGCACCGGCATTCCCCCGGAGCAGCTTGAGCAGATCTTCGACCGCAATTACAGGGTTGACCTGCCGGGCATGGACAAGGGTGTGGAGGGCAGCGGACTAGGGCTGGCAATCTGCCGGGAAATTGTACAGTCGCATGGCGGGACCGTCTGGGCGGAGAGCGACGGCAAGACGGGGTCGATATTCTATGTAGCGCTGCCTTGTATTGGAGCAGCAGAAAGGTGACGGCGTGATGGACACTTACAAAATTATGATCGTCGATGACGATCCCCATATCTGTGAGATTATTCAGGCCTATTGCGAACGGGAAGGCTTTACAGCCTCGTATAGCCACAGCGGGGCAGGCGCCATGCTGCTGCTGGCCTCGTATAATCCGGATCTGATTGTACTGGATGTACTGCTGGCTAACGAAAATGGTATTGACTGGTGCAGGAACGCACGCGGCTACACGAATGCACCGATCGTGTTTCTGAGCAGTCATGAGGAAGACGAGGTAAAAATCAGCGCATATTCTCATGGCGGCGACGATTATGTGACCAAGCCGTTCAGTCCGGGCGTACTCATGGCCAAGATTAAGGCTCACCTTCGCAGAGTGTCGACAGGCAGAAGAGAGCAGCTGCTGGAGCTGCCGGGCTTAACGCTGGATTTCTACGCACAGTCCGTCAATATAGACAGTAAAACCCTTTTTTTATCGAAAAAAGAGTTTAGTCTGCTCTCCTATTTGGCCCAGAACGTTAATCGTGTCGTCACCGTCGATACCTTGTTCCATCTCATCTGGGGAATGGACAGTCTGGAGGATACTAGAACGGTCGCTGTTCACATCAGTAATTTGCGTAAAAAAATCGAGGCTGATCCTGTCAATCCGGAGAGAATCATTACGATTCGCGGGCAAGGCTATATGCTTGCCGCGAGCAAGCGCGAGCCTGGCGATAAGGGCAGTAGTCCTTATTAAGGAGCCTGATTTATTTCACTCTGGATATTGTTTACACCAAAGCTCAATGTCTTTAGATATACCATCAGAGGATAGCGGATTAATTTCTCCTTTTTCAGTAGGAAGTACAGATGTTACCATGAACAACGCCTGGGTTACATTCGATTCCCACACTAATAGATGGAACGTAACAGGCGGCGGATATTGGAATGACACGGCTTGGTTTAATGACAATCCTGGCAGTTGGTGGGGAACTAAGGGCGAGACAAAAAATGTCGGAGGATTAGACTCTGTAGGCATAACGTACTATAATACGAATGGTGGATACGGAAGCACTTCTGTTATCAGCTCTCTAGGTTATGTTACCGATCATGATGGATGGACTCAAGACTTAATAAATCCTAGCCATGGCGATGGTAAACTTGGAGTTGCCTTTGATTTTCAAGATACCGGCGGTGCTGGTAATTACGGGGTTACAGTGAATTGGACTAATGCAGGACATCAATGGTTAGTATTTAATGGTAGCGATACTTCCTTCTAAATACCTGGAGGTGCGATATTGATATATCTAAAATTCCTGATTCCAATATTGATAATACTATTTATTTTTGTAGTATGGTTTTTGTCTAAACATATTACAAGAGAAAATGGGATACACTATATTTTATTTGGTGTACAGCTTACAATATTAGGTGTAGCTTCAATAATGATATGGGTATTTGCATTTCGTGATGTGAATTACCCTATCGTAGCGGGATCTTTTTTGAACATACTAGGAATTTGGATCACTATCACTGCCCTAATCAAAAATAAATAATTAAAATAGCTGTTTGTTCAACTAAAAAACGCAAGTTAGGGTTTATGAGGCCTTAACTTGCGTTTTTCTCAGCTCAGAGCGTCCACCGCCGCAGCTCATAGAAATACTGCACCGCCGGATGCTTCAGCTCCATCTTCCCGGCCATGCTTAGAATCCGCTTTTTCCCGACCCGTCTGTCCAGCAGAGCCAGAATATTCAGCATCATATCGCTGCTCTCCATACTCTCCTCTATCGGAGTAACCAGAAACTTGTTAGCCACTACAATGAAATTCGACTTCGTTAATGCTGTCTGGGCGGACAAAAGCTCCTTGGCATGCTCTGTACTCTTGCGGCTGCCGGCCATGACGATCAGGCGATCCTCCGGTACGGGCCCCTTGACGGTTTGTCTGACGGCTTCAATGTCCTCACTGGTGACAGGAATCCGGATACGCGGATCGTTTTTGATGTCCAGCTCTGTCTGGTACCATCTGATCGGGTTACTTTTATCGCTCATGACTAGCACATTCTTTTTATCGACTGAGATGTAGCAGATCCCTGATTTATCAGGCAGATAACGGTAGCCCGGCGCGCGGTACTCTACCCTTCCGTTTAATGCAGGGCTCAGAAAGCCCTCCAGCTGCTGCTTCAATTTACTCCAAGACATGTATTTCCCTCCCTATACCAAACAGAGGACAGGCTTGCTGGCTCCGGGGGTTGTCCCCCTCTCCACCGCCTATCCTCCACTTAGCAGCTTAGTATCTATACGTTCTCCGCCTCTTCAGGCTCCTTAGTCGCAAAAGCATCAAGCAGCGCACGTACCTCACTCGTTGATTTGGTATTCATCAAGGTATTTCTTAATTCACCGGCTCCGCGGAAGCCGCGGACATAGATTTTGAAGAACCGCTGAAGCGGGCTGAACGAGCGTGGTGCCTGTCCTGAATATTGATCATAAAGGTCCAAGTGCAGGCGCAGCAGATCCAAGAGTTCAGCACTAGTGTGCTCCTTCGGCTCCTGCTCGAACGCAAACGGATTCTGAAAAATCCCCCGGCCGATCATAATCCCGTCCACCCCGTACTGTTCAGCGAGCTTCAGGCCGGTCTGGCGGTCAGGAATGTCTCCGTTAATGGTCAGCAGCGTCTGCGGTGCAATCTCATCGCGAAGCTTCTTAATCTCCGGGATCAGCTCCCAGTGGGCGTCCACCTTACTCATTTCCTCGCGTGTGCGCAGATGAATCGACAGATTCACGATATCCTGCTGCAAAATATGGGTTAACCAGCCGCGCCATTCATCGATCTCCGTGAACCCGAGCCTTGTTTTAACGCTGACCGGCAGTCCCCCGGCCTTCGCCGCCTGGATGATCTCCGCTGCAAGCCCGGGACGGCAGATCAGGCCGCTTCCCTTTCCGTTCTCGGCTACGTTCGCTACTGGACAGCCCATATTAATGTCGATGCCCTTGAAGCCTTCCTCCGCCATCCCGATGCTCATCTGACGGAAGAACTCCGGCTTATCTCCCCAGATGTGCGCGACGATCGGCTGCTCATCCTCTGTGAACGTTAACCGCCCGCGCACTGCATGATGCCCCTCCGGGTGACAATAGCTCTCCGAATTCGCAAACTCCGTGAAGAACACATCCGGCCGGCCCGCCTCACTTACGACATGACGAAACACCACATCCGTCACATCCTCCATCGGCGCCAGTATAAAAAAGGGACGCGGCAAATCGCGCCAAAAGTTAGTTGTCATGTTGGAAACCTCTCTATGGGTATCAGGATAAATGGTTATATTTTTGATGCATAAACGTCAGTACAAATTCTTCCAAGACTCAGTACAAAATGATATAATTGCAACAGCAATGGAAGGCTTGCAAGGGCGGTCGGCTAATCTCCCGGGAGGGAGGTGAAGCCAATGGAGGTTTATCAAGCGTTGTCGCTGATGTTCATGTTCGGCATGTTCATTATTGCTCTGCTTAACTACCTCAAAAAGAAATAGACCGCCCTGTCCAAAGGAAACGGTCTATCCCATGACTGCTATTCCGAAGCCGCCGCCCTTAAAAGCGGCTATTGCAAAACGGGAGTCGTGTTCGTGCACGGCTCTCTTTGCATTTTACGCTATTTCTGCCCTTATTATAACATGGCAAGAGGAAATTTCAATCCACGCACTTCTAAGAACCCCTCAGTCAAAAACAGCTATAACCAACACTTACATACTCCTGCCAATCAGTTGATGCTATTGTAATTTTATACCATTCCAACAAGGAGCGATGCTAATTTGATTAATCTTTTGAATACTGCGCAGGAGGCATTGAGTAACTACGCTATAACTTGCAAATCGGTTGAATTTATCGCACAAAGCGGGAATACGATCTATAAGGTCACTGACCTGGACAACAACAGCTACAGCCTGCGCCTGCACCACTCCAAGGGGGATGCTCTTGAAAGCATCTGGAGTACGCCGGAAGTGATCCGTTCTGAAATGGTCTGGCTTCAAGCCTTGGCCTTGGACACAGATCTAGCCGTGCCGGCCCCTCTTAAGAATATCCGCGGGGAATTCATTACGAATGTGAATAATCTAAACTGCACTTTATTAACATGGGTCGAGGGTGAGCAGAAGCCTATTATTCTAACAATAGAAGACGCGGCGGCTATAGGGGAAATGACCGGTAAATTACATAGACAAGCCTCGAATTGGAGCATCCCCGGTTTATTTGAACGCCCTTCCTTTGACAGCTCCCGGATACTACAGTCACTTGAGAAGCTTAGCGAACAGTCTAAGGCAGGATTGCTTGATGCAGATGATACAGCGCTTCTTCAACAAGCGGGCCAGCGAGTCATTGCAATGATGGACACTATTGAACGAACCCCCGGCAATTGGGGAATGATTCATGCGGATTTGATCCCAAGTAATCTGGTGTTTCAGGGAAAAGAAGTGCGGCCGATCGATTTTGGCGCTTGCGGATTTGGCTACTATTTAGGTGATCTGGGCTGGACGTTCTCCTATATCCATCCTGCATTTAGAGACCAGCTGCTTCAATCCTATGCGGAGTATTATCAGTTACCGGATAACCAGGTTGAGTTGTTGGAGGTTTTTTTTATTGCAGCGCAGCTTGAAACTATGAATTTCTGGCTGGGCCTGCCGGACTGGCAGGAATGGCTGTCTGACCATATTGGAAGATTAGCAAGCAGGGAAATTAATGCGTATCTGAACAATGAGCCGTTCCTCTTTAGCGGGAAACCTTACTGGGAATAGGCTGACACTTTAGGCAGCTAAAAGTCCTTGCTGTGTTGCAGACAGGCTCTTGCCGGAAACGAGTCGTCTGGATGGCTCCAGGAGGATTATGAACGTCAGAATACCGGGAGCCTCAGTCAGTGGGTTCAGGGTCAAATCAGTTTAAGTGTACTTTGTACAATTAAAACAGAGGAAATCAATCATTGTAAGGCGATAATTGTATTCTGTACATCTATTTTCCTTGAAAAAGCCGGTTTCGGGCATTTTCAGCAAATATAAGTGTACAGAGTGCAGTTATAATCTGAAGCGGCGCTAATTAGTCAGGTTTAGTTGCAGAAAGTACAGTTATTTCGGCTGGGCTCATTCATTATTTGTCATTATTATCACAAATCTGAGCGACTCTCTTCTTCTCCAAGCTATCTTGCGTTGCTGCTGGCGATCATCGGTTTAGACGAGGGATGAGATGGTTGTCTATATGTCAGCGATATATTTTTCGAGAAAATGCATTCTTTCTATGATTCGTTTTTTCAATGACGTGGGGTGTATGGATAATATATTTTCGCTAAAAGCGATAAAGTAATTTGCAATAAATTGTTCCTCGCCCTTGTTATAAAAACCACGAATAATAAAGCGACCCTTTTCCGTATAAAGCTTCATTGACGGATAATGTTCCTTATAAAACAAGTCGGCTCCTGTTTCAGATATTTCCACCTCAAAATCAGTGGCATCTTGCAATTTGTACAATGTATCGGCTGGTTTCATGAAATCGTCAAGTGATTTTGACTGATATTGATTGCATTCCTTGACGTCTAAGATTTTATCACATCGAAACACTTTGGGGCTATTGGTTTCAAAGTTATAGCCTGTTACATACCATTGTCCATAAGCAGCCGAAATATTAAAAAATTGAATGAAGTAGTCTATTTCAATGTTATTTTTTCTATAGGTCACTATACAGACTTTTTCCTCAATAGCAGATTGCAAGATGACACTTAAGAATTTGCAGTCGTTACTATGCTGTATGGTAGCCAAACTAAACACTCGTTCAATACTACGAAGCATATCAATTTTTTCTGCGGATAAACAATTTTCAAATTTCTTTTTTAGATTTTCGACACTCAAATGAAAAGGCGTACTTTCGTAAGCCCGTAGCGTGAGCATTGAGAAATACAGTGCTAAAACTTCATCCATATTAAAAACAATAGGAGATAGAAGCCTGTTACGTAGTATGCCATAATAACCGTTTCTTCCGTTTTGAGAATATATTGGCATACCGATACGCTCTAAGGCTTTAATATCTCTTAGTGCTGTGCTTTTTGATATGTTATATTTCTCGATCAAATCTTTCAAATTAAATAAGTTTTTATCGTTCAAAAATAACATCATGTCATTTATTCTTTCAGACTTATTCATACTTCACCGCCTAAATCTTATATTAAAAGGCATCGCTTTATGACACCTTTTAATATTAAGCTTAAATTATCCAATAAAGAAACAAAGAAAGGGAGCAAAACATGAAAAAATTATTTTTATCCGCATCTTTCAAAGATGTGAGCAGCATATTTGCAGACTTTGAAGAAAACATAAGAGGTAAAACCGTAACTTTTATTCCTACTGCCAGTAAGGTTGAAAAGGTTGTTTTCTATGTGGAAGCAGGAAAAAAGGCTCTTGAGAAATTAGGTGTTATTATTGACGAGTTGGAAATATCTACGTCCACCATCAATGAGATAAGTACGAAACTAAGAAGCAATGATTTTATCTATGTAACTGGAGGAAATACGTTCTTTCTCTTGCAAGAGCTAAAAAGAACGGGAGCAGATGAGATTATAATAGAAGAAGTAAATGCAGGGAAATTATATATTGGGGAGTCCGCCGGAGCTATGGTTGCCGCTGCAAACATTGAATATGTCAAAGCAATGGACAGCCATAAAAAATCCTCCGGTTTACTTAATTTTGACGCGCTAGGTTTAGTGGACTTTTACACAGTGCCACACTACACCAATTTTCCGTTTAAGAAATCAGCCCAGAAAATTATGGATAACTACTCATCAACGCTGAAACTATCTCCAATCAGCAACAATGAGGCAATATTGGTAGTTGGTGATGAAATCAGAACGGTAAGAAGCTAAATTTTAGAATAGCAGAACTATATAAACGGCAATTACCTTTATAACCTCACATGGAGACAATCTATCGCCCCACAGCTAAAGTCCTTTATCAGAAGGGTTCCAGTTTGGGTTGTAAGATGATTAAAAAACAAGCTGCACATGCGGATACTCCTTGGGAAACAGCTGTAACTTGGTAGCGTAACGAATCGGGCTGTTGTCCATTATCAAAGCATGAGCCGGGTCTCCTTAAAATGTCCGAATTCCCCTGTTTTTGTTGCACAAACTACACTTAAAACTCATTTGGCTCCGAACCGACTGACTAGGGTTAGCGCTTGGGCAAGGAAAATCAATCCGCTGCTCAACGTTTTACATAAGGCAGGAACAGGATCCGGTTTGTTAGTCTCTTTATGACGTTCTATAAATGTATTGAATATCGTAAATGCTGACTTACAAAACCGTTTCTTAGTCGCTGCCTCCAGCCGCGGATTTTCTTTTTGTTAGAGAATGGGTCGTCCCAACTTTGCACAAATTACTCATGCCCCAGGCGTCTGATTCATATAGAATAGCTCTTGTAAGCAACGAAGGGAGCACATCAGCTATGATATTAAATGTACAGGACGTATCCATACGTTACCATAAAGCCAACAATAATGCGGTGTCCAAAGCATCCTTCACTATCGAGGATAACAGTATTGTATCCATTGTAGGGCATAACGGAGCAGGAAAAAGCACCTTGATTCAAGCCATCATGCAAAACTTAAACTATGCAGGCTCCATTACATATGGTTTTAACAAAAAGGAGCTGTACAAACACATCCGGGTGCAGACTCAGACGTCCACGTTCGAAAAAAACGCCAAAGTGAAGGATATTATACAGCTCTATATTGAACTGCTGGATAGCCGGGAGACGGTGGATGAGCTGCTGCAAAGCGTGCAAATGCTGCCCTTTAAGAATTCCTATCTGGAGAAGCTGTCCGGCGGGGAAAAGCAAAAAATAGCGGTGCTGCTGGCGACCATCGGCAATCCTAAGCTAATTATTCTCGACGAGCTTACGACAGGGCTGGACGTTATGTCCCGCAGAATGATCTGGGATCTATTGGGCAAAATCCGCAAGGAAAAGGGCGTTAGTATGCTGCTGACCAGCCACTTTTTAGACGAGGTGGAGTACTTGTCCGACTATGTGATTGTCCTTGAACAGGGTAAGGTGAAGCTGCAGGGGACTGTTCCTGATCTTATCAACGAGGCTTTTGCGATGCATAAACTAGCGACCTGTCTTGTGGATTCCAGCTTTAGCTTCTCCTCCCTCAAATATGCATATAAGCAGCAAAGCAATAAAGTAATGATTGAATACAAGGAAGAGAACGAAAAGGATGTATTCGACAACCTGAAAATTTGCGGGGGATATGATATCCAGCTGCAGAAACGGACGTTTGAGGATGCTTTTCTAACCATGATTGGCTATGAGCTGGATGAGAAGGGAGAAACCAAATGAAACCCGTAATAAGCTTAACCAAATATAATTTCAAGCTGTTATTCAGAGATAAATCGTCTGTCCTTATGGCCTTCTTGATGCCGATCGGCTTCTATATTTTATTCGGATATATGCTGCAAAATGTGGAGTTCAGCGGCTCGTCCTTATCTGACCTGCTCATCCCGCTGTACATCATCATTATTATAGGCAATGCGGTGATCAGTGTGTTCGGTACCTTTTATGTACAGGCAAGGGAAAGCGGCAACCTGCAGAAATTCAAGTTCATGGGTGTCAGCGAGCTCTGCTTCTCCTTCACTTTATTCGCGGCTACCTTTGCCTTTCAGCTTATCGTCATTATTGCGTTCATTGTGTTTACTTATTTCTATAAGGGAACCGTATTCCCGCTGCAAAATATCATCCCGGTCCTTGTTACCCTTGCCGTTATTGAGGTGTTTCATTTCGCCGTTACGTTCCTGTTAACTTCTATTCTGAGAAAGGCTTCGATCTATAATCCGATCTCCTTGGCTTTTTATATGTTCCAAATGTTCCTTGGCGGCTTAACGTTCCCGATTGAAATGTTCCCGCAGTTCCTGCAAAAGCTGGTGTATTATATTAATCCGGTCATCTACGGACGAAATGCTTTGCTGGCGGCTTGGACTGGCAACTCTGCATTCGGCAGTGTGGTCAAAGATAATGTGATCCTGCTCGCCATCTCTGCTCTGCTTGTCATCGCAGCGGTCTGTGTTCAGCGCTTTATTTTTGCCCAGAAGACATCCGCAGCACTGGTACAATAAATAAAGGCATCTATAACGGATGCCTTTTCCTCTTCACCTATTGTTCGACAGCTTAATAACGCCCAGCTCGATCCCCTTCACAATGGCAGCAACGGTGGAGTTCACCATCAGCTTATCGTTGATCGACATTAGATGATTATTGACTGTGCGCCTGCTGATAAACAGCTTATCGGCAATCACCTGCTGCGTATCCCCGTTGCTTGCATACTGCAAAATCTCTTTTTCGCGCGGGGTCAGCTCCTCAATCACCTCATCATCCTTATTCTCCATAAAGATTGTGCCGCCCTGGTGGAGCTGCCTGATGCTATCGATTAGATGTTCAACGGACATGTTTTTATCTAAGAAGCCTTTAGCCCCCATGCGCTTCGCTTCCAGATTGTATTCATGCAGATTATATCCGGATAAAAAGGCGACCTTCTGCTCAGGAAAATGATACAGCACCTCCCGGCACACATCGAGTCCGCTATACGCGCCCATGTGAATGTCGAGCAGAATCAAATCTGGCTTTTCCTGCTGCACAATTTCCGTTATGTTCTCCGGTGTCTGGAAGCACAGAAATTCATCGATATGGTTCGCCATAACAATTTCGAGGCTTTTTGCAAACAATTTATGATCATCAAATAAGAGTACCTTCATGTGTTCTCCTTGGAAGTCTTAATGTAAACAACTTATAATCCTCGTGCTGGGCCCATTCAAAAGCTCCGCTAAGCGAGCCCGCCTGCTGCTTCAAGCTGGAAAGCCCCAGATGCTTAATCTTACCCTCCATGTCCTCCGGCACAAGGGGCTTGCCGTCCTCTTTCACTTCCATAATCCAGCAGTCCGCGCTGTACAAATGAATCCAGATATGATCGGCCTCCGCATATTTACAGGTATTCGCCAGCAGCTCCTGTAACGTACGGTACATTAAATACGCAGACTGCTCATCCATCCGCTCGAAGATTTCATACTGAATATGGGGACTCGGAATGCTGCCATACCGCTTGCGCAGCTCATCAAGCAGGATATGAATGTTCCGCTCAAAAGACAGATCAGCAAGAGTAGACGGATAAATCTCATGCATCTGCGAGCGTATCGACGTATTCAGGTCACCCAAGGTTTCTACCGCCAGCTCCTTCAGCGCAGACTGCTCCGTTGGTAAAGTAGCTACGATATTTTTGGTCGCAATGATGTTTTGCAGAATGTTATCGTGCAGATAATACGTTACCTCTTTGCGGAAGCGCAACGTTTCACTGAAAGTCCCGCCTTGTTCAGCATCCGGCAGCTTCATCCTGCCCATCTCTTCCCATTGGTTAAGCTTGTCCCGCATATAACGGGTCAAAGCGTATGCCATATAATATTGCCCTGGCGTGAAGGACTGGTGTGTATGGGTTTCGTGAATCAACAGCCTGACTTCTCCGGCATACAGGGACTTACCTGACTTGAAGCCAGGATCAAGAAAGACTCCACTGGTATACACGGCCTTGTCTTGATACAGGATTACAATGCCGTCATTCGGCAGTATAGGAGCCAGCTTGGAGTCAAAGCCGGACCAGGACAACCCCTTTTCGTGCTGGCTCAGTGCATCCTCCCATTGCTTCACGAACCAGTCACCCAGCCCGCTCTTAAGTAATGCATACTTGGCTTGAATTACCTTCTGTATATGGAAGCATGCTGCAAAGGCAATCACTAATAACATCAGGCTGCCTGCTGAATAAACAGCGAACGGGCTGCTGTCACCTGAATAAACCCACTTATAGCTGGCTATGGAGTAGCCAAATAAAATACTTATCATACATAAGAACATAATAGCTTCTGAGTAAAGAATCCGAAATAACACCTGGCGTATCGACGCGGATATCACATACATAACAAAGATCAGAAAACTCACCGGCAATGTAAAAATGGTGTTGTCCTGATAAGGAAAAAGAACCGGTGATGCACAGGCTGCAACCGCTAAGCTATGTAATAACCCTAATATAACCACATTCCACTTAAGCATCGTATTCAATTCAGCATGCAGCACCATCACGATGGCATACAAGGTGCAGACCATGAACAGTACTACCGGATTTAGGGTAAATGCCGCTAACAGACTGGCTGAAAGAACGATATAATATAGCATTTTAGTCCAAGGATGAATAGCGTTTCGCCTCATAAAGGTGATAGAAGCTGCGATAAATATCAGCGCTGAGCCGTAAAATAAATAAAAGTAGCTGTCATACAACAAAAACATCCATAAAAAAAGATGCACGGGAATATAATATTCCGGCTTGGCGTCATCGGCAAAAAATAAATAAAGGCATAGCAGCACATTACCGATCACAAATACAAACAGATAATGCGCCGGGAGAACGATCAGCTTATTCTGAAATAAACAAATCAAGGCTAAAACAACGGAGTATATAAAAAATAGCATCTTGGTGCTGGCGTGCATATGGGTTTTGGATATTTTATGTGGCATTAGATGGCTCCTGCTCTTCTGGCTGTGCTGTCGAATCCATTATAGCTCTTTGAATAACGAAGTTGAACCCAATATAATAAGTGTAACTATGCTCTTATGCTCCATACATAATGAAGGAGGAGGCACCCATGGCGTTCATTCCGTTAAACTGTCCCAACTGCGGCGGAACAATTGAATACAAGGAAGGTACAATCCTCAAGTGTCCCTATTGTCAGACAGAGCTTTTGTTAAAGCAGAATAACGTCTACTATGTGGATCAGACTATTAACCATTACCACGGGATACCTCCTATGCCCGCGAAGAGAACGACCGTCCCCCTAAGGCTGTTGCTGCTGTTGCTGCTAGTCATATCCGGCGCCGTCAGTACTTACTTCTACTACAGTCTCAACTCATCTCAGCAAAAAATAGAGGCCAGGCTGCCTGTACGGACAATGCCCGAAAGTGAGGTCCTGCTCTCCTTTTTGCGGGAAATCTTCGATAAAGGGTCTGCCCTGCCGACAGAGGAGGAATTGGCCCGTCTGCGCTATTTAACCGTAGAGCGTTCGCCCGATGACCAGTGGCAATTTACTTACAGCCTCTCCGATCCCTTCAGCGATGAGCAGGCCGGAAAGATCACTTATATTACCCGGGACAAGAGATTGAATGCAGAGCAGATTGATCAGCGGGATTTCGAAGCCTTTAAGGGGCTATCGGCGCTCAACCTGACCGGAACCTACGAAATCTCCCAGACGGATACAACCAGCTTCACCCATATGGCAGGATTAAAAAGCTATGGCGGGGCCTTTAACGAATCCTTCAGCAGTTTTTCCGGCTATTTCGGCGATAAGTCGAGAATTACAGAGCTTACTACCCAGCTTCGCAGCAATCAGGAAGTAGCCCTGCTGCTCGAATTCCCCAATCTCAGCTCTCTGTCTATTACCTATATGGGTGAGTCCGTAACGGATTATCATCTGCTGAATAAGCTGCCGCTCAAATCTCTTTCGCTAACCTTTGTCGATGAACTGGGGTGGCTGTCGTCCATGACCGGGCTAACCTCCCTGGCCATCCATCACAGCGAAGCCACAGACCTGCAGCCGCTGTATGCGCTAACCGGGCTTCAGGAGCTTCAGCTTTCTTATTTAACCAATGTAAAGTCCATCGACTTTGTGCAAAATATGCCTGCCTTGCAGACACTGGATCTCGAAAGCTTGAGCTTTTCCAGCCTGGAGCGTCTGGCCGGCAAGGCCTCCATAACTGCACTCCGCCTGGCTTCCCTGGGCCAGCTTAGCTCCGTAGAGCCCGTGAACAGCCTGCCTTCTTTGCGGGAGTTAACATTGTCCGGTTACTACGAGAAGGCAGAGACGCTGGCATTGCCGGGCGTACAGCGGGTGGAAATCCCCGGCTCCTTCCTTCCCGGACTGGAGGCGCCTGCCGTAACTGCCCTGACGCTGCGGGGCGGGAGCTTGGAGTTGAATATGACCGAGCTGGGTAAATTCCCTGAGCTGACGCAGCTTGACCTCTGGGAGATCGACGAAATGGCCCATCTTGACGCCTTGGACAACTTGCCCCGCCTGCAGACACTAAGTCTCTATGACTCGTCACTGTATAAGGAGAGCGATGCCCTATTTCGTCTGAAACAGGTGAAAACGCTGGTCTGCTCAGAATGCCGATTGAATTTCACACAACAAGCAGCTGAGCCGAACAGCGTGCTTGAGCACTTGACCATAGATCAGCCCTATTTCAGCGTAAACAATACCTCTGTCAGTGACATTGACCAGGTGCTGCCTTATTTCACAAAGTTGTCCGCGCTGCGTTCCTTTACCCTGCAGGACAGCAATATAGCTTCTCTGGAATTCATGGGCAACTGGCAGGCGATCGAAGAGCTTCATCTGGAGAACAATGCCATCTCCAATATAGAAATCCTGAGCCGGCTGCCGAATTTGCACAAGGTATTTCTGGCCGGCAACTCCGTACAGAACAAATCCGTGCTTAGTGCGGGTGTCCGCGTATATTAATTTCCCTGTGTCTCCTAAACGTCAAGTAGACCGCACACCCGCCAAGGGTATGCGGTCTATTATTATGTTATACCTCCAGCTAGACCAGCGCTGGTAAAGTTTCAGCCGGGCTGGTCTAGCTGCCGCTGCCTTTAATCAGCCCCTCCTTCACTATCTCAGTTACACTGTTGACCGCATAGGATTAATTTTTACCAGAACGACAATTAGGTTTCGTGTATAAATATGGGATTTCATTGGGAATATCTGTTTCTTATAAAGCGGCTTGGGGGTAATATATATAGCGCCATCCGCAACCATAACGGCCAGTTGTTGGCATACAGGACAATACCGTTGTCCTCTTGTGGATGATAAGTGCAATTTATACAGAATAGGAGAAGAAAGATGAATAATCAAACCCAGGATACATATCGCTTTCAGGTCAACTTAAGTGGCATGATCAACATCTTGTCCAACCATTTGTATAGCAGCCCGAAGGTATTCTTGAGGGAGCTGCTGCAAAATGGCATAGACGCGATTACTGCGCGGCAGGCTTATTCCCAGGGTGGATACGAGGGCAGGATTCATGTCGAGGTAAGCAGGTCCTCAACCGGGGCGACCTTATTAATAGAAGATAACGGGATCGGGTTAGACGAGTCGGAAATTCATGAGTTCCTGGCAATGATCGGTCAATCCTCCAAGCGGAGCGAGGACTTTCTCCAGACCAACACCTCTTTTATCGGACGGTTTGGCATCGGGCTCTTGTCCTGCTTCATGGTGAGTGACGATATCGTCATGCTTACACAATCCGCCAAGGGCGGACCTGCGCTGGAATGGCGAGGGAAGCCGGACGGAACCTATACGATTCGCAGGCTCGAAGGGATACACGCTGCGGGAACCAAAGTTTTTTTGCGCTGCAAAGAAGGCTCTGAGCTGTACTTCGAGGAAGGCAATCTGCAAGAATGGCTGTTCCATTATGGAGCCCTGCTGCCTTATCCCATCCAATTGGTGTCCAATCAAACCACTCGTTTGATTAACCCGCCTTCCCCGCCCTGGGTCAAAGATCCGCAGCTGGCCCGGAAGCATCGCAGCGAGGTGCTGGCCTTTGGCAGACAGGTGCTCGGGGAGACGTTCCGCGATTTCATTCCCCTGCACACCGCTTCGGGCCGGACGGGAGGCATCGCCTTCATCTTGCCGCAGGCAGTGAACCTGGGTGCCAAACGCAATCACCGGGTGTACTTGAAGCACATGCTGGTCTCCGAAGCCGCCGGCAATATTCTGCCGGACTGGGCGTTCTTCGTCAAATGCTTGATCTGGACCGATGAGCTGCAGCCGACCGCTTCCCGGGAGCATTTCTATGAGAATGTCCAGCTGGAGCAGGTGCGGGAAGAGCTGGGGAACACCATCCGTCAGGAGTTGATGCGGATGGCGGAGTATGATCCGGATCGCCTGCAATCTATCATTTCGCTGCACGCCTTATCCATGAAGGCCCTTGCGGTGGAAGATTCGTCATTCTACTCGATTATTCACGAGTGGCTTCCTTTTGAGAGCAGCTTTGGCACGAGGCCGCTTGGTGAGCTGAAGCAGCAGTCCCCCCTATACTTTACTGCGACTCTGGACGAGTACCGTCAGATTACCCATGTCGCTTCGGCCCAATCCATGCTGGTGGTGAACGGCGGGTATATTTATGATGCCGAGCTGCTCTCCCTGCTGCCCCTAATTGATCCGGACGTACAGACGGAACGGCTCCTGCCGGAGGAGGTCTCTTTATCTTTTACCGATATTACACCCCAGGAGCGGCTTGACTACTATGAATCCGTAAGATTGGCGGACAGTGTGCTGCAGAAATTCCGCTGCCAGGTGCAGCTTCGCCGTTTCAAGCCAGAGGAGATTCCTGTGCTCTACACCCTATCCCAGGAGTCCGCTCAGTGGCGTGTTATGGAGGCGGCCAAAGAAGTGAGCACCGATGCGCTGTCCTCCGTTCTGGGCAGCCTGGGCGCTTCGATAAAAGATGCAGCATACGCAACGCTCTACTTCAATATGAACAACCCCGTCATTGCACGGGCCTTTCATCCGGCACACATTGCAATGCTGCCTTCTATTGTCGAGATGCTGTACTGCAATGCGCTGATGATGGGACATTATCCGATGAACCGCCAAGAGACAGCGCTTCTGAACAAAGGCATCATTCAATTTATTGATTGGGGTATGACGGCCAGTCATTCAACAGGAGGAGACGAATAGATGAACCTTACCGGGATGAGTTACGAAGAATTGATGGAAGAGGCCTATGACCTGCCAGGAGGCAAGGCTAAGCTGGAGCTGCTGGAGCAGGCGGTACGGGTGGCAGATGCCGCAGGAGATCTCGATCAGGGCTTTGAGGCCCGCAGCGAAATCGTAGATACGGGCAGCTTCCACGGCTATCCAATGAAGGCACTGGTTGCCTTTTCCTGGCAATTGGGACAGTATGACAAAAATCCGGACCGGTTCGATAGCTTCACCCTGCTGTGGTCCTACAAGTGGGTTCTGGACCGCATTACCTCTTTTGCAGATATAAGCCGTGTCCAGATTGAGAATCTGCTGGAGGACATGAAGATCCGTTTTGCGGCCGAAGGCTATAGCAGCCGTTCCTATCACTACTACCGGGCGCACATCTTCGCGGAGTTTGGGGAGCTGGACAATTCCCAGGCAGAATGGGACATTGTACAGACCATGGACCGGGATGAGATGAGCGATTGTCCGGCCTGTGAGCAAAACCGCCTTGTCGAGTTTCTGGCGAAGCGGGGAGACGACGAAGGAACCCTGAAGGCGGCTGAGCCCATTCTCAAAGGTAAAATGAGCTGCGGTGAGGTGCCTCATGTGACCATCACGAAGGTGCTGTTCCCCCTTCTGCGGCTAGGCCGTCAGCAGGAAGCCGATAAGCTTCAGAAGAAAGGCTTCAGATTGGTAAAGGGTAACCGCGACTTTCTGTATCACCAGGGAGAGCACATTGGTTACCTGACCTTAACCGATCCAATCAAGGCGCTGGGAGTCTTTGAAGAATATATCGCCTCCTCTCTCGATCATGAGAACCCGGTCGACCGGATGATATTCAACGCCTATTCGGCCAAGCTGTTCCGCCAGCTGGCGGGAGAATCCATCCGGTTCCAGGTCAAGCTTCCGGCAGGGCACCCGTGTGAGCACCAGTCCGGGGAGGTAACGCTGCTCGCTAAGCACTTCCAGCAAGCCGCTTTCGCCACAGCCGAAAAGCTGGATAAGCGAAACGGTAACGATTACTATACCGCGCTTCTGCAGCGATTGTAGAGTGTGTTCGTGTTCTAGTTTCACATTTATAATATAGGCACAGTGTTAGACGCAATGATGCTTATATTAACCTTTAATGTGCTTATCGTAGCGCTACTGCGATCCAATTTAATCAAATAGACCGCACTGCCGGCAATGGCATGCGGTCTATTTGTCATTTTCTGTTTACTAAGTTCCAACTCCGATTCCAGTACTCAAAAACCCTTGTTTACCAAGGAGCACACAGGGGACGACTAGAGGCGCCGCGGATTGACCGTGCCAAAGATAGGATACGGTGTTAATCCACTTGTAAATAGGCTATCTATTAACTTGACCAATTCTTCCGATGATAGATCCTTGTCGTTGCGTATCCAAAGGCGAAACATAGATATTAAAGTGGATATGTAAAACTCAATTATATATGGTGCTACAGCATCATTAGTTGGAAAGTCAATAATCAATCTCTCAAAGGGAATTTCTCTCTTCAGGCGTTCAACGAAATGAACAGAACCATAGTCTCCCAAGATAGCTTTAAGCACTGAAATTTCCTCTACATTTTCAAAGCATTGAAGTGCATCTTGGAAAGTATGTGTAGAAAACTCTCTGCTCGCCATCTCCTCGTTAATGGAGTTCAAAATACGCTCTTCAACGTAGTCCAACAACGCATAGATATCCGTAAAATATTGATAAAATGTACTGCGGTTATATCCTGATTGGTTAGCGATCTCTTGAATGGAGATTTTTTCGATTGGTTTCCGGCTATATAAATCACAGAATACATTTACAAATGCCTGCCTTGTTTTGTCCGTAATTTCAGGTTGCTTATGCATGATTTACCTCTATTTTCTGTGCAATTTTTTATACGACAGATATTAAAAATCTGATGGTTGATGACCCTATAGTGAATCTATACAATAACATTATACAACACGTTGTTTGATGATTAGCAAGCATTAATATATATTTTTAGGAGGCTATATGAGAATTTTATTCTTCGGTAGAGGTGTAATATCAACCCAATATGCTTGGGCCTTTGAAAAGGCAGGGCATACAGTCGAGTTTTACGTTAGAAAAGGAAGAAAAGAAACCTTCGGAAGCAGCATAGGGCTTGATATGTGGGATGCACGAAGAGGGAAGCAGCTAATACAAGAACGCTGGAACGTCAAACTACATGAGGAGATGAGCCCAAATTATGATCTCATTATTGTGAGTGTCAACACGGAACAGCTTCCAGAAGCAGCACAATTCCTATCGACTGTTGCTGGAACCTCCCCTGTCCTAATATTTAATAACGTTTGGCAAGATTTGAAATCATCGATCTCACCATTGTCTATGAACAATGTTGTCTTTGGGTTCCCGGGAGGAGGAGGCGGCATTGCGGACAATAGACTTAGAGGCGGCTTTTTGAAAATGCTATTTTTAGAAAAACCACGGGTAGGCACTGAACATATTAACAACAAGGTCAAAAAATTATTTGAAAGTGCTCATTTTAAAATTAGTTGGATAAAGGATATGCAAAACTGGCTATGGAATCACTTTGCCGTGAATGCGGCTATGGAGACTGAGGTGTTAAAGCTGGGGAGTTTTCCAGCACTCATGAATCATAGTGACTCATTCGCAAATGTCGCTAAGAATATGAGGGAAATCAGCCTTGTGCTTAAAGCAAGAGGCGCAAAAATGGATATAATTTCTCTACTGATGACTAAGATTCCACCCGCACTTCTCGGTATGCTTTTTAACAAGGTTATTTTTGCAAAGGGAAGCTTACCACGACTTTTCGTCGAATACAACAATAGTAAAGCAGGCTTTGCGGTAAGTGAAATTGTGAGAGAAGCAAAAAAGTTAGGTATACCTGTACCACGTCTTACTGCGGCTTTGGAAAATAATGAACAATACAAAGCTATTAAAACTTCCATATCATAAAAATCTGCAGGCCACTCCAAAAATCCAAATGATCAAAAAAAGAAGCGGGATTTTACCCGCTTCGTTGCTGTGCTGTATACGTCAATACGTCAATGCACCTTAACTATTAGTCTTTTCTGACCAACACCGCCACCGACTCCACATGCACCGTATGCGGGAACATATCCACCGGAGTAACCTCGACGGTGGAGTACCCGCCATCCTCCAGCACCCGCAAGTCCCGTGCAAGTGTCGATGGATTACACGACACATACACTACCCGCTCCGGCTGCATCTGCAGAATCGTATCCAGCAGCCGCGGGTCGCAGCCCTTGCGCGGCGGATCAACGACGATTACGTCCGGGGTGACGCCCTGCTCTTTCCAGTTCGGAATGACGTCCTCGGACGCACCTACCTCGAACACTACGTTATTCATATTATTAAGCTTCGCGTTGCCACGCGCATCTTCGATAGCTTCAGGTACAATCTCTACGCCATATACCTTAGCCGCATGCTGGGCCAGGAACAGAGAGATTGTTCCGATGCCGCAGTAGGCATCGATCACCGTCTCGTTACCTGTCAGTCCCGCGTATTCTACGGTTTTGCCGTACAGCACCTCAGTCTGTGCCGGGTTCACCTGATAGAAAGACCGCGCCGAGATGGCGAACTGTACATCTCCGATGTAATCGTAGATGACGTCTCTGCCCCACAGGACACGGGTTTCGTTACCGAAGATCACATTCGTACGCTGGGGATTCACGTTCTGGCAGATGCTCACTACATCCGGGAGCTGCTCGCGGATGCTGCCGAGCCAGGCGTCCAGATGCGGGATGTCGCGGCCGCTTGTAACAAGAACGAGCATCATCTCGCCTGTACGGAAGGCCTTCTTCACGACAACGTGACGGAGCAGGCCGCGGCCGGTTTCTTCATTATAGGCAGAGATGCCGAGCTCTCTGCCTATGCTCTTCACCACAGCTATGACGCTGTCGTTATGCTCGTGCTGAATCAGGCACGTCTCCATATCAACGATCCGGTGGCTGCCGCGGGCGTAGAAGCCGCCGACCAGGCCGCCTTCGGTTACGCCGATCGGCACCTGGGCCTTGTTGCGGTAACGCCAAGGCTCGTCCATGCCCAGCGTCGGCCGGACGATGATGCCGTCAGCCTGCGCCTCCCCGGCACTTGCACCCGCTTCATCCGCTCCATCCGTCAGGTTCGCTGCCTCTGCAGCTCCTTCCGCGCCGCCGCTTCCGGCTATAGCGCCCGCTTCACCCGCTCCCTCAGCCAGCCCCGCCGCCTTCGCAGCTCCTTCCGCGCCGCCGCTTCCGGCAATAGCGCCTCTGCCCGGCGCTCCGGCCACCTGCAGCTTACCGATCCGCTGCAGATTGTCCACCACCAGCTGGCGTTTCCAGGCCAGTTGGGCAGTGTAATCCATATGCTGCAGCTGACAGCCGCCGCACTGGTCGTAGATATCGCAGGGCGGCGCGATACGGGCCGGGCTTGGCTGTACAAGCTTGAGCAGCTTGGCGTAGCCGTACTGCTTCTTGGTCTTGAGTACCTTGGCCTGGACCTTCTCACCGGGCAGGGCGCCCTGCACAAAGAGGGTAAAGCCATCCACCCGGCCTACCCCCTCGCCTTCATGGGTCATGCCGATAATATCGAGCATAACCTCGTCATTCTTGTTCACTGGCAGATCTGCGGCTGGCGCTGCTGCTTCCCGGCTGCCCCCACGGCGTCCGCTGCGGTGTTTACTCATTGTCTATACTCACTTCTTTCATGTTCTTCTAATGCCAAAAGCTCCAGCTGACCCGACGGGCCACCGCACGAATCAAGTGGAGCTTTATCTTCTCTCGCTCTCTAACACGCTCTTGTCTTAGTGATTCTGCGCAAAAATCCGCAGATGCTGCGGCAGAATCTCGAATCTGCCCGGCAGGGTACCGCCAAGCTCACCGTCCAGGTTAAGCTGGACGTAGCCCGGAGAGGTAACCTCCATCGCGTCGGTACGGAAGTACACAACCTTCTTGTCCTGCAGATGCTCACCGCGGATCGCCAGGGTGACCAGGCGGATGAACTCAGCAAGGTTACATTTCTTGACTGCGATGACGTCGAACAGGCCGTCGTCAATCCGGGCATCCGGAGCAAGCTTCTCGAAGCCGCCGACGGAGTTGGTGTTGGCGATCAGGAACAGCATGAACTCGTCATGAATCAGCTCCTGGCCGTTCGCACGGATGTAGAGCTCCTGCGGCGACAGGCTGGCCATTTTCTCAATACCCTTCAGGTAGTAAGCAAGCTGTCCCATCATCGTCTTCAGTCTGCTTGGAACCTCATATGTCAGCTCGGTCAGGCGTCCGCCGCCGGCTATATTAATGAAATAACGGTCGTTGGCTTTGCCGAGGTCAATCAGGCGCGACTCCTGGCGCAGAATCAGATCGCAGGAATCCTCCCAGTTCTTCGGAATGCCCATCGCCCGGGCAAAATCATTGGTTGTACCAAGCGGCAGTACACCCAGCGGGGGCCGGTTAGGCTTCTCCGCCATCCCGTTAATGACCTCATTCAGAGTGCCGTCGCCGCCGGCCGCTATGATCAGATCAAAAGTGCCTCGTTCAACAGCCTCAGCCGCTGCCGCCGTAGCATCGCCTTCCCCGGTTGTGGCATGGCAGGAGGCTTCAATGCCGCCAATATCCAGCCGCTCCAAAATGTCGGCGAGTCGTCTTTTCATTTCTTCCCGTCCAGAAGTGGGATTATAAATCAATCTCGCAGTTTTCATTACCGGAACGCCACCTGTGTATTTAAAATAGATAACCTTACTGATTATACCCAATTCAGCACCCTACAAGCAATGTTGGAGGCCAAGCAGCGCATTTTTTTTGCTATATCATTCAAGTGACATCAGCAGGCTATCTAAATATATCTATGCAGCAGCACCGGATTTAGACTATAAAAGCCCATTTTCACCGCGAGCCCGCTCCAGCATCACACGCACCTGCTCTTCAATCCAGTGCGGCAGCAGCGGGTGCGGCAGCAGTGTATGGCCGGTGTAGCTGTACTCCAGCCCCTGGAGCTGCCCGGGCAGTACAACCTTGGTGAAATACCCCTCACTCAAAAAGAGCGGGGCCACCAGCACACCGTAGCCCTGCCCTATCCAATATTCCGCCCGCTCGCGCAGCGTCCCGACGCTCAGCAGCCCGTAATCAGCCGCCGCTACGCCGCTGACAGCGCGCACCCGCTCCGCGAGGGAGGAGATGCCCGCTTCCCAGCGCTGGCGGAAGCCGTCATGCTTGCTGCCGTGCCCGGCGAGCAGAATCACTTCGCGCTCCGGGCGGACTGACAGCTCACGCAGCTTGTCCCAGAGCATAACGGCAATGTCCGGATCGTCGTCAACCGGATAGCCGAAGTGAACCTTCGCCTCTACAGCGAACAGTTCAAGATCGGTCTCGCGCTCCGGCGCAGGCTTTGCACCCAGTGCATATGCTATCTCATCAATATGCGTACTGCCCGAAGAAACAAACAAGGGGACCACAATAATATCTGTGACCCCTGCATGTTCAAGCTCATCTATTCCGTCCTGAATGAGGCGGCCTTCTACCAGCTCCAGAAAAGACACTGCCACCGGCAGCGCCTCCGCCAGCGACAAATGATTCACTGCTTCATCGACAATCTTCACCCAGGTCTTGTCCCGGGAGCCGTGACTGATGATTAGGACGCCCGGTTTCATAAGATTAGCGTCCCAGACGTTCCAGCGTCATTTTGTAGCCGTCATTGCCGTAATTCAGGCAGCGTTTCACCCGGGAGATCGTAGCCGTGCTTGCTCCGGTCTCCGCCTCGATCTGATTGTATGTAGAGCCCTTGCCCAGCATGCGCGCAACCTCAAGACGCTGTGACAGCGACTGGATCTCGTTTACCGTGCACAGATCGTCGAAGAAGACATAGCATTCTTCCATATTTTTAAGTGTTAAAATGGCTTCAAATAATTGGTCTATACTTTTATCGTTTAGCTTCTTAAGCTGCATCGTAGATCATCCCCTAAAAAGTTTGGTCAGCATCATCTTCATGGATTAAGCATCATCCAAAACTGGCTTTAAAGCATTAAAGCTGTAAAATCAACAAGACTATCTTGCCTCTACTATATTGCACTGGAGCAGTTTTTTCAAGCATTAACGGTTTCACGCTGTACAGAACGAAAATGACGGACATTTGTCCACCCCAGGCGCACACCGTATATCGGGTTTGGATTATACTCTATCTGTATCTGATAGGATTTACCGCCTTAACTATAGTACTACATAACCTCTGAAAATCAAGCATGGACACGGTTTCTTCACTTCCCCCGGAGTCCCGCTGGGCATCCGCCCTTTTCCGCTCATATCCCGGTTACCCGGGCGTTTGTCTATACCTTATGTTCGCCCATGACATACAGTATAGCAAACCAATAACGAAGGAATGTGATGTTATGCCTCATCATTACTATAATCATTCCCGCCGGGAGGGGCGCTCGCTGGCCGGCTCCTATGCTCCTTCAGCCTATCCCGGCATCGGTTCCTACATCCAGCCGCCGCCTCCAATTGAAGCCGGACTGCTGCCTGCACTCGGAGCAGAAGCAGCTGATACAGCCCTTGCCTTACCTGTAGCTGCAGCTGAAGCGGCCCCCAAAGCCGGCGGGCTGCTGGGTAACCTCGGCAATCTCGGCAATCTGGCTAATCTCGAGCAGATTAAGGGGATCGTGGACCGGATGGGCGGAATCGACGGGATTGTCAGCTCCATGGGCAAGGTGCAGAAGGTCGTCGAGGGCTTTCAGCAGATGGCGCCGATGGTGAAGCTCGTTATGGGCACTTTCGGCAAAAAGAAAGGCTCCGGCTCATTCGCCGCCGAGGAGGACGCCGCCATGTATCAGCCGAAACGCAAAAAAAGACGCCCGTCCAAGCAGCGCCGCAAATCTCCGGCCAAACCTAAAAACCGCCGGAAGTCCTCCCCTTCCTCCAATAAACGCCGCCGCTCTTAGCGGTGGCGTTTGGCTTGTTTATTATTACACTTATGGGTTTTCCGGGTTCCACGCAAAGTACCTGAGTCATCTTCAATGTAAAAGCTCCACTTTGTGGGGTGATTTCGTTATTTAAACCAGCCGCTCCGCCGGAACCAGAGAAACATGCCTCCCCCAAGCAGCAGCATGACCAGCAGAATAGCCGGATACCCGAAGCTCCAGCCCAGCTCAGGCATTACGTTAAAATTCATCCCGTAGATGCCGGCGATCAGCGTCAGCGGCATGAATACGGTCGTGATGACCGTCAGCGTCTTCATAATCGAATTCATCCGGTTCGAATTGAGCGAGATGTAGCTGTCACGCAGATCGGCAGTCATTTCCCGGTCCACCTCAATCATATCGGTCAGCTTCAGCAGATGGTCATGGATATCACCGAAATAGACCCGCTCCTCCCCGTTGCTCTGGACATGCTGCGAGTTGACGATCCGGTACATCAGATCACGCATCGGTACAATCGTCCGCCGCAGCTTCAGCAGCCGACTGCGCACCTTGAACACCTGGCTCATCAGCTCTTCTACGGATTCTTTTTCACCCATGCCCTCAAGATCCGCCAGCTCATCCTCCAGGTTGTACAGGCTTGGAAAATACCGGTCAACCAGCTTGTCCATCACGGTATAAGCCGCAGCCACCGGACCGCCCGACCAGTTCTTGCGGCTGTGAATTTCCGCCTGCACCAGCGCCCAGGCCTCGTCCATTTCCGGCTTCTGCTGGTGGTGATAGGAGACGAGGAAGCCCGGGCTCAGGAACAGGTCTATCTCCTCTGCCTCCAGCGTCTGCTCATTAAGTGCATGCAGCACAAAAAACTGCACATCCTCATAATAATCCAGCTTGGGCCGCTGCAAAGTATGCATGCAGTCCTCAATCGCCAGGGGGTGGAAGTGGAAATAGCTGTCCAGCAGCCGTGTCTCCTCCGCCGTCGGTGCATTGAAATCCGCCCAGATCCAGGCATAATCAGCAATCGCCATGCTCTGGAGAGGCAGGCCGGTCAGCACCTCCCCCTGATGGGTTACCGCCAGTGTACGTATCATGAATGAGACCTCCGTTTACTCCTGCTTCCCTTGCTGCAGCGCTCTATTCCTACTATTGTACAGCATGAGACGGCCATCGCCCAAATTCCACTCCGCTAAGGACTTCTCTGCGCAAAAAAATAACCCCCGTCCGCAAATCAGCGGCTATGGTGGTTACTTCGTAACATTATAAGCTGAACCGGCTATGAAAGGTCAGCCGCATATCAGGCGCCTTACTTAACCTGATTATATTAGGCAGCCGGCATTTAGTTTGATTTTCGCCACTTCATTTGCGGATTCCAAGGTCTTTACCATGATTAGCTGGAAAAACGTCAGTTAATTCGGCACATTTATTGCTCTGGACGCTTTTTTGGCGAAATTAAGTTACCTTTTTCCAATTAAGCGCCCGATGATAGGCTACTTCCGCAAATTAACTCCACTTAATCCGGTATCCGTATCCATAAGCCGCAACCCGCCTCACCGTCCAAGCCCCTCCAGCAGCTCCAGATGCAGCACCTGCAGGAACTTTTTGATGTTGACCTTCACCTTGCCGGAATCCCGGCCCAGCTCAATCTCCTTCATCTTCAGCCGGACCTCCTCGAAGTCGAAATAGAGCGGCGCGTAGTGCTCGAACTTCGGATTGCCGTAGTCGGTCAAGCCGATTGAGGCGAGGTTGGCCAGCCCTGCGGACAGGGCACGGCGCAGCCGCTGCTCGATTGCCTTCACTTCCTTGGCGGCCTCTTGCGGCGAGGATTTATAGGTGGCCGCAGCCATCTCGTACAGCTCCTTGAGCGGCGGAAGTGTGCGGTTATCCTCTCTAGCCGCTACCAGCTCCATCATCAGGATAATGTCTCGGCTGCCCCCCTCCGAGATCATGCCCATATTCATCAGAATAGGCTGGATAATCTCTTTAACGGTCCGCTTGCTCACCGCCGCCTGCACCAGTCCGAACTGCAGCCCCTCCAGCTTGCCGAGGCTCGACTTGATCTCATCCAGGTAACGGTTAATCGCATACCGCTCATTCACCTTATGCAGCACCGATTCGACCTCAATCTTATTGATCGGCTTGCGGATGAAGAACTCGATGCCGCTGCGGTAGGCGCGCCCGACCATATCCCCGTTCTCGATCTGCGAGATCATGACGAATTTGGAGCGGCAGCCCTGAGCCTGCAGGGAATCGATTGTCTCGATGCCGTCCTGGTCCGGCATCAGCAGATCCATCAGCACAATATCCGGACGCTCCTCCAGAATCAGACGCACACCGTCCTGCCCGCCTTCCGCTGTACCAACCACTTCTCCAAGCCCGCTGTCCTCGATGATATGCTGCAGCATTCTTCTGGCAGTGGCATCATCATCCACAATACAGAAAGATAACGGCATTCCCTACTCCCCCTTCCGCAGCCCGCTTGTCGGTATCTTAATCTGAAACCTGGCCCCGCCCAGCTCCGAGACCGGATCAACGGAAATCTGCCCTGCAAATAAATGGACAATATCCCGCACATGCGACAGCCCGATCCCCGTAGCCGCCACACCCTCCTGATTAAACTTGGTCGTAAAGCCCGGCTCGAACAGCAGCTCACGGTCACGCTCCTTAATCCCGCCGCCGCTGTCAGCCACTCGAAAGACGGTATATTCCCCGTCCTCTCGCACATCCAGGGTAATGCTGCCGTTACCTTGTATCACTTCAACCGCATTCGCTGTAAGATTGCCGAGCAGAGTCAACAGGGGAGTATAGCTGGCGGTAATATAGTCTGAGGTCATATTTAAAGTGAACTGAATGTGCTTGCCGAGCATTTCGGCATATTTGGCATTGCTCTTCATCGCAAAATTCATAATGACGGACAGCGGCAGATCACCGGTCACCTCACGGTCGGCCAGCTTCACAAGCCCCGCCAGAATGCGCTGCGAATCCTTCTTCACTTCATGAATCTGCTGCGTGATATCAAGCACCTGGCGGCTGTACGGCTGCTGCGTCCCCTCCGCCTTAAGACTGCGGTACAGCTCGTAGCTGCTAAGCGTAACACTCTCCAGTGTGCCAATTGATTTTTTCAGATAAAAGACTTCACCATACAGCCCGGAGCTGAAGCTCATCATCTGCTCCATCCGCCGGTTCTGCTCCCGCTGCGTAATCCGCAGCTGGCTGACAGCAATACTGCTGTAGACACCGGTTGTGAAATACGTGCGGACGACGGCTATCGCCATCAGAAAGGTCCATTCATTCAGCCGGAAGGAGGCAGAATCCAGCACAATCAGCCGGGTCAGCAGCTCCATTTCGTTCGACAGGAGATCAATCACCGCCGCAACACCGCCCAGCACGAGCGGGTGGAACGTATCGATCCGGCTTTTGATCAGACTCATCAGCACGGCGAAGACCATATAGTAGATCATTGCCGAGAAATGGCTTGTCAGGCTCTCCATAGCCGAAGCTCCGCTGCCGCCCACAGCATCCATCCCTGTGCGGAACAGCAGCACCACAATTCCCGTGACAATCCCTGTCGTAATATAAGGCAGACGCCTCATTAAAAGCAAAAACAGCAGAAAAGCACTGCTGCCCATTGCAATCCGGAAAACATCGCCGTCAAACGGATTGATTTTGAATTCTCCGGCTATTGCTGTACCGAAAGCTGCCATGAATATCTGCACGGCTCTATTTTTGAGTATAAATTGTCCCATCAACACTACTCCTGCTTATGTTGTTGTCAACTATACTACCATAACAAACGGTTGTTTTATATGCCTGACACACTAATTCTTGAAATTATACCGTTTTATGCTCCAGGCGTCTGGATACCAGCGACAGCAGGTAATTCACAACGAAGTACATCAGGGCAACCATCAATAAGATAGGAATCGTGTAGCTCTCCTTCTGGCCCATAACAATCTTCGCATTATGCATCAGCTCCGGCAGTGCAACAATCGTCGCCAGCGACGTATCCTTGAGCAGTGAGATGAACTGGCTGACCAGCGGCGGTACCATATGTCTTAGTCCTTGCGGGAGTACAATATGCCACAGGGTCTGGAAGCTGCTGAGTCCGGACGAGCGTGCGGCTTCAATCTGCCCTTTATCAACAGCAGCCAGGCCTCCGCGTACAATCTCGGCAATCATTGCTGCTTCAAATACGGTAAGTGCAGCAATTGCAGCTGTAATCAGCCCCAGCTTGATCCCGATCTCCGGCAGCGCAAAGCGCACGAAAAAAATAATCAGCAGCAGCGGCAGGTTACGGATCAGTTCAACCAGAAAGAACATGACCGGTGAGAGCACCGGAACCTCCGCATAGCGGATCACACCGACAACTACGCCGATGATAAAGCTCAGAATAATCGATACAAATGCCACAATCAGCGTGATATACAGGCCGTCCATCAAAAAAACTAAATTAGCGGGTGAAAATGCACCGGCAAAATCCATACGATCCCTCCTCAGGTGCTTCGTTCTAGTACTTGCTCTGCAGTCTGCGTTCCCATACCCTTACGCCGTAGCTAAGCGGTACAGTGAGCACCAGATAGAATACCGCTACAAAAATATAAGTATCGAACGTACGGTACGTCTCCGTGGAAATACTGTCCGCGAAGTACATCAGGTCAAATCCGGCGACAAGCGTCAGCACGGACGAGTTCTTAATCAGGTTAATGAACTGGTTGCCGAGCGGCGGAATAACCAGCTTAATTGCCTGCGGGAGAATAATATGCACCATCGCCTGGACATAGCTGAGGCCGGACGAACGGGACGCCTCCATCTGCCCTTTAGGAACAGCCATAATGCCAGCGCGGATCGCCTCAGCAATAAAAGCCGAGGTATATACCGCGAGTCCGATCGTTCCCGCCTTGAAGCCGTCGAGCGTAAAGCCGATTGCCGACGGGCCATAATAGAAAATACATACCACGAGCAGCAGCGGAATATTGCGGATGAACTCCACATAGCCCGTTCCGAACCAGCGCAGTGCTTTAATGGTAGTAATCCGGAACACCGCAATTACTGTCCCGATCACGAAGCTTCCGATCAGTGCCAGTACACTGGACAGCAGAGTCCCCCAGAACCCTCTCAGATATAGATCAAAATAATTAGTCAATATCGAAAAATCCATCACTCTCACCTACCCTTGCCTGCAAAATAATATATCCCGCTTATCCGTTTTTGGCGTCTTCCCTTCTTACAAGAAGAAACGGCAGAGCCGACCTGTACAGGCCGGGTACCGTTTCGCTGTCCTTATAGGGCAAGAATAATTCCAGGCTTATTTCGCTGGAGCTTTACCGATCCATTTAGTATAGATTGCATCGTATTCACCGTTCGCCTTCAGTTCAGTCAAAGTATCGTTGACAGCCTGAACAACGTCAGTGTTACCTTTTTGTATAGCAATCCCGTAAGGCTCATCCGTGAACGGTTCGCCAACAACCTCGTAGCCTTCATCTTGAGAAGCCATACCGTACAGAATCGCATCGTCTGTTGTCAGCGCATCCCCTTGGCCTGCCTTCAGGGCTGCGAAGGCATCCTGATAGTTATCGAATTCCAGCACAGTGATGCCCGGAACCTTTTCTTTGATGTTCTTGATTGAAGTAGCCCCCTTGGAGCCGAGGATCTTTGTATCCTTAGTTACACTTTCAAGTCCGGTGATCGGGCTGCCCTTTTTAACGAGCAGAGACTGTCCGGCCTGGAAGTATACGTCGGAGAAGTCAACTTCCTTCTTACGTTCCTCAGTAATCGTCATCGTAGCTACAACCATATCAATCTCACCGTTGTTCAGCATCGGAATCCGTGTCTTGGACGTAACTTCCTTCAGCTCAATTGCGTTTTCGTCGCCCAGGATATGCTTGGCAATGGCTTTGGAGATATCGATATCGAAGCCTTCCACGTTACCGGAAGCAGGGTCCTTCAGTCCGAACAGCCGGGTATCGTACTTCACACCGACCAGCAGCTTGCCGCGTTCCTTGATCTTGGCAACCGCGGCCGAATCCGTTGATTCTCCGGCAGTATTACCGCCCCCAGCATTCCCGGTGTTATTATTGCCGCAGCCGGCAATTACGAACAGTGCAGCAACCAGCAGCAGGCTTACCCATTTCACGCTCTTGATCTTCATCATTTCTCTTCCTCCCCATAATCTGTATATTTGGTTAATGGCTTAACACACGGCTGAGAAACGTACGTGTCCGTTCTTCCTTGGGACTGGCGAAGAATTCCGCCGGCGCCGCTTCCTCCACAATCTGTCCCTGATCCATAAAGATCACCCGGTCAGCAACCTCTTTGGCAAAGCCCATCTCATGTGTCACAACCACCATTGTCATTCCCTCGCGGGCCAGGTTACGCATGACATCCAGCACCTCGCCGACCATCTCCGGATCAAGCGCCGAGGTGGGCTCGTCGAACAGCATAATCTTCGGCTTCATGGCCAGACCCCGGGCTATAGCGACACGCTGCTGCTGTCCGCCGGACAGCTGGTTCGGGTACGACTGTGCTTTATCGGCAATCCCGACCTTTTCCAGGTAATACATGGCTGTCTTCTCCGCCTCTGCCTTAGGCAGCCCGAGCACCTTGACCGGTGCCAGCGTAATGTTGTCGATCACCTTTTTATGCGGATACAGATTGAAATGCTGGAACACCATCCCGATCTCCTTGCGCAGCTTGTTAATGTCTGTTTTGCGCTCATTTACCGTTATTCCGTCAACAGTCAGTCCGCCGCTGGTTATCGTCTCCAGCCGGTTGATACAGCGCAGCATTGTGCTTTTACCGGACCCGGAAGGGCCAACCACAACAACCACTTCCCCTTCCTCAACATGCAGGTCAATACTTTTCAGCACATGGAAATGCCCGTAATGCTTCTCTACCTGATGAAAATCAATCAACGACAGTCCTCCTTTACAAGCTTTTATAGTTAGCTGGCTTTAACCCGTTCTCTGTTAGCTATCGTAACACTTAAAACACACCTTACTGCGAAGACTACCATATCCTACAATATCCTACGATTTATTGTAAAACTTCATGTCATTTTATTTTCTGAAAGTGAGATATTTCATTTTCTTTTTGCCCCGATTAATGTTTTTTATCGGATTGATGTGACTTTTTGTGACCTTTTCTCTTGTAAAGCACAAAAGACACCTCGCGGTGTCTTCGGCTGTATCCGGTATGTATGTAGGTCTCCTGGGCAACAAAAAAAGATGTCAGCAGCCGTTAGTGGCCTCCATGACATCTTCATTACCCTACCTTTTAGAAGAAAAGCTTGCAGATTAATCCGGCCAGCACTGCACTGATCGGAATCGTAATGAACCAGGTAACAATAATCCGTCCGGCTACTCCCCATTTCACTGCGGAGAAACGCTTGGCCGAACCTACACCGAGAATCGCCGAGGTAATGGCATGCGTCGAGCTGACCGGCAGGTGCAGCAGGGTAGCGGTAAAAATAACGGATGCGGCAGACATGTCCGCAGCGAAGCCGTTAATCGGCTCAATTTTGAAAATCTTCGTACCCATCGTCTTGATGATTTTCCAGCCGCCGATTGAGGTTCCTAGTGCCATGGACGTTGCTGCTGCAATTTTTACCCACAGCGGAACTTCCATCGTTTCCAGGCGTCCCGAGGTCACGAGCGCAAAGGTGATAATCCCCATCGCCTTCTGGGCATCATTCGTACCGTGCGTAAAGGATTGCAATGCAGCCGTAATGACCTGCATGGAGCGGAACCCTTTGTTGACGGTATGCGGACTGCGTTTGGCAAAGATCCATTTCAGGATCGTCATTACAATATAACCGATCACAAAAGCGATCAGCGGGGAGAAAATAAGCCCCTCCACTATTTCAATAAAGCCCTCCCACTTAATATGGTCGGAGCCTGCACCTACATACACTGCACCGGCTAAAGCACCGATCAGGGCATGAGAGGAGGAAGAAGGAATCCCGAACCACCAGGTGACCAGGTTCCAGATAATAGCCGCAATCAGAGTCGCTGCTACTATATTTATCCCGTTATCCAGCAAGGTCGGATCGGTAATGCTGCCGCCGATTTTTTTGGCTACCCCTGTGAACATCAGCGCCCCTACAAAGTTCATGAGTGCTGCAAGGATGATAGCGGTACGCGGTTTAAGCGCACGGGTGGAGACGGAAGTGGCGATTGCGTTCGCTGTATCATGGAAGCCGTTGATGAAATCAAAGGCCAGTGCAAGAAAAATTACAAAACCCAGCATTAATAATGATGTTTCCATATCTTAGAGCCCCTTATGAGTTGCGCATGATGATCGATTCCAGCATGTTGGCTACGTCCTCGCATTTATCCGTGGTCGTCTCCAGCCGCTCGTAGAGCTCTTTGCGCTTGATCAGCTCAATAGGGTCTTTGACTGTTTCGAAAAGATGTTTGGTGCAGATCCGCAGCACTTCATCACCCTGGTTCTCCAGGTCGTTGAGGCGAATCGTATACTCACGGATGGCAAGCAGCTTCTTCTGCGAGAGCAGATGAACCGCTTTTTGAATCTCATAGGCAGACTGGCGGAGAATTTCAGCAAACTGCACGATATATTCATCAGCATCCAGCAGGTTGTACATATAGAAACGTGAAGCAGAAGCCTCCAGGCCGTCCATAACATCATCCATGCTGGTGATCAAATCCATAATGTCATCGCGTTCGAGCGGAGTGATGAACGTCTTGTTCAGTTCCTTGATAACAGTGTGCGTGTACGTATCGCACTGGGATTCGTATTTCTTCATCACTGCAGCGAAAGTATCGATATTTTCCCGGAGATTACTGATATTCTGAGCGAAATAATCAGCTGACTGAACGATGGTATCCGCCATATTTTCTAGTGTCTCAAAGAAAATATCCTTCTTTTTCAACTTCATTTCCTTTAAACCCCTTTACATAAAATTGCCGTGAGAGTCTGGAATGCCATCCAAAATGTAAGCAGCATGAAAATGAATGACAACCCTTGTTATCTTATCATATCCACACTGGGGATAGAAGAAAAAAAGCGAACTTTTTTACGTTATATTAACAATTTCGTCGAACTTACTTAACAATTCTCTGAACCGCCATTTTTTCGTTCGTCTTCAGTTTGGGCTTGGTGCAGCTGTATACTCCACGTGACTTGAAAAGGACGGGCTGTTCGGCACGATCAGGACATGCGTAATTCCCGGGTACATTAAAGCTTCAGTTCCATCCGTTTTCACAAAACGGATCATGTCATCCGGCTTCCGTGCCCATTTGCCTGTAAGGACTGTACCGCGCTGGAATAGCATTGCTTCACCGCCAAGCTCCACATCAATCTGCAGCCGCCCGACATCATCCAACACCTTATGGTCTGCCCCAATGACCAAGATATTAGCCGCTTCCACCGGATTATTATTGTTAAGGTCCAAATGCGCTTTACCGTTGACAGAACGGGCATAGCTCCGGCGCTCCGTATCATATTTATAGCCTACCGTATAACTCTGCAGCAGAAAATGAATACTCAGCTCCGCTGCTGGCGCTCCTTCTGTAGGGAGGTAATCAGGATCAGTGAACACATAAGACGGGACCCCGATGCTTGCGGAGTAGCCCAGCTTATCAGCCCCTTCCAGCAGCTTGGCTGCATTGCTGTACAGGTTATGCGGCGCCTTCCGCTCCTTATCACGCCAGAAATACGCGCCGGCATTGCCGATCTCATCCATATCCGCCTTCTTCTGCCGCTGCAGAATAGCATAAGCCGCAGGACTGCCTCCGGCATGAACTGTCACTCCGCCAAAGCTCTCTCCGAGATCCAGCAGATAGGGGCGGATGCTGCGGATCGGGCCGATTTTGACCACACCGGTGTGGCTCTGGAAAATGCCGATCAGCCGTGTAATCCCGCCCTCCGCCAGTACCTCGTAGAGCACATCCGCTTCACTGATGCCGGACTGCGGCCGGGCGGCGGGCGCGTTATTGATCATAACGGCCAGCGGGCGCGGCAGGCTGCCTTCCTCCACCGGCAGACCCGTCAGGCCGGAGACCTGCCTCGCGGAAGGAGCCTTCGTCGGCGAAGCTTCCGGCAGCGCGCTTGGCAGCGGTGATGCAGAGGCTGCTGGCGTCGGAGCCGCTTCCGGCGCTGTGTTTCCGCCGCCGCAGGCGGAGAGCAGCATTGAAGCAAGCATAAGCCCGGTAAGCAACCGGGAAGCATTGCGGTTTATCATCATTTCTGTTATTCCTCCTCAAAATCTGGAACCGCTTCCTCTATTTAAGCATAGCCTGTCCCCTTTGTCTTGAAGGAGACCGCAAAAAAAGGATACAGCCTCTATATCGGCCATATCCTTAGCTTATGTTATTAATGTTAATCGACCATCCAGCAATTCAGGCTTAGTGTTCCGTACTGGTAGGCCTGAATCATCAGCTGCGCCTGCCTGCCGGCATCAGCTGTGCCCATAATGTAGAAGAGCGGGACAAAATGCTCCTTGCCATAGGATGGAACGGCAGCCCGCACATGCGGCGCCTTCTGCTCATAGGCGAACAACGCGGGCAGATCCCAGTTCCGGAGGCCTTCGGCCAGCCACTCATCGAACTCCAGAGCCCACGGCTCAGGCTGGTCATCTTCCTTCAGGAGCCGCAGATTGTGAACGAGTCCGCCGCTGCCCAGCAGGAGAATCCCTTCCTCACGCAGCGGAGCCAGCATCTGACCGATCCTGTACTGCTCCTTCGGCGAACGCAGAGAATCAACAGATAAAGCCACGACCGGAATATCGGCCTGCGGGAACATTTTGCTTAGAATCACCCATATACCATGATCCAGGCCCCGGCCCAAAATAGGCTGATGGGAGAGGTTCCCTTTGCTGAACAGCTCCGAAATCCGGCTGCTCAGTGCAGGATCACCCGGGGCCGGGTAAGCCAGCGAGTACATTTCCTCCGGAAACCCATAGAAATCATGCTGCGCTTCATGCTGTGCATCTACCGTAATCAGCTGCTCAGGACTGTCCCAGTGTGCCGAGAAAACAACAATCCCCCGCGGCCTTTCCAGATCCTGTCCAAGGCGCTCCAGAAAGCGGGTGTATTCATTATCCTCCATTGCCAGGAGCGGGGAGCCGTGCGCGATAAAAAATGCCGGTAATTTCATAGGAGCCTACCTCCATATCCCAGTATATGGTCTGCTCCTTTATTTTAACGCTTATCGTTAGGGAATGCGAGCAGCGGCACGCATCAGATCATCCAGTTCTGCCACTCCTGCTGCAGATGCTCCTGCTGATTCATCCATTCCTTGGTCCGCTTCAGCACCTGATCCTGGGCAGGACCTGACGAGAAGGTATGATCCGCCTGGAAAATAATCTCCTTGTCGCAGCGCCCCTCCGGACGGGTCCAGAACAGCTTCTGATAGAGAAACGCGTAATCGACGGGGATAATCTCATCTGAAGTACCGTGGATAACCAGCACATCCCCGCTGAATTTGCCTGCCTCCTGGAACGGCTGGAAGGCCGCCAGGGAATTGAAATATACAGGAGTAAAGGAATAGCCTGCATAGTCGGCGGCACCTTCCTTGACGGAGCGGTCATAGGCGTCTCTGCCTACAATCTTGACTATGTCGTTGAACGGGTAGCCAACCGCGGCCCACAGCACCAGATTCTTCACCCGGCGGTCACGCGCAGCCGTCAGAAGTGCAACTGCCCCGCCAAGGCTGTGGCCGATCAGTGTTACACGCTGCGGATCAATATCTGCAGAGCCGATTCCGTAGTCCAGCACCGCCCGGGTCTGGGCAATCAGCGACTCAATGTCCTGGCTTCCATAATTCCCGGTGCTCTCACCGCAGCCTGCATAATCAAAGCGGATGACCATGTATCCGTCACTGGCCAGCTCACGCGCCGCCTTTACAAAAATCCGGTCTACACCAATCCGGTTGCCCACGAACCCGTGGCAGATCACGGCCAGCGGCACCCGGTCCTTGCAGCGTCCGGTAGCTCCCTTGTCCCGTGATGGATAATGTATGCTCGCAGTAAGCTCTTCCTGTTCATACCGGATAACGATATTCCGCTCCATTGCCGTATCCTCCTCTAAAAGAAACACTGTTTCAATGTTGTATTATTCCGATTAACTTAGTATGATTAATATCTTTATTATACTTTTTGCATTTCCTTTGTCAACAGTATTACATTAATGCCGCCGGCAGACAAGTTCACCTTGAAGCTCCTCATCCGGCACAAAAAAGCCCCTTCCGCTCCACCGGAGCACAAGAGGCGAATAATTCATAACCGGCCGGCTGTTTCAGTCGTAGCTGTTGTGAAACATATCATGGGTTTCCTGCCGGCCTTCCCAGTCCTCAAAGCCTGTCACAGTCTCTTGTCCCGCCGCATCCCATAGGCTGAAGCCGTCCGAGCCTCCCCAATCGCCGACTCCGCTGTTCTCTGCAGGCGCGAAGCCGTCTCCGCTGAATGACCCTGCCTGTTGTTTATCCTTATTATCCATAACGCCACCCGCCCCTTCCTCCTGCCTGTTTGTGAAGCTAATCACAAGATTAGTGTTCACTCTTCCAAAATAGATTATTCATACTGCAGGAGGGTTGTCCTTGCACACAGCAGCCGGGCAAACGTATACTCTAGGTTGAAGGCTTTGCGTTTACACCCTATTCTGGAGGTTTATAATTCAGCTATGAAAGTTAAAGCTATGATTAAGGAAAATAACGCCCTGCGCGAGCAGATGACCCCTTTTAACCGTTCTTATTTTGAGGATATGATTCTGGCTATGCGGGCAAGCCGCGTAGAGCGGGTCCGGGCGGAGGAGCTGCTCCTGGAGGCCGCCGCACTGCTGCTACAGGGACAGAGTAAAGGCAGAAGTGCCAAGCAGATTTTCGGGGAACATCCGGAGGATTATTTCAAAGATATTATGGGCAGTGCCCCAAGTCGGCCTGAACGAAGCAGACGGAACTATTATTTAATGATTGCCTGGACCGCCCTGACCCTAATGTTCTCGGTGCTGGCAGCCGGCGGGCTTATAATGAAGGGGATCGGCGGCAACGCGGATCTTTTCGGCAAAGTGAGCGTTTTTACACTGATTATAGTGGGATTCGGCTCAATTGTCCTGATGGAGCTGCTGCTACGGTGGATGTCCTCCCTGTCCGAGAATGATGCGCCGAAGCCTGCAACCTTTAATATCAAGGCCCTTGGCATCTATATCGTTGTAGCTGTCGTTGTTATATTTGCAGGTGTTTTTCTGGATAATCTGTTTCCGGTCATTACAGTCTCACCCTGGGTTAGCCTGGCATTAGGCGCAGCCGGAGGGCTTGGACTGAAACTTATATTCTTCAGATCCTAGAATTCTTATTCCATTCCGTACTCTACAGGGGGAAACTTCCATGAAGAAGCATAGCATTCTACTGACTGCACTGGCCTTCATTCTCGGCCTGTCTGCTGCTAATTCCGCTCAAGCCGAAGGCACAGGTGCCGGAGCCTCCAAGGCTGCCGCATCAGCCACAGGCAGCAGCCATACCCAGGCGGTTTATACAGCCGCCTTGCCGCTGCTTACTGACTCCGGAAAGCTGCCTCAGGCAGTACGCTATATCAACAGCAATATTTATGCTGTTACCCCTTATCAGGCTACTGTTCTGGTCCTGAAGCTGGAGAACGTGCACAAGGCCGGGCTGAAGGTTTGGGAGAGCAAATTCAATAACAGCGCTGTACAGCGCAGGCTCGGCTCCCTCTACACGGCGGGCGCAAGTATGGCTAAGCTTGCCGAGAGTACAGACGACAGCAGCCTGCGCACTCTGCTCCAAGGAGCCGGAGAGAGCGGGTATAAGCTGGAGACGGCGGAGGGCACTTTTTTCCCGGTGATTGATTATGCAGCCTACCGCAAGTATAAGCTGTACGTCACAAGCGATATCCGGGATTACATCACGATAATGGCTGCTGAGTCTGCGCTCCCCTCCTCTAAGGATAACGGGCTGGTCATCGGCTGGTCTGAGGTGGCTGCCAGAGCGCTCAGCCAGGAGCAGTTCGTCCGGACCCATCCGAAGTCCAACCGTATAGCTGCGGTCAAGCAGCTGTACACGATGTATGAGACCGACACCTTCTATGGTCAGAACAATACACCGCTCTTCCATTATGACAGTCTGGAGATGGATCTGGAGGCCCAGAAGGCTTACAGCAGCATTCTCTCCAAAAACACCGGAAGCAGCCCCTTCCTGGATAAGCTTGAAGGCTTTATGAAGCTGCTGAAGGAGAACGGCTTCAAGCTGGACGACGCTGTGGAGAGCTACAGGAAGGCAGAGGTGCCTGTATCCTAGCTTAGGAAGAGACCCGGGCTTATTCCTGCCCTTACAAAGAAAAGGCCCGCCTGCGGAGTATTCTCCTCAGACGGGCCTTTTTTCTGCTAGATCAGCATATTGTATAAATTCGGTTCCTTATTGATCTCGGTATAATCGACGCCCTTCTGCTTCATCCGCTCAATCAGCGGCTCATAATCCTCACGCTGGAACAGCTCGATACCGACAAGCGCCGGTCCGTTCTCTTTATCATTTTTCTTCGTATACTCGAACCGGGTAATATCATCATCAGGACCGAGCACCTCGGCCAGGAATTCCTTAAGCGCTCCGGCACGCTGCGGGAAGTTAACCATGAAGTAATGCTTAAGCCCTTCATAGATCAGTGAGCGCTCCTTAATCTCCTGCATCCGGTCAATATCATTGTTCCCGCCGCTGACGATACACACAACCGTCTTGCCGCGGATCTGATCACGGTACATATCCAGTGCCGCAATTGTCAGCGAGCCGGCCGGCTCAACAACAATTGCATTCTCGTTGTACAGCTCCAGAATGGCCGTGCATGCTTTGCCCTCAGGTACCTTGACCACATCATCAAGGTGACGGGAACAGATGTCAAAGGTCAGGCCGCCGACACGCTTAACAGCCGCGCCGTCCACAAATTTATTAATCTCACTAAGGGTAACCACCTCACCGCGCTGCAAGGCTTCACTCATGGAAGCTGCTCCTGTAGGCTCCACTCCGATAACCTTTGTAGCCGGGCTTACGGTCTTCACATAGGTAGCTACACCTGCAGCCAGACCTCCCCCGCCAATCGTAACGAACACAAAGTCCGCCGGCTTGTCCAGGCTTTCCATAACCTCCATGGCAATCGTGCCGTTACCGGCAATAATCCGCGGCTCATCAAACGGATGAATCAGGGTCATGCTATGATCAATGCAAGCCTGTAGTGCTTCCTCATAGGCATCATCAAAGGTATCCCCTTTGAGAATAACCTCTACGAATTCGCCGCCGAAGCGCCGGACCTGCTTAATCTTCTGGTTAGGAGTTGTACTTGGCATGTAGACCTTGCCTTTAATCCCTAGTGCTTTGCAGGAATACGCTACACCCTGCGCATGGTTGCCTGCGCTTGCACAGACGATTCCCTTGGCTCTATCCTCAGCAGACAGGCTGCGGATCATATTATAAGCTCCGCGAATCTTGAAGGAACGGACAATCTGCAAATCCTCGCGCTTTAAATATACATTACAGCCGTATTTGGCCGACAGCACCGCATCCAGCTGAAGCGGTGTACGGACAATGACCTCCCGCAGCACATGGTGTGCCCGCACAATATCTTCCATTCCTACGATCCGGTCTTCGCCGTCTCTCATCAAGTTCCTCGCCTCACTGTCTCTATCTTAAATTTTTGCTTCTTGTAACATACTCTCCCAAAGACATTTTATCAAGTACTGTCTGCTCCCGGCAATACTCCAGCCCGCTCCAAGCTCAAAAAACCAGCTTCGCGCGTTCACGGCGAAGCTGGCTAAAGAACTTACAGCGGTTAAGCTTTGAAGCGGGACACAGCCTGCTGCAGCTGAGCCGAGCTGAGCTTGATGTCTTCCATCTCGGCGACGATTCCGCCTGATTTGCCGATAATCTGCTCTGCCTGGACAGCGATGCTGCCGGCCCCTGCAGCCCCCTCATTCGTAGCACTGCTGGTCTCCGCAATAGCTGTCAGCATACTCTGGATGGAGGCGAGCAGCTGTTCAGAGGTCGCACTGAAGTCCGTTACCAGCGCCTCAATATATACAGCATCTTCGCTGTAACGTTCGCCGGTCTCCTGCATGGAGTCATAATCCTTGCGAACCTGGCCGCCCATGTAGCGCAGCATATTTTCCGCCCCGTCTACCAGCTTGGCAACAGCGTCTACTACTGCCTCTGTAACATTCTGAATCTCGGAAACGGTCTCGCGTGAGGTATCAGCCAGCTTACGGATCTCCTCCGCTACAACGGCAAACCCGCGTCCCGCATCGCCTGCTCTGGCTGCTTCAATCGAGGCATTGAGCGACAGCAGGTTGGTCTGGGCGGCAATTTCAAGAATAGCCCCGGACAGCAGCTGAATCTGGGCTATTGACTTGGACTGCTCAATTGCACTGCGCAGCTTCTCTTCACTCTGGCCGTATACTGCATCCGCCTGCATCCTTGAAGCGGCAGCCGCTTCCTTCAGCCTGTCCGCACGTTCATTAATCCGGCCGGCTGCCTCGGCGCCTTCCTGGGCTTTGCGGGCAATCCCGTTCACTGCATGCTCAATCTCATCTGTACTTGCATTCATCTCCTGCATTGAGGCTGCCGTCTGCTGCATCCCGGCAGACAACTCCTCGGTAATCGCCGAGATTTCCGAGATGCTTCCATCCAGCGCAAATACATTTTTCTCCGTATTGTCGAGCGCTCTGGAGATACTGCCTGAGCTCATCTTAATATCCTGAATCAGCTTCTGCTGGGTTGCAATCATCTCGTTAAAGCCGTCGGCGAGCAGCCCGATTTCCCCCTTGGCCGTTACCTTAGCCCGCACTGACATATCACCGGTCATCGCAGTCCGGAATGCTGCCGTCAGGATTGGAATCTGCCTCAGAATACTATTCGAGACAAAATAGAGCAGCACAGACATTACGGCCACAGCGCCGATAACCGCCATCAAAAAGATCAGCTTGAAGGTCGTCAGAACCTTCTCCGCATCCGCCCGGGGAACAATCAGCGCAACCGACCACTGACCCTGCACAGCAGGAGCATAGGAAACATAACTGTCCGTACCGTCAATATCCGAGGTAATTACATTTGCCCCCCACTGGACCATTTTATCGCCGACAGCCTTCCAGTCCGGACCGAGATCCCCCATGGTCTTGAGCAGAATATTATCAGGCTCCGGATGATAGATGAACGTTCCGGTCTTATCAATCAGAATCGCAAATCCGCTGCCGTTGTAATTGAACTCACTCAGGGCCCGGGTAATCTGCTCCGTTGAAATATCCACCCCGGCTACCCCGATCAGCTTGCCGGCATTATTCTGAATCGGCGCAGTGACACTCACAACCATTTTTCCTGAGCCTGCATCAATATAAGGATCGGTTACCGTCACCCGGTTATTCCGGGCAGTAGATGTATACCAGCTGCGCTCCTTCATATTGAAGTCGGCCGGAGGCTCGAATTCAGCCTGGGTAATCACCTTGTTCACCGCATCCAGTCCAATATAGACATTAAGCAGGTTCTTATTGCTGTTCTTGATCAGATTAAGTGTCTCAATGAGCTCGATATAGCCGTCTGTCGTCTTCACCGTATCGGCTGATTCCACATTGCTGATAAAATCACGGATATAACTATTGGCATTCAGCAGCTCCACACTTTCTGAGGCTGGCTGAAGCAGGTCATTGACCTTTACGTTGATCTTTTCCTTTTCGTAGGATAGCGAGCTGTTCAGATCCTCAACAATGATCTGCTTGGCATTGCTATAGATAACCAGAGCTACAGCAACAATAATGACGACCACCGACACAATGACTGACAAGAACAGCTTCCCCCGGATGCCCATATTGCGGACCGGTTCAATCAGCGATTGCAGCGTGGAGAGCGGCTTGGCTGCCCCCTTTGAATACCCTGCGGCGGGTTTCCCCTGCCCGTCCACAGCCAATAGTTCCGGCTTTTGCCCCTTCTTGCTCTTCTCTTGCTTATTTTTTCTTAGTGCCATAGGGCTCCCCCCTTTTTCTAAATATGAGCCGACCGTACCCTCTTATGAAATTATCCAGTTGTTTTCGACTTATTTCTGCTTATTTCTGCAAAAAAACTCTTTATCCCTTTACCGTTTTACCTTGAGCTGTGAAAATACTGTGACCATGTCAGGTTTTTTCATAAAAATCCATGTTTAAATAAACTTTTCCAGATAAAAAGTCCGCTGCATTAGCTGATTTATCGGTAAAAGGAGGCTTTCATTGAATATGATGTAAGGTTTGTTGTCAGGGGTAGACCTAAGGTGGAACGGATGTGCGGCTTAAGCAGTGTATGGGGCCATTAGGGGGAAGGGTGCAGAAGCGGCAAAAGACTAGTCCTCTTGTTGTGCAAACGTTTTGCCGCTGCTACATAAAAAAATTTCACACGCTATGTATCCGGGGGGGGCGTTTAGCTGAAGCTCAGCTGACGCGGCTGTTCAACCCGGGTAGCCTGGGCGGCCGGGGACTTACTGCGCAGGGCTCCCATAGCACGTCTGAAGCAATACCGGTTGTATTCATTTATAAGTTCATCGAGTACCATCGATTGATGGAGCACCACGGGATGTAAGAGATCGAATTGCTGTTCAAGCTTGTTCAGCTTATAGCGTGCCTGCTCAATACTGTGCTTCATACATTCTGAATCTTTCACCTTTTATCCCTCCTTTCGATAGTATTTTAGAATAGTATGCGTTTCTCTATGTGAAACTTTTTTCAGATAAATCATAAATCAGGGTATTTACTAGCTGATGCTTATTAACCATGTCACAATTTTCACTGTCTGAAGCGTTTTATACTTTAGAAATGTAAATAAGATATGGGAGAATTTAACAGTGAGAACAAATAGACGCTATATTTACGTTGTTATCCTGCTATTCATTTTTTGGTTTGCACTAATGGATAATGTTACGGCCAAGCTCGAAATTACCGGTGTCGACGGATGCAAGATTACAACAGATAACTATACACTGGCCCAGGACCATGAAGTTATGCTTGCTAAAGACGTGGCCGAGCAGGTGCTGAATGCCCGGATCAGCTGGCAGGAGCAGGCTTCGCTTCCACAAGGTATTTATTACAAGAATCAGGTGGCGGTGCTGATGTACCATCACCTCACCGGTGAACCCGTATCGCTGAACCCGGGCGTATTAACCGCAGGACAGTTCGATGAGCATATGCAGCTGCTGAAGCAGGAAGGCTTTCAGGTTATTACGATGAAGCAATACCGGCAATTTATGCTGGAGAACGCTCTGGTTCCCGATAATGCCGTTTTACTGACTTTTGATGATGGCTATGAGAGCTTCTATACGCTGGCCTTTCCCATTCTGCAAAAGCACGGCTACACTGCGGCTAACTTCATCATTGCTTCTGACGTTGACAATCCGGATGGAAAGAAGGTACCCAAGCTTACCTGGGAGCAGATGCGTGAGATGAAAAGCGCTGGAATGAGCTTCTATAATCATACCTACAATCTGCATCATTACGGCATTGTCGACGCAGAAGGGGGAACCCGTCCGGCGGCAAGTAGCTTGCTGTACATAAATGATGAGAACCGAAATGAGCTGAATGAAGAATACTACAGAAGAGTAATCGGGGACCTGGCTCTGGCGGAACGCAGGCTTAAGGAAGAGCTGGGTAATATAGATTCGGCGATTGCTTTTCCTTATGGTTCATTTAATGACTGGCTGCTGGAAGCGAGCAACTCAATCGGAATCGATATGAAATTCAGTATCCGTGAAGGCCTTAGCTCCAGAATGACACCAGTTGCACCACGGATCAACAAAGGAGACAGCACCCTCTCCCCGGACCAATTCATAGAATCTTTGAAACATGCTGAGCCGCTGATGGAAATGATAATTAATTCAAATAAGGTTCCTCTTGCCTGGACTCAGCCGCAGTTGAGGGATGGAATACTGCTGGTTCCGTTAAGTCCCCTATGCAATGCGCTGGGGGTTGAGATGGACTATGATCCGGACACCCGCACATTGAAGCTGACACCCGGCAGCCTGAGCACGGATGGTGTAACGCTGAAATAGCCCCTGCTTGTCTAAGTGATTGAGCTGCAAACGATGATAATAAAGTAAAAGACCAGCCGGAAGGCTGGTCTCAGTCAATCTAATTACAGACAGCCATGGATATTGGAAGGAGTAAAAGGGCTTCCTTTAGTAATACCAGGAACGACTAATACCCCTAGCAACAAGCTACTTACTACTAACAATCCTGCTAATTTTCTTTTCATCCTGAACAAACCCCTTTTTCATTGAATTTTGGTATTGCTGCTGTATATCAAATGATGCGTAATCCCGGAATTGTTCAAACAACCGCACAAATGATAGTATACGGGCTTCGTTATTGATAAACTCCGCCTTCTCCAAACCAGCCAGCACATATCGGAAACCCTCTGAATATAGCTCATTCGATAGATAGTAATAAGCTAACTGATAGCAGCACTCTGTAGATTCTTCATCTATAATCTGAGGTGTATAAATGCCCGCAGACTCTGACTGCATTGAAAGATAGAACATGAGCCGGGGCTTGAACCTCTCCAGAATAACATCGATATTATAATCAAATCTATTTGCAGCCTTGGTAATATTCAGAATTCCTATCAGCAGTTCTTCTTCGTCCTGCTCAATGAATTCTGCATATTCAGGAATGAAACGCTCATCTCCGATCATAAGCTTACACACGAATATATTCGCTTTAGCCCAACCCTCAAACAGCTTAACCCATTTCTCCGTTTCTTCATCCCGATCCTTAACCCAGCTTAAATCAGCATACCGGTAGGCGTATTCAAGCGCCTCTTTATGAGCACCTCTCGAATCACACACACCGCCGCGCAGCAGATTTGAAAATGTTAAATAAGCAAACAGCGGCCGCTTCAGCTTCTTATCCGTTGCCTCTCTCTTGAGCCCGGGCTGGGATGCCAGCCTAAGCTGTATCTCGGCCTTGTTGCCAAGCTCTGCTGCAATCTCATCAACCTTATCCCATCGTTGTAATGACTTGTATGTATTGGCTAACTCCCTAAGGGCATCCAGCTGATCAAGCTCATCCAGCCTGTCCACATAAGGCTCAAATTGAATGGCAGCCTGCAGATTCCGCTCCTGGTCATCACCTTGTCTTAGCGTAAATAACCGGTACTGGCAGAAGGCCAGGCGTTCTGAATGCTGTCTCCGTTCACTGGCGGCAACACTTTCATAGAGGATAGCAGCAGCTTCCGGTTTACCTGAAGCAAAAAATTCTTCAGCAACCTCAAACAGCAGCGGCGAATATGTCAGATTGTCCAATAGCATCTGCACCGACTGGCGGATACAAGACAGGCAATCCAGTTCCGCACACCGGAACAGAAACGGTCTGATTCTGCGCCAGTTAGGCACGGTCTCTACAATACACTCCTGAATATACTGCTCATAGTAATGGCCCTCAGGCAAGCCTAGCACTCTGGTAATTCTGTCCAGCTGGTCAATCGCCAAGACCCGGCTTCCCTTCATTAAGGAACTGACCGTTCCGGCATTCAGGCCTGCTCTTCTGCCTAGCTGGCTAAGATTCAAGCCTTCCCGTTCAATAAAGCCTTCCAGCTCGCTGCGAATCGTGGTTGTGTAGATCATCTAACCACCTCCTGGAGGAACATCAGAAATGCCGGCAACATCCGCAAGTGCTTCGCTGAGAAATGATAACTTCTTCTAATATATTACAAATATAGCCATTAAAAGAATATCCGTCAACTGCTTTTTTTCTTATTTTTTTACTTTTTTTTGCAGCGCGTTATATAATGAAAGCTTTGTGAATCCCGGCCTAAATGAAGAAGTATATCTCCCTGCAAACAAAAAGCCGCCGGAAATCTTTCCGGCAGCTCAGTACTATACAGTAATTAATTAATGCTCCTGCTATTGCTTCAGCATCCACTTTAACAAGTCAGGCAGGCTTGCCCACAGACGGGAATGCATAATAACATATTCAACCGCTTCATTGGAGTCTCCCATGCCGACAAAATCCGGGAGGTTATGCGGCAGCCGCTTCACGCCCAGCAGATAGTCAGGCACATGCTTGTTCACGCCGCGCGCAACACGATACAGCATTTTGAGCTGTGAGGTAATTCCGTTTTTCTTGTATTCCAGAACAATCCGGTCATAGGCAAAAGCTGCAGCCGTATCATCCTCTCCATACTTCTTCAGGAACGCCTCCGTTTCCTTCAGCTGATTGCTGTACAGATAAACAGCAGCCAGAAGATAACGGGCACCTGTATTGTCTTCCGGGTTAAGCTCCAGAATATGCTCCAGCATCTCTGCCGCTTCCTCCGCTTTGCCGCCGAACCAGCATGATTCCGCGTAGCTCTTGCAGATCCGGATGTACGGCCGGGTCTCGGCCAGCCCCCAGAAGTATCCTTTATTCTTGGCAAAAAAAGCTTCACCCAGCTCCCGTTCACCGGCAGCGATACCTGCCTTCAGAAAAACACGGGCCTCCTGCTCGTTCTCAGACTCCTCGGCAAGCACCAGATAAGCGTCAGAGCTGTCCGGGTAGATCTCCAGAGCCGCTTCCGCCAGCTGAACACGGCGTTTCCCGGAGGTAGACTCCATGGCTTTGTGCAGCAGCTGCTGCGCCTTTTCTCTGGCGGTTCCGGCACCGTTCAGCACGGACAGCTCGTCCGAATCGCCTTCTCTGCCGTATTCCTCAATATAGTTCAGCATTTCCTTCACTTTGCGTGAAATAGTTGCCGCAGTCACCTCATATTTATCAGCCAGCTCGGCCTGGGAAAGATTGAACCCGTATTCTTCTGACAGAATATATTCAATTGCCGCGCAGAACGAGCCTGCTTTCTTCACTGCAGGTCTGGTCTGGCCCGAGAAGCCGTTCCAAAGCACCAGTGCTTCAAAAATCAGCTCCCGCTCATACTGGCTCCGCATATTCTCAATCAGCTGCATAGCCAGCTGCTCATGAGCCGGGTGCTCCCATTTCAGCTCGCGGGTTACCATTTTTTTCAGCTTGGTCAATGTAAGCTTGCCTTCAGGCCGGACACCGGCTTCAGGAGAAGCAGCAGCTTGTGCTGCAACTGCAGCTGCCTCGCGGGCGGCTGCCTCCTCAGCTGTAACGAGCCGCAGAATCGACTCTACTGCAGAGGTTTCTTTATCCAGGCAGCATTTTTTGTATTTTTTACCGCTTCCGCATGGGCACAAGTCATTTCTTCCAACCTTACTCAAAACTAATTCCTCCTATACTTAAAAAAACCGATTTAAAAAAGGCCTTTCCATGAAAGGAAAGACCCTTTATCTGTATATATCCGAACATTTTCCCCCGTACGAGTTGTATTATAGCACTTCTTCTATCACTTGTCAGTCCTTTTTTGGGACTTTTAAGATGAAAATAGGCAGAAAGTAGCCGTTCTTTATCCTCAGATAAGAGCTTTCATGGCGATGTCGCTGCGGCTTTGCTTGCCTTCAAAATGAATCTTCTCCGCACTGGCATAAGCTGCTGCACGCGCTTCGGAAATATCTGCGCCTATGCCAACTACGCCCAGCACACGCCCGCCGTTTGTAAGCCAGCTGCCGTCCTCTCCCCGCGCCGTTCCCGCATGGAAGACCAGCCCGTCCCCGGCGTCCTCCAGCCCGGTAATCGGTACGCCCTTCGGATAATTCCCCGGATAGCCCTGGGACGCCAGCACTACACATACAGCCGCCTCATCGCTCCACTCAATAGAAGTATCAGCCAGTCTGCCCTCAGCCACAGCCAGGAAGATTTCCAGCAGATCACTCTTCAGCCGCGGCAGCACGACCTGGGTCTCCGGATCGCCGAACCGGGCGTTGAATTCAATGGTCTTCGGTTTGCCGTCCGGTGAGATCATCAGGCCCGCAAACAGCACGCCGCTGAAGGAACGGCCTTCGGCCACCATCGCACGGGCTGCCGGTTCAATAATCGTCTCAACCGCCTCGCGGATAATCGCCTCATCAATATGCGGCAGCGGGGAATAAGTCCCCATACCGCCGGTGTTCGGCCCTTTGTCGCCGTCATATACCGGCTTGTGGTCCTGCGCAGCTGCCATCGGGCGTACTGTCTCCCCGTCAACAAAAGCAAGTATCGACATCTCCTGTCCTGCCAGGAACTCTTCAATAACCACCTGGGCGCCAGCCTCACCGAATACCTTGGTTACCATGATATCACGCAGCGCCAGCTCAGCCTCCTCGCGCGAATATGCAACGGTTACCCCTTTACCTGCCGCCAGCCCGTCCGCCTTGATCACAATCGGCAGCTCCTGCCCGCGCAAATAGGCAAGCGCCGCCTCATAATCACTGAACTTCTCATAGGCTGCTGTCGGAATATTGTATTTATGCAGCAGATCCTTCATGAACGTCTTACTGCCTTCAATTTCCGCCGCATTCTTGCGCGGCCCGAATACAGGGATAGCCTGCGCTTCAAAAGCATCGACAATTCCAGCCGCCAGCGGGTCATCGGGTCCGATAACCGCCAGGCCTACCTCTTTCTCCTTGGCGAATGCTGTCAGCTTGTCGAATTCGAACACGCCGATCGGCACACACTCCGCCAGCCGGGCAATCCCGGCATTGCCGGGTGCACAGTAGATTTTACCGGCTCTGGGGCTCTGGGACAGCTTCCAGATGATTGCATGCTCCCGGCCCCCGCCGCCGACCACTAAAATATCCATTGAACTGAAATCCCCCCAACTTACTCTAGTGTCTGAAATGACGGACGCCTGTGAAGACCATAGCAATGCCGTATTCATTGGCGACCTTAATGGATTCCTCATCCTTGATCGAGCCGCCAGGCTGAATAACCGCCGTTATGCCTGCTTTTGCCGCCATTTCCAGGGTATCGCCCATAGGGAAGAATGCATCAGAGGCAAGGATGGAGCCCTTGGCTTTTTCTCCGGCCTGTTCAATGGCAATCTTCGCTGCACCCACCCGGTTCATCTGGCCTGCGCCGACGCCCACGGTCATATCATCCGCTGCCAGCACAATGGCATTGGACTTCACGTGCTTAACAACCTTCCAGCCGAACAGCAGCTGCTTCAGCTCCTCTTCAGTAGGCTTGCGGTCAGTAACAACCTGCAGCTCATCTGCATTGACGGAGTGCACATCGCTCTCCTGCACCACCATGCCGCCTTCAATCGAAGTCACAACAAAGCTGCCCTTGCGTGCTGCACCGCTGCTAAGGCTGCCGATCTTGAGCAGACGGATATTCTTTTTCTTGGTCAGAATGTCCAGCGCTTCCTCAGTAAAGCCCGGGGCCAACACGATTTCCAGGAAAATATCCTTCAGCAGATTCGCTGTATCCGCATCAACAATCCGGTTAGCAGCAACAATTCCGCCAAAAATAGAGGTCGGATCAGCATTGTACGCTTTTTGATAAGCTTCAAATACACTGGTTCCCACGCCTACTCCGCAAGGGTTCATGTGCTTAACAGCCACTACAGCCGGCTCTTCGAATTCCTTGACGATCTGCAGCGCCGCGTTGGCATCATTGATATTGTTGTAGGACAGCTCCTTGCCGTGCAACTGCTCGGCTGCTGTCAGTGTATCCTGCGCCGCCAGCGGCTTACGGTAGAATGCCGCCTTCTGGTGCGGGTTCTCCCCGTAGCGCAGATCCTGGATTTTCTCATAAGTAACAGTATAGCGCTCCGGCAGCGGTTCACCGGTCACACCCGCCAGATAATCAGCAATCAGGGCATCGTATGCCGCCGTATGGCGGAACACTTTTGCCGCAAGTCCTTTGCGGGTCTCAAGGGTTGTATCTCCGCCTGCACGCACTTCTTCAAGCACCTTGGCATAATCAGCCGCATCCACTACCACACTGACAAACGCATGGTTCTTCGCCGCAGAACGCAGCATCGTCGGTCCGCCGATATCGATGTTCTCGATTGCTTCCTCGTAGGACACATCGGGCTTAGCAATCGTCTCCGCGAACGGATACAGATTCACCACCACCAGATCGATGTAACCCAGACCCAGCTCGGTCATCTGACGCGTGTGCTCCTCATTGTCACGAACGGCCAGCAGGCCGCTATGTACAGCAGGGTGCAGCGTTTTGACGCGTCCGTCCATAATTTCCGGGAAGCCCGTCACATCAGAGATGCCGATAACCGGCACGCCTTCTTTAGCCAAAAGTGTGCTAGTGCCGCCTGTGGAGATAATTTCTACACCCAATGCAGACAACTCGCGGCAAAAATCCACGATGCCCTGTTTGTCCGATACGCTGACCAGCGCTCTTTTGATACTCACTTGAAAAGTCCTCCTCCGGATGATGCAAGATTAGTGTTGTTAACTTAAAGCTCAAGGGATACTGACTGATTATTATAGTTGGGATTGTTCGTGACTCCAGTGAAAATCGGACTTCCGGCCGCTGTCCTTCTGCAGGACTTTGTGCAATATTTCCCGAGAAATATCAGAATCTGCGGATAATATGCAAAATGTCGAATGACAGCCTACTCCCGGACAATAACCTGTCTGCCTTGCAGCTCCACTTTTCCGGCTGCAAACGCACGGACAACCTCCGGATACAGCGCATACTCTATCCCGTGAATCCGCTGTGCCAGCGACTCGGCTGTATCACCGGCTTCAACCGCGACACTGCGCTGGGCAATGACCGGACCGGTATCCATCCCGCCGTCGACGAAATGCACCGTAACTCCAGTCAGCTTCACACCGTAGCCGATTGCCTGCCCGATAGCGTCCTTCCCGGCAAAAGCAGGCAGCAGCGAAGGGTGGATGTTGATAATCCTTCCCGCAAAAGGCTCCAGCAGTACCGGAGTGATCAGCCGCATGTAACCGGCGAGTACGATCAGCCCGATGTCCCGGCGCTGCAGTTCGGCTACAATCTCCGCCTCGTACAGTTCACGGCTGGCGAAGTCCTTCGGCCGCAGCAGGAGGGCGGGAACGCCCGCAGCCTCCGCCCGCTGTGCCACAGGCGCTTCCGGCCGGTCGGAGACTAACAGCTCAATGCTTCCTTCACCAAGCAGTCCGGCTCTCTGCGCTTCAATCAGTGCGGCGAAATTGCTGCCCTGCCCGGAGGCAAATACAGCGATCCGGCTGCTGCTCATCACACCTCAGCTCCCGTAAAGGTAACAATGCGCTCTCCTTCAGTCACCGTTCCAATCAGATAAGCGTCTTCCCCGCTTGCTTTCAGCAGCTCCAGCGCATGTTCGCTGTCAGCAGCAGCTACAACCAGCACAAGGCCGATGCCCATGTTGAAGGTGGTGAACATATCCCGGTTCGACACACTGCCCTTATCCTGCATCAGGCCGAAGACCGGCTGAATCGGCCAGGAGCCGTAGTTAATCTCCACATTCACATTATCCGGCAGCATCCGCGGAATGTTTTCGATGAAGCCTCCGCCGGTAATATGCGCCATGCCTTTAACGGTAAGCTGCTCAAGCAGCGCCAGCAGCGGTTTTACATAGATTTTGGTCGGTGCGAGCAGCACGTCCACAAGCGGAGCGCCCAGCTCAGGAATCACATCGTTCAGGTCATAGCCTGCCTGCTCCAGCAGAAGCTTGCGTACCAGCGAGAAGCCGTTGCTGTGAATGCCGCTGGAGGATAGCCCGATTACTGCATCGCCGGAGGCGATGTCTGCACCGGTAACCAGCTTGGCCTTATCCGCAACCCCAACAGTGAAACCGGCGATATCGTATTCGCCGGCAGCGTACATACCGGGCATTTCAGCAGTTTCACCGCCGATCAGCGCGCAGCCTGCCTGATGGCAGCCTTCGGCGATTCCGGCTACGATGGCTTCAATCTTCTCCGGCACGACTTTATCGCATGCGAGGTAATCGAGGAAGAATAACGGCTCGGCACCCTGTACTACGATATCGTTAACACACATTGCAACCGCATCAATACCGATTGTGTCATGGCGGTCTGCCGCGAACGCCAGCTTGAGCTTCGTGCCTACGCCGTCAGTACCCGATACAAGTACAGGCTCATCGTATTTATCTTTATTGAGGCCGAACAGTGCGCCGAATCCGCCGAGCTCTGTCATAACCTCCGGCCGGTATGTGCGTTTTACATGCTTCTTCATGCGTTCTACCGCTTCATTACCGGCTGCAATATCCACTCCGGCGTTTTTATAAGCTTCCGACACTTTGGACACCTCATTTAAATTAGTTTAGAGCGCTGTTTCGGGGCGGCCTGGTTTAGGCGTGTGGTCATAATCGTCATTACAGGGAATGTTCGGACTTCCGGTCGCTGTTATATTTGGATTTCCTGATTTGAACCGCTGGCCGCGGTAGAAATCCAAATATAAAGGCGAACGCTACGCTCCTACAGTTCCAAACTTCCCCTCCATGACTCAGACCACCGGGTAAACCCGGCCGCAAGCCGAAGTTTGCGCCTTGCACAGGGGCAGAAGGCCGACGCCCTGAGCTGCGCGGGCGTCTCTTTGGCAAGTGAACCCTCGCTTTTGCGCAGCAAACAGCCGGGGGCGCGAGCCAATGGCCCAGCGGGGCCGCAGGCGCCTGGGCGCGCAGCACCGTAGAGCGTGTCCGCACAAGTAGAAATGACTTTGCCGTCCTAAACAGGACGGTATCCGTTTCTGCGAGAAATATAAGGATGATTTATAGCGTGGAACATATACATCCTTATATTTGGAACAAGCGGGCACCCGCACCCACGCCCACGCCTTCTTAGCAAGTTTAGAGCAAACTCCTACCGCCAAGCTTTCGGGTGGCCGGAGGGCCCCGCTAGCAGCTACACCCATCCTTCTCTTCCCCGCCGAAATCCACCTGCGTCGGGTAATCATTATCGAAGCAGGAGAGGCATAGGCCTCCCTTATACTCTTCACTGCTGTAGCCGCCGATGGACTGGATCAGTCCTTCCGGCGACAGGAACGACAGGGAATCGGCGTTGATCTCCTCGCACATTTCCTGAATGGTTTTGTACGAGGCGATCAGCTCGCGGCGGTCCGGGGTATCAATCCCGTAGAAGCACGGGTTCTTGAACGGCGGCGATGTAATCCGCACATGCACTTCAAGCGCTCCGGCTTCACGCAGCAGATTGACGATCCGGCGCGAGGTTGTGCCGCGTACGATCGAGTCATCGATCATGACGACGCGCTGGCCTTCGACGACGCGGCGCACGGCGCTAAGCTTCATCTTCACGCCCTGCTCGCGCAGCTCCTGGCTCGGCTGGATGAACGTCCGGCCGGTGTACTTGTTCTTGATCAGGCCAAGCTCATACGGGATGCCGGTCTGCTCGGCATAGCCGATAGCTGCCGAGATACTGGAATCCGGCACGCCGGTGACGATATCGGCATCGACGAAGGATTCCAGCGCCATCCGGCTGCCCATCCGCTTGCGGGCGGAGTGCAGGTTGGAGCCGTTAAGGTCACTGTCCGGGCGGGCAAAATAAATATATTCCATCGCGCACAGCGCTTTGCGTTTGGGTTCGGTGAACCGGTCTTCCAGGAAGCCGTTCTTGTCCAGCACCAGCAGCTCGCCCGGCTCGATGTCACGGACCAGAGTGGCTCCGATAACTTCAAGGGCACAAGACTCGGAAGCGAAGACATATGCTTCACCAAGCCGGCCCATTACCAGCGGGCGCAGCCCGTGCGGGTCAGAGGCGACAATCAGCTTGTCATTAGTCATCAGCAGGAAGGCGAATCCGCCGACAAGCTGGCAGAGCGCATCCTTGGCCGCTTCGACAAAATCCTTCGGAGAGCGTGCAATCAGATGCGCCAGCACCTCAGTATCGCTCGTCGTCTGGAAGATCGAGCCGCTCATCTCAAGCGTCTTGCGGATCAGCGGCTCATTAACGATATTGCCGTTAGTGGCAATCGCCAGATCGCCGTCGCGGTACTTGAAGACCAGCGGCTGCGCATTGGTCAGCCGGCTGTCTCCGCTGGTAGAGTAGCGCACATGTCCAATGGACATGTCGCCGACCAGCGAAGCGATTTTATCCTTATCGAAAACTTCCTTAACCAGGCCCATGCCGCGGTGGTAGTTGAAGTCGCGGCCGTCTGCTACACAGATGCCTGCGCTCTCTTCCCCGCGGTGCTGCAGGGCATGCAGCCCGTAATAAGACATGGAGGCGGCCTCCGGGTGTCCGAAGACCCCAAAGACGCCGCATTCTTCTTTTAACGTGTCAAAAATATCTCCCGAGCCCGTTCCTTCATTGTAAAAGTCGCCGGTCCACAGGATGGGGGTCTCCTGCTTGTTCCCGGTCTTTACTTCATAAGACATGGAATAGCATCCTCCCACACGGATTTAAGTTCTGTTACAGCCTCATCAAGTGCGGATGCACCGTCCAGAGACACGCGCAGCCTGTCACCGCCGACGGTACCGATGATTTCCACCGGTACGCCGTAAGCAGCAACAGCTGCTTTGAGCTCTTCTGCACGCTCAGGTGCAGCAGTCAGCACAATGCGGGACTGGGTTTCACTGAACAGCGCCACATCATGACGCAGTCCGGCAGCAGACAGCTCTACGTTAGCGCCGATATTACCGCTGATACAGCTCTCAGCCAGCGCAGCAGCCAGGCCGCCTTCAGACAGGTCATGTGCCGAACGGACCAGGCCGCTGCGGATCGCAGACAGTACAGCATCCAGCAATTGTTGCTCTGTTGCCAGATCAAGCGCCGGCGGACGGCCTTCAGTCAGACCATGAACAGCATATTGGAACTCACTGCCGCCAAGTTCAGCTTTGGTTACGCCCAGCAGCAGAATAGCATCGCCCTCCTGCTTGAAGGCTTGAGTCGTAATGTGATCGGTATCTTCAACCAGACCCACCATACCCACGACCGGGGTCGGATAGATGGCGCCGGCGGCATTTTCGTTATACAGGCTGACGTTACCGCCGATTACCGGTGTATCCAGCACACGGCAGGCTTCAGCCATACCGTCAACAGCGCGTTCCATCTGCCAGAAAATCTCCGGCTTCTCCGGGCTGCCAAAGTTCAGGTTGTCCGTAATTGCCAGCGGCTTCGCGCCGGAGCAGACAATGTTGCGGGCCGCTTCACTTACCGCGATGCGTCCGCCTACTTCAGGGTCCAGGTACACATAACGCCCGTTACAGTCTGTAGTCATCGCCAGGCCTTTGCGGGTGCCGTGGATAGTAACGACAGCCGCATCGGAGCCCGGACGGACTGCAGTGCTGGTGCGGACCATGTAATCATATTGGTTATACACCCAGGCTTTGCTCGCTACAGTCGGCGAACCTAATACCGTACGCAGGGCACCGCCAAGATCGGTAACCTCTTCATAACGCAAAGTATCTACATTGGCATTCTCTACATAATAAGCTGGAACAGTGGAAGGCTTCTTATAGATCGGACACTCGTCCACCAGCGCCGTTACCGGCATGTCACCGACAACCTCGCCGTGGTGGTAGAGCTTCAGACGGCCGTCATCTGTTACCTTGCCCACTTTACGGCAGATCACGCCCCAGCGGTCAAAAATCTCCTGTGCCTGCGCCTCATCCTTAGGCTCCACCACGAACAGCATCCGCTCCTGGGACTCAGACAGCATCATTTCATAAGGCGTCATGCCTTCTTCGCGCTGCGGCACCTGATCCAGATACAGCTCCAGGCCGTTGCCTGCTTTGCTGGCCATCTCGGCACTGGAGCAGGTAAGGCCTGCTGCGCCCATATCCTGAATACCCAGTACGATGCCGCTGTCGATCAGCTCCAGGCAGGATTCCATAACCAGCTTCTCCATGAACGGATCGCCGACCTGTACCGCTGTCTTTTTGGCTTCGGATTCCTCGCTCAGCTCAACCGAAGCAAAGGTTGCTCCGTGAATCCCGTCACGGCCGGTAGGAGGACCTACGTAGAACACGGGGTTGCCTACACCTTTGGCGACACCGCGCTGGATTTTATCATGATCAATCAGTCCGACACACATCGCGTTAACCAGCGGATTGCCGTCATAGCTGTTGTCGAACATAATTTCGCCGCCGACAGTCGGAATCCCGATACAATTACCGTAGCCTGCGATCCCGGATACAACATGCTCGAACAGATATTTTACCCGGTCACTCTCAAGCTTCCCGAAACGCAGCGAGTTAAGCAGCGCAACCGGTCTTGCACCCATCGAGAAAATATCGCGGATAATTCCGCCCACCCCGGTAGCTGCGCCCTGATAAGGCTCAACAGCTGACGGATGGTTGTGGCTTTCGATTTTGAATACAACGGCCTGATTGTCACCGATGTCTACAATCCCTGCGCCTTCGCCCGGTCCCATAAGAACACGCGGTCCGCTTGTCGGGAAACGCCCGAGCAGCGGCTTGGAGTTTTTGTAGGCACAATGCTCAGACCACATTACGCTGAATACACCGATTTCGGTATAGTTAGGCTTGCGGCCCATAAAAGAGGTGATCAGCTCATACTCGCTGTCCGACACACCGAACTGGCTGTAGATTTTCTGCTCCGCAATCTGCTCTGCGGTCGGCTCCTTAGCGGATACTTGCTGCGTCATAACGTTCCCTCCAAGTCTTGAGAATGGATGTAAACATCCGTTTGCCGTCTTCCGAACCGAGCAGACTGTTAGCCGCACGCTCCGGGTGAGGCATCATGCCTACCACATTGCCTGCCGCGTTGCTGATTCCCGCAATATCGGCTACCGAGCCGTTCGGGTTATCGCTGTATGTGAACACGATCTGATTATTCGCCTGCAAACCGGCAAGCGTCTCTTCATCACAATAATAATTGCCTTCGCCATGTGCGATCGGAATGATAATCTCCTCATCCTTCGCATAATCAACTGTAAACGGAGTGTTGTTATTAACGACCTTAAGCACCGTATCATGACAGCGGAACTTCATCGACATGTTGCGGCGCAGTGCACCCGGCAGGAGTCCCGCCTCGGTCAGAATCTGGAATCCGTTGCAGATGCCGAGCACGAATTTGCCCTGCTCTGCCGCTTTGGCCACCTCAGCCATAACCGGAGCGAAGCGGGAAATCGCGCCGCAGCGCAGATAGTCACCATAAGAGAAGCCGCCCGGCACGAGAATGCAGTCATACGCCGACAGGTCGGTTGCTGTATGCCACACATAATCGACAGGTTCACCTAGGCTGTCTTCTACCGCTTTGTAGCAGTCAATGTCACAATTGGAGCCCGGAAAGACAAGTACAGCAAATTTCATGACTTTTAGTCCTCCAATTCGTAGCGGTAATCCTCGATCACCGTGTTGGCCAGCAGCTTCTCACACATATCCTTGAGGCGTCCTTCCGCTTCAGCGCGGTTGTCCGTGTCGAGCGTCAGCTCCATGTATTTGCCGATACGCAAACTTTCAACTTCCTGAAAACCTACTGAATGAAGAGCTCCCTGCACGGCAACACCTTGGGGATCGAGTACGCTTTTCTTGATGGTGACATAGACTGTCGCTTTTAACATACGCTTGTAGTTCCTCCTAAATTTTAATGGCTGATTAGTTGGATTTTTGCCATCTGATTTCGCCAATTCTCAATTTCTCTAACCTCTAGTTGGAAAATCGCCACTTATTTCGGGCCATATGCTCTAATAAGGGCGAAAACAGTATAAATAGGTAGCGTTTATCCAACTAGTTTTCTTTTTTCGCTGTTTGATCGAGAATTAGATGGCGTATTTCCACTTAGTTTGACTAAGGATAACTCCGGGGCCTTATTTAAGTCTAAAAAAGTGCTGAATTACGTGTTCTTACCACACAACGGGCCTGGTTTCGCCTATAGATCCTTACCGGTAAGCCGGTGATAGATATCCCGGTAGCGCCGGCTTGTTTCTTCCACTACTTCAAGCGGCAGCGGATCAGGCTTGCTGTTCTTGTCCCAGGAGGATGCGGAAAGGTAGGTCCGGACCGGCTCCTTGTCCATGCTGTCAATCTCGATATCAAGTGCATATTTGTCTTTAGCCCAGAAGCGGGAGGCATCCGGCGTAAAAATCTCGTCGATCAGAATCACCTTACCGTCCAGCAGCCCGAACTCGAACTTGCAGTCTGCGAGAATGATCCCGTGCTCCTCACAATACGCTCTGGCAAAAGCGAACAGCTTCAGGCTTTTCTCCTTCAGCTCCAGTGCAAGCTCTGCACCGATCTGCTCCTGCATTTGTTCAAAAGGAATGTCTTCATCATGGCCGACATCATTTTTGGCGGCAGGCGTGAAGATCGGCTGGGCCAGCACCGCGTTTTTACGCAAGCCTTGCGGAAGTCCGATGCCATTAACCTTGCCGGTCTCCTGATACTGCCGCCAGCCGCCGCCGGTGATACAGCCGCGTACGACGCATTCGATATCGATCCGTTCAGCCTTGCGTACAACCATGATACGGTTTTTCAGAGCTTCGCGGTCTTTGATAATGCTGCCAAGCTGATCCACATCAATGTGGACGACATGGTTTTCGATCAGGTCCTTGGTCAGCCCGAACCAGAAGGCACTAAGCCGGTTCAGCACATTGCCTTTGTCCGGCACCGCCGGATCAAGCACATAATCAAACGCGGAGATCCGGTCCGTAACAACGATCAGTACCTGTTCCCCCAAATCGTACAATTCGCGAACCTTTCCTTTATAGAGCAGCGGTGCATCTACGAGCTCCACAGCCGTGGATACGGCAGGGTGTGTCATGACCTTTCCTCCCTCAACTTTTTATTGCTACGTTCTCCTAAATCAGCTCCAGCTTGCGGAAAATCGTGTCCACATGCTTCAGGTGCCAGGTCGGGTTGAAGGCATCGTCGATCTCTTCCGGGCTGAGCACAGCAGTGATCTCAGGAGTCGCTTCGACGATATCACGGAACTGGGTCTGCTCTTCCCAGGCTTGCATTGCCCGCGGCTGAACGGTGTCGTAGGCCTGCTCGCGGCTGAAGCCCTTGTCGATCAGCTTGGTCAGGATGCGGCCGGAGAACGGAACGCCGAAGGTGCGGTTCATGTTGCGCTTCATATTCTCCGGGAACACGGTCAGGTTCTTCACAATGTTGCCGAAGCGGTTCAGCATATAGTTGAGCAGCATCGTCGCATCCGGCAGGATAATCCGTTCTACAGAGGAGTGTGAGATATCGCGCTCGTGCCAGAGCGGCACGTTCTCGTAGGCGGTCACCATGTGGCCGCGGATTACGCGGGACAGGCCGGAGATATTCTCACAGCCGATCGGGTTGCGCTTGTGCGGCATGGCAGATGAACCTTTTTGACCCTTGGCAAAAGCTTCTTCCACCTCGCGGATTTCGCTCTTTTGCAGCGCGCGGATTTCCGTAGCGAACTTGTCAAGTGATGTCGCTACCAGTGCCAGTGCAGCCATGTATTCCGCGTGACGGTCACGCTGCAGGGTCTGAGTCGAGATTGGCGCGGGGCTGGTGCCCAGCTTCTTGCAGACAAATTCCTCTACGAACGGGTCGATGTTGGCATAGGTGCCGACTGCGCCGGAGATTTTACCGAACTGAACGCCTTTAGCCGCATGACGGAAGCGCTCCAGGTTACGTTTCATTTCCTCGTACCACAGGGCCATCTTGAGGCCAAAGGTGGTAGGCTCGGCATGTACGCCGTGCGTGCGCCCCATCATCGGGGTGTCTTTGTAAGCTACCGCTTTGTCTTTGAGAATTTCAATAAAGGTAATGATATCCTTCTCCAGAATCTCGTTCGCCTGACGCAGCAGGTAACCCAGCGCTGTATCAACAACGTCTGTTGAAGTCAGTCCGTAGTGCACCCATTTGCGTTCTGCACCCAGGCTCTCGGACACTGCACGGGTAAATGCGATAACATCATGACGGGTTTCCAGCTCGATTTCATTGATCCGGTCAATGTCGAATTTTGCATCCTTGCGCAGCTTGGCGGCGTCCTCCTGCGGAATGACTCCCAGCTCGGCCCAGGCTTCACAAGCGCAAATTTCTACTTCAAGCCAGGCATTAAATTTATTTTCTTCGGTCCAGATGGCCCGCATCTCAGGTCTGCTGTAACGTTCAATCATAGCTTTCAGTTCCTCCAAAGGTTAGTTTGCTCTACCCAGGACAGCCCGTCGCCGGTATCCTTGCAGAGCAGGTTGATATGGCCCATTTTACGGCCGGTTTTGCTCTCAGTCTTTCCGTATATATGAAGCTTGGGGGCAACCCCCAGCTTGTGTGCCGCTTCATCCGCCTGTCCTGTCCGCTCTATTGCTCCGTCCAGATGCTGGCCCAGCACATTTACCATGACCACAGGAGTCAGCAGCCTAGTATCGCCAAGCGGCAAATTGCAGATGGCCCGGATATGCTGCTCGAACTGTGAAGTTGCGCAGGCGTCCATTGTATAATGTCCTGAATTATGCGGCCGCGGCGCCAGCTCGTTGACGAATATTTCCCCGTCCTCCGTAACGAACATTTCCACAGCCAATAGTCCGACTGCATTCAATCCTGACACCAGCCGCTCAGCCAGCTCACGGGCACGCTGCTGCAGCTCCTCAGACACGCGGGCAGGCACGATGGACAGATGCAAAATATTATTCACATGAATGTTCTCCGCCGGCGGGAAGCTCTTCACCTCGCCCGAAGCGCTGCGGGCAGCGATGACCGAAATTTCGCACTGGAATTTCACAAATTTCTCTAGCACCAGCTCCGGTGCATCGGCGCCTTCCGCAGCGCCAGGCGCTACCTGCCTGAACGCAGCTTCCAGCTCCTCCGGCTGGCGGATGACGGCTTGTCCCTTGCCGTCATATCCCCCTGTGGCTGTCTTCAGCACACAGGGCAGGCCCAGCCCGGCAGCCGCGGCGGTAAGCTCCGCCAGGCTGCCGACCTTGCGGTACGGGGCGACGGGCACGCCCGCAGCCTCGATCGCAGCCTTCTCGCGCAGACGGTGCTGCGTCGTATACAGCAGCTCGCTGCCCTGCGGCACGTACGATTCCTCCGTCAGCAAGGCGGCTACGCCGGCATCGACGTTCTCGAACTCGTACGTGATGACATCTGCGCGCTGCGCCAGCTCCCGCGCCGCGCCCTGGTCATTGTACGCCGCGGTGATCTGCGGCGTTACCTGCCCGCAGGGCGCATCCGCCGCAGGGTCCAGCGCCACGAAGCGATAGCCCATGGCGATGCCGTCCAGCGCCATCATCCGCCCGAGCTGTCCGCCGCCGAGCACGCCGATCGTCGCCCTGCCCGGCAGCAGCGTGCGGAACGCTCCGGCTTTCAAAGCTTTTGCGTCCTGTCCATCCTGTCCGCCCGTCACTTCCGCTCTAAGCTCCTGCCTCATAAGCTCTCGCTGCTTTCCAGCACTTCGCGCTCGATTCTTTCGCGCCGCGCCAGCACCCGGCTCTGCACTTCCGAATCAAACGCGCCGATGATCTGCGCAGCCAGCAGCCCTGCATTGGTCGCTCCGGCCCGGCCGATTGCCACCGTCGCCACCGGAATGCCGCCCGGCATCTGCACGATCGACAGCAGAGAATCAAGCCCGTTCAGCGCTTTGGTCTGCACGGGCACTCCGATCACCGGCAGCATGGTCTTTGCCGCAACCATCCCCGGCAGATGCGCCGCACCGCCTGCCCCGGCAATAATGACTTTCAGCCCGCGGCCCGCTGCTTCTTCCGCATAGCGGAACATCAGATCCGGTGTACGGTGGGCAGACACTACCTTTTTCTCATACGGTATGTTCAGCTCCTCCAGCACCGCACAGGCATGTTCCATCGTCTCCCAGTCTGACTTGCTGCCCATGATTACCCCAACCTGCACTGACATGTTTCAACCTTCCCCTCCGCTCGATATAGAAGCTCTTTTTGTCGTATGCACTCTAAGTTTGTCCTATTTCACGACAGTTTTCCATAAATTCGAAAAAAAAAGCCCGGATTCCAGACGCATGCTTCTGCGGGTGGACCCAGACTACTTAAGAGGAAACAGGAGAAGACAGCTCTGCCATGCAGGCAGAATCATAATAAACAGCGTCAGGCGCAGAAGCTCACCGTCCGGGACGGAGCGGCGCTGAGGGCTGTCCCATTCATCCTATTTCCTCGTAGTCCGGTAATTTACGGTTCCCGGGTAGAAACTTCCGGGCCCTATTCCCGGCTTTATACGAGCTCTTCATAGGTTCAGTTTAACAATGCCCTACACTTCGTGTCAACTTAAACACGAACATTGTTATATAGACACGGGAAATCGTTCGCTTTTAGACATAAAAAAAGGGAGAAACACGTAAGTGTCCCGCCCTAATTCATCTATTATTTTACAACCAGCACCGGAATCCGGGCACTCTGCACGACATTATGGCTGACACTGCCCAGGACAAATTCACGTATCCCGCCGAGTCCGCGGCTGCCGATGACAATAACGTCCATTCCATGCTCTTTGGCATAATTCAGAATCAGCTCGGCAGGAGAACCCTGCAGCAGCTCAACCGTGGCATTCAGGCCTTCAGCCTCCAGGCGCCCTCTGACCTCATCCGTAGTCTGCACGGCCAAATCATAATAATCCTTATTCACTGAAGCCGGCAGTGGCGCGAGAGCTTCCCCGATGAAGAACCGCGGGAATTCGAATGCGTGTACGACGTAAATAGAAGATCCGGGAGTTACCTTTGCCAGTTCGATCGCCCGCTCAAGTGCTTGATTGGATGCTTTGGAACCGTCATAGGCGAGCAAAATTTTAGAGAATAACATGTACGCCACCTCTTTTTCATTTTGATTAACCAGCAGTTCGGTTATAAACCGCTATCTTAAAAAATACCCGTACAGCAGAATGTTAAGCAGCAGCAGCAGCGGAATACCGATCCGGAAGGAAGTATGCCTGGTTTTATGCCGTTTGCGGTACATGGCAATAAGAATGCCAAGCGCGCCGCCCATGAACGCCAGCAGAAACAGCGTCTTCTCCGGCACACGGTCCCGTCTCGCCCGGGCTTTATTCTTGTCTTCGGACATCACCACATAGGCGATAATATTAATCAGCACGAACCATATCAGAACACCCCTGACCATCTTCCCGGCCCCTCCTCCTTGCATTCTACCTGTCTCTTATTATATTCCCCTTTGCCGCAAAAAACCAATAACCTCACATAAGCTGCCAGCGTTCTAACCTGCCCTGTTAAGCTTTTTGGCAGCCCCTCCGCTCTCTCTGATCCATACCCACGACAAGACCGCAGCAAGCGCAGCAGCAATCCCGCCCAGCCAAAATCCGCCCCTAAGCCCGTAAGCAGCACTCATCCAGCCCGCCACAAAAGGTCCCCCGGACATCCCTACCGCGTAAACCGCCTGATAAAAGCCCATCGCAGTCGCCCGTTTGAACGGAGCCACATCCGAGACAGACTTACCCAGCAGCAGCGGAAAAATCAGCCCTTGCATGAACCCGTTCCCCACCTGGGTCGCACAGAGCGCCGCCAGCGTCGGCATCGAAGGAATCAATAGTGTACATACTGCGCTTCCGGCAAAACCCAGCATTAACGTCCCGCGGTCACCCAGCAGTCTGCCAAATATCCGCGATCCATACAATGTAGCTGCAGCATGCGGCACCATAAAAGCCAGCGTCAGCCAGCCCAGGCTCTCCTTGCTTGCCCCGATATCAAGCGCCTGATTCGGCGTGTACCCGAACATCGTAATGAACAGTACACAATGCGCCAGCACCGATAAAAGCGAGACCTTGACCAGCAGCGGCTCCTTCATTACTCCAGCAAGATCCTTCAGCCGGATTCCGCCTTCATGTTTCTCCTGCCTCTGCTCCGGCAAGCGCAGGACGAGCAGCATAGCGAGCACCGCTACAATGCCGCCGACGATAAAGGGCATGTTCCAGCCCCAGTGCTCCACCATATAGCCGCTGATCATCATGCTCGACAGCTGGGCAATTACCGTGGTGAACTGCAGCATGCCCATTGCTTTTCCGGCTTCCTCTTTAGGAAAATATCCCGCGAACATCACCGAGTATACAACCCAGGCGGACGCCGCAATCCCAGAAACTGCCCGTGCTACAAGGGCCCACACCGGATCTGCACCGGCCATAAAAATCAGGCAGCTTGCTCCGCTTGCAATTAGCCCCAGATAAATGAACGGCCGCCGCCGGTTCAAATAGTCCGACCCGATACCGATCGGCAGCCGGAACAGAATCTGCATCAGCCCGTATACGCCAAGCACCGCTCCGACCATAACATAAGAAGCACCCAGATGCTCCACATACGGTGAAAGTACAGGTACATAGATGTAAGATGAGAACCAGAACATAAAGACGATTACTAAAAAGTAAAACCGGCTGCTTCCTCTCACGCCCGGGGATTGCACCGCTGCTTGTACCTGATCCTGCTGCCTTCCTGCCACTGCCATTGCTGTCATCCGCTCCATTTCCGTCTGCAGGCTGCTTTGCTCCCTGCTCTAGCTTTCTCAGTAAATAGAGTACAACATCCACGGCTTTTATGTAACAGTAACATTAGACAATCCTTTCTGATACCGCGTAAGTAATAGTAACAAGCACATCCCGCAGCAGTGGTCAGTACGGTTACCCAAACCGAACAGGACTGCGGATAATGCTCCGCAGTCCTGTTTGCTTCACCGTTATTATTCAGCCATTTCTGCCTTAATGCAAGCCGGATTTATTTCCCCTTCGCCTTGGCCTCCATAGCTGCTTTAAGCAGATCGCCAAGATTCGAGCCGGCACTTTCCTGCTTACTGTACTGCTGCACCAGCTTCTGCTGCTCGCGCTTGTTGATATGCTTATGGTCTTTATCCATCGTTTCCGTTATCCCGCAGCCGAGACACTGTACATAAGGGCCGGCTTTACCCTCCTTAAGCTCCATCTTCTTATGGCATTGCGGACAACGCCGGCCCGACAGCTTCTTCTCGCCTGCCCGGGTATAGCCGCAGTCGTCTGCCGGACATACCAGCAGCTTGCCGCGTTTCGTCTTCTTCTCCAGCATTCTCGTCCCGCAGTCCGGACAATGGCTGGCAGAGACATTATGCGGCTTGTACTCGGCTCCGCTGCTCTTTACGCCGGATACCAGCTCCTGCGCCATAGTGCGGATACCTTCCAGGAAAGGCTCCGGCTTGCCCTGGCCGCGGGCAATCCGCTCAAGCTCCCCTTCCCAGCGTGCTGTCAGCTCCGGTGTGCGCAACTGAGCCGACACCAATTCTATCAGTTGCTTGCCTTTACCTGTCGGATGAAGTAAGTTACCCTGACGTTCAATCGTATCGGAGCTGACCAGCTTCTCAATAATATCTGCCCGGGTCGCCGGCGTGCCAAGCCCGTGCTTCTCCATCTGGGTCAGAAGGGACGCTTCATTATAACGTTTAGGAGGCTGCGTCCGGCCTTGACGCACAATGCAGCGCTGAATCTTCACGGCTTCCCCTTCGCGCAGCTCCGGCAGCTTCACACTGCCTGCCGCAGGCTCATCTGCAGAATGCTCTTCCTCATCGTCACTGCTCATATCTCCGCCATAAACCTCACGCCAGCCCGCATCCTTTACTGTCGTGCCTTTGACATGGAAGCTCTCGCCTTCAACAGTAACAGTCACCGCTACAGCATCATAACGTGCAGGCGGGTAGAACAGGCTAATAAAGCGGCGCACGATCAGATCATAGAGCTTTCGCTCCTCTGCACTAAGCTGATTCAATAAGACGGTCTGCTCCGTTGGAATAATGGCATGATGGTCGCTCACCTTGCTGTCATCCACAATCCGTTTGGTAATCGGCAGCGGCTTACGCAGCAGCGGACGCGCCAGAGCTGCATATGGCCCTACAGCAACACTGTCCAGGCGCTCCTTCAATGTACCCGTCATATCGGATGTCAGATAACGGCTGTCTGTGCGCGGATAAGTAACCAGCTTATGCTGCTCATATAGTTTTTGAAGCACACCCGAAGTCTGCTTGGCTGAGAAGCCGAACTTGCGGTTGGCATCGCGCTGCAGCTCTGTAAGGTCATAAGCCAGCGGATGCGGCTCACTTTTCTCGCTTTTCTGCACCTTGCTAACCCGGCCTGAACGTCCGGTCAGCTTATCCTTAAGTACAGCCGCCTTCTCCTTATCAAACATCCGCCCGTCCCCGCCCTGGGCACGCCAGCCCGCCTGAAAGCTTCCAAAATCAGCAGTGAGCAGCTCATACTCTTGGGAACGGAATCCGGTAATCTCATTTTCCCGGTCCATGATCATACCGAGTGATGGCGTCTGCACACGGCCCGCCGACAGCGGTGCACCGAACTTACAGGTCAATGCCCGGGTTACATTTAGTCCGATCATCCAGTCTGCCTCGGCACGGCAGCGTGCCGATTCATAGAGCCGGTCGAAATCCCGCCCCGGACGGAGTGAGGCGAAGCCTTCTTTTATCGCTTTATCCGTCTGCGAGGAGATCCACAGCCGCTTAAACGGCTTGTTCCAGCCTGCCATATTCATGATCCACCGCGCCAAAAGCTCCCCCTCACGCGCAGCATCCGTAGCCACAATCAGCTCCCCGACATCCTGGCGCTTCATCAGCTGCTGTACTGCCTTATACTGCTGGCTGGTCTCCCGCAGCACCTTCAGCTTCGCCTTCTCCGGCAGAATAGGCAGATCCTCCAGAGCCCAACTTGCAAACTTACTATTATAATCCTCCGGCTCCGCCAGGCCGACCAAATGCCCGAGCGCCCAGGTTACGACATATTTAGGCCCTTCAATATAGCTTTTCTGTTTATTTCCGCAGCCCATTACACGTGCAATCTCACGTGCTACCGAGGGCTTTTCTGCAAGCACCAGTGTCTTCATGATTCTCTCCTTTCCCTTTCAACAACTTATTATACCATTATTCAAAAGACCGCAAATATCGTCAGGCGAAAATCCCTTCATCTAATATAAACTAAATTTATATTAAAATGTTTGTCAGCCGAAAGGAGTCACAGCCAATGTCCGCTTCAGAAATGTATAATGTAGTTCCCGTAGGTGCAGTCTCCGGCACTCAGCATAACCTGCAGATCGAGATTGAACCTGAGTATAGAGCAGCACTCAAGGGATTGGAGGAGTTCAGCCACTGCCAGATTCTCTGGTGGATTCATGAGTTTGCCGATGATATGTTCCGGACAACTACACAGATTGAGCCTCCTTATGATGCTCCTGTAACAGGTGTATTTGCCTCACGTTCCCCGGTTAGACCCAATCCTATTGGACTTAGTGTAGCAGAGATTATCTCTGTTGATTCGGTTGAAGGGATTATTAAGGTTGGCGGGCTGGATGCTTATCCGGGAACACCGGTGTTAGATATAAAAGCTTACTTTCCGACTACAGACCGTGTCCGTCATGTGAAGGTTCCAGCTTGGGCATCCTCATGGGGCGAGTGGGCAGGGGAATAAAATTTAGCCAGGGGGAGAATGAATGGATAACCGTCAGCTAATTATGACAGCAATTGATCATATCGAGGATAATCTCCGGCAACCGGTATCTGTCCGCTCTCTCTCCCAGTTCACAGGCTATTCCATGTATCATTTTATCCGGCTGTTCCAAGGGATTACCGGCCTTACACCTGGCGACTACATCGCCAGACGCAAAATTACAGAAGCCGTGCGGGATATCCTCAGCAAGCCCAGACGTTCTTTGCTGGATATTTCACTGGACTACTCATTTAAAGACTACGAAACCTTTGTGCGCACCTTCAAAAGACTGCTGCATACCACACCAACCATGCTCCGCCAGAAAATAAACCCCGAGCTCCCCCTGCTGCTTCATCGGCTCTATAGTCATGATCTGCAGCAATGGATCCTTCAACATACCAGCGAACCGCAAACCGTTGAAATTGGTGAAATTAAACTACAGGGAATACAAGTCACAGTTGATGATGATCCTTCGCTTATCAGCAATGCCTGGAAGCAGCTATCCGGCAGTTTACCTTCTATTTCAGAGCGTATGCTTCCTGAGAGATTCTATCAGCTGGGCTACTGGACTGATGATTACGGGGATAACGGAATCCGTTTCCTGTGCGGGTGCGAGTTAAATAATACGCCTTCTCCCGCTTCCCGTTCCTTGGCAGGGCAATCACTAATTTCTCCTGAGCTCCCTATCCATAGCTTGCCCCCGGCACGTTATCTGAAATTTCAACACAGAGGAAGATCAGCTGATATTTCAGCAATCTATAAATATATCTACGGCGTATTTCTGCCCAAGACGGATTACCAGCTTACGCTCCCCTATGAATTTGAGTATTATGGAAAAGACTATCTGGGACCAGAAGACCCCGGATCGGTCAGTGAGATTTATATTCCTATTGCATCACTCTGATTACTAATAACACAAAAAGGCCCGAATCTGCCCAGCAGACACGGGCTTGTTTGTATTCATTCCAATGTATGATAATCCTCTAGGGAATCACAATTGTAGTCTCAAGCTCTTTGTAATAGGTTTTTATCCGCTCCCCGTTGACATCCTCCAACAGATTCAGTTCACTATCTAAAGTACATGTATAGGGTCTGACCGTAATCGTCTTGGGCACCCTCGGGAAAATATTGTAGGAGTTATCCAGGATCGGATGCTGAACCGCCTTGGCTTTTACATAACCCATCTGTGAATTCGTAACGTTGCCTAAATCATCTACAAGTTCATAGAATACAGATGTTGGAGCATATTCCCCTGTCTGCTCCGCCGAGACAGGCACTTCCCCCTCACTGGTTATAATCATTCTCATCGTAACAGGCGTAATATCCAGGCTCTTAACCTTATAATGGAAGGAACCTTTGCTTGCTCCCTGATCCGGTTTAAGGTTAATGCTTCTCCCCTCTACCTTATTCACTGTTACCTGAAACTCAAACGGCTCTGCAATCTGCGCAACCGGCACACGGATATTAACCTGAAATTCATCTCCAAGGGCTGCAGTGTTCCGCAGCTCATTCAGCTCTAATAAAATCATATTTGACTGTCCATATACGCCTCCAGTGGATGAGGAGCCGGCGCTAACCGGTTCGCCTGACGGCAGGGTTACAACCGGTAACCCCAGTAGACCTTTTGTCGATTGGTCAAACTCATGGGTATAGAAATTAGTGATCTCTGCCATTACCCGCTCATCCATAACCCCAGCTCTATCAAAACCAATAGCCAGCCGGGTACCGTCATATAATACTTCTGTAATACTTAAGGTTACCCCATCATGAGTGACACTCAAGTTAGGTGAAGTCGTCAGGCCCTTTTCCGCCGCCAGCTTTAGGCCTGCATTTTCCGTATGTTCGAATACACTGCTGAACACCGGAAACTGCTTTAATGTATCTGCCCACGCCGGAGAGATGAATCCGGCTGTTATTGTTCCTATTACAAGGAATACAGCTAAACTTGCGGCTATTAACGTTTTCTTAAGTAATTTCAATCTCCTTCCTCCTTTTATCTCCAGTTGTTCTATACGGTTCATAATCGGTTCGTTATAACTGTCCACAGGTAATGGAATCTTTCCGATGCTGAGGCGGATATGGTCCACTATTTGCTGTTCAGTTTGATTCTGCCACTTCTCCATGACTGCAGCCTCCTTCGTTCGCTTTTTGCTGGACCAGCTTTTTCCGGAGCCTTTCATATTTCTTGCGGAGAGCTACCGAACTGCGCCCTGTAATCTGCGCAATTTCATCGAAGCTGTATTGTTCCACTACACGAAGAATTAACAACACTCTTTCATCCGGATTAAGATCTCTAAACAGCCTGTCCACAGCCGAATCGTCCGGAGGTTCTTGATAACCCCGCACAATTTGCATGGTATAAAATGATAACAGGCGAATACGGCGCTTACGTTTGCGCAGCTGATCCAGACAATGATGATACGCTACCTTATAGAGCCATGCTGAAAAAGAAACCCGCTCTTCATAGCGTCCAATCTCCTGATACACCTTAACAAATATATCCTGTACAGCATCCTCTGCTTCTTCGCGGCTCCTTAAGATGCAATAACAATATGTATACATCTGCCGTTCATACGCTGTTATCAGCGTTGCAAAGAACTGCCGTTCACCAGCACGTACTTTACTAATCGCTTCTTTAATCACATTTGGATTCAATTGACACCCGGGATTGCCATGTTCCAAAAGTTTCACCTCCGTTTTCCTTTTACAGCTATATAACGAACGCCGGTTGGTTATTTGTGACATCTAAAGAATAATCAAGATATAAAAAAGGCACCTCTCTGCAAAATAGAGAACTGCCTTCATATAACACTGTAATTAGACTGTATTTGTTATAAAGCTAATTACTCAAGCTTTAAGTGAGCTTCGAAAAGTACCCGGTCTGAATCCTGTCCGCGTATGTAAACCCCGTCTTTCATCCATTCAGTACGTAAAATACTTATTTCTGTACCATACTTAGCTTCCTGTGCATAAGTGATCTGCAGACCGGTAAGCCTCAGCCCTTTCCACTCCTCCAGCGTCAGGGCATCACAGCAGATATCCACATACCGTGCGTTATTCAGATGGCCATTGTTATCCAGACCGCTATATCTTACCTGATACAGATACGACTCCTGCAAAATAACACCTGCCGGTATAGTCACCTTTTGCGGTAATGGCCCTACGGAATCCTCAAGATAAGGCTCTACCGCAACCGGCAAAGCCGATGGACGGAGAATCTTACGTTTATCAATATCCACAAGAGCCCATATCGAGCGTGCCGATGCAATCTCCAGTCCATTCTCAGCAAAAATCCTGTAATCCCGCTGCCAGAGCGCCCCTTTAGTTCCTTTACTCCAAGTATGTACAGTAAGAGCCTCATTCGGCAACGGCAGGCGGCTGATATCTACATCCATCGTAATAACCATCCAGCCCATTCCTGCTGCCAGCATTTTATCCATGCTCAAACCCAGGTTGTTAACAGCTGAATCTGCTGCACGCTGCATGATATCAAGCAGAAAGGATAGCTTGCCCTTTGACCGGAAATCCGTATCACTTGCTTGAACAAAGAATGTTTCTATCCACAATAAAGGGTCTACCTGGCTCATTTTTTGCGCTCCTTTGCATTTTATACACATTCTTCACGGCTGTATCCACATAAGTTAACTTTATATCCACACAATCTGGGGAGAACATTAATCCCTAAACCATCATAAAAAACCTATCCACATGTGTATAAGTGTTTTTCTCAGACATTTCCCGTCAGCTATCCACATTATTCTATAATACCATTTCAAGTTAAGACTGTATCAAATTCATTTATCCCCAAAATATCATTAAACAACAAAAAAGCCACTGTCGATTGCTCAACAATGACTTTATGTGCTTGGCAGCGTCCTACTCTCCCAGGACCCTTCGGTCCAAGTACCATTGGCGCTGGAGGACTTAACGGTCGTGTTCGGGATGGGTACGCGTGGAACCCCTCCGCCATCGCCACCAAACATGCGTCTGTGAAACAGACGCTGCCGCTAGACATTTGATTCAACACCAGAAGTGCGAATAAATGTTGTTGCGTTACAGGCTTGATCAC
>NZ_CCDG010000043.1 GCF_000723885.1 Paenibacillus camerounensis
TTCCGGATCTCGCGGCTGACATCCAGTTTAATTATCTGGGGCAAATGGATGCCGAGGCTAAAGACGGTAAGCTAAGCTTCTTTTCCGCAGGAAAAAGCTCAGCAGATGAAAATATCTTGCCGGGAAAAGTGAGCTTTAACGGATATATTTCGGGGGGCCGGCTCAGCCTGAGCTTAGCCTATGACAAAAGCCTGTACTCTGGCGTACGGATGGAAAAGTTCACATCCCTGTACAAACAAAGTCTGCTAGAGATCATTGAGTATTGTCTCCTGCAAAAGGAAACGGTGAAGACCCCTTCGGATTATTCTGTATCTGATTTAACGGGCAAGGATTTAGCCGTTATACAGAACGCTTTCGAGAAAACGTCGCGGATCGAGGATATTTACGCCCTTACCCCGCTGCAGGGAGGGATGCTATTCCACGACATTGCCGATAAGGAATCTACAAATTATATCATCCAGAGCCTATTCTCAATCGGAAGCGATGTTGAAGAAGAATATATTCAGCAGGCCCTGCAGTTACTTGCCCTGCGGCATGATGTATTGCGGACAGCGATTGTGCACGAAAACCTCTCCAAGCCGAGACAGGTACTGCTGCATGACAGGGAAATCGGGTATGAAAGAACGGATCTGTCAGGACTTGAGCAGTCTGAGCAAGCGGAAAGAATCGCAGCGATAGCAAAAGGCCATATCAAACGCGGATTTAACCTGGAGCAAGATCCGCTGCTGCGGGTTCACTACCTTAAAGCTAGCGAGGGCAGTCACAAATTGATTTGGAATTATCACCATATCATCTTGGACGGCTGGTGCCTGTCCTTGCTGTACGGCGATTTCAACAGATTCTATAGGATGTTGAACGAAGGCAGCAGCCGGGATGAGCTGGAACAGCTGGTGAGGGAGGAAAAGAAACAAAATGCTTCCTATGGGGAGTATATCGAATGGCTGGAGAAGCAGGATCAGGAACAAGGGCTGTCCTATTGGGAGAAGCTGCTGAGCGATTATGAGGAAACGGCTGAGATCAAGCCGGTGACGAAGCCCCCGGTGACGGAGCAGCAGGTTCAGCGGGAAGTCGTCAAGGTGTCTGGCGAGACCAGTACAATGCTGTTCCAGGCCGCCGCGGCCCATCAATTAACAGCCAATACTTTGGTAGAGGCTGCATGGGGAATCGTGTTGCAGGCATACAGCGGTACCAGAGACGTTGTATTTGGAAAGATTGTTTCAGGTCGTCAGGCAAATGTGCGAGGCATCGAGAGTATTGTCGGATTGTTTATCAATACCATTCCGACCAGAGTCAAAAGCAGCGAGGACATGACGGCAATGGAGCTGCTTAAGAATCTCCAGAAGCAAGGAACGGAGAGCGACCCTTATTCCTATTGCTCCCTGGCTGAAATTCAGTCTTCAAGCCAGCAGAAGAATCACCTGATCAAAGTACTTTATGTATATGAAAACTACTTTATTGATGAAGAAAAGCTGAAGGCCGGGGAAGGCGGGCTCACGTTTGCACTGGAGTCGTCCAGAGAGCAGACCAACTACGACATCACATTGTGTGCGTATCAAGA
>NZ_CCDG010000044.1 GCF_000723885.1 Paenibacillus camerounensis
TGAGAGGCACTTTTGCCTTTTATTTTTGCCTTTGTCCTAGATTTACTCAGTACACACGCGCCGGGATCAGCACCGTCCGCATCAGCTCATTACTTTTTGCTGCGTACCTCAAAGATCGCAAACTTCAGATAGTGGCCCTCGTCCACGCCGAGAATCTGCGGATGGTCCTTGCCGGCAGCCCGCCACTCAATCAGTCTCAGCACCTTGCCGGCATCCTTCGCCGCTTCGGCGATGGTGTCCAGGAACAGCTGCGGCTGCATGTGATATGAGCAGCTTGCGGTTACCAGGTAGCCGCCCTCGTTGACCAGCTTCATGCCGTGCAGGTTGATGTCCTTGTAGCCGCGGCAGGCTCCGGCAACGGCGCTTTTGGTTTTGGCAAAGGCAGGCGGGTCCAGGATGACGACATCCCAGGTGCGTCCGCCGCCCGCTGTCATCGGCTTCGCCGTATCTGTCTTAACAGCCGGCTTGCCTCCAGGACCAGCCTCCGCTTTACTTGTTGCCCGCTCAGAACGCTCCTCCAGCCCTTTTACCTGATTACGCAGGAACGCAAACGCATCGTCCACAACGAACTCTACACGGTCCGTGAATCCGTTAATTTCAACGTTGGCCTTGGCGCTTTCAATCGCATGGGCAGAAACGTCAAGGCAGGTCACCTTCTTCGCCCCGTATTTGCAGGCATGCAGCGTGAAGCTGCCCGTATGGGCGAAGCATTCCAGCACGGTAGCGCCGTCCCAGTAAGGGAAGGTAACCGGCTTGCCGCTCTTGTTCACCGGTAAGGTCTGCGTAGCACCGTCTTCTGCCTGCACTTCCTGCAGCGTAATCCCGCTGCGTCCGCCCCAGCCCTTCATCAGCGGAGCAATGGATGCACGGTTCTCGCGCTGGTCGAAGAAATAGCCGGTCTTCTGGCCTTCTTCGATATCGACAATGACCTTCAGCCCGTTCTCGCTAACTGTGATATGACGCGGGCACTCACCGTACAGCACGCCGGTTCTCTGCTCAAGACCTTCCAGCTCACGGACCGAGACATCGCTGCGCTCATAGATGCCCTGCGGGTGCATAACCTGCACGAGCGCTTCAACAATCTCCTCCCGGCACTTGTCCATCCCCAGCGTGAGCAGCTGCACCACCAGCACATCTCCGAAGCGGTCAATGATCAGGCCCGGCAGAAAATCTGCCTCCCCGTAAACGAAGCGGTATGCATCCGCTCCCGGCAGGAACCGTTCCCGGTGCTGCAGGCAGCCCGTAAAGCGTTCGACGAAGAAGGCCGTGTCCATTGCAGGCAGCGGGGACTGCGACACAATTCTCACCCGGATCTGCGATGCCGGATTGTAATATCCGGTAGCCAGATATCTTCCCTGATGATTAAGCACATCCACCAGACTGCCGGCCTGCGGCTCCCCGTCCACTGAAGCTACTTCGCTGGCGAATACCCACGGGTGGGCCTTCTCCAGTCTTTTTTTGCGGTTTCGTTCCAGAATAACCGATGCCAATGACTTCAACTCCCTGTTCCTCTTGTAAATTTCATACATGTCCACTGCATTGCTTTCATATATTGGTGTACAACCCCCGTCCAAAGGAGCATGTCCTTATGATCCGTGACCTGCTGTTCCCTGTCATATACGGTCTTGTCATTTTTCTTGCCGGCATGAAGCTGATGGAAGCTGCGCTGGCCAAGCTCGCCGGCCCGCTGCTTACGCGGAGCCTGCATAAGGCTACCTCAACGCCGCTAAAAGGCCTTATCGCCAGCAGCCTGCTGTCGGCGCTGCTGCAGAGCAGCACCGCTGTAACCGTGCTGACCATCGGCATGGTCAATGCCGGGCTGCTCACCTATGCGCGTACGCTTGGCATTATTCTCGGCAGCAACATCGGCACCTGCCTGACCACCGAGCTGATCGGACTGCAGATCAGCTCGGCTGCCGCGCCGCTGCTCACGGCGGCGCTCTGCCTGTGGGCCGCTGCCGTCATCCTCGGCGAGCTGCCGCCCTTCGCCTGGCGGGCAGCCGAGGCCTGCCGCGCCGCCTCCGGCCCGCTCCAGTTCATCAGCCTGGCCGTGGCCGGCTTTGCACTGGTGCTATGGGGCATCGCCGTCATGCAGTCGGTCGGCCCCGCGCTTGAAACCAGCGGCCTGTTCCGCTGGTTCCTGGACCATGCGGCAACCAGCGCCCTGTGGGGGCTTGCCGCCGGAGCCTGCCTGACCGCGATGCTGCACAGCAGCGCTGCGGTCATCGGGATGGCAATGGGCCTGGCTTCCGCTGGCACCATGCCGCCCGAGATCGGGATCGCCATTGTGCTGGGCGCGAATGTCGGCACCTGTGTCACCGCCGTCATCGCCTCGATCGGCGGCTCAGCCTCCGGCAAGTTCGTCGCCGGCTCGCATGTGGCGCTCAACGTCGGCGGCGCCCTGCTGTTCCTGCCGTTTATCGGCCCGCTGCAGAGCATAGCCGCTTCATTCGGCGGCGGCCCCGCCTCCCAGCTCGCCCATGCGCAGACGATCTTTAATGTCGTCTGCTCACTGGCCGTCCTGCCGCTGTGCTATCTGCCCCTCTGGTCCAGAGTCGAGCAGCGGCTCAGCCGCACTTAAGGCTTAGTCTGCCGAATCAGGCAGACTAACAAGCAGCGGTTCTCCCATACCGGGAGAATCGCTGTATTATTATACTTCAAACTGCCCTGCGATACTAATCTATTCTCTTATTTCCTAACCCCAAATACTAATCTATTCTCTTCCCGCAGTCATCAAAAGATACTGTAGAACCGTGATCCGTCATAAAACGTAACGATCAGCGTTGCCGCAGCCAGAGACAGCAGCAGCCCCATCGCAATATAGTCGCTCAGGCTAAACGGCCTGCCTGTGTACCACGTCCGCTTCCTGCCGCTGCCGAAGCCGCGCAGCTCCATAGCGGTGCTGATCTTTTCGATCCGCTCAATGCTCGAGAGAATTAACGGCAGCAGGATCGACACGATATTCTTCAGGCGCTGTGACAGCTTCTCCCTGCGGGAAAGATCGATCCCCCTGGCCTGTGCAGAGAACGAGATATTCTCGTAATCCCGCTGGATATCGGGAATGTAGCGCAGTGCCAGTGATACCGAATACGCAATTTTATAGTTAACACCAATCCGGTTTAAGGATGCCGCGAACTCACTCGGATCTGTCGCCAGCAGGAACAGCAGCGCCATGGGAATGACTACAGCATATTTCAGCGCAATGTTAAACTGGTAGAATACTTGCTCCGCCGTGACAGTGTAACGCCCGCCCAGATGGAACAGATCATGGCGTGTACCGTAAACCTGTGTTCCTTCCAAGGGAGAGAAGAGAAAGATCGCCAGATGGTTAAGCAGGAAAAAGATCAGAATAAAATACAGTACAAAAGCATAATCTGCAAACTTCACTTTCGAGATCCGGAAAACGGCTAGACTGACCAGCAGCATCACTATCAGGCATCTCGTATCATAAGTAATCATTGCCGACAGCGACCAGACGATAAAGCAGATCAGCTTGGCTGCTCCGCTCAGAGAGTGCACCGGCGAATCCTGCCGGGTAAAGGTTAGCATCCGGGCTCTCATCCGCGGCGCACCCCCCTGTCATAAGCAATAAAGGTACGCACCAGTTCCTCCGGCTTCCGCAGCCCTGCCTTCAGCGCCAGGGTATACAGCGATGTCTCCCGCAGATTGGCCTTTTCTACTATAGACCGGTCCGTCAAAATCCGCTCGGGACGGTCATCAGCCAGCTTCTTCCCGTCCGCCAGCACAACCGTCCGCTGCGCATACTCCAGCATCAGATGCATGTCATGCGTAATCATAATTACGGTTATCCCCCGGCTGCCAAGGCCCTGCAGAAACTCCATCATCTCATTATAATGCCGGTAGTCCTGGCCGGCGGTAGGCTCATCCAGAATGATAATTTCCGGCTCCAGTACCAGAATGGAAGCAATTGTAACCCGCTTCTTCTGTCCGTAGCTAAGTACCGAGACCGGCCATTCGCGAAATTCATGCAGGCCGCAGATTTTCAGTACATTATAGACCCTTTCCCGGATTCTTTCCTCCGGCACTCCCCTCAGCTTAAGACCGAAGGCCACCTCATCGTACAGCAGCGTCTTTGAGATCATGTGGTTTGGATTCTGCATCACAAACCCGATGCGCTCCGCCCTCTCCCGGATTGAATCCCGGCTGATATCCCGGCCGTTCAGCCAGATGCTGCCTGACGCCGGCTTATAGAAGCCGCAGATCAGCTTGGAAACAGTAGATTTCCCAGCCCCGTTCCTGCCGGCGATGGCTAGCATCTCGCCCCGGTTAACAGTCAGCGACAGCCGGTGCAGGACCTCAGCCTTCTCATCATAGCCGAAGGAAATCTCTTTAAGCTCAAGCAGCGGTTCGGCTGCGGCGCTCTCCTGCTGCTTCCCGCGCCCGTCCATCCAGCGCTGGAGCGGCCCGGCCGTCCCCTCCATCTGCAGAAGCTCCAGATGCTCAGGCCTCATCTCAGGCGTAACGGTTACTCCGGCATACCGGAGCGCCGTCAGATACAGCGGCTCGCGCAGACCTGCTTCGCCCAGCAGCCTTGAGCTTAACAGCTCGGCAGGCGGCAGATCGGCAACAATGGCCCCGTCGTTCATTACGATAATCCGGTCAACTGCCCGGTGCAGCACCTCTTCGAGCCGGTGTTCAATAATAATCACGGTTTTGCCGGTTTCCTGCTGCAGCCGGTGAATAAGTTCAATGGTCTTGGTGCCGGTATACGGGTCCAGGCTGGCAAGAGGCTCATCAAACAGCAGAATATCCACATTACCTGCCAGCACTCCGGCCAGCATCGTCTTTTGCTTCTGCCCGCCGGAGAGCTCCTGCGGCGATGCCAGCAGCAGCTCTCCAATGCCTACAGCATCCGCTGCAGCTGTTACCCGTTCATTCATTTCTGCCGGAGATACCGCTCCGTTCTCCAGCACAAAAGCGATATCCTCCCCTACAGTCAGCCCGACAAATTGCCCGTCCGGGTCCTGCAGTACTGTGCCTACTGCTTGTGACAGCGCAGCAATACTCCGCTCTCCGGGTGTTTGCCCGGCAATGCGCAGACTCCCCTTCGACTCTCCGGGATAATAGAAGGGGACCAGCCCGTTAATGCAGTGGGCCAGCGTGCTCTTTCCGCAGCCGGAAGGCCCGACGATAAGTACCTTCTCCCCCTGCCTGATGCTCAGATTAATGCCTCGCAGCGTAGGCTCCTGCTGGGTACGGTAAGTGAAGCTGAAATCTGTAAACTCAATAACGGTATTCTTCATATCTGTAATCTTCCTCTTCAGCTGATTCATGTATGCCTGCTTCTGTCTTCTCTTTATTTCAACAGAAAAGCCGGTGATTGTCACCGGCTTTTCTGTCAGCTCTTCAATTAGCCCAGCTTGCGCAGGCTTCCCTGCTTGGTCCGCGTCTTGGCATAGGCCACTGCAAGCAGTGTACCGATAACCGCTACCGTAACGATATTTGCCGCTCCCGCAGCCAGTCCTTGCGTATATACCTTATTTGCCGGCTCAGCATAGATCAGAATATCCAGCGTCGGCGCAACTGCGAACCAGGCAATAGCATTGGCAACAATCTGGGCCAGATTGAAGCGGATGATTTCTCTTTTACCGAATACACCGTCCTGAATGGAAATACCGGCAACCAGCAGGCCGATAATCAGTCCGACCAGCCCCGAAGAGATGACCCAGCTGAACCAGGGCGAGCCGTAGAAAATAAAATCCTTCAGCGTGTGCCCGATCAGTCCGATCAGCAGCCCCGCTACAGGTCCATACAGGAGCGAGAATACTGCAAGCAGCGCGTAGGTAGTCTCAATGTTCGTATTCGGAATACCGGTAGGAATCGAGCCAAACCTTCCCAGAATCACGAACAAGGCTGAACCAATCCCGACCGCTACAATGGATCTGATAGATAATAATTCTTTTTTCGCCATTTGCTTCATCTCCCTGAATTGGATTTGTATCATTTGTTATGTATTTTTTAGAATTATACATCGGATTACTTGGTTTTACTATGGCTTTAAGCAAAAAAAATCTGCAAAGCGCTGTAACAGCAGCTCTGCAGATTCGCGTGAGGGTTTATTTTACAGTGACCGATACTGTTATGGTCTTGTTATTCCATTTTCCTTTGATGGACGTTGTTCCTTTGCCCACCGCTGTAATCATACCGGAAGCATTCACCTTCGCTACGGAAGGCTTGGAGCTGGTCCAGACTACGCTGCCGGTAACAATTGCTGTTTTGCCGGTATCATATAGCGCTGTTGCAACAACGCTCTGTGAAGCGCCGGCGGCAAGCGTCAGCTTCGTTTCATTCACAGTCAGCTTAGTCAGCTTAGGTACCACATTAACCTTTACTGTAGCAGCTATGCCCTGATAGGAGCCGGTCATAGTTGCCGTACCTTCAGCCACCGCCTTGACGGTTGTTCCCTTCACAGTTGCCACCGCCGGATTAGAGGACTCCCAGTTCATTGCACCGGAGAAGTTCGCCGACTTGCCGTTTGCAAAATATCCGGTTACTTTGATCGCCTTGGAGGCTTTGAGGTTCAGGTCCACTGTGGCAGGCTCAACGACCAGCTTCACAACCTTCTGCTCAATGGTCACCGGAATGCTGATTGTTTTGTTGGAATACGTTCCTTTAAGTGTAGCTGAGCCTTTGGTCAGGCCTTTAATGACCTTGCCGTTTGCAGTCTGCCTGATGACCGTATTGGTTCCGCTAACCTCCCAGGTAATCGTGCTTGTAACATCAACCTCGTCACCGTTCTCAAGCACAGCATTTACGGAAGGAAGCGGCTGCTCTTCACCGATTACGAGACCCAGTGCATCCTCAGGCCCGATCAGCACCAGCACTTTATTTTGTACAGTAACCTTTACTTCAACGCTTTTACCGCGGATCGGGGAAGCCGTCCCGGAGGAGACATTGCCCTCCTTAATCTTACCTGTAAGTGTGACGGTACCCGCTTTGACAGCGGCAAGCTTGCCGTCCTTGATCTCTGCTACTTCTTCATTGGCTGAGGTCCATTCGATTTCCTGGCTGATCTCAAGCTTCGTGCCGTCCAGCTTCGTTCCGCTGACCTTCGGCAGGCTGACGCTGTCCGCTGTATAGATTTCCAGTTCGGACTTATCCAGACTCAGCTCCGTAAGGGTTGGCAGTACGGTCACCTTCAGAGTCTTGCTGACACCGAGGTTCTCCGCCTTAACAACCGCCGAGCCCACCGCTTTACCGCTAACTGTAGCAGCCGAAGCATCCTTCGTTACGGTTGCCGCCAGCAGGTTATCAGACGTCCAGGTTGCACCCGCAGACTGGTTTTGTGTGGAATTCACAGCATTTCGCATTTCTGCTTTTATTTGCAGGCTCTCCCCCATGAAAAGCGTCTGATCCTCGGAAGGAGTCAGCAGAATCGCTTCATACGGTGCACGCACATACACATCCACAGATTTGGATACACCAAGGTATTTCGCTGTAATTACAGCCTTACCTGTTCCCACTACCGTGATTGTACCGGCATCTACTGTTGCTACACTTTCGCTTGAGCTGGTCCATTCCGCCAGATCGGCAATATCCTTTTCAGGACTATTTTCAGTCGCTTTGGTTGCAGCCGTTAATTCTACCGGACTGTCGCCGACCAGCAGCTCAAGCTCCTTAACAACCACCTTGTTTTCTTTCAGGACAATTGCCGAATACGGCAGCTCTACCTTGGCTTTAAAAGTAGCGGTCAAGCCCTTGTACTTGGCTGTAACCGTCGCTGTTCCTTCACCAACCAGGGTAATCTGGCCGTCATCAACGGTCAGAACACCTGTATTGGAGCTGCTCCAGTCTGCATCCTGCGAGACATCTTTAACCGTTGTAGCCGATTGTCCGCCTGTTGCTTTGGCCTTGACGAGCAGTGTTTCTTCACTGTCACCTAATTTATAGTTCCCGTCGGAGCTGCGCTCCAGAGTCAGGTCTTTGAACGGATGGGTAACGGACACCTCAAGGGTGGCTACCGCATTAAGATACGTAGCAGTAATCATTGCCGTACCTGTATCTACCGGTGTTAACAGCCCGTTAACTACCTTGACTGCATTTGTATTTGAGGATACCCAGGTTGAAGCTGCGGTCACATCCTTTTTGGAGGAAGACCCTTCAATGTTGGCATACACTTTAAGCTGTTTCGGGGTTTGTCCAACCGTAAGTTCAACTTTAGCCGAGCTGTCAAAATCAATTGAGTTGGTATCGCCTGCAGCCGCAAAGACGTTTACCGGAAAAGCTGCGGCAGTCAGCAATATCATAATGAGGAGCATCTTTGTCATTTTCCTGTACACAGTCATCTGTTCTCTCCTTAGGCAGTAAGATTATCGGTGGTCATTACCACACTCTTCCACTATATCGACAATTACGCCTGAAGTGTTTACCCTAATTTCAGTTAATTTTCAGAATGGAGGTAATTCAGGACTTTATAACTATATAAATTGAACTAATGATTTTTATGCTTTCGGGTTAGCCGTGACTCCAGAGAATGTTTGGACTTCCGGCCGCTGTTGTCTACAGATTTCTTGATTTATACCGTTCTTAATGGTTGAAATCCGCAGACAGCCTATGCTTCCGATGCTAGCTTTTCTACGAAAAGCTTTCAGGCGGTCGCTACCGCTCCTCCAGTTCCAAAATTCCCCTCCGCCACTTTTCCCTTTGTTAAATGTTTAGTTCAATCTATATAGATAGCTTATGCGGTAAAAAAACGTTCCAGCATCGACATCGCCTTTTGTAAAATAGGCACATTATTTGCGTATAGCCTGCTCTTTCCCCGCTCCCAGGCAGCATCTGCGTCATGCCATTCCACCGCGTTGATCTCTTCAGCCTGGGCTTTGGTGGTCCCGCCAACCGCCTCTACCAGAAAGTAATGCACCTCTTTATCCACTGTTCCATAGGTGCGGTGCTCATACGTATATTTGATAATATCAATCGGGGCTCTGATTATGCCGACAGCGCCGGTCTCCTCGCGGATCTCCCGCAGAGCTGTCTCCTCTACCGTCTCGCCGTCCTCCATCTTCCCCTTTGGCAGCGCCCCCTTGCCGTAACGGTCCACGATCAGCTGTATCTCCAGACCCTCTCTGCCCCGCCGGTACACCACGCCGCCCGCTGAAATTTGCTTATGCGCCATGTTCATTGCTCCTTAACATTGTAATCGCCTACTATCCTATGAGATGTTCCTATGAAAGCGCTCCGGGGCCCATCCGCCCCTTATCACTCCTTACCCATTTTCCGGAATTCGGGCGCAGGCTCTCTGTTAAATCCGCTCGCGCCGTTGTTCCTTGGCATCCCGTCCCAAACAGCAACAAGGACTTCACCTCCGGCGGGAAATGAAATCCTTGCTTAATAGGATACGTTATGTTAGCAGAAGATAGCTTAATTAGAAGAATCTGCAGCACAAATTACAGTAGAATCCAATATCCGGCCCGATTGAGCAATATCTATTGCACAAAATACAACAGCCCATGCTCCTCAATGCCGGCGCGCTCACCTGCAAGGACATTTGTGCTGCAGACATATCCTGTCAGACCGGCTTCTGATGATCCTGTCAGCCCGTTTCAGTCTAGTTCGCAGTCTGGTGCAGCGCAGTCCGGCTGACGCTAACCAGCTCGCCCTTGCATTCGTTAATGCCGGCTTCAGTAATCTTTACCTGGCAGAGCTCACCCTGCAGCGAATCATCGCCGCCGAAGAATACCTGCAGATAGTTGTCGCTGAAGCCGTGCTGGATGCTGCGTCCCGGCGCATCCTTGGCTGAACGCTCGGCGATGACCGATACCGTCTTGCCGACGAACTTGCGGGCGTAGTCCAGCTGCATCTCCTCGGAGAGATCAATCAGTTGCTGTACGCGGACGTTCTTGATCTCCTCGTCGATTTGGTTAAGCATCCGCGCAGCCGGAGTACCCGTCCGCTTGGAGTAAGGGAATACATGCATTTCGGAGTAATTCACAGCCTTCATGAAGTCGTATCCGGCGCGGAACATTTCGTCCGTCTCGCCCGGGAAGCCGACGATAACGTCTGTAGTGATGCCTACGTCCGGCATCGCCTGGCGGATCAGCTGCATTTTGGCATAATACTCTTCCGTAGTGTATTTACGGCGCATCGTCTTGAGCACCTCATTATGGCCGGCCTGCAGCGGAATATGCAGATGACGGCACATTTTGGTGCTGCGGTTCAGCACCTCCAGCAGCTTCTCATCGATCTGGCTGGCTTCAATCGAGCTGATGCGTACGCGTTCCAGCCCATCCACCTTATCCAGCTCCCAGAGCAGATCAGCCAGGCGGTAGTTGTCCAGATCATCGCCGTAGCCGCCGGTGTGAATACCGGTCAGCACGAACTCCTTGTAGCCAGCTTCAACCAGCTGATGCGCCTGGGCGACAATCGATTTCGGATCACGGCTGCGTGACAGCCCGCGCGACCACGGAATGATGCAGAAGGTGCAGAAGTTGTTGCAGCCGTCCTGAATTTTCATGAACGCACGTGTCCGGTCAGCAAAGCCCGGCACATCCAGCTCCTCGAATTCACGGGTCTTCATGATGTTGCGTACCGCATTCACCGGCTGGCGCGACTCCTGAATATTCTTAACGTGGGTCATGATATGCTCACGGTCCTGGTTGCCGATGACCAGATCGACACCGGGAATATCCAGAATCTCACCCGGTGAAGTCTGCGCATAGCAGCCCGTTACAGCGACAATCGCTTCCGGGTTGCGGCGTACGGCGCGGCGGATCATCTGGCGGCTCTTTTTGTCACCAGTGTTCGTCACCGTACAGGTGTTGATCAGGTATACATCGGCATTCCCCTCGAAATCTACCTGCTCGTAGCCTTCATTTTTGAACAGCTGCCAGATGGCTTCAGTGTCATAGAAATTAACCTTACAACCTAAAGTATAAAATGCTACGGATGGCATTGCTTAAGCTCCCCCCATTTCTCCGGATTCATATAAAATACAGGCTGCAGCAACCATGCCGGCTGTCTCGCAGCGCAGGATACGGCGCCCTAGTCCCACAGATACTGCCCCGGCAGCTTCAGCCGCCTGGCATTCCTCCGGACTGAACCCGCCTTCTGGGCCTACCACCACCATCACTTTGCCCTGGGAATCCGCAGATAATCCGGCAATCCAAGGTGCGGCGGCGCTGCGCAGCTGCAAGCCTTCTTCTTTTTCATAGCAGAAGTAGACGGCATCATATCCGCTGAAGCTCTGAAGCAGCTGCTTCCAGCTAAGCGGAGACAGAACGTCCGGAATGATATTGCGGTGTGCCTGCTCGGCAGCCTCCTTACAAATCTTGCGCCAGCGTTCGAGCCGTTTGCCCTCCTTGCGTTCATCGTATTGTACGATCGTGCGCTCTGAGTGGAAAGGAGCAAAGGCTACGGCACCGATCTCGGTGCATTTCTGGATCACGGTCTCCAGCTTGTCGCCTTTGGGCAGACTCTGTGCCACTGTGATCTGAATGCGCGGCTCATGGGTCATTTCCAGCGCCTCTACAATATTAACGACAATCTCGCCGATTTCAATAGAAGCAATCTCCGCCAGAGCCTCACGGGACACTCCGTCGCTGACAATCAGCTTATCTCCGGCCTTGCCGCGCATCACCTTAGCAATGTGGCGTGCGTCCTCCCCGCCGATGCTCACCTGCTCTGCGCCGAACTGCTCCGGGCTTACAAAATAACGCTGCATATTTTAGCCTCATTCTATTCATATTCAGTAAAATGCTGTTACCAAAAAAACATATTCCATCTTACAACGTTTGTCCGTTCATGACCAGCCCCTGTTACACTCCGGAGTATCCGAACAGACTCGTAAACATCCGCAAAAAGTCACTTCCCATATTCGCGGCCCAGATAAATAACGGTTCAATGGTATACCCCCGCAGACCGGGAATAAAGATGATCAGTAAAAAGAGAAAAACGGTATACTGCTCATACTGCTGCAGCCTGCCGCGGATCGGACGCGGTGCGATATCCTCCACAATCCGGTAACCATCCAGCGGCGGCAGCGGAATCAGGTTAAACAGGAACAGGAAAAAGTTAAACGGAATAAACATATTGAAGAAAAAATATATCGCTTTCAGTAATTGATCATTGGTAATAGAATCCATAACACCTGTAGCAAACAGTACTGCATAGATCAGCGCGCCCAAAATACCAAGCAAAAAGTTGCTCAGCGGGCCGGCTGCCGATACAATTACGCCCATCAGCCGCGGACGGCTGAAGTTATCGCGGTTCACCGGAACCGGACGCGCCCAGCCGAAGCCGGCAATAAGCAGCAGAATAATCCCGAACAGATCGAAATGCACCGCAGGGTTCAGCGTCATACGGCCCAGCAGCCTCGCAGTCGGATCGCCAAATTTGTTGGCAAAATAAGCGTGGGCAAATTCATGCACCGTAAATGCGATCACAATGGTAATCAGAAAAAACGGAAGCTGCTGCAGGGGATAAATTAATATCTGATCCAGAAAATCCATCTCTACCTCTTTCCGGCTGTAATGGCCACCCAGTCTTCTTCACGGGTAATTTCAATAATCTCAAAACCGGAGGCCTCAAGCGCCTGTGATACCAGGCCTTCCTTATCCTTATAAATACCGGAGGTGATATAGATTCCGCCCGGCTGGAGCGCACGGTATACATCATCCGTGAACAGCACCAGAATCTCTGCCAGGATATTGGCGACGATAAGCTTCACAGGCAATGTAACGCCAAGGCTTGCATCCGCCGGTCCGGCCTTCTCTGCTGCTCCGGTATAGCCGGGTCTCGCCGCAGGCCACATATCCCCGGCAGCCGTATCAGCTGCACCTTCGCCTCCAAGCAGCGTAAGCAGATCGCTCTCTTTTACCGTAACCGAGGACTGAAGCCTGTTCAGCTCCACATTCTCCCGCGCACTTTCGACAGCAACCGGATCAAGATCAAGGGCCAGCACATTCCCTGCACCGAGCAGAACTGCGCCTACCGCAAGAATCCCTGAGCCGGTCCCTACGTCAATGACCTCCTCGCCGCCGCTGATATGCTTCTCCAGCGCACGCAGGCACAGCGCCGTAGTCGGATGCGTTCCTGTTCCGAAGGCCATGCCGGGATCTATTTCAATAATCTTTTCATCCGGGCCCGCTGGTGTATACTCCTCCCAGGTCGGCTTGATCGTCAGACGGTCCGACACGCGAAGCGGCTTGAAGTACGCCTTCCAGGCGTGCGCCCATTCCTCGTCGTCTACTGTCTTCCAGGAGATCAGCGCTTTGCCGGGATCAATCCCGAATTCACGCAGCTCCTCAACCCGCGGTGCCACCTCATTAATAACGTCGTCCATAGATACATTTTCAGCGTAATAGCCTTTGATTACAGCCTCGCCAGGAGGAATATCGTTCAGCGGTTCATCGTATAGTTCACCGTAACGGGTATTTCTGACTTTATCAAGTGTTCCTGATTCCTCAATCGAAACACCGCCTGCTCCGGCCTCATACAGCAGATTGGATATCATCTCCTGTGCCTCTTCTGTTGTATGTACCGTCAGTTCATGCCATAACATGTGTGTGGGTCCTCCTAAAAGTTTTGTAAGCAATACTTCCATGATTTAGCTTCGTTCAAAACTCACTAATCCAGTTATTCAACATTATTCAGTATACCATTTCTACCGCAGGAAGCGCCAAAACAGCGTAAGCAATACAAATACACATTCTATTCTTTCCGGCAAAAGCAGTCCATAGTATGATCATTTACCATACCGGAAGCCTGCATAAAAGCATAGCAGATCGTAGAGCCGACGAACTTCATGCCCTTCTTCTTCAGCGCCTTGCTCATAGCATCAGACTGCCCCGTGGTTGCCGGTACCTCAGCCCGCGTCTTCCAGCCGTTAACAACCGGTTCTCCGCCAACAAAGCTCCACAGATAATCCGAAAAACTGCCCTCTTCCCGGCAAATCTCATGATAGGCCTTCGCATTCTGCACGATGGCATTAACCTTAAGGCGGTTACGGATGATCCTGGTGTCCTGCAGCAGCGCTTCTATTGTAGCATCGTCATAATGCATAATCCGGTGCGGGTCAAAATTGTCAAATACCTCGCGGTAGTGTTCCCGCTTCTTCAGCACCGTGTACCAGCTAAGCCCGGCCTGCATCCCTTCCAGCATCAGCAGCTCGAACAACTTCTGGTCATCGTATAAGGGCCTGCCCCATTCGTTATCATGATAGTCCATATACAGCTGGTCCTCAGTGACCCAGGCACAGCGTGTTATTTGCTTGTCCAAATGACTCTCTCCCTTTGGTTTCTGTCCTGCTAGGATATAGGATCAGTCTGCAAAAAGCTACCACTGTTTCATTTTAACTGTCAAAACAAAGCAAAAAAGTCCGCCCCTGCTGATTCACTGATATAACAGTACAGTTACGGCTGGAGCTCTGCGCTGAGATAGTGGTTAGCTGCAAAGGTTCATTTCTTCATAAATCATCAGCGTCAGGCTGATCAAAAAAAGCACGATCCCTGCGGACCGCGCTTCTCTGTATCCATTATTCAGCCGGCAGCTTCCACCGGCCACAGGTATTTCCGCTCCAGTTCTTCAGCAGCTAAAGGCTTGCTGTAATAATACCCCTGAATATCCCGGCAGCCGCTGCCCACCAGAATGTCCAGCTGCTCCTTCGTCTCAATGCCCTCGGCAATGACCTGCATCCCGAGATGCTCCGCCATCGTCAGGATGGTGGCCACGATGGCCCGGTCATGGCTGCTGTCCGTGATGCCGCTGATAAACGAACGGTCAATCTTCACTTTATGGATGGGATACAGCTTCAGGTACCCCAGCGAGCTGTATCCGGTTCCGAAGTCATCCAGACTGATCCGGACCCCGCTTTTTACCAGATCATTTAGAATAGCACTGGCTCTGGAAGCATCCATCATCATGCTCTCGGTTATTTCCAGCTCAAGGTACTCGGGGGCCAGCCCCGTTTCGCGGAGAATGTCCCGGATGTCCTCCAGCAGGTTATATTGAAGGAACTGCTGTGAGGATAAATTAACAGCCACCGGAATGAGCGGGCCGCCCGCATCATGCCATTGCCGCATCTGCCGGCAGGCCTCCCGCAGCACAAAATTTCCAAGCTCCACGATCCGCCCGGTTACTTCAGCCGCCGGAATGAACATGCCGGGCCCGAGCAGACCTTTTACCGGATGATTCCAGCGGACAAGCGCCTCTACCCCGATGATCTGCTCCTTATCGGCCGTACGGATCTGCGGCTGGTAATGCACAGTAAATTCTCCGCGTTCCAGCCCTTTACGCAGGTCCGATTCCAGCTCCAGCTGCTCCATAATCTGACCGTTCAGGTCCTCTGAGAAAAAATGGTAATCGTTTCTGCCATTTTTTTTCACTTCATACATGGCTGTACCCGCATTTTTGAGCAGTTCCTCCGCTGTCTGCCCATGACCCGGATAGAATGAAATACCAATGCTAGCTGTAACGTAGAGATCCCGCCCCTTGAGATGCATCGGCTGTTTGATCGCTGACATCATCTGCTCGGCAATATCGGTCACATTCATTTTTTCGCGCGAGAACCGGCAGAGCAGTGCAAACTCATCGCCCTCCAGCCTTGCCAGCGTCATCCGCTCATTAAGCACATTATCCAGAATCCTGCTGCTCATCTCCTGCAGGAACAGATCGCCGTACAGATGCCCAAGGGTATCATTAATCAGCTTGAAGCGGTCAAAATCCATAACAAGCACGGCAAAAGGCTCTTGCCCTTCCTGATGATCCTCAATCGTCTGTGTCACCAGCTGGTCGAACATCCGTCGGTTCGGAAGCCCGGTCAGCTCATCATGAAAGATAAGATACCGGGTCTGCTCCTTGGCCTGCTTCTCCTCCGTGATGTCCCGGGCGATGACATATATACCTGCGACCTGCCCGTCAACCATAACCGGAGATATATTGATACTGATGTCCACCTTCTGTCCGCTTCTGTGTGTTATCGCTGTCTCATAGCTGACCCGCTCACCTGCAAGGGACTGGATGAACATATCCCTGATCGGCTGCTGATCATCTATTGTAATAATATCCAGCATGGAGGTGAGGGGCTGCTCTTTAAATTCCTTGCTGCTGATTCCCGTAATTGCAGTAGCTGCAGGATTGGAGCCGATAATACGCAGATTGAGATCAATCGAGACAATAGCATCCTGGTTATTTTCGTAGAGTGATCTGTACCATTTTTCACTGATCAGCAGCTCTGTGTCTTTTCTTGAGAAGCGCCGTGAAATATAAACTCCGATAATAGACATACCCAGAGTAAACAGTGTGCCTCCGGCAATGACGTAGGCAAGCCATTTCTGGTCCAGTACAACCCCTGTGTTAAGCCACGACCGGTTCTCCGGCTCAAAGGTTGCCCCAAGCATGCCTGTATAGTGCATCCCGACAATAGCGAGGCCCATGACCAGGGCGCTGATGAGCTTTTTCCTCTGGCCTACCGCTTTACGGTTCATCATGATTTGTGAAGACAGCCCAAGCGCAGCAATGGATGCTATCAGGGCAACGGCAAAGGACAGGGTAACATAATCCGCCCGATAAGATATGCCGATCTGCATGGCGAACATGCCAATATAATGCATACCGAAGATACCGCAAGCAAGCAATAGCCCGCTCATAAATAGCGGAATCAGCCCCCGCCTGAAGTGGCTGATAACAATCAGGGCAACCAGCGAGGCAACAACTGCCACCAGAACGGACAGCAGAACCACCATCAGGTTATAAGCAACGGCTACAGGCAGCTTCAGAGCCAGCATGCCGACAAAATGCATAGACCAGATGCCCATTCCCATGATGACCGCGCCAAATACAATCCAAAATGCACGCCGCCGGCCTTTGGATATACCCACTATGCCGGCTAACTCCAATACCGTGTAGGAGGCTGCAACAGCAATTAAATATGAAAAAAACACAAGCAGCTTGTCATGACTTCCATGCATATGCATGTGCTCCATGACCTCATCCCCCTTCAAACCATTCCAAACCAGACTGGCAATATTCTAGAATTTATACAATTTAATATTATATCGGTTAATTTGACCGGAAACCTGATAACTTCCCTGTATATTAGCAACTTTATATGAAAGCGCGGTAAGGCTGATTTATTGTGCAGGGTATGGTTTTCCGTGAAAAAAGCAGCATGGTTTCCCCGCTCCGGAGGCTTCCACGCTGCCGTATCTTTGTACTCAGATAATATTCATAACTTCACGGGCCTGTGTATCGAGCTCGCTGGCCGAGGCTGCAATAGCTGTGAACTCATGCAGGGCTACTTCAATCTGCTTCTGGCTCTCTTTCACACTTTCCTGAACATGCTCCAGTCCGTCAGACATCCGGCTGATTTCATCGGTGATGGCCTTCACGTTCTCACGCACCTCGCCTATGGAATCCTGCACCAGACCCGAAAGCTTCCGCACCTCCTTGGCGACTACATCGAAGCCCCGTCCGAATTCTCCGGCATGGGCTGCTTCAATTGCCGCATTAAGCGCCAGCAGATGTGTCTGCGAGGCAATATCGCGGATCGTCTGCACGACACCTTGAATATCAACGGCTTTATTCTGCAGATTCAACAGGATATTGGTGTTCTCATCCGATACACCTGCGATATTGTTGATGCTGAGCAGCATTTCCCGGCTCCGTTCAATTCCCTGCTCCGCCCGCCGGTTCAGTCCGTCTGCCATACCCTGCATCTGCTCAACCACGCTGTTCATATTGGTCTGCCGGTGAGTAATATTGGTCGCAACCTTGGTTACTCCAATAACATGCTGGTCGGCATCATCAAAAATAGGCATATATGTAGCTTCAAGCCAGACTGTGTTCCCTCCAGAATCCATTCGTTCAATCTTATCCTGAAAGCTGGTACCGGAAAGCAGGTTCTGCCAGAAATGTTCATAGTCCGGGCTGTCCGCAAATTCGGGAAGGCACAGCTCACGGTGATACATCCCGTACATATCCTCAGATCTGTACTTCATCGAACTGGCAAACATTTCATTGACATACGCCACTCTGCGATCCAGACCAAAGCGGATCAGGGCGAGATTTTTTTCCAGCGCTTTAACGACCAGCGCATCTGTAACTGCCTGGTCTGATACATTCTCCATTATACTGTCTCCCCGTGCGGCTCAAATTAAATTATACAGCTTTCTTAATTTCATCAGATATATTCCATATTAACAGCAAAATGGACATCATAGATTACAAGTTTGCTGAAACAGCAGTCGAATTGAAAATATAATTCACTTCTTAGGCCCGTAGTCTCCCAGCTTAAGTCCCCACACCGAATCTTTCACGTAAGCCGCCGCCTCCTGCAGGCCGGGAAGCCGCGGATCCTGCGGATAATGCTGCTCCAGATACATAACGAATACACGTCGCAGGCCGATTTCAGCATCGAGCTTGTTATATTCGTTCGGCTGCTTCTCCAGCTCCTCAATAGCCTGCTCCCATTTCTCCAAATCGTCAGGAACAGAGCGGCCTTCCGACACGCTTTCCGCAAGCCCCCGAAGTTCACGATATGCACGTTTAACTTTGGACGAATAGATCTGCTTGTGATTTAATAAGGTGAGCAGCGCCACCAGCAGCACCAGCCCTGCCCATACAATAAAGGTGTTCATTACAATCCCTCCGGCTCCAGCATGTCCCTTTCATTATACACGCCGGAACAGCAAAAAACCCCACAATCTGCGGGGTTTTTGCTGTTAGCCTGAAATGCCATTTGCTACATCTTTTTAATTATTTTATTCAGCTGCCGTTTGTCAGCCTCCTGCGAGCGTCCCAGCGCTTCCAGATCATCATGGTCAGCTTCCGCAGCCGCAAACTGGACATCCTCCAGCTTAGCTTCGTAAAGCATTTTCTGCTTGCCGGTTTTGGAGACAATGTTGGAATTCTCTCTGTCCATAACAGTTACCGCCCTCCTGGTACTAAGTATTGGATTACTGCACGTTCAAATCATACCGCCAGCCTCTTCAATGATAGATAATGCCTGGTGGTAAGAATCCGCGTCTACAATCACAGTCAGCAGAATATTTCTGCCGGTCGGCCCTCCGTCTCCGCCATGACTCATTCCGCTTGCACTGGTATGTGCAGCCGACAAAATACTCGAGTGAGCGCTTACTGCAGTCATGGAATCCATGCTGGCCAGATTGCCTGTTACCGGGTTAACAGCATTTTGCAGGCTGCCTCCGCCAAACCGGGTGAACCGGTCAATGGACATCTCGGTCACACGTAATGCCGCAAGCTTACGAGAGACCCCTTCAGCCTCTTCAGGAGCTTTAAAATAGGCGAGTATACTTTTTTCGTACAAGGAAAATCCCTGCTTTCCTCCTGATATGCCAAGCTGGCTTTTTTATTTTGGATAAAAGCTCCCTGATTTATGCGTGTTATTTATGTTTAATCTTTAGCAGCAGGAAAAATATGTTTGCGACTGGTTGCGCATTTTTCCTAGTTGTACTCTCGGATTTCCCTTCTTATATTAACCATTAATTACATAAAAGCGAAAAGGAGGTTTGTGATATTACATATAATTACATTTGTGCTACTTTTGACTCATTAAAATAGTCGCTTTTTGGAATTCAATATGTCACAAAACTTCACTCACCCTTCTCATATTAAAACATTAATTTGTATCTTATAGTTCTTTTTACCGATTTTCGCTCTGATTTCGCATGCATACATGTCATATTTTACATCATCCATGAGATTCTATTTTATGATCATCATAATTTTTAACTGGATTTTACATTTTACCAATGGTAGAATCTTCTTAATATTTTTCCTACCTGCTTGGACGGAAATAAATAATAGATTACCAGGAAGGAGAATCCTACTACTGTCTTTGGCGGGAAAAATGTAGTTGTATCAGTACACATACACATCTGGAGGGGATTACTTTTGGAGTGGAATAAACTACCTCGCAAGCTGTCAATCATCACCTTGTCACTGGGAGTGACAGCAGGCATGATTCCAGGAGCGGCCTTTGCCGCCCGCGGCTCGCAGACGCTATCATCGACTGATTCTTTTACCTCTATTACACAGACATCCAATCAGACGTATATTTCACCACAGATTAACACCAAATCTTCTAATGATGTCCGCGTTATCGTGCAATTGAGCGGCCAGCCTGCAGCAGTAGGCAAATATGCAGCCAAGCAAGGAATCTCCGCCCTCTCCAAGACAGCTACGGAAGCTGCCGTAAAGAGCCAGCAATCCGAGGTACTTGATAAAGCCGATGCTCTCGGCATTGACCTTACCGTTAACTACCAGTACAACACCGTACTGAACGGCTTCGAGATTTCCGTTCCGGCTAATGAAATTCCGAAGCTGGCCAAAATCTCCGGCGTTACCTCCATTTATCCGAACAGCACCTGGTATGCACTGCCTGATGAGACTGTTACAGAAGCCACTTACAGAAATGATAACGCTCCGCTGGAGCAGATTCATGCTGATTGGGCTGCAGATCAGGGCATTACAGGCACAGGTCTGAAGGTCGGCGTTATTGACACCGGAGTTGACTACCTGCATCCGGATATTGCCCCTGCCTATAAAGGCGGCTATGACTCCTTCTATCAGGATAATGACCCTTATGAAGAAGAACCCTTGACGAAGGAAGAGGACCCGTATAAGACGGGATATGCCGGAACCTCTCACGGTACACATGTATCGGGAACGATCATCGGACAATATGCCGCAAAAGGTGATGTTGCCCAAAAAGGAGTAGCACCTGGCGCAGAGCTCTACGCATACAAGGTTCTGGGACGCAATCTTGACGATCCAAGCACCTCTTCAGGTTCGTCCGCCCAGGTTATCGACGGGATTGAGCATGCTGTTAAGGACGGCATGGATGTCATCAACCTGTCTCTCGGCTCGGACTCCGAAAAGGATGTGAATTCTCCCGACTCAATCGCGATTAATAACGCAGTGCTCTCAGGAGTTGTAGCCGTTATTGCCAACGGTAACAACGGGGAAGCGGGCTATTTCTCGCTTGGATCACCTGCAGCTGCGCAGCTGGCCATTTCAGTTGGCGCTGTAACCAGCCCAATCAAAGCATTCTCAGGCGGATTTAAAGCGGAAATTGCAAATTCGGTAACTACTGTTACTTATTCTGAGTATTACGATTTCCATGTAATGGCTTACGAGCTCGGAAATTATAATTTTACCGATATTATCGGTACCGAGCCGGTTGAAGTCGTATACGCTGACCTGGGTACGGAAGACGATTATCCGGAACGTGACATCTCCGGCTCTATTGTCCTGCTGTCCCGCGGTGATCTGGCCTTTGTCGATAAAATCGCTATCGCTAAAGAGCACGGGGCTAAGGCTGTTGTAATCTTTAACGGTAATGCTGCTAACTCAGAGGCTATTCTTTCTGAGAGCATCAAAGACCGCGACGGATTCATCGGCAGTAACCTCGGTGACGGATATGACTATATTCCAACCTTTGATATCGAAGGCTCCAAGGGCCGTGCACTGGCCAAAGCCATCCTTGCGAATGACGGTAAGCCTGTCTACTTCACCTTCGGGGATGAGTATAAGCAGACGATGACTGCAGGTGATGAAATAACCTACTTCTCCTCCATGGGTCCTAACGTGGACGGAAACCTCAGCATCAAGCCTGATATTGTCGCTCCTGGTGACGGTGTATTGTCGACCTATCCGGCCTATGGCGGAGATTACACCCAAGCATACCACCGCAGCAGCGGTACCAGTATGGCTACTCCGCACGTTGCGGGCTTGTCACTTCTGATCAAACAGGCACATCCGGATTACACACCGTTTGATGTCCGTGCCGCCCTGGCCAATACTGCAGACCAGCTCCTTTACAAAGGCGCTCCAGAGGATCTGTATATTCAAGGTCCAGGCCGGGCAAATGTTGAGAATGCCATCAAGACACCGGCACTGCTTCTGGCCGTAGAACCCATTACGATCCTTGACAAAAATTACGCGGCACAGAATATTACCAATTATAATCCTTCCACCAGCTTTGGAACTCTGTTGCCTGGTGCAACTGCATCCAGAGAACTGCAGCTTAAGAACGTCAGCAACAGCGGAGTTGATTACACCGCCTCTGTAGTCTGGAACTACGACGATCTTGAGAATGTAACTGCAACACTGGATAAAGCAACCGTGACAGCTGCTGCCTACGGCACTTCCAATTTCAATCTGACTGTTAGCGTTGCAGCTGATACTGAACCGCAGATGCTGCAAGGTAATGTTGTTCTGGAAGCACCGGGTCAGCCTACCCTGCACTTGCCGTTCGCTATTAACGTTGATGAAACTACAGATCAGCCTGACTGGGGTACAGGTATCCAGGAAGCTGAGATCACAACACCGGTTGTTTATAACAACTCCGGTACTGTCCTCAACTACAAGCTGAAGGCAGAAGACATCAACTATTATGAAGTAGATCTGGTTGGCATGGACGATAAGACCAAAGGCTACTACCAGATTGCCGCTACTGACTCCCCTGATAAATATTTCGAACCGGGTGATTATTCCACTGTTATCAGTGCCACTTATCATCCTTATGACAGTGAAGGAGATCCAATTGTAGATGCTAACGGCAATCCGGCTGTTGCTTATCTGACAGAAGGGGTGTACAAGCTCCAGGTGCTGGGTATCAACGCTGAGGATAATTCCAAGCTGCCTATCAAGATTGACCAGTACAATGATGATTTCTACACTACCTACACCTCATTCCGCTTTATTAACCAGCCGGCTCCAAGCTCAGGAAACGGAGGCAATAACGGCGGCGGCGGTATAGTAACACCAGTAACTCCGGCTGCTCCGGCTGCTGCTGCACTGATTGAAGAAGGTACAACTTCGGTTACTCTGACTCCGACGACAACATCTAAGGACAGTGTAACAACAGTAACAGTGACTGACTCAGCCCTGACTGCAGCGCTGGCTAATGCTGCTGCTTCCAAAACAGCTGTAGTGCTCTCATTGCCTGCCACAACAGACACAGCAGTTGAACTGAGCCTGACTGCAGCACAGGTAACCCAGCTGGCAGGTATTCATGCCGACAGCACCTTTGTAGTTACAGCCAACGGTTCTGCTGTCGCTCTGCCGGTATCCCTGCTGAAGTCAGCACCTGCAGGCCAGAACTTCAACCTTGACATCAAGCAGGCTCCTGAAGCCGCAAGCAGATTGACTTCCGGCATTGCCGGTTCAACAGTAATCGGAACTCCGGTTACGTATGAAGCATCTTGGTCTACTGCTACAGGCAGCACCTACTTGAATACACCAACCAACCTCTTCATTAAGAGATCCTTTACTGTACCAGGCGCCATTCAGCCGAATACTGCAGGTGTTCTCTTTGAAGATAACGGCGTTGTAACGCCAGTTGCTTCGGTGTTCACACCACAGGCAGACGGAAAAACAATTGTTACCGTAAGCCGTCCAGGTTTCTCAACGTATGCCGCAGTCAGCAAGCCTGCCGCAGCATTCACAGATATCACTGCTTCATCATCAGCTGAAGCTATTCAGACTCTGGCTAACAAGCTGATCATCCAGGGCACTTCGGCAACAACCTTCTCACCGAAGAGCAGCCTGACCCGTGCGGAATTCACCGCTCTCTTGACCCGTGCACTCGGACTGCGTACAGACGCCAGTGTTACCTTCACTGATGTAAGCTCCACTGCATGGTATGCCCAGGATGTGGCTGCCGCTTCCAAAGCCGGTCTGATTCTTGGCATCGGCAACGGGAAATTTGCGCCAACCCAGAATGTAACCCGCCAGGAGCTGGCAGTTATTCTGGATAGAGCACTCAAATTAACCGGAACTGAATTGAAGAGCACAAATCCTTCCTTCACAACGTATACAGACAGCGCAAAAGTTGCTCCTTACGCGAAGGATAGCCTGCAAACCCTGTCTTCAGCCGGTATCATCGGCAGCGATACAGGCTCCAGCTTCAACCCGGTTGCTCCGGCAACCCGTGAAGCAGCTGCTGGCGCTCTGTACCAGCTTCTTAACAAGATCGGCCTGATCGAGTAGGGAAATCTATATAGACTGCTGCCAGCCTCTAAAGAGGCTGACAGCAGCCTGCAATGCAAAAGGATCGTGCAGCGGCCAACCGGCCCTGCACGATCCTTTTTGTATGCACTTCTATCAAAAAATCCCCGGCTCCGCGTCAATAAGCGGGGCCGGGGATTCGTTCAGGCTCATTTCCAAAACTTAGTCACCGCGAAAGGCACGCTTTACACGGTCAAAGAAGGATTGCTCCTGCTCATGCGTATTCTCGCCGTTGTGGGAAGCGAACTGGCGAAGCAGATCCTTCTGCTCTTCGCTTAGCTTGCTTGGCGTTACAACGACTACCCGCACATGCTGGTCGCCAGTGCCGCTGCCGCGCAGGTGAGGAACCCCTTTGCCTCTGAGGCGGAAGAAGGTGCCTGTCTGTGTTCCCGCAGGAATCTTTAGCTTCACCTTTTCAGTCAGGGTAGGAATTTCAATCTCATCACCAAGCGCCGCCTGGGCGAAGGTCAGCGGAACCTCGCACATGATATCATCGTTCTCGCGCACGAAGAACTCATGGTTCTTCACGCGGATAACAATATACAGGTCTCCGGCAGGGCCGCCGCGTGTACCGCCCTCGCCTTCACCGGTCATGCGCAGCTGCGCGCCGTCATCTACGCCGGCTGGTATACGTACGTGAATCTTGCGCTGCTTCTTGACCTTGCCCTGGCCTGCGCAGGTCGAACATTTCTCTTTAATAATTTTGCCTGTGCCGCTGCAATGGGAGCAGGGACGGCGGTTGCGCATCTGTCCAAGCGGGGTATTCTGTACGAATTCCTGCTGGCCGCTGCCATGGCAGACGGAGCAGGTCTCCGGCTTCGTGCCCGGCTTAGCCCCGGAGCCAAAGCAGGTATCGCAGGACTCCGTACGCGGAATCGTAATATCGGTCTCTTTGCCGAATACCGCTTCCTTGAATTCAATGGTCATCGTATACTGCAAATCACCGCCGCGCTGCGGCGCGTTCGGATCACGGCGTCCGCCGCCTCCGCCGAAGAACATATCGAAGATATCTCCGAGGCCGCCGCCGAAATCTCCGCCGCCAAAGCCGCCGCCCATACCCTGATTAGGATCGATATGACCATACTGGTCATATCGGGCCCGCTGCTGGCCGTCGCTCAGCACGTCGTAAGCTTCCTTCACTTCCTTGAACTTGGCTTCAGCATCACTGGCCTTGTTAACGTCCGGGTGATACTGGCGCGCCAGCTTACGGTAGGCCTTCTTTATTTCATCGTCAGATGCATCTCTCCCGAGACCCAGCACCTCATAAAAATCGCGTTTATCTGCCACTGCTTTCACCTCCGTACATCAGTACTCAATTCCCCTGTAACATGTCAAGTAGAAACGACTTTACCGTCCTAAACAGGGCGGTATCCGTTTCTGCGAGAAATATAAGAATTATTTATAGCGTAAAACATATAAATTCTTACATTTTAAAAGGAAAGCCAAAACACGGGATGCCCCGGTCTTGACCTTCCCCTCGTACAGAATAAACTTATCGTTTAAGGTTACCCTTGATTCTTCTCGTCGTCAACAACCTCATAGTCAGCGTCAACAACATTATCCTTTTTAGCGCCTTCCGGAGCCCCTTCAGCACCTTGCTGCTCTTGTGCAGCCTGTTCATACAGCTTCACGGACAGCTGCTGTACAATCTCGTTCAGCGCTTCTGTAGCCGCGTTGATTTCTTCGAGATTGTCGGTTTCCAAAACTGCCTTTACCTTGTCCTTTGCAGCATTGGCTTTTTCGATTTCGGAAGCATCTACTTTATCGCCAAGATCCTTGATGACTTTATCTGTGGAATACACGAGCTGGTCAGCGTTGTTCTTCGCTTCAACCAGTTCTTTACGCTTGCGGTCTTCCTCAGCGTGCAGCTCGGCATCCTTCATCATCTGTTCAACTTCAGCATCGCTCAGGCCGCTGGAAGAAGTGATCGTGATCTTCTGGCTCTTGTTCGTGCCTTTGTCTGTTGCCGATACGTTAACGATACCGTTGGCATCAATGTCAAAGGTAACCTCGATCTGAGGTACACCGCGCGGTGCCGGCGGGATCTCGTTCAGCATAAAGCGGCCGAGAGTCTTATTGCCGTTCGCCATTTGGCGTTCACCCTGCAATACGTGAATTTCCACGCTTGGCTGGTTATCGGCAAAGGTCGAGAAGACCTGGGATTTACTTGTAGGAATAGTAGTGTTACGCTCAATCATCTTCGTGAACACGCCGCCTGCAGTTTCAATACCGAGGGACAGCGGGGTTACATCGAGCAGTACCACGTCTTTAACATCACCAGTCAATACGCCCGCCTGAACAGCAGCGCCCAGGGCTACTACTTCGTCCGGGTTAACGCCTTTGTGCGGGTCTTTGCCTGTAAGCTTCTTGATCGCATCCTGTACGGCAGGAATACGCGTGGAACCGCCGACAAGCACAATTCTGTTCAGGTCAGCAGGAGTCATGCCTGCATCGCTCAGCGCCTGGCGGGTAGGACCCAGTGTGCGTTCTACCAGCTCTGCAGTCAGCTCGTCGAACTTAGCACGGGTAAGGTTAACTTCCAAGTGCTGAGGCACGCCGTCAACAACCGTGATGAACGGAAGCGATACCGTTGTAGTCAGGACACCGGACAATTCTTTTTTCGCTTTTTCTGCAGCATCCTTCAGACGTTGTACAGCAGCTTTGTCCTTGCTCAGGTCAATGCCCTGCTCCTTCTTGAATTCAGCTACAAGATAGTCCATAACAACCTGGTCAAAGTCGTCGCCGCCCAGACGGTTGTCACCGCTGGTAGCCTTAACCTCGAAGAAGCCGTCGCCCAGTTCAAGGATCGATACGTCAAATGTACCGCCGCCCAGGTCATATACCAGAATGGTCTGATCTTCGGATTTCTCAAGGCCGTATGCCAGAGCTGCCGCAGTCGGCTCGTTCACGATACGCAGCACTTCAAGGCCTGCAATTTTACCGGCGTCCTTAGTCGCTTGACGCTGGCTGTCATTAAAGTATGCCGGAACAGTAATAACCGCCTGGGTAACAGTCTGTCCCAGATAAGCTTCAGCATCGGATTTCAGCTTCTGCAGAATCATGGCCGAGATCTCTTGTGCAGAGTAGTCTTTACCGTCGATGCTTTCTTTGTGGCCCGTACCCATATGACGCTTAATAGAAGCGATGGTACGGTCAGGATTCGTAATAGCCTGGCGTTTTGCTGTTTCGCCGACGATGCGCTCGCCGTCTTTCTTGAAGCCTACAACCGATGGGGTTGTACGCGCGCCTTCCGGATTCGGAATAACGACGGCTTCGCCGCCTTCCATAACGGCAACGCAAGAGTTGGTGGTTCCAAGGTCAATCCCGATAACTTTACTCACTGTAATGTGCCTCCTCAAAAATGGTTATGGAGCAATGCTCCTGCATATTTATCATTAGGTTGGTTGAACTTAAATTTAGAAGAAATATATAGACAGACTACATGCTGACTTTGACCATGGCCGGACGAAGAACCTTATCCTTCAGGAGATAGCCCTTCTGGACCTCTTCCGTCACGATGCCTTCCTCGTGCTCCTCGCTCTCAACCTGCATAATCGCCTGATGATATTCAGGGTTGAATGGCTGCCCTACTGTTTCCATCGCTGTGAGGCCCTCAGACTTCAATACACCTTCGAGCTGACGGAAAATCATGTTGATGCCTTTGGTAAAAGCCTCGGATTCGGCATTGCCCGGAGCAGTAACCAGTGCACGCTCAAAATTATCGAGTACCGGAAGCAGCTCAGTAACGAGCTTGGAGGTAGCATACTGTGCCAGCTCTTCCTTCTCCTTCTGCGTACGGCGGCGGAAGTTATCGAAATCAGCCTGTACACGCAGTGTGCGGGCCTGTGCCTCTTCTGCCAGCTCCTGGAGGCGCTTCACAGCTTCACCGCCGCCTGAAGCCTCCTCGAAGTCTGCCGTGTTCTCTACTGCGGCTTCAGCCTCATCGGCTGCCAGTGTTTCATTTACCGCTTCGTCTTTCAGTTCATTCGGTTCTTGCACCTGTTCCTCTTTCAAGTTGTCTTCACCTCCTTCATATTATTCACGCAAATCAATTACACTCTGTTCACTTATACCAGTGTGCCAGCATCGCTGTCAAATCCCGGGATAAAATTCCGAGGATACCCATCACACGGGCGTATTCCATCCGGGTCGGACCCAAAATGCCGATACTGCCCAGTGCCTTGCCGTCCAGTGAATAAGTAGCTGTGATCAAGCTGCAGTGGGCAAAGGCTTCATGCTTATTCTCCGTCCCGATACGGACCTGTATTCCGGTTCCGCCGGATACGGGGGACAGCATCTTCAGCAGCGTCGGCGTCTCTTCGAGCAGATCAAGGATCGTCTTGACCTTGTCGACATCCTTGAACTCCGGCTGGGTCAGCATATTCGCCGCCCCGCTCAGATAGATGCGCTGGTCATGATCGCTTTCGAGCGCCTGGTCAAGCACCTGCATTAATTCTTCATAGTGGGAGATATGACGCTGCATTTCCTCACCCAGCTCGGAATACAGCTGGCTCTTCAGCTTGTAGAGCGGCACATTCACCAGCTTGCTGTTAAGCAGATTGACAACCTTCTCCATTTCGGAGAGCGAAATCTCCGGCGGAATCTGAACTGTACGGTTCTCTACCTGACCAGTGCTGGTAACAATAATAGCCACGGCGTTATTGCCGTCAAGCGGAAGCAGCTGAAAATGGCGCAATGAAGTATGAAAAACCTCCGGTCCCAGAAGGATGGAAGTGTAATTCGTCATATTGGAAAGAATCATGGCCGCATGCTGGATAACCTGCTCGGTAGCATTCAGCTTCTCAGCGAAAAAAGCGCGAATCGTGCCCATTTCTGCTGTTCCTGCGGAATTCCACGGCACCAGATGGTCCACATAATAACGGTAGCCTTTATGAGAAGGAATTCTTCCAGCCGATGTATGCGGCTGCTCCAGATAACCTAACTCCTCCAGATCGGCCATTTCATTACGGATAGTTGCCGGGCTATAGCCCACATCGCCCCGTTTGGAGATGCTGCGTGAGCCTATCGGCTCAGCAGAAGATATATAATCATCTACAATAGCATTGAGGATCATTCTCTGGCGTTCAGTTAACATGTTATTCCCTCCTATCGGCTGCGGCTCCGATTCGTTAGCACTCTACTCAGATGAGTGCTAACCACTAATACAAAAATACCAAACTGACCTCAGCGTTGTCAAGTCAGTTTCACTGCGGATTTGGATTATGGGCGCAGCCTTATTTAAATCCCATAGTCCGGGAATTTCTGCAACCTCCATCTTCAACTATCGTCTGAATATAGTAGGAAAGGGGTTAAGCCACATGAAATGGAAAAGATCCATATCGATTATCCTGCTTGTTATGCTGCTTCTTGCCGGCGCTGCTTTGTTTTATGAGAGAAAGACTGGCAGAGAGGATAACTGCTTTTACGGTGAAGTGGATTACATCTCTGTATTGCAATGGGATGGTGTTGTCTATCAGGAGGATTATGCCAGTCCAGCCAGGGAGCAGCTCAAAGGTAAACGGCTGGGGGAAATCTCTTACCGTAAAGCCGATCATCAGTGTCCGCGGGATGAGATGCTTAACGGCGATTCCACTCTGCTTGAGACCGGTACAGCGCTGTATGAGGTAACCGGGTATAAGGCTTCCGCCCGCCTATGGGCAGGCGACAGGCTGTTTATAGCCCACAGCAATCCGGAAGCCGTGACCCTGAACGATCTGCTTGATATCTCTGGTAAAATTACAGCGGTCCGCTTCATCAGCGGAATGGACGGAACCACCCGTCTGATGGACTTCACACCGGAGGCTGCCGGGCTTTTTATAGAAGAGTATCCCAAATCGGAATACATTCCGTTTGATCAGCTATATAAGGATACTAAAGGCTGGGTCGGCGATAAATACTGGCTCGAAATCGAGCTGAAGGACGGCTCCGCCTTGACCATCGTTTATAATACGCTGTCCCGATCCTTTAATCCTCCAGCTTACGCCACCCCGGAGCTTGCCGGGCTTATAGAGCAGCAGCGCAAGCTGATCTATGCCAAGTAAACTTATAAAAAAGCCGCTGCTCCCAGGAATAGCTCTCCTGACAGACAGCGGCTTATATTGTTACACGGCAGAATTCGGCTGCCTGATTAATCCAATCTCTTCATCACTGCAATTTCATCGCAGGCATGCTGCTTCTTGCAGTTAACACAATCCGTCCAGACCTTCTCGGGGAAAATCTCCTTCTCCACCACAGTGAATCCGTTTCTGAGAAAGAAATCGACTGCATACGTCAGCGCCATAATCTTAGGAATGCCTTGGCGTCTTGCTTCTTCAGTCAGCTTCTCCAAAATCATCGAACCGACACCCTTACCCTTGCCTTCATCGCGCAAGCCGATTGAACGGACTTCAACTAGATCATTTCCAAGTCTAAACAACGAGCCGCAGCCCACGAACATACCGTCAATTTCAGCGATGACGAACTGGTCGATCTGGCGGGTCAGTGCCTGCCTGGAACGGGGGAGCATAATTCCGCGCTGGGCGTACTCCTCTATCATTAAGTACAGCGGCTCCACATCCTCCACCGTAGCAATTCTGCATATTACCTTAGATTCTCCCGCAGGAGCCGACTGGCGGATCATTTCCGTCTTGACAAGCACTATAACTCACCCCTCGTTGTTAATATGAATAAATATACAACATGGTGAATTACAATTCAAGGGGTATTCTAAAATTAAACCTCTGTTAAAAGTCCGACAAATTCTCCAAAAACATCATTGCCGAACAGGATTCCCTGCTTGCTCAGCCGGTAGGTTCCATCCGTCTGCTCCAGCAGTCCGGCATGCAGCAATTTATGCAGTGACGCACCAAAAATATCCTCCAGCGTCTTGCCGAACTGTGCCTGGAATGCAATGCCTGATACCCCGGCGCGCATACGCAGGCCGACCATCATAAAGTCCTCCATCGCCTCCTGCTCCGTAATTTCAAAGGAGTCCAGACGCGGCAGCCCGCTGCGCGAAGCTTCATTATAGGGATTCACACCCTTGATATTAATATGCCGCTGACGCTTAACATATCCGTGAGCCCCTGCACCAAGGCCGTAATAATCTTCGTTACGCCAGTACGTTACATTATGACGGCTCTCCATGCCCGGCTTGGCAAAATTACTGATCTCATACTGGATATAACCCGCTTTCTCCATTTCAGACATGAGCAGCAGGTACATTTCCAGCTCATCCTCTTCGCTGGGCAACGGCAGCTTATTTTTATTGAATAGGGTATGGAAAAGCGTATTCTCCTCTACCTTCAGGCTGTAGATTGAATAATGGGGCAGATTCAGCTCCAGCGCTTTGCGGATACTCTCTTTAAGCATGTCCACGGTCTGGTTCGGCAGCCCGAACATCAGATCAACAGACAGGTTATCCAGCCCTACGCTGCGCGCATTCTCCAGACTGCGGTAGACATCATCCACATTGTGAATACGTCCAATCCCGCTCAGCAGCTCATTCTGGAATGCCTGAACGCCGAAGCTGACCCGGTTAACTCCGCCTTCTTTCATTACTGTAAGCTTCTCGATGTCCGTTGTGCCCGGGTTAGCCTCCATCGAGAATTCAATATTGTCATCCCATTGCGGGAAATGCTTGCGGACCGACGCCAGGAAATAGGCCATTTCATCGGGCTTGAGCATGGTCGGCGTTCCCCCGCCGACAAAGATCGTCTTAATCACACCCGGCGGAGTCTGCTGTACGGTCAGCTCCATTTCGCGGTCAAGCGCATGCAGATACTCCATCACCGGCTGGTCCTTCAGGACATAGGAATTGAAATCACAGTAAAAGCATTTATTCGTACAAAACGGAATATGAATGTACACGGCCTCAGGGGGACGGCCATTGTTATGAGCTGTCATAGCTGTCTCCTTTAAATGTTAATAGTGTCTGCATATATAGCCAGAAAAGGGAAGCCGTCAGGCTCCCCTTCAGTGTCTCATTGCTGATTCATTAGTGCACTCCGCAGCCGGGAGTCCCTATAACCTCTTTACTCGTCGATCTTCAGAACCGCCATGAACGCTTCCTGCGGCACCTCTACACTGCCGACCTGCTTCATGCGCTTCTTCCCTTCCTTCTGCTTCTCCAGCAGCTTCCGCTTACGCGAAATGTCACCGCCGTAGCATTTGGCCAGGACGTTCTTGCGCATCGCCTTAACGGTCTCACGGGCGACAACCTTGGTTCCGACCGATGCCTGGATCGGCACCTCGAACATTTGCCGTGGAATGATACCGCGCAGCTTCTCACAGATAATGCGGCCGCGGTTATAGGCGCGGTCACGGTGGACGATGAATGACAGGGCATCAACCTGCTCGTTGTTCAGGAGAATATCCATCTTCACCAGATTGGACTGGCGGTAGCCGGAAATCTCATAGTCGAAGGAAGCATAGCCCTTCGTGCCTGATTTCAGCTGGTCAAAGAAATCATATACGATTTCCGATAGAGGAATCTGATAAGTAATGGTTACCCGGTTGGTATCCAGATACTCCATATTCACGAATTCTCCGCGCTTATTCTGACAAAGCTCCATTACAGTACCTACATAATCATTCGGTACAATGACCGCAGCTTTGACATACGGCTCTTCCACGTAATCAATGGTACCGATCTCCGGATAGTTCGACGGGTTGTCGATCTGCAGCATTTCGCCGTTGGTCAGCATAATCCGGTAAATAACGCTTGGGGCAGTCGTAATCAGCGGGAGATTGAACTCGCGCTCAATGCGCTCCTGGATAATCTCCATGTGCAGCAGCCCAAGGAATCCGCAGCGGAAGCCGAAGCCCAGGGCGCTTGAACTTTCCGGCTCGAAGCTTAGCGACGCGTCATTCAGCTGGAGCTTCTCAAGCGCTTCACGCAGATCATTGTAATCCGAGGTTTCAATCGGATACAGACCGCAATATACCATCGGATTGATCTTGCGGTAACCCGGCAGCGGCTCCGGTGTCGGATTCTTTGCGTCCGTTACCGTATCCCCGACACGGGTATCCCCGACATGCTTGATACCGGCAACGATGAAGCCTACATCCCCGATGTTAAGCTCGTCCACAATCGTCATACGCGGCATGAAGGAACCGACTTCGATAACCTCGAATACTTTTTCAGTAGCCATCATTTTGATCTTTGATCCGGCTCGGATCTTACCGTCGATAACGCGGACATAGACGATAACGCCCTTGTACGGATCGTAATGGGAGTCAAATATCAGCGCCTTCAGCGGATCTTCGGCAGTACCGGTAGGAGCCGGAACTTGTTTCACTACCTGCTCCAGAATTTCCTTAATCCCGATGCCCGCTTTGGCTGAAGCAAGCACAGCCTCACTGGCGTCTAGTCCGATTACATCCTCAATCTCCTGCTTGACCCGCTCCGGGTCGGCACTCGGCAGGTCAATCTTGTTAATGACCGGCAGAATCTCCAGATTGTTATCCAGCGCAAGGTATACGTTAGCCAGTGTCTGCGCTTCAATCCCCTGGGCAGCATCAACAACCAGCAGTGCTCCTTCACAGGCAGCAAGGCTTCGGGAGACCTCATAAGTGAAGTCGACGTGTCCCGGAGTATCAATCAGGTTGAGCAAATACTCCTGGCCGTCATCAGCCTTGTAAGTCAGGCGTACAGCCTGCAGCTTAATGGTGATCCCGCGTTCACGCTCCAGATCCATCTGATCCAGCACCTGCTCCTGCATTTCGCGTGAGCTGAGTGCGCCCGTATATTCAAGAATACGGTCGGCCAGAGTCGATTTACCATGGTCTATATGTGCAATAATCGAGAAATTGCGGATTTGTTGTTGTCTTTTCTGAACGTCAGTCATTCCTTACCCCCACAGACAGCCTTATGTTAATCCACTCATTATACCAGTACGCGCTTCCCCCATCAATCCCGTTCAGCCCGGAAAGTAAAGAAAGCCGCGCACAGCTCCGCGATAAGCATTGCGGCTATGCAACAAATGACAAGCAGAAACGGCTATGCCGTCCTTCAGAGAAGGCGGTAACCGTTCCTGCGAGAAAGATAAGGATTATGGATAGCGTAAAACATATAAATTCATATATTTCAAAAAGTCCCCTTCTGAAGCCTTTCGTCCTTGCAGTTATAACTAATCGGCAGAGTCGAACAGGGAGACAATCCAGCGGATGCTTTTCTGCGAAGCCTGCTGGAGCAGACCGGCTGTCTTATCCGCAAGCACATCAATGCCTGGCTGCTGATCTCCGGGGATCAGCAGCTGTTCCGGGGTCAGCGTATTATAGTCCTGCACCTCCTGCTGCGGCAGTGTACTGCCGCCGGCTGATGTCTGGGCTGTAGACTGCGGCTGGACCGCAGGAAGTGCCGTATAGGCGCCGGTCACCGGATCAACGGCAACCGGCACATAGACATAGGCCGGGCTGCTCTGCACGTTCACGGTGCCAGCAGCAGCGGCTTGCCCCGCCTGCTGCCCCCTTATTGCTCCGTTCCAGCCCGGAGCTACCGTCTCCGTCCTGGCTGTGCCGCTGCCGCCGAACTGCAGACCTATCAAGATGCCGATACCCGCCCACACGCCGATCACAACCAGTTTTTTGCCGAAACGGGACATGTCCAGCCACTCCTTTCTCTCTCATGTATTGAGGTTCTATGTTACTCAGTGCTCTCTTCCGAACCGCCGCTCTTGTCAGGTGCTGCAGCTTTTTCCGCATCATGGCTGCTCCAGTACACATCAGCAATCGCATCAGCCAGAACATCAGCCGTCCGCTTCAGCTCCTCAGCACTATTGTCGATACCACCGACTTCTATTAATACACTGTTAGGTGAAAGAGACTGGTTATACTCCCCATTATTACCGTTGCCGGAGGACTTCCCCCAGATGCCGCGCGAGAGGCCAGGATAATTTTTTTCCAGCAGCTGATGAATGGAATTGGCGAAGGCTTCGTTTTTCTTCCAGTCCTTATTGGCATGCCCGAGAATAAAGTACACCTGTGCATAACTTTTTCCATCAATGACTGCTGTCGTTTTGCCGTGCCGCTGTGAGTCGCGGTGGATATCGATCAGCTCGGTCATTTCCTGGTTAGCTGCCATTGCCGCCTTGATAGTGATCCGGGAATATTTATAAGAAAAGTTCCAGTTGTAATCCGGCACTTCAGTTGCATAATCATCCTTTGCATGAACCGTTCCGATCCCGCGCTGCTCCAGCCTGTCAGTGATATAGGAGCCGACCAGCAGCACATTTTTGGCCGGGGAGGCGGAGCTGGGATTATCACTTTCTGCTCCCAGCAGCGGATTATAGGCTTCACGCGGATGGGAATGGTAGACAAGCATCCGTTTAATAGAGGTATCCTCCGTCGTACCGCTGTCGCGTCCGGCTCCGCCGCTGCTGCCCTGTTCTGCAGAAATGCCATTATCCGGCGCAGCTGTCGGCTGAGGCTGTAGCACAGAGTCACCGGAAGGCTTGTCCGGCTCCGGATCAGCAGTGCCGGCTCCGGGATCATCCGGCTCCCCGCCGGCCAGTTCATCGGTACCAGGATGATAATCGGCAGGAGCACCTGCCGTCCCGCCTGAACCTTCGCGCAGCAGGAAGGGGTCATCAGCGGCAAGGCCCGGCACCTCGCGCGACAGCAGGCTTTTGGGATTGCCGGGATCAACGCTTGTCAGCATCCGGAATACAAAGGAAGTTACTTTTGGCGCTGAGAAGGCTGATGCCTCTCCGTTTTTCGGCAAATGCGGTACCTCCATCCCCAGCAGTTCCATAAAGAACCCGCTGGACAATGAAGACGCCAGTCCTTTCATAGAAGGAACAGGTGATGTATTCAGCTTCGTTCCGGCCAGTCCGCCGGCGCCAAGCAGCATGAAAAAAACAAGTGAACCTCCGGCCAGCAGCAGCATTGTTCTCCCCAGCGACAGAACGTCCAGCAGTTTTCCGCGCAGCCTGCCGATATTCCATAGCTGAAACCATTTTCTGTTCATTATTGTTATGTCCTCCTCCAGCCCTCTGTAATCTCTTATATTTCAAATCTATGAGCAGGAGGAGAATAGTAGAACTCAAAGAGAAGGATTAATAGAGCATAACGCCAAGCCAGCCGTTGTCTCTTGTCCGGGCAGACCTAGTAATCGGCACATAAAAGCCCGGACAAGCTGCCGCCGTGGCTGCTTATCCGGGCTGTCCGTTGTACAACGGGTCAGTGAGTATATGCTCCGACATTTCCAGGGTCAACCGCATCATGCAGCGCAGCATTCAGGCCGCTGGCAACAATGTTGGCAATTTCTTCAATGAATTCATCAATTTCCTTCGGGGTGACAATGAGGTCATGCCCGAGGGGCTCAAGCACCTCTTTTACCAGCTGCAGCCGTTCCTGCTCCGAGATATCGTCCAGCATGCCCATGATCTCCTTGGTGTGTGCTCCTCCATCGGCCATCTGGCCGAAATGATTGCTCATCATCTCCAGTACGTTATTAACAATCGTCGAAGCATAGCAGACTGTAGGTACGCCGATAGCAATGCATGGAACGCCCAGAATCTCTTTGGTCAGCCCGCGGCGCTTGTTGCCGATGCCTGAACCGGGGTGAATGCCGATATCGGCAATCTGAATCGTCGTGTTAATCCGTTCAAGCGATCGGGAGGCCAGTGCATCAATGGCAATGATCAGATCAGGCTTGGTGCGGTCTACAATTCCCTGAACAACCTCACTGGACTCAATGCCGGTCAGGCCGAGCACCCCCGGAGCAATTGCGCTGACATTACGGTACCCCGGAGAGACCTGATCAGGTACAAGCTCATAGAATTGGCGGGTAATCAGTGCATTCTCCACTACCAGCGGTCCCAGGGAATCGGGCGTTACGTTCCAGTTGCCTAGACCGACAATCAATACGGAAGAATCCTTGTTGATGCCGATCCGGGTAAGGAACTGCTCGAATTCGCGGGCGAATACAACTGAGACCTTCTGCTGAAGCCCGGTATCCCCGCCGCGCAGCGCCGGAACCTCCAGCGTTACATAGTTCCCGAGCGCCCGCCCGAGCGCCTGGGAGCCTGCAGCAGTAGCCACGCCAAGCCGTGTGACCTTGATACCGCCCGCTTCCTCCACCTCTTCATTCACACCTGGTATAGGCGTCTTCTGCGGCCCCTGGGCCATTTCCTTGGCTTCTACCGCAAGGTCCGTGCGTACTGAATACAGCTGAAGATCCAGTTCCATCCTAGTTCAGCCTCCTAAAAGTTTTGTGAGCATAGTCTTCCGTGAGTCTTCTTCGTACAAAACTCACTTCGGAAGTATACACTTAAGTTTTGTGAGCATACGCTTCATTGGGAGAGCCTCGTACAAAACTCGCTTCGGAAGCATACACTTAAGTTTTGTGAGCATACGCTTCATTGGGAGAGCCTCGTACAAAACTCACTTCGGAAGCATACGCTTAAGTTTTGTGAGCATAGTGTGCGGGAGAAGCGCGGTGTTTATGCAAAAGAGCATGGATAAATCGTACAGCCAAGCAAACTTTAGGCCGTTATATGCCGCAAGACACATAGCATAGCCTTCTTCCTGTATCGTGCGAGGTATCCGCAGGCTTTTTCAATAGCTTTTAGTGTTGCATTTTGCCCCCCGACATGCTAAGATATTTTAAGTTGTGAATCATTTGTTGATTTCGAATGTCTTCCAGGAGGTGAATGCAATGCCAAATATCAAATCCGCGGTTAAACGCGTCAAGACGATCGAGAAACGTCGTGCTTTGAACGCTTCCCAGAAGTCCGCGCTTCGTACAGCTGTGAAAACTGCTGATGTAGCTCTGACTGGAACGGAAGTTGAAACTGCTCAAGCTGCTATCCAAGCTGCTTCCAAAAAGCTGGACAAGGCCGTAACTAAAGGTCTGGTTCATAAAAATGCGGCTGCCCGCAAAAAATCCCGCTTGGCGAAGAAATTGAACGCTCTTAAGGCTCAAGCCTAATTAGCGACTTTCATAGTGAGCACTATAAGAACCTGACCGATATGCTGCATACGGTTAGGTTTTTTTGTGTCTTCTTCCCCTCGTGCTTACCTGCAAAAAAACAGAGCCTGCCTTACCCGCTGAACAAGCGGATAAAGGCAGGCTCTTGGGTTGCCCATGGGCCGGACACCGTATAGAACGGCAACATACCGGCATTATGCCCCAAGGCGCAGCATAAACATCTCCAGCCCGAGCACCTTATCGACGGCTCCGGTCTTCATCTGGTAATCAAGGTCAGCCAGGCCGCTCAAAATCTGCCGCAGCCGCCGGCTGTCGAATTTGCGGGCCTGCTCACCGGCCAGCTTGACAGCATAAGGGTGTACTCCGATCTGCGAAGCAATCTGCGCCTGCGAATAGCTGAGTGCAGAAAGGTCCTTAACCTGCAGAATAATCCGGAACTGCCGGGCAATCAGTGCGGCAATCTTGATCGGTTCCTCGCGCTGCTTCAGCAGCTCATACAGCGTACCAAGCGCCTTATCCAGGCGCAGATTTGCAATATCTTCCACCAGTGTGAAAACATTCTGTTCCGTACCGCGGTGAACCAGGCTTTCCACCGCTGCGGCATCCACTGTACCGCCGGCTCCGGCGAACAGCGACAGCTTGTCCATCTCCGCAGAAAGACCCTGCAGGCCGGTGCCTGCACTGGCTACCAATATCTCAGCAGTTCCCGGCGCGACCGAACAGCCGCGGTCCTTGAAGCCCTTCTCAACCCAGCGCAGCAGCTCTTCCGCACCGAGCGGGTTGAATGCCAGCACTGTCCCGGCGGCTTTCGCCGCCTTGACGATCTTTTTGCGCTCATCCAGCTTATCATTATTCACAAGGAACACAATGACGCTAAAGTCGGCAGGAGACTGTATATAATCGCTTAGCAGCTCAACGCGGTGCTCAATCTTGGCACTCTCCTTACCGGCAGTGAACAGCGAGCCATCCCGCACCAGCAGCAGCTTGCGCTCCACCATGAACGGAACAGTCTCCGCCTCCTCCACTACCGCCTGAACAGGCGTCTCTGACAGATCAAAGGGAATTACTGCAAAGTCACGGTCCTCTTTGGCGATCAGGTGATCCTCCAGGAAGGCCGCAAATTCATTCATCCGGAATTTTTCACTGCCGTAAAGCACGTAAAGCGGTGAAATTTTTCCTTGTTTAATGTCCTTGGCCGCCGCTTTGGCATCCATCCTGCCACTTCCTTTTCCAATTCAATTCAGTAAAATCATCATATGCATACGTTTCTTTAGTTTAACAGAAAATGCGCTGCATAGGTTGTGCATAATGCTTTTAGCAGATACCTGAATGTTCATGACTCCGCCCTGGCATCCGTGAAACTTCACAGGCCGGCGCAAAAATACAAAAACGGAGCAACCTCGGCAGCCAGGGCCAAAGTTGCTCCGTTTCAGCGGCGCATCTATATAAACGGCGAAAGGAAAAGGCTCTAGAAACCCCGCTTCCGCCGGTCATACCGATGAATCTCGCAAATCCTGTAATTCCTGTCCTCATACCATAGCATATTCGGGGTACCCCCAAAACGTTCCAATCTACAACTATTTATTGGCCGGAGCCGTGCTGGCCGGTGTCGGGCCCGTACTCGCCGGCGAAGCAGACGGCAGGGCAGATGCCTGAGCCGCAGGCGCTGAATACACCTCAGTAACCTCTGTACCATCCTGCATAGTCACATAAGTGAATTGCAGGCTGTCCCCCGACCAGGAGCCGGATACCCAGGCCCCATCCAGCGGCAGCGAAGTCACCGCTGTCCGTTCTTCCGCCTGTCCTCCGGCGGGCAGGCTGTAGATTACCAGCTGCTGGCCGGCAAGCTCGGCGGCATAACGCCCGTCCGGAGAGCTCCATGACCCGTGCGGTGATACAAGCGCCGGCAGAATCCCCATAACACCTGCCTCCTGGGCAGCAGGAGACTGCTGCGGCTCCTGTGCAGGTGTGTCAGCCGTATCTGCAGGTGCATTAGCAGCACCGCTGCCGAATATCCGGGTGTCCTGCGCGTTATTGTTATTGCCGTTATTGCCGCTTCCCGCTCTGGCATCAGCTCTTGGAGCAGGTGTTGCCGCTTGCGTGCTGCGCGTAACCGGAGTGTCCCGCTTGGCTGAAGCAGCTTTATCCGTAGCAGCAGGCGTACTTGCCTCTGCTGCCGGTACCGAGTCAGCTGCAGCCGGAGCAGCGGTATCTGCCGCCCCGCCGTCGGCGGCATCTGCAGATTCAGTAGCCTGAATCTCCATCTGGTACAGTGATGCACCTCCGGCTTCATCTCCGGTTGCAGCCGTATCCGCGTTTTCCGTTGCCATCTTGCTCAGTGGCTCACTGCTTGAAGCTGTATCAGCCGCCTGATTCAGCGACATCTCCACATCAGCCGACGGCAGGCTGTCCGGCATATTAAACACTGCGAACAGCAATATAATGGCCGCAGCAACTGCACCTATGCCTGTCCGCGTTGCCATGGAAGCTGCTTTAGAGGTAGCTTTTGCTGCTTTACCGTGCATATTCTTGCGTGTCATCGGAATGACCTTGCCTTCTTCTTCCGGGGCTTCTGCACTTGAACTCTTAGCTCCGGAGTCTATTCTCTCAAGCTGAGGCAGAATCGAGTCAACCAGACTAAAAGGAGGCTTAATATCCGGCAGCTGTTCCAGTTGCTCAGAGAGCATAGTCAGCCGGTCAAAGACTTCCGCGCAGGAAGGACAATTATCGATATGGCGGTACATTTCCACAGTCTCTTCGGGACTGAGATCATGATCCAGATAGCGGTGCATCCATTCCGTCACCTCCGTACACTTCATCCTGATACACCACCTTTCTGATACTCCTGAAGTCTATTTTGCAGCTGTTGCCTGGCTCTGAACAGGTAAGATTTCACCGTGTTAAGCGGCAGGTCGAGGCAGTCTGCAATCTCGTTGTAAGAAAAATCCTGCAAATACCTTAGTACAATCACCGTCCGGTGATGCTCTGGGAGCTGGTCAATGGCCTCGCGGATATCCTCCGCCAGATAACCGGACATGACCTCGCGCTCTACATTATGTTTATTATCCTGGAACACCATTTCGTGCTCATCGATAGAAACAGTAGGCTTCGATCTCCTGAATTTGTCAATACAGATGTTCGTTACGATCCGCTGAACCCATGTTTTGAACTGGGCCTTTTCCTCATAGGAATTGATTTTGGTGTACACTCTGATAAGCGCTTCCTGTGATGCATCCAAAGCATCCTGTTCATTATGCAAAATGTAGAAAGCCGTCTTATACACATGTCCTTCAATTTCCCGCAATAGGGTGATTAGAGCGTCGCGATCGCCCGCTTGAGCGGCTCTGATGAGTCCCTGCTCCACCACGAAGGTTCCCCCTCTCTATGCAATCTTACTGACGCGCAAGACTGCTGATTTGTTGCAAGCCTGTAATCATTATTTTAAAGATGCCAAACTTTACATAATACGTGTTGAACCTCCACCGGTTCCGTTCCGGGGCAAGTCCGTAAACCGCCCATAATCCTTACTAAGCATACAAGGGAAGCGCTGAATCTTCAAATACTCTTTTACAGAAGTTTATGACAAAAATGAAATCAAACAGGCTGCCCGTCAGGTACGCTTACCCGGGGACAGCCTGATTTATTTATACATTATAGTAGTGCACAGCATCAGTACAGCGTAGTTGTCCTTGCCGTCGTCATCCACCACATAGATTTCACCCTGTTCAAAAAGCTGCGGATTACTATGGTTACGGTGCAATCTGTACAATTGTCCTGCTGTCACCCTGCAGCCCCGGACCGCAGAGATAATCTGCACATACTCAGCCTCTTCTTCATTAATCGTACGGTACAGTGTCTTGTGCTTGTCATTCCCGGGCATAGCGGCCCCCTCCGTCTTCAGGGACATTCTCCTGAGCATCAGCAGACTGCCTGCTGCTGTCTCTGTAAGTATTGCCCGGAATCGGAGGAAAGCATCACTATTATCATTTAGATGTAGGAAAAATAATAAAACTGCCTCACCTTATAAAGAGGCGGGGCAGTTCAAGTGATTATTTGTTACAGGCCTTTAACCTCTTTGTACTTAGCTACATACTGTGCTGCCAGCTCCGTAATCTGGTCGTAGCGGCCTTCTTTGGCCGGAGCAGTCAGGTTGCCGCCGATTCCCACAGCGATACAGCCGTTCGCGATCCATTTGCCCATGTTGTTCAGATCTACACCGCCGGTAGGCATGATGTTAACATGCGGCATCGGGCCTTTGACTGCCTTAACATAATCCGGTCCGAAGGCGCTGCCAGGGAACAGCTTCAGCACATCCACGCCAAGCTTCAGCGCTTCCTTCATTTCGTTAAGCGTCATACAGCCCGGCATGTAAGGGATACCGTAGAGATTACACATTTTAGCCGTTTCTTCTTCAAAAGAAGGACTGACCACAAATTCGGACCCTGCCAGAATGGCAATCCGGGCTGTCAGCGGATCAAGTACAGTACCTGCGCCGATTACAGCACGGCTGCCATACTCAGCCACCAGGCGTTTAATCGCCACATCCGCATCCGGAGTCGTAAAGGTGACCTCGATATTCGTCAATCCGCCCTCGATACAGGCAGCCGACATTTTAAAGGCATCATCAGCGTTATCAGCACGGATAACCGCTACTACACCGACAGAGGTAAGGTTTTGCAATACTTTTATTTTCTTCATCTTAAACGTCCTCTCTTAATAAATACGTAATATAAAGCAGCGTGCATCATAGAACATTTATTTAGATAAACTATTTTATCTCATTTACTAACATGCTTACGAAAGCTTCTATGGAAATAGTAATAATAATCCTGCAAACAGTCAATACGTTTTTTATTCAAAAGGAGGATAGCCGCTTTAAATTCAAGAAAAACCCTTATAAATAAAGGTTTTTTTCTTTTGTCACATTTTCACGCCGAAAATTCACACAGCTAAATGAGCGTTGGCTTATTGAACAAAACCGATTTATGTGATAATTTCAAGTTACTAATCATTATACAGGGAATCTCAGGATTGCCCTGGGGAGGAATATGAAGATGAGCAAACAACTGAGCGCCGTCACTTTTGGCGAGCCGATGGCGATGTTTTATGCGAATGAGGCAGGACCGCTGCATGAGGCAACCTCGTTCTCGAAGGCTCTGGCCGGAGCAGAAAGCAATGTAGCAACCGGTCTGTCCCGCCTCGAACACACAACAGGATATGTTACCAAGCTGGGCGAAGACAATTTCGGGCAATTCATTGCGATGGCCTTGAACAAAGAAAACATTGATACAGACAGCATCACTTATACCAAGGAAGCTCCTACCGGAATGCTGATCAAATCCAAGGTGCTGACCGGAGACCCTAAGGTTGAATATTTCCGCAAAAACTCCGCCGCGTCCAAGCTGAGCCTGGCAGACTTCGATGAGGCTTATTTTGCCTCCGCCGGCCATCTGCATGTAACCAGCATTTCATCCGCACTCTCGAAGACCTGTCATGAGTTCTCGCTGCATGCTATGGAGTTTATGAAAAAGAACGGTAAAACCGTCTCTCTCGATCCGAACCTGCGCCCGACCCTGTGGCCTGACAAAGAGACTATGGTAGCTACCATCAATGATCTCGCCACCCGCTGTGACTGGTTCCTGCCGGGCCTGGGTGAAGGCAAAATTTTGACCGGTCTTGAAACACCGGAGCAAATTGCTTCCTACTATCTGGAACGCGGGGTATCGCTCGTAGTGATCAAGCTGGGCCCTGAAGGCGCTTACTACAAAACCGCTGCCGGAGAAGAAGGTTATGTGGACGGCTTCAAGGTAGAAGAGGTTGTCGATACAGTAGGTGCAGGTGACGGCTTCGCCGTTGGCGTAATCAGCGCCATGCTGGAAAAGCTTACGGTAGCTGAAGCTGTACGCCGCGGTAATGCAATCGGCGCGCTGGCCGTAATGTCTCCCGGAGACATGGACGGACTGCCGACCCGCGGCAAGCTGGAGAGCTTCATGGGCGCCGGTGTGTAAAAGTCATTGCCGACTGTTCGCAGAGGATCAGCTATAGACAACAAACATTCCTATCCCAAAAGAGGAGTGCCCCTCGGCTAACCGCCGGGAGCACTCCTCTTTTTTTCTTGCAGCTTTTGCAGCGGTATCCTGGTGGCCGGACGGACCGCGTTAGTGGGATTTTCCCCTCTATTCACCTGCAAACCGGCCATCTACAGCTCAGTTAGTGGGATTTTTCCCTTTAATCCAGCTAAATCACTCGGCTCATCTGCACTATCGCAAAGTTCTCCAGGCATGTAACCCACGCATAACCCGCGCAAGCTGCTCTAATCTAGCAAGCTTCCGAATCGCAATCCACATAAACTCAAATAAGAGGGAAGCTGTGCTCCCCCCATAAGCGTCTTCTAAACTTGTCCAAGACAAACTTCGCACAGGCAGTACAGCTCACAAATTCATGCCCAAGCAGGCGCTAAGAGAATAAACCGTTTTACTCTAACTTCTTTATACCGGAGGCTGTACAGACTGCCCCTGCTGAAGCGCAGGCGGAAAGCGGTATGTGATCGGAACCGCAGCATCCTGATCCTCGATCAGCGATAACATGATCTTCGCGGCCTGCATGCCCATCTCGTAAGCCGGCTGACGAATTGTTGTGATCGCCGGATTGTAGATCAGGGCAAACTCGGCATCATCTATCCCGATAACAGACAGGCGGCCGGGAATGGCGACAGCGTGGCGGTTCGCATATTTCAGAATCTCGCCCAGCACAAGGTCATTGGCGGCAATCAGCGCCGTCGGCGGCTGCGGACCGTTCAACAGCTCATCCAGCGCAGCTGAGATCTGCTCTCTGGGTACACTGCACATATAACGCTCATTCAGCGGAAGACCGGCCTCCTCCATCGCCTTCTTATAGCCGCTCATCCGTTCCTTGCGCGGGGTAATCGCGTTCTCCCCGAGCGGCAGTGACAGGATGGCGATAGCCTCATGACCGTTACGGGTCAGTTCCTTGACCGCTGTCTTGACGGCCATTTCATTGTCCAGCAGCAGACTCTGGGTCGTTACCCCTTCAACCAGCCGGTCCATGAATACCAGCGGATACTCCGCCTCAATCAGCCGCGTATAAGCCGCAGACTGGTGACCTGTCGGAAAAATTATCAGCCCGTCCACCTGGCGCGCCACCAGCGTCTCCACGTACGTATTTTCCTTATCCGAGTTCTCGTCGGCATTGCAGATAATGACCTGGATGCCGCGGCGCTGCAGCTCATTCTCGATCGCCCGGATACACTGGATTGACAGCGAATAGTCGATATTGGCGACAATGATCCCGACCATGTGCGTACGGTTCTGCTTGAGGCTGCGGGCCAGGCCGTTCGGCTGATAATTCAGCTCCTCAATTACGTCGGCGATCCGGTTTTTGGTCGCTTCGCTCATGTATTTAAAGCGTTTATTCAAAAATTGTGAGACTGTGCTCTTCGAGACTCCCGCCTTCTGGGCCACATCCTCAATCGTCAGTTTTTTCATCTCTTCCGCTCCACTCCGCATAAAAAAGCCATACCTTTGATATTATCAAAAGTATAGCTTTTTTTTAGTAAATTATCCAGATGAAATGAACTAAAGTTTTTTCTTTATTGTGGAGGCATCGATCTTCTCTCCGTGTTCGTCATACCACCAGTCGTAAAACCATTGCTCACCGGTGGCCATACCGATATCCACCGTCCGTTTTTCACCGTTAACCTCATAATGAGCCACATAATAATCTTCTTCAGTATCAATGGACAGTTCACCGTAATGTACTTTGGTTGGCCGTTTTTTCTTTTCTGTAGTAACCGTTCCCGGAAGAACATTACTCTTCCCGGTTGTTATATCGTATAGCTTGCTGTGCTGAATAAACCCGCCATTTCCGTCTTCTTTATAATCAACCAGCAGCAGCTCATTCCGCTCCGGATCAGCAGCAATAAATGCATGATCAAGACTATAGGCAGTAGAGTCGTTTGTAAAGAGATCAAACGGAACAGTCACTTCTCCTGCAGAGGCTTTTCTAAGATCCAGTGCAGACATTTTACCGGGACTTTGCTGTTTCACTTCTCCGACTGTATAAGTCCCATTGGTAAATACTAAATAATCTCCTGCACTTAAAAGGTACCCCAGAGCAAAATAAGTCTGTGCTCCACCCGCATACAACGGAAAGGTATACAGTCTTTGGGCGGATTCTACCGACAGCTCGGTATGCCCCTTAGGAGTAAGATATAGAGTATAAGGCTCTGTATTCCGGGTGTATCCGGGTCTGAGGTAATCGGCCTTAGGGGGCGGCGGTGACCAGACAATCCCCAGCGGAGTCTCCACTGCCTGTGCGGATCTTTCGTCCCTGTCGATTGGCAGTGACATCACATACTTTAATCCGCCAAGCTCAAAATTCACCTTGCTGAAGTATCCTGAACTCCTCTGTGCAGCAGGTGAAGGAGAAGGAGAAGGAGCAGCCGGTACAGATGGCTGGACTGCAGCACCACTTTTGTTGTTCCAAATGACCTGCGGACCGTCACCGCTTTCTTTCCCGCCGCCCGCCAGCGGCCACAGCAGCACACCAAGCAGCAGGACTGCTGTCACTCCAGCAATACCGATGCGCCTGCGCATAATAACCTTCACCGCCCCGTTACGGCGCTCAGCGGCAAGCTCGATCCGGGCCATCAGCTGCGGGGTGAACCCGTCTTCCGCGAAGGGGCCGCGTCCGGCCTCCCGGTACCATTCAGGCTTCTCTGTCCCTACTTTCCCTGCGTTTTCCGCCTGTCTATGCTTCATCGTTCATCCTCCTCCAGCGCTTTTCTCATGTTCTCCCTGGCCCGGGACAGCCGGGATTTCACAGTACCTTCCGCTACTCCGAGCAGAGCCGCCATTTCTGCAGTGGACAATCCATGCTGAATCTCCAGCACCAGTACCTCCCTGTGCTTATCCGGCAACTCCATAATCAGCTCCCAGATGCGGTTAACATACTGCTTGCTCAGCGCCTCTTTTTCGGCAGACCCCGCTTGTCCGGGAGAGTGATTCTTCCCCAGCGGAATGAAGCGGTGCCAGAAGCTGTTTCGTCTCCAGCTGAATGCAGTATTGCGGGTAATCGTCAGCAGCCAGGTTTTCAGGGTGGCACTGCCCCGGTAATTGGCGATATTGCGGTGCGCCTTCAGGAACACCTCCTGGCTGATGTCATTCGCCTGCTCCCGGCTGCCGGTCAGAAAATACGCATAATTCCACACATCCCGCCCGTAAGTCTCCATCATTTCCCGCAGCGTCATGGACGGCGCATAAGCCACGGCATAAGGCAATTCTTCACTGTGCATCTTCTCCCTCACCTCTTTGGCCAATAAGACTCTCCAGACTGCATTCGGTTCCCTCGATCTTCAAATCTTTTTATAGTTAACTCTTGTACGCAAAAAAGTATGTGTTTTAACTTAAAATAAATCATTCTTAACGTTCTTTTTATCGTTTTATTGCGTTGTATCCTGTGTAATACAGGAATATAATAACAGTATTCAGGCATAAGCTGCTGTGTTGTACAGCAACAACGGGGGATTCTTATGAAAAGCAAAAAGGTAACACTGACCCAGATCGCGGAAGCACTCGGGCTCTCTCCGGTGTCAGTCAGCAGAGCACTGGCGGATCAGGGCGGCATCAGCGGGGAAATGAAGGCCAAGATTGTAGAAAAAGCAGCGGAAATGGGCTACATCCGGCCCCGCAAAGCCGCTCCTCCGAAAATCCTGGTCCTGCACCAGAAGCCCTATCAGCATGACAACAGCAACTTCAGCTATAAGGTTCAAGGCATTGAGAAGGCGCTGCAGCAGGCTGACACGGATTACAGTATTGAATTTGTCGATAAGGAGCACCAGAACAGACTGGCCTTGCCCTACCGTTTAAGTAAAGGCTATAAGTTCGACGGGGTTATTTTTATCGGCAGATTTAACAGCGATTATATATCCTTTATCCATAAGCAGATTCCGGCGCTGATTCTGTATGTGGGGTACTCACCGGCCTATGATTTCGACAGTGTGTGGTTCAGCTTCCTCCATGCCGGCTATAAGCAGTGCCAGTATCTGATCGGCCGCGGGCACCGCAGTATCGGCTTTGTAGGAAATCTTAGCGCCTACCGCAACAAGGAAAAGAAAACAGGCATCACCTCCGCACTGGAGGAGCATGGCCTGCCGGCTGACGGGGCGGTTTTTTGGGAGCGTGATGATGCACTTGGGAGCAGGCTGTCGCCGCTGATTGCCGGGGGCGGGCTTCCGACCGCTTTTATCTGTGAGCATGACTTCGCGGCTATAGAGCTGATCCGTCTGCTGCAGGAGCGCGGGATTAAGGTACCGGAGGACGTATCCATTCTCAGCAGCGGCAACACGGAGATATCCGCTCTTTCAACCCCTCCGCTTACTACAATGGATCTGAATATCGGTTACTCCTGCCAGAGAGTGGTAGCCACACTGCTCAGCCGGATTGTCGACCCGCAGAAGCCTGCGGAGAATATTGCTGTGCTTAGCACTTTTGTGGAAAGAGAATCCGTAAGGAGCATCTGATATAGACAGGTGTATTTTCAAAAGGTGGGATGTTAAATGCAATCCTCTATATTGCTGCGTTTTTTCAAAGCGCGTAAGGCTGATTATCTGATCGGATTTTCTTTTATGTTCGCCGCCTCCTTCATTCAGACGCTTTTTCCTAAAGTGCTGGGCCGTGCGGTTGATCTGATGAAGGTCAGCGGCTTTGACACCCGGCAGGTGCAGCTTCAGGTGCTGTGGATGGTGCTGATTGCCGCCGGTGTGTTCACCTGCACTTTTTTATGGAGAAATATCATTATCAAAAGCGCGCGCAACCTCGAATGTTACCTGCGTGAAGAACTGGTCCGGCATTATCTTAAGCTCTCTCCCTCTTTTTATAACAGCCGCAAGACAGGCGATCTGATCGCTTATGCCATCAATGATATATCCGCGGTACGGATGACGTTCGGTCCGGCTACGGCGATGTCGTTCAACGGCATTGTGATCTGCTGCTCCTCCATTTACTTCATGTTCGCTACGGTTGATCCCCGTCTTACGCTGGCCACACTTGCCCCTTTGCCTTTTATCATTGTAATCATGCTGTTCAGCAGCCGTAAGGTGCAGACCCGGTTCAGAGTGGTCCAGCAGCAGTTCGGCGCCGTGTCCGGTAAGGTCCAGGAGAATATCTCCGGTATCCGTGTTATCAAAGCCTATGTGCAGGAGCGTTCGGAAATGGAGCGCTTCAGCGGGCTGAGCAGCAAGATGAAACAGGCCAATCTGGATCTGATCCGTGTCTCTGCTGCGCTGCCGGCGATGATCGAATTCGGTTTTGCGGTCTGTTTTGTTATTAATCTGGTGTACGGCAGCCGTCTGGTCATGCGCGGAGTTATCAGTGTCGGGGATTTCGTCGCTTTTAACGGGTATTTGAGCCTGATCATCAGCCCTATCGTATCCATCGGCAAAATCGTTACTACCATTCAGCGCGGCATAGCCTCGCTGGGCAGATTGTATGAGGTGCTGCGGGTGCAGCCTGACATTACGGATACGCCGCTGGCGATCCAGAATCAGCCTGAAGGTGCGGTGGAGCTTCGTAATCTGACCTTCTGTTACGATGGCTCCGATACGCCTGCCCTGTGCAACCTCTCGCTCAGCCTCCCTAAGGGACATAGTCTTGGCATTATTGGCCGCACCGGCTCCGGTAAAAGCACACTCGCCTCGCTGCTCTTCCGCTTCTATAATGTGGAGCCCGGGCAGATCAGCCTGGACGGCAGGGATATCAATGATTACAGGGTTGAGGCGCTACGCGGAGGAATGGGCTATGTGCCGCAGGACAGCTTTGTTTTTGCCGCTACCGTTAAAGATAACATCGCCTTTTTCAAGGATAGCTATAGTGATGCTCAGGTCCGGCAGGCGGCGGAATCCGCACTGATTGCGGACAGCATCAATGGCTTACCGGACGGCTATGATACGATGCTCGGGGAACGCGGCGTCAATCTGTCCGGCGGACAAAAGCAGCGGCTGGCCATCGCCCGCGCCCTGGTCAGTGATCCGGCCATTCTGATTCTCGATGATGCGCTGTCGGCAGTGGATAGCGTGACGGAAGGGCAAATTCTGGCGAATCTGCGGCAGATCCGGGCAGGCAAAACCAATATACTAATCTCGCACCGCATCTCCTCCATTATGGAAGCCGATGAGATTATCGTGCTCGACAAAGGGATTATCGCCGAACGCGGGACGCATGAACAGCTGCTTACGAAAGGAGGCCTGTACTTTGATATCTACACCGAACAGCATGAAGAAGGAGATCAATCCTCGTCCCAAAAAGGCTGAATCAGGCGCAGCTAAGCTGCTGCTGCGGCTATCCGCCCCTTATACATTCCAGCTCCTCCTGGCCTGTGTCTGCGTCATTATTGTCAATGCCGCTTTTCTGGTCCAGCCGCTGCTGCTGCAGCGGGTCATTGACCATTTTCTGATCGGCGGTGCGGCAGAGCATGGTCTTGACTCTATTCTTGGCCTGGCCCTGCTGTATCTGCTGGTGTCGGCGGCGGGCTCCGGGTTTGCTTACCTGCAGGCGCTGATTGTCGCCAAAGCCGGACAGAGCCTGATCCATGATCTGCGGGTCAGGGTGTTCGGGATTATCGAGCGGCTGCCGCTGTCCTTTCTGGACCGGACCTCGTCAGGACGGCTCATTACCCGGGCGACGAATGATACCGCTGAGGTCAGCGACCTGTATACCGATGTCATCATTTCACTGGTCAAGGATGTCCTGCTGCTGATCGGCATTATATACGCCATGCTGATGCTCAGCCCGCAGCTTACGCTGGTTTCTTTTACCGTTATTCCCGTGATCGTGTTCCTGGTCCTGTTCATCAAAAACAAAATCAAAAAGAACTTCTTCCATATGAAGCATTACATCGGCCAGATTAACGGTTTTATTGCCGAAAGTGTTGCAGGGATGCGGGTTATCCAGATCTTCCGCGCGGAAAAAGAAAAAGAGGAGCAGTTCCTGAAGCTGAACGGGGATTACTTCCGGACCACCCTGATCCAGGTGCGGCTCAACAGCATCCTGAAGCCGGCATCGGATATGTTCCAGAGTCTGGCGATTGCCATTCTTGTCTGGTTCAGTGTCGGCCAAATCTCCGGCGGCGTGCTGCAGATCGGTGTGCTGTATGCATTCACAACCTATATCCGGCAGTTTTTTGCCCCGGTCTCTGATCTGGCGGACAAATATACCTCCATTCAATCGGCACTGGTGTCTACGGAGCGCATTGATGAACTACTGCGTGAGGAGAAACGGCTGGAGCAGCCGGAGAGCGGAGTTGCTGTAGAGCGGCTGAACGGCACGATTGAGTTCCGCCATGTCTGGTTTGCCTACAAGGATACCGACTGGGTGCTGAAGGACGTGAGCTTTGTGATCCGCAAAGGGCAGACCGCGGCATTCATCGGCGAGACCGGCGCGGGCAAAACGACCATTATCAGTCTGATCAACGGCTTTTACCAGGTGCAAAAGGGAGAAATCCTTATCGACGGCGTCAATGTGAACGACATTCGGCTGGATGATCTGCGGCGGAACATTTCTGTCGTGCTGCAGGATGTTTTCCTGTTCTCCGGCACGATCCGCGATAATATTACGCTGGGGGATGAGATTGCGGAAGAGACTGTGCAGCATGCGCTGCAGGCCTCCTGCGCCATTGAGTTCGTGCAGGATTACCCCGGCGGCATCAACGAGCCGGTTACCGAGCGGGGCGGGACACTGTCTGCCGGTCAGCGGCAGCTGATCTCCTTCGCCCGGGCGATTGCCCATGATCCGGCGATCTTCGTGCTGGATGAGGCTACCGCGAACATCGATACCCGCACGGAAAAGCTGATTCAGCAGGCCATCGACAATGTGGCCCGCGAGCGCACCACGCTAATCATCGCCCACCGGCTGTCCACCATCGCCGGAGCCGACCTGATCATCGCGATGAAGAACGGGCGGGTTGCCGAGTCCGGCCCGCCCCGCAGGCTGCTGGAGCAGGAGGGCTATTATGCCCGGCTGCTGAGGGAGAGCAAGGCGCATGTGATAAAAACAGGGTAGGCCAGACTTATGAAGGAATGATAAGGTTCAGGGGGAGGGGAGCCCGGATTCATGAATACGTATCTACCTTACCTTATGAGGTTATGCCGGGTGTGCTTCAAAAGGTAGCCGACCTGCTGTCGCTTACACAGGGCATCAAGATGTTAAAGGCCGCTTCGCTCGATATGGCGCTGGACAGTGTTCCTATCCATGACATTTCCCGCCGCTCTATTTTTATCTTCTTTTTGTCCGTCACTCCCCAGCGATCAGCTTATGCCGCACCTTAATTCCATCCTCCTCCACCCTAAACTGCACCTCCCCGTGCAGATCCGTCCGGAATATCTCTGCCCCCGCTTCCTCCAGCCGCTCCAGCACACCGGCATTAGGATGCCCGTACAGATTGTTGACTCCGGCAGAGATTACTGCGGTAGCAGGCTTCCAGAACTCCAGCCAGGCTGCACCTGTCGAGGTTTTACTGCCGTGGTGGGCGACTTTCAGCACGTCAACCGGTCCGGCGGACCGGATACCGGCCTGCTGCGCAGCATGAATAATCTTTTCCTCTGCCTCTTCATCCATATCTCCCGTGAAAAGAAAGCTGCGGCCGTTCATCTCCAGCCGGAACACGACTGACTCATGGTTCTGCTCTTTCACTACCGGAACCAGCGGCTGCGCTGCAGCCAAGTTCTCAGGCTCGGGCCGGAGAAAATGCAGCTGCGCCGCCTTATCCGGAGCCAGCACCATTCCCTGCTGCACAGCGTACAGCCGGACGCCCTTGGCAAGGGCCGTGCTCATCAGCTTGCTGTAAGGCTCCGTATCTGCCAAGGTTCCGTTGAACAGCAGCGCCGACACCGGGATTCCCTCCAGTACGGCCTGCAGCCCGCCCGCATGATCCTGGTCACCGTGGGTCAGGATTACGGCGTCCAGCCGGTGTATCCCCCTTTGCTTCAGTAAGGGCAACAGCGTCTTGGCTCCTACCTCGAACGGGCTGCGGCGGATACGCCACTCTTCCTTGTTCCCGAAGCTTACCGTTCCGCCGCCGTCGACCAGGATGTGAGCCCCTTGCGGTGTAGTAATCAGGATACTGTCACCCTGGCCCACATCCAGATAGCTTATGGCTCCGGCACCGGTCAGCTTTTCTGCGTAATAGCCCTTATACAGCAGCAGAGCCAGTGCAGCTGCGCACAGCATGGCTGTGTAACGGCTGCCGCGCAGCCCGGATTGGACTCCGGCATGAGACGGATGCGCAGAGGCATCGCGGATTCCCTCTGCTCCCGGCTGCTCCAGCTCCGCCAGGGGTTTGGTCTCGTCCTCCATAAATTGCGGGGCAAACCGCGCCTCTCTCCGCTGCTTCAGCACATACAGCAGGCCGTAGAGCAGCGCGTAATAGACACATATCCATAGCAGGGACGGTGAGGCCCAGATCAGCACACCTGCCGTAAATCCGTTCACCCATTCCACTGCCCCAAACGTCCAATTGTTTAGCAGCTCCGCAGCTCCCGCAACCGTAACCGCCGCAGTATTCCAGATCCGGCCAAGCAGCAGGGCCAGCGTTCCAAGCGGCAGCACTAGAAAAGTAATAAAGGGCACAAGCAGCAGATTAGCGATAAAGGAGAGCAGCGAGAACTGGTTGAAGTAATACACCGTAAGCGGAAAAGACACCAGCTGCGCAATCAGTGTTACTGTTACAGAACTGCCTAGCCATTTGGGCAGCCTGCTGAATAACGGCGTTGCTAGCGGCGTGTAGATCATAAGCCCGGCCGTAACCAGAAATGACAGCTGGAAGCTGACGCTGAGCAGCATATACGGATTCCAGACCAGCATCATCAGTGCCGATGCAGCCAGAATATTCATTCCGTCCTTAAGCAGGCCGAGCCTTGCAGCGAGCAGGGCAATCATACTCATGATTCCTGCTCGCACAATGGACGGCCCCGCACCTGACAGCAGTACATATACCGGAACCAGGAGCAGGGTGACCGTTAGCGCGGTTTCCCTTGTAACACGCAGGCGCCGCAGCAGAAACAGAATCACTCCCACATACACAGCAACATGCATACCGGAAATGGCCAGAATATGCGTCAGCCCCAGCTGTGAGAACTGCTTAAACGTCTCGGGATCGAGATCATCCTGTATACCGATTACAAGCCCCTTCATATATCCGGCATGCGGCTCCTGAAACAAGCGGTCCATTTCAGCACCAAGCGCAGCCCGCCCGGCATCATTCCAGCGTAAAATGCTGGAGAGCTCCCATGACACGGGGGCTACAGCCGTCACGCTATCAGTGCCTTCCCCTTTCAGCAGCCAGTGCACCTGCTGCGTCTGCAGATACGCACGATAGTCAAATCCGCCAAAATTCCGCGCAATTGCAGGCAGGCCCAGTTCCCCCTGAACGGTTACACGGTCGCCTCGCTGCCACTGTGCCGCCAGTGCAATCTCACTCTCCGCCTGGAGCTTGATTTGCACAGCGATAAGTTCGCCTGCCGGATCAGCGCCTACATTGTCCCCGTGGCCAGCATCTCCCTGGGCATCGCTGCCTTCTCCTGCCTGCTCTATAACCGATTCTCCATCGTCTTGTCCCAGCTTCTCCCCTTCAATCTGCGCCAGCTTCAGCGTAAAATCCACCCGGTCCCCGTCCCGCTCCACCGGGGATACAATTACGCCTTCGGCTGTTAGATATGTCTCGTTCAGCCCGGCTTCCGGCCGGCCCAGCGCCGCCGGCAGCAGGCTGACATTCCGCGCCTCTGTCCACTCCCAATATAGCGCAGCTGCAGCCAGAGCCAGCACAAACACAGCCGCCGTCCGCCAGCTGATCCCCCCGCTGAACGCCCAGATCACAAGCAGCAGCAGGCAGGCGGATATACCTGCCAGAAGACTGTAACCTGAAAACATGCAGCCTGCCGCACTGCCGGCAATCCAACAGACGGTGAAGCCCAAAAGCGGCCTTCTATTCATTTCCTTCCCTCCCTATGTAATGTGCAGACAGCAAAAAGAACCCCCGCTGCGCAATTCATGCGCGAGCAGAGGTTCTTCCCCTGTTGCTTGCCTTATTCAGTTACCTTATCCGGTACTCTCGGGTTACTCCGATACCGTAATCATCGTTTCCTTCGGCGGCTCGTAGTTCTCCAATTGACGGAATATAATCCCTTTGGAGCCCAGCATCGCCTCGACCTTTTTCATATCCTTGCGGTAAGGGCGCAGATAGACAATCTCAACAATACCGCTGTTGGCCAGCATATTGGCACAGGTCCAGCACGGCTCATCCGTCACATACACGGTACTGCCCTCCCGGTCACTCCGGTCGGTGAAGAGCAGCAGGTTCTGCTCGGCATGAATCGTACGGATGCAGCGCTGCTTCATAACCATCGTTTCCACGCCGCCGACAAGCTCCCGTTCATACTGCTCGGAGACCATACACCCGGCTTCGGAGCAATCCGGCACACCCATCGGCGCCCCGTTATATGCCGTTCCCAGCAGCTTCTTGCCCTGCACCAGCACAGCACCGACATGCCGGCGGGGGCAGCGTGAACGGGTGGAGACCATGCAGGCAATGTCCATGAAATAGGTATCCCAGTTTTTGCGGTAGGCCACAGTCATCAGTGTTTCTCCACTTTCTCTTCTTAGTTGTTCACTATTGTAACACACTGTGGCACTGTTTCAATATGATAAAGCGGGCTTCTTACCTGCTCTGCTGAAAAGCCTGTCTTCTCAGCTCCTTCGGCCGCAATCCGTTCTTCTTCGCCTGAGCATGCCAGAAGGAATGGGTGGCAGCCAGACGCCAGGCGATGCGCGGAAAGTTGGGCTGGATGAACAAGGATTCTGCGCTGCTTCGCGCATGAATAGCGGCTGAGAGCTGATGCATGGCAGCGCCGAGATTCTTGAGCGGGCCTTTACCGAGCGGTACCCGGCTCAAGGATTTGAACATCTCACCGGCTCCGTGCCCCACAGCCATCCCGAAGCGGAGGCCTGAGCGGCTGCACCAGTTACTTACAATATCGGCAGCAATCTTGCATTGATGCCCTTCATAGAATCCATTATTAATCAATGCATAGACGATAAGGTCCGTATTGCCCTGCTTAGACTGCCGGTACTGTTCGAATTCAACCAGCATCCGCAGCAGATGCGAGGGGATTGCGTCAAAATAAAGCGGAAACGCCAGCACCAGCACATCCGCTTCATTCAGCTCACCGTATTGCTCAGGCTTCAGCGGTTTTACATTAACCCGGTACACACTAAGCTCATTGCCTTCAGCAATGAGCGGCTTCAGCTTTTCCAGCAGAATGCCGGAGTTGCTCGCCCCGCCCTTGGGACTCCCGTTAACCAGTGCAATTCTCATCACTGTACCTCCTTCAGGCTGACAAGCGTGTCGTGAAAAGCAACGGTGTAGCCGGATGCATCCAGATTAAGCGCATTGGCCCCTACCAGTGACTGTGCCGTTTCGCGCTCTGCCCCGGTCATCCCTTCCCCGTAAAAATGAACCGTAAATCTGATCTGGCGCTCATACCGCTGCTGATGATGGGTTTCTCCGTTTTTGGTCGTGAAATAGGGCAGAACATACGGCAGTGTTCGGTTCAAAACATTGCTGACAAACGGGCTGTAGCCCCCGTACACGTTACGGCTGATTAAGACAAACTCTTCACAGGCGGCGAGCCGTTCGCCCATATGCTTATAAGAATCCTTCAGCACACAGGTGCCCGGAGTGCGGACCCAGCAGCCGAAGCAGCCTACACAATGACGGATGTCCCCCTCTAATCCGATTACTTCATCGGTTTCTCTGCAGAACCCGCTAAGCCATGCATCATACTCCGGTTCCGCCAGATCATGAACGATTAATCTCATCTTCAGTTCCTCCTGATTGAAGAATAACTTGCCATACCTCCTGCCAATTCCCCGAATAACGGATGCCGCTGCTGGACTGCAGGGATGCCACCCCGTGGACAAGCGACCAGTAGGCCATCAGCATTTGGCCGTCCCGTTCAGGCGGCAGCCCTAGGCTACGGAACAGCCTGCAGCCAGTCGTCCGGAACACCGCAAATGGCGGATACGCCGGAGCATCCTCTTCTCCTCCGTCCACCTGAATCGTGATGCCCGACTGAAAGAACAGGAAAGGAAGATAAGCCGGATGCTGTCCGAAAAAAGCAATATAGGCTGTCCCCAGCTTTTCCATCGCTGACAACGGCTCTGTCTGCCCTTCGACTGAAGCTTGCAGAGAGGCTGTAAACTGCGCAGTGACATGCTCCCCCATTGCTGCCAGAAGCTGCTGAACATCCTTGAAGTGACCATACGGAGCTGCGTGGCTGACCCCGCATTTAGCTGCAACCTTGCGCAGGGAAAATCCGCCCAGCCCCTCCTCATTAATTAACTCAATACCGGTTTCAATCAATGTGTTTCTTAAATCGCCATGATGATAGGGTCTCTGCTTCACAGGTAAAACTCCTTTTTCTAAACTTTACACTGTAAATATACTTCTTATATCTTGCCAGTGTCAAGATTAATTTTACCATTATATCCCACCCATTCCAGAGGATACGCAGTATGGCTCCGCTGTTCTGCTGGGAGGCCGGCACCCCATCTGCAAGAAACATCAGGTCCGTATAAGTCGGTCTGTATACTTTCTAATCGTTTAAAAAACAACCAGCGCCTCCAGCTTCTCCAGCATCTTCGGACCGATTCCCTTCACCTTGCCCAGGTCAGCTAAGCTGCGAAAAGCCCCCTTGCTGTTCCGGTAATCGATGATCGCCTGTGCCTTCTTCTCCCCGACACCGGGCAAGTCCATCAGCGCAGCAGCAGCAGCTGTATTCACATTAATTCTGCCGTCAGCGGCTACAGCGCTATTCGCTGTCCCGCCAGCTGCCGCAGCTCCGGTTACACCACCGCCGCTTGTTGCCCCTCCTGCCGCCGCAGCTCCAGCCACTCCATCATCTCCCGCTGCCCCGTCTGCTGCCGCAGCTCCAGCCACTCCATCATCTCCCGCTGCCCCGTCTGCTGCCGCAGCTCCAGCTTCACCACCACCGCTTGCTGCCCCGTCTGCTGCCGCAGCTCCAGCCACTCCGCCAGCTCCCGCTGCTACCGGTCCGGCCGTGGTCTCATTCGCCCTCCCTGCAGAAGCCGTGCCGGCGGTTCCATTCTCCACACCCAGTGCCTGCGCCATTCCGGCATTCAGCGTTTCCCAGCCGGCTATGCCTTCAGCCTGCCTGTGATCTGCAGCCCAGACTAATCCGCCGCCCAGCAGCACCGCAGCAATTACACAGCCAATCATTCTTCTACTCATCCAAAGCCCTCCTTCAATTAAATCTGAATATAGCTGCAGCTCTTTTGCTCAGCATGCATTCACCTGGCTAAATGGAATTTCTCCACCTAATTCTTGCTTATAATCGCCAAGGGAAGCATTAGCGGGAAAAAGTCCAATTATATATCCGGATTCTCCCTCAGAGAGGTATATCGTTTCAATATAGCTGGAGGTTTTCCAGTTAATTATCGGAAACATTAACGTTTGATCAGATTAGGGGGAGGAAATCTAACTAATACTCGGAGCCGCATGTCCAATTCAGCCTATACGTTCCGTGCAAGGTCATATCAGCTTCAACCATCTGGAATATTATTCAATAACTTGTTGCAAACCTGTCATTTGTCCAAGACTCGCACGCATACATTTAACGAAGAGTATTCCTGTAAGCCCAGCATCAAAAGAAAGGAGGTTACCACAGAATGAAAGTGGGATTTATCGGAACAGGCAGCATGGGCGGTCTGCTCATCGACACCTTTCTTCGTTCGGGAGCACTTGATCCCTGCGATGTGCTGGCCAGCAACCGCAGCCCCGGCAAGCTGCTGGAACTTCAGAAGCTTCATCCCGGAATCAGCATATGTGAAAGCAATACAGAGACCGCAGCGGGCAGCGATATCGTCTTTTTATGCGTGAAACCCCTGCAGTTCAAAATGCTTGCTGAAGAAATCGCCCCCAGTCTGCGCAGAGAGCAGATTATCGTCTCTATTACAAGCCCCGTCCAGCTTCATCATCTGGAATCCGTGCTGCCGTCCAAAATTGCCAAGATTATTCCCAGCATCACCCATTCCGTCAAGAGCGGGACTTCTCTTTGCATCTTCGGAAGCAGATTAAATAAAAAAGACAGGCTGTCCCTGCTCCGGCTGTTCTCTTGCATTAGCGTGCCCGCGGAAATCCCTGAGAGCCATACCCGGATTGCCTCTGATTTCTCCAGCTGCGGTCCGGCGTTTCTAAGCTACTTTTTGGAACGGTGGATTGAAGCTGCTGTTGAAGCAACCGGCATTGACGAGGCACTGGTCAGCCGGCTGGCCGGTGAAATGCTGCTCGGCACCGGCAGGCTGCTGACAGAAGGCTCGTTCACTCCCCAGGAGCTGCAGGAGCGGGTCGCCGTCCGCGGCGGCATTACAGCAGAAGCGCTGAACCATCTGCGAATCAGCCTTGAAGGTGTGTTCGAGCGGCTTATTACAACCACACATGACAAGTACGATGAGGATGTCCTCCGGCTGGATGATCTGTTCGGCCGCAGCGGGATTACCCAGGGCCCGCTGGACCGGTAAACTTATTGCGGTAAGCGGAAATAGTAGACAAAAACCCGCAGCACGGATTGCTCCGTAGCTGCGGGTAGAGTTGCGTTCTTCGCTTAACCCACTACAATATTTACAAGCTTGCCCGGCACCGCAATAATTTTGCGGACGGTTTTGCCTTCAACAGCAGACTGCACGTTCGGCAGAGCCAGTGCATGCTCTTCCATCTCCTGCTTGCCCATCTCTGCAGCTACCAGTGCGCGCTGTACAATCTTGCCGTTCACCTGTACAACAATTTCCACTTCGGCATCCACCGTCCAGGCTTCTTCATAAGACGGCCAAGGCACATAGCTGATGCTTCCCTCGTGACCCAGCAGCTGCCACAGCTCTTCAGCAATATGCGGTGCCAGCGGCGCCAGCATCTGCACGAAGTGCTCTGCCGCTTCTTTGGACAAGGTATCCTGCTTATACGCATCGTTGGTGAAGATCATCAGCTGGCTGATCGCTGTGTTAAAGCGCAAGCCTTCGAAGTCCTCCCCAACCTTTTTCAGCGTCTTGTGCCAGGTCCGTTTGAACTCGTCGCTTCCGCCATCCGGTGTAATTTTGCTGCTCAGGCTGCCGTCTTCATTGACGAACAGGCGCCATACACGGGACAGGAAGCGGTGAACGCCTTCCACACCTTTTTCATTCCAGGGCTTGGTGGCTTCCAGCGGTCCCATGAACATTTCATACACACGCAGGGTATCCGCACCATAAGCCTCGACGATTTCGTCAGGGTTAATAACGTTGCCGCGCGATTTACTCATTTTCTCATTGTTGTTGCCCAGGATCATGCCCTGATTCACCAGCTTGTGGAACGGTTCTTTGGTGTCCACTACACCGATATCGTACAGCACCTTGTGCCAGAAGCGGGCATACAGCAGATGAAGCACCGCATGCTCGGCACCGCCGATGTACAGGTCAACCGGCAGCCACTCTTTCTGCAGCTCAGGCGAACACAGCTCTTTATCATTATGCGGATCGATATACCGCAGGTAGTACCAGCAGCTGCCGGCCCATTGCGGCATCGTGTTGGTCTCGCGGCGTGCCTTCATGCCGGTCTCCGGATCAACAGTTTCCACCCATTCGGTAACATTAGCCAGCGGGGATTCACCTGTGCCTGAAGGCTTGATGGCATCTACATCCGGCAGCATCAGCGGCAGCTGGTCCACAGGCACAGTCTTCATTGTGCCGTCCTCCAGATGGAGAATCGGAATTGGCTCGCCCCAGTAGCGCTGGCGGCTGAACAGCCAGTCGCGCAGGCGGTAGGTTACCTTGCCCTTGCCGCTGCCCTGTTCTTCCAGCCATGAGATCATCTTAGCCATAGCTTCCTTATTGTCCAGGCCGTTCAGGAAATCAGAGTTCACATGCGGGCCGTCGCCGCTGAATGCTTCTTCCTGGATATTGCCGCCCTGCACCACTTCAATGATTTCGAGGCCGAACTGCTTCGCGAATTCCCAGTCACGGGTGTCATGGCCCGGAACAGCCATAATCGCCCCGGTTCCATAACCGGCAAGTACATAATCAGCAATCCACACAGGCACCTTGGCACCGTTAACCGGATTAATAGCATAAGCCCCGGTGAATACGCCGCTCTTCTCTTTTGCCAGATCCGTACGCTCCAGATCGCTCTTGCGGGCTGCTTTGTCACGGTATTCCGCTACGGCCGCAGCCTGTGCTTCCGTGGTAATTACATCCACCAGCTTATGCTCCGGTGCCAGTACACAGTAGCTTGCGCCGAACAGTGTATCCGGGCGGGTGGTGAACACTTCCAGGCTTGCATCATGGCCGTCGACCGCAAAGTTGACTTCCGCACCGGTCGATTTGCCGATCCAGTTGCGCTGCATATCCTTGATGCTCTCTTCCCAGTCCAGCTCATCCAGGTCCTCGAGCAGGCGCTCTGCATACTCGGTAATTTTCAGAATCCACTGGCGCATCGGTCTGCGGACAACAGGATGGTTACCGCGCTCGCTTTTGCCGTCGATAACCTCTTCATTTGCCAGTACCGTTCCCAGCGCCTCACACCAGTTCACCGATACCTCAGCTACATAAGCCAGACCGCGGTTATACAGCTGGATGAAGATCCACTGGGTCCATTTATAGTATTCCGGATCGGTGGTGCTGATCTCGCGGTCCCAGTCATAGGAGAAACCCAATGACTTGATCTGGCGGCGGAAATTGTCAATATTCTTGAAGGTGATGTCACGCGGGTGCTGCCCGGTATCCATAGCGTACTGCTCAGCCGGAAGGCCAAAGGCATCCCAGCCCATCGGATGAAGCACATTATAACCGCGCATCCGTTTGTAACGGGAGATAATATCGGTTGCTGTGTAGCCTTCAGGATGCCCTACATGCAGGCCCGCACCTGATGGATACGGGAACATATCCAGCGCGTAGAATTTCGGTTTATCCGCATCTTCACCTGTCTTGAAGGTCTTGTTCTCATCCCAGAACTTTTGCCATTTCGGCTCAATGGTCTGGGCGCGGTAGCCGGCTCCGGCCACCGTAGTTGTCTGGTTCTCACTCATCTTGTTCTCCTCCTTGGAGTTACAGCTGCTGTACTTTTCAAACAAAAAAACCTCCCATCCCCAGCGTATTAACGCTAGGGACGAGAGGTCTGAATTCCCGTGGTACCACCCTAGTTAGCGGCCGGACATGCTATGTCTGCCACTCACTTTGACACCCTTTACCGGGGGTGAGGCGACGGCGGTTCACCCGCGGATCTGCAATTGTTGCAGAAGCCTGCGGCTTGCGCCATTACTCCGAGGTGAGTTCATCCGCTCCGTTAACCGGCTTGCACCTGTACACCGGCTCTCTGAGCTAACGTTCTGCGAACTAATACTCCTCATCATCGACAGCTATTTCGTAATGCTAATCGTAATATTACACAATATTATATACAACTTTCTTGTCGATAGTCAACGTTTTTGCCGCCTATGCCGCCTTCCGGCGGATATAATAGGTAAAGAGGTGCTGAATAACCACCTTTCCGGCGGCAAAAACAGGCACTGCAAGAATTAATCCGATCATACCGGCCACCTCTCCGCCGACCAGCAGGGCAAAAATAATCAGCAGCGGATGCAGATGCAGCCTCCGGCCCACCACCTGCGGAGATATCACATTGCTCTCCAGCATCTGACACAGCGTATTTACAACCGCTACCAGCAGCACCAGCCGCAGCGAGATCGTCGTTGCCATGACAATGGCGGGCGCAGCCCCGAGAAACGGGCCCATATACGGCACAATGTTAAACACAGCCACTACGCAGGCAAACAGAAGGGCGTAAGGCATTCCTACGATCACATAGCCTATATATGCCAGCACACCGATAATCAGGCAGACCAGAATCTGGCCGCGGATGTAATTCCCGAGCGCATCATCGATATCCTTCAGCAGCTTCACAATCGACCTGCGGCGGGAGCGGGGCAGACAGGATACCATCGTCCGTTCAAACACGTCGAAGTCTTTTAGAATATAGAACACCAGGAACGGTACGATAAAAGCATTGAACAGCAGACCGATTGTCGTTCCGATATTATCGAGAAAATGGGAAATTCCGCCGGCCAGCCGGTTCTCCAGCTGAAAAAACCAGTTGTTCATCCCTGTCTCCACCCCCGGCGGAATCAGCTTCGTATTCATGCTGCGCATCAGCCCCTGGGCATGCAGGGTCATTTCCGGCAGATGCTCATTCAGTTCCTCAAGCTGCTCGATGAACATCGGAATCAGGTTGATGGCGATAACAACGAGTGTGGTCAGGAATACGGTATAGATCAGCAGCACCGCGACACTGCGCGGCATTTTTCGTCCGGCCAGCATACTGACCACCGGATTGAGCACATAAGATATAATCATGGCAGCCAGAAACGGAGCTAGAATGGCTTTTAAAAATATAAAAATCCCGTGCAGCATCGGACGGAGCAGCCAGACAAAATATAGGATAATCAGCCCAAGCAGCACACCAGTCATCCAGCGGAACCACTTGCTCTGCGACCATTGCTCCAAGATCAACACCTCCTTAGTACACATCCCACATGAAGAAGCCCGCCAATATCCGGACAGGCTTCGTAGATAAGTATATGTATACGGAGATAAAAATAACCGCCGCTCCAGTCAAAACGAAGATATGCAGACTATGAAAAAAAGCGCCAAAAACCCTCAGCATTCCGTATGCTGAAAGGAAATTGACGCTTAATAAGCTCTTCATACGTACCCGCTGCTCAAAGCACAGGAAGAACGTAAAATCAGGAGGATGCGTGGATTTGCGGGAAATCCTGAGCAATTTCTTCGCCTGAGAACAGATCGTCAAGCGAACTGAGCGTGCCGTCTTCTTCAACCTGATAAACCGACATTTTTTCACCATTGACCGTTAGTTCAATAAAACAGCCCCAGCAATAGAACTGGTGTGAACCAATCTTGCCGATATCCTTGGAGTTGCAGTTTGGACACTTCATATCATACATTCCACCTATCCGTTAACAATATTAATGGCTTTCTGTAGCCGTTCTTCGCTCATCGCGGGAACCAGTACGGCATTCTCCCCAATGGACATCTCTTCAGAACAAGGCAGCCATTTGCGGCCTTCGATCAAATCCGTTACAAGCCCGTCACTGATTTCCAGCGCTACTATTGTATTTCCCAACTTCTGGTCAAAATAAACATCGGATATTCGCCCAAGATTACTTCCTGATGTAGTCAGGACCTGCAGATCCTTCAGTTTGTTCTTTCCCAAAAGAAAAGTATATGGTATATGGTCAGTGTCGGCCTTAATAATCGACTCTTTACTGCGAATCATGACAGCATCTTCGCCATAAGCGACAATATCTTCCCATGCCACAACTTTCACATGACTGGAAAAAAATGATTTGCTTTCCAGTTCAATACCCGTAATATTCCAGTTTGAATCCAGTGTACAATCGACAAGCTTGCCGACTTCGTTACCTTCTTCAACTTCATATACAGTGAGGCCGATCAAATCCTGAAGTTTCAATGCCAAGGCCTCCTATTATGTACCAAAACAGCGTTGAGCTGAAGCAAACCCTAGCCCTATTTACGCAGCCGTTTCAGAATGGTTTCAACTTTTTGGGCAACGTAATCCATTTCTTCCTTAGTATTACCCAAACCAGAGCTAAATCGAATCGCTGAGTTCAAAAGTTCTGAAGGAAGTTTCATAGCCTGCAGAACATGTGAGATTTCCAGTGAACCGGAGGTACAGGCCGACCCGCTCGCAGCGGCAATCTGTTCCATATCCAGGTTCATCAGCATCACATCTGTCCCTGCCCCGGGGAAGCTGATATTCAGTATGCCCGGCAAAAAATGCTGCGGATTACCGTTAACCGTATAGCCGTCTTGTCCAATCCGCTTGTCCAGCTCACCGAGCAGTGTGCTGCGCAGCTGCAGCGCCTTCTCCCGGCGCTCCTCAAGCCCCTGCACCGCCAGCTCAACCGCCTTGGCAAAGCCGGCCGCACCTGCCAGGCTTTCGGTACCGGCCCGCCTGCCGCGCTCCTGCAGGCCTCCGTGCTGCCTTGGATGCAGCGGCGCCCCGCGCCGCACATACAGGCCGCCGATACCCTGCGGACCGTTGATTTTGTGGGCGGTGAAGCTCATGTAATCCACCGGCAGCTCACACAGCGTAAACGGCACCATGCCGAGGGCTTGTACAGCATCAACGTGGAGCAGGACTCCCCGTTCAGCCGCCAGCCTGCCGATTTCCTCAATCGGCTGAACCGTTCCTACCTCATTATTGGCAAACATCACACTAATTAGTACCGTGTCTTCCCTCAGGGCCGCCTCAACATCCGAAGCCGACACCCTTCCCGTGGAATCTGCCGGAAGATAGGTGATGGAGTAGCCCTGCCGCTCCAGTTGCTCGCAGGTATGCAGGACCGCATGATGCTCAATAGCAGTAGTAATGATATGTTTTCCTTTGTGCGCTGTGGCAGCCGCAGCCCCCAGTAGGGCGAGGTTATCACTTTCCGTGCCTCCGCTGGTAAACACCCATTCATCCGGCGCACAGCCCAAAAAGCCCGCGATCGTATCGCGCGCGCCGTTAACAATTCTTTTGGCGGAGCGTCCGGAATGATGCACGCTGGACGCGTTGCCGTATTCTTCAGTCAGTATATGGTATATGACCTTGGCCACCTCCGGATGAACCGGCGTTGAGGCGGCGTGGTCCAAATAGATGGATTTCATACTGTTTTCTCCGCTTCTTATATTAGAATTCAGGATTTCTTAAGGCTTCTAGATTATACTGCTGAATGCGGTCTTTTACCACCCGGTAAAGAACACAATATTGTAACATGTATCAAAGGGCATATCCCCTGAAAATACTGGTTTATTGTATAGAAATATATGGGTTCGCTAATAGTATTTAAAAGCTTATTTTAGAGCCCTAAATCTTCCAGCCTGTCCGCAAGCTCCTGCTCGGAAATAACCTCAATACCGTTTCTCCGCAGCAGGGCGGCGGTAACACCCTCACCGGGGATTTTTACACCTGTAAATTCACCGTTATAGATCATGGCACTTCCGCAGGATGGGCTATTTGACTTGAGCACTACGGTGGACACGCCGAATTGGAGCGCAGTATCCAGAGTTATCCGGGCTCCCTCCAGATACATAGCAGTAACCTCTTTTCCTGAGCGGTCTATTACCCTGGCTCTGCCGTCCAGCACATCCCTGCCAGTCCCGCCGACAATTTCGGCCGGTTCCCGCGGCGTTGCGAACCCGCCCAGCAGCTCGGGGCAGACTGCAACCGCCTGTCCGCCGTCAAAAAGCGTCTTCAGACTCTTTTCCAGACAATCTGTACCATTATACCGGACTTTCATTCCTGCCAGACAGGAGCTTACCATTATCACAGTATTTCCTCCTTCTCTTATCTGCACTTCACGTACACATACAGCATGAATTATAATAACAAATAGTTTTGGCGTAAATAGGAGGCAGACCGGACATGTGCGGAAGATATACCATTACTGTAACCCTGGACGAATTGATGCTGCGTTATTTCATAGAGGGTAGCCCGCTGATTAACTACTCGCCCAAGTATAATGCCGCACCGGTACAGCAGATTCCTGCAGTTATTCATGACGGCAGGCGCAACAGGCTGGGCGAGCTCCGCTGGGGACTGGTCCCTTCATGGGCTAAAGATGACCGTACCGGCAGCAAGATGATCAATGCGCGCGCTGAGACACTGCTGGAGAAACCTGCCTTTAAAGGACTGCTTCCTTCGCGGCGCTGCATCATTCCTGTAGACGGCTTCTATGAATGGAAGCAGCTTCAGGACGGCAAGCAGCCGATGCGGATTACTTTGCGGGACCGCAGTATTTTTTCACTGGCAGGATTGTATGATATACGGATCGATGCTGACGGCAACCGGCTCAGCACCTGCACCATTATAACGACCGAAGCGAACAGTCTGATGGCTGACATTCACAATAGGATGCCGGTTATTCTTGAACCCGGGGCTGAAGCGTTTTGGCTTGACCGCAGCAATAAGGATATCCCTTCCCTGCTTCGGCTGCTTAAGCCTTACGATGCTGCTCAAATGACGGCTTACCCCGTATCCGCGGCAGTAGGCAATGTACGGAATGATTACTCGGAGCTTGTTAAGGAAGCCTGAGCGTATACCGGCTGCATAATTTTCCAGGCAGTGCTCTTTTGGAGAGTTTCAATTTTTACGCATTATGCACTAAACTACATAGATACCATTATGACTTACTGGTCATGTACAATCTGATACCCTGTCAGCAGAAACATTACAAATTTGTCAAATATCATTTTTCGCGAGTAAACAGCAAAGCGTTGGTTTAATAAAACTCATAGTATTTTTTTCAAACAGCGTATAGTAAGGAGACCTTATTTTGCAAAATTCAAAACTTCAACAGGCGATCTCTGAAGGAGCTCTGCTTGAAATTCATCTGATTAGCGGTGAAACGTACAAAGGCACAGGCGAAAAAGGCCACACAGCAAACTCCTTCGAGTTCAAGACAGACGCGGGTCTGTTAACGCTGCCGTTCTGGACCATTAAACGATACAAAAGATTATAATCCCGGATCCTGCATCTCTGCAGCCATAACCCCTTACATCCTTCCTCCTAATAATCCCGCCTTATGCGACCCATGCATCTCCTCCCGAGCTTTGACCAGACAAAAAAAACCCCGCCGGCAACGGCAGGGCTTCAAGAGGGACATGAACGAACGTTACATACTTTTGGGGATATTCATAGTTTAGCAGCGGTTTGTTTCCGGAATGTCACGTACAGGTAAGAAGACGGTAAATTCCCTATTGAGAAGCCAAGGATAAATATTGATGCGGGTATTCACAAGGGGCTGCCGTTCTTCTTTTTGTGCTGCCTTGCTTTGGCTAATGTTGTCCCCTGCGAAAAGGACCAGAGCGGACTTTTGGAAATACCGATCTGCTGGGAAGTGTAAATTCCCGTATGTCCTGAGAATAAATAACTCACAAGACAGGCAATAAAGAAGTATACCGCCCCGTCTCCCCCAAATAATTCAATGCCCATCAGAAAGCAGGCAATTGGCGTATTGGCGGCACCGCAAAACACAGCGATGAACCCGAGCGCAGCCAGAAAAGGGCCGTAGAGGTGCAGCAGCCCTGCCAACGAATGCCCCAATGTGGCACCAATTGCAAATAAAGGAGTAACCTCCCCGCCCTGAAAGCCGGCTCCAAGCGTCAATGAAGTAAAGACCAGCTTACCCAGAAAAGCAAACGGCTTGACCTCCCCGGTAAACGAATCTTCAATCAGAGGCAGCCCCAGCCCGAGATAATCTCTTGTTCCCAGAGCATATACCAGAATAATGATCACAATACCGCCGGCGGCGCTTTTCAGAACAGGATTACGGAACAGGCAGGTGTACCCCTTTTTTAGTGCATGTGTCAATTCACTGAACAGTACGCTTGCCAGCCCGAACAGGACGGAGGCCAGTACTACCTTGAGCAGCACCATTAAGGAAAGAGCAGGAATCTCCCCAATCGGATAATGCAAATGGGTAACACCCCAAAGAGAAGTTGCAGTAAGATTGCCGGCAAAGCTGGCTACAAAAGCAGGAATGAGCGCTTCATGGCTGATCAGTCCGATAGCAAGCACTTCAAGACCAAATACCGTTCCGGCCAAAGGTGTTCCGAAAATAGAACCAAACCCGCCGCTGATTCCGCATATCAGCAAAATCCTCCGGTCAACAGGCTTCACTCTGAGCATTCTCCCGAGCCAGTCCGCCAGGCTCCCGCCCATCTGCACAGCTGTACCCTCCCGTCCCGCAGAGCCGCCGAACAAATGGGTCACCAGTGTTCCAAATAAGACCAGCGGCGCCATTCTCAGCGGAACAGTCTCACTGTCCGTCTGAATCTGCTCCAGAATCAGATTATTCCCCTTTGAACTGCTGCCCCCGTACCTGGAATACAGATAGCTGACCAGCGCTCCACCAAGCGGAAGCAGGAACAGCAGCCACGGATTGGCCACCCTCACTCCGGTTACGTAGTCCAGACTCTTCAGAAAAAAAGCAGACGCCGTTCCGGCAAGCACCCCTACTGCGCTGCCGAGTACGATCCATTTCAGCAGTGTGCCCCAGGCTGCGGCAAACCAACATTTTTCTAACATGATAGCCCCTCTTTGTCTCCACCGATCCATGCCGTTCTTCCCTTCATATTAAGCTGTAAATAAAGTCTTATATAAAGTTGTACATAAAAAAACAGACTCCTACCAGGAATATGCTTCGCTGGTAGGAGTCATTAGCCTCTCGGCAGTTAATGGCGAACTCCATCGCCCTTATCATCGCAGAACTATTTTAATATTTTGCTGGAGAAACGTCAATGGTAAAGAGCTGCCGGTGTTCCGGCTAAAGTCCAGGTTTTAGATGTAAAACATGTAATTATCAGCTTTACTCTCTTCTTTATAATTAATCAGGTCAGACAATGTAGTCGAATCAAGCACGTCTGCGATGCTGTCACGGATACGCAGCCACAGGTTGCGTTTGGCCGGGTCGTCCTCTTCTGTGAAATCGACCGGTGAGATCGGCCCCTCCAGCACCCGGATAATATCTCCGGCGGTGATGGTAGCTGAATCACGGGACAGAATATATCCGCCGTAGGCTCCGCGGATGCTCTTTACCAGTCCGGCATTGCGCAGCGGTGCAATCAGCTGCTCCAGATAATGCTCGGACAGGCCGTTTTTCTCGGCAATGCTTTTCAGGGAGGTTGGGCCCTCGCCGAATTTCAGGGCAAGCTCCATCATAATGGTTAATCCGTAACGTCCTTTTGTTGATATTTTCAAAGGGGCACCTCTTTCGGTTTAATTGCTGCAGTTGTAGTTCACAATAAGCTAAGAAGACATTATGAGAAATGTCATATCAACGTATTCCGATGTTTGCTCTATGCTTATGTTATCATATCTGCGGACACATTTGCAGCGTAAAAGTCATTTTTTTGGCGGAATGTTCGCCAGTGGTGGACAAATTGTCAAAATCTCCGCTGTTTCTGTACCAAATTCCTCTGTCCGCAGGCAGTTTTAGGGTAGACAGGTATGTTATAATACGAAATGAGCCGGGTGTTCAGTTAAGATAACCGGTATTTTGTGCATAGAAAATGGTGATTGGAATGACAAAGGCTAAACAGGATACACGTGTCGTCGTCGGCATGTCCGGGGGAGTCGATTCCTCCGTTACGGCGCTTCTGCTCAAACAGCAGGGCTATGACGTCATCGGCATCTTTATGAAAAACTGGGATGATACCGACGAATTCGGAGTATGTACTGCCGAGACCGACGCTGAGGATGTGCGCCGTGTGTGTGAGCAGATTGATATTCCTTACTATACCGTTAATTTTGAAAAGGAATACTTCGATAAAGTTTTTTCCTATTTCCTTGATGAATATAAGGCTGGCCGGACACCTAACCCGGATGTCATGTGCAACAGGGAGATCAAGTTCGGGGAATTCCTCAACAAGGCGCTCCAGCTCGGTGCGGATTATGTGGCAACCGGCCACTACGCGCGTGTAGTTGAAGAAGACGGCTTGTTCAAGCTGCTGCGCGGCGTAGACAACAATAAGGATCAGACCTATTTCCTGAACGCGCTGAACCAGAGCCAGCTGTCGAAGGCCATGTTCCCGATCGGCCATCTGCCGAAGCCGGAAGTGCGGAGAATTGCTGAAGAAGCCGGCCTGTATACTGCCAAGAAAAAAGACAGCACCGGCGTCTGCTTCATCGGCGAACGTAACTTCCGCGAATTCCTCAGCCAGTATCTGCCGGCGCAGTCCGGCGATATGGTCGATATTGCCACCGGCGAAGTTAAGGGCCGGCATGACGGCCTCATGTACTACACATTGGGACAGCGGCAGGGACTGGGAATCGGAGGCTCCGGCAACGGTGAGCCCTGGTTCGTTGCCGATAAGGACCTTGAGAAGAATATTCTGTATGTTGTACAGGGAGACAAGCACCACAGCCTGTACTCCACCAGCCTGATGGCTTCGGGCATCAACTGGATTGACGGACAGGTACTAGCGCCTGGTGATGCACCGCTGAAGTGCACAGCCAAATTCCGCTACCGCCAGCCCGACCAGGGTGTTACATTGACTGCACGGGAAGACGGCAGCCTGGATGTTCGGTTTGATGTGCCGCAGAAAGCTATCACTCCAGGGCAGGCAGTTGTATTCTACCAGGGCGAGCAGTGTCTGGGCGGCGGAACGATTGAAGCAGCGCAGAAGGTTGTGCCGCAGCATCAGGGGTGATCCCTGCACTACAGCCACAGTCTGCATAAGCTGCATATCAGCAAGCGCACAAAAATCCCTTTGGCATATGCCGAAGGGATTTTTGTTATTGAACCTGCTCGAAATAACTTACTGCTGCAATGAATTATTTTGCTGCAATCCCTTTATCAGCGGATACGGCAAGTTCATTAAGATAGATTCCGGTTCCATCACCGATAGCGTAGTTCAGGACACGGTTGTTAACCGGTACAAGCGCAGCGCGGTACAGGGTTGGGAACACAGGAATTTCTTCAACCATCAGCGCCTGCCATTCTTTGTAGATCTCTTTACGTTTCTCTACATCAAATGCCTCTTCAGATACACCCTCTGCCATCAGACGGTCACTCTCTTCATTCGCATAACGCGGGAAGTTATAAATAGCATCGCGGCCGTAGAGTCCCTGCGGATCAACGTCGATCCCCACGGTCCAAGCACCCTGGTAGACGTCAACCGAAGGATCATCTTCACCATTACTGCCTACACGGTCATAGAATGTATTGAACTCCACCATTTCCAGCGTGACATTCAGGCCGATTGCTTTCCAGGATTGCACATAATATTGGGCCAGCGGCTCAGCAATATCCGAACCGGTCATAGAAATGAAATTGATAGTCAGCGGAGTACCGTCTGGATTAGTCCGGAATTCACCGTTCATTTTGAAGCCTGCATCCTCAAGTGTCTTCTTTGCTGCTTCCGGATCATAAGGCATACCAGGATTGCTGTCATCATGGAATTCAGGATGGGACGGGGGAATCAGTGTTGTTGCATTCCAGCGCAGGCCATGGTAAAAGTTTTTGCCGACAGCATCATTATCAACCGCCTGCCACATTGCTTTACGCAGTGCCACATTTCCCATTTTGGCATTTGGATCAGGTGCAACTACACTTTTGGCTGCGTCCCATTTACCAAGCTTGAAGCCGACATACGTATAAGCGCGGTCAACTGCACCAAGATATTCTACGTTAGACAGACCCGAGTTATCAGGGAACTGGTCAATCGGGAAGCTGTCGACCAGATCGATGTTTCCAGCTTTAAGCTCCTGCACAACTGTAGTTGGAGGAACAACCTTCAACACAACCTTATCCAGCTTAGGAGCACCGCGCCAGTAATCTTCATTCTTAACATAGACAACAGATTCACCCGGTACAATGCTTTCCACTTTAAACGGACCGAAGCCGATTGGCTTCTGACGGACCTCAGGGGAAGCAGAGATCTTGGCAACATCCATAGCTCCGAAGATATGCTTAGCCAGCGGATAAGTCCAGATACTTCCTGTCAGCAGCGAAGGAGTTGATTTAATATAAGTAATTTCCAGCTGCTTCTCATTAAGTACCTTGATTCCGGAAATGGTCTTTGCTGTTCCGTCGTGGTATGCTTCCATTCCCTCAATGTTAGTAAAATCGGAGCCGTAACGCGGACCGTCATAAGCCGGGTTACCAATGACTTCATGGGCAAACAGCCAATCCTCAGCCGTAACCGGCTTGCCGTCATGCCAGTTTACATTGTCGCGGATCGTGAAGGTGAACGTGCGTCCGTCTTCGGAAACCTCATAGGTAGCCGCGCCATCATTGGTGTACACATAGTCTTTATCCCAAGTCAGCAGGCCTTCGTCAAACCATTCAAGAACCTTGGAATCCGGATTCCCGGAGTAGAAGTTAAAGTTCAGCGTTCCTTCAAAAGGAGTATCAGATACAAGGCCATAATTAAGTGTTCCGCCTTCAAGCGCTTCACCCTGATTCGTCTTAACATTACTGAAATCTGCAATGTTGTACAGCCCGTCCTCTGATGCAGGTGCAGTTGTAGGAGCGGTAGTAGCAGCAGCATCTGTAGCGGCAGTGGTTGCTGATGGCTCAGCAGCCTCATTGTTGCCGGAGCCGCAGGCAGTTACTGCGAGCGACAGGACCAGCATCAGGCTGACCAGCATGGTCTTTGCGGTTTTTCTTTTTGTCATACTTGTTTCTTCCTCCCTTATATTTATCCTTTTCTTTGTCTTGCGTCCGTCGCACGCTTCAGCGCCTGACCGACATTATTTATACTCAACATCAACACCAGGATCAGCAGTGATGCGGGTAACCAGATCCACCATCTGGACTGCAGAGTCTGCGGGTTGCGGGCATAGCTGACAAGCGTACCCAGACTCGGTGTACTTTCGGGAAACCCGAAGCCAAGGAAGGATAACCCCGACTCAAGCCCGATGTTAGCTGCAAGATTCAGCGTCATCGTTACGATGATAATCGAACTGAGATTCGGCATCACCTGCTTAAAGATAATCTTAAGATGGGAAGAACCGAGTGTGCGGGAAGCCTGAACATATTCAAGCTCTTTCTCCTGCAATGTCTTGGAACGGATCAGCCTGGCGATCCCCATCCACAGGAATGCTGTCATAATGAGCGAAAAGGTTAGTGTGTTATATTTCGGAACGGCCGTTACAAAAGCAATGACCATCATCAGCATCGGCAGAATCATGAAAAAGTCAACCAGACGCATGAACAGATTATCAATAAGGCCGCCGAAGTATCCGGAAACCAGTCCGATTGTAATTCCGATAACCCCGGTCATCAGGGTGACCATAATACCAATGCTCAGCGAGTTGCGTGTGCCGATAATAAGCTGTCCGAATACATCACGGCCGCCGTAATCGGTACCCAGCCAGAATTCTGCAGAAGGCTTTTTATATAGAGAGAACAGATCAACCTTTACAATCTCCTGCTGGTTGAGGAATAGGGCAGTCCCGAACACTCCGAGAAAGACCAGAGCCAGAAAGATCAGGGAAGTCAGTGCCAGCTTATCTCTAAAAATTTCCCGCCAGATAATGCTCCAGCCTGACGGGCTTTTTTCGATATTGTGCGGGAGCGGGAGCTCAGCGCTTGATTTTGCCATTTCATTTCACCTCAGTATAGGTTCTGATCCTTATTTAATCCGGATGCGCGGATCAACGATGCTTAATATGATGTCAGACAGCAGGGAACCGATGATAGTAGCAATCCCATACAGCAGCACTATCGCTGTCACCACGGTGAAATCGCGGATGACGATCGAGCCCAGGAACAGCTGTCCCATGCCGGGATAACTGAAGATGCTCTCTACAAAGATGGTTCCTCCGATGAGTCCTGTCAGCTCATAACCGAAAAAGGCGGCTATCGGCAGCAGTGAGTTGCGCAGAATGTGGCGGTTATACACCCGCGATTCTGAAGCTCCCTTTGCTCTGGCGGTAAGAATGAAATCCTTCTGCTTCGTATCAATAATCTCGTTGCGCAGATACTGGACCGTACCTACAGTCGTAATTAAAGCGATAGATAAGGCCGGCAGCAGCAAATGATAGATTTTATCGAGCACATAGCTGAAGCTTCCGGGAACCGCACCTGGCGATACGCTTCCCCCGGTCGGAAACCAGGAGAAATAGAAGCCGAACATCCAGAGCATTACAAGCGCTACAATAAACAGGGGAGCAGCGAATCCGATATAGGTATAGCCGGTAATCAGGCGGTCACCCCATGTATCATTGAAGCGTCCGCTGAGAATGCCAAGCGGGATAGCAATCAGATATGTAAGAATCAGTGTAGCCAGCGACAGCCACAGGGTGTTCATCATCCGCTGGCCGATCAGCTCGGTCACCGGCATTTTGAAGTTGAAGGACTGGCCCAGATCGCCTTGGACAGCATTGCTGATCCAGTTCCAGTATTGGATGTGCCAGGGATCATTCAGACCCAGCCTTTCCCGCATTGCCTCAATCGCCGCCGGATCAATATTCGGATCAAGCATCCCGGTAAGTGCATCGCCCGGCATAGCTTTGGCCATCAGAAATACGAGAATACTCAGCAGAAATACCTGGGGAATCATAATTAACAATCTTCGTACAATAATCTTCCACATACGTCTCAACCTTTCTCGGGCATAGCCACCATATGGGTATCGGAAATGGATCGTAACGGGTAAGCCAGGCCGTCCTGGTCAAAGTGGCTCCGGTAGGCGTTGTCGTACTCTTCACTTACGGACCGGCGGAAAACATTCCGTACCTCACGCTGTAGAGGATCGATGTCCGGAATTGCGGCGATGAGACGCTTGGTATAAATATGCCGGGGATTGTCAAAAATATCCTCAGGGGTCCCTTCCTCAACATGGCGCCCCTTGTACATAATGCCGATGCGGTCGCACATATGCCGGATGATACCGAGATCGTGGCTGATGAACAAATACGTCAAATTCAGCTCCTTCTGTATATCCCGCAGGAAGTTCAGCACCTGCGCCTGAACCGATACATCAAGTGCCGAGACAGGCTCGTCGGCAATAATCAGCTTGGGCTTCAAGGCAATAGCCCGGGCTATTCCGATACGCTGGCGCTGGCCGCCGGAGAATTCATGCGGATATTTAAGCACATTGTCCGCACTAAGTCCGACCTGCTCCAGCAGCTCCTGTGCCTTCCGCATTTCCTCCTGCGGGGACAGCTTCTCGAAATTGCGCAGCGGCTCGGCGATAATATCCAATACGCGTTTCTTTGGATTGAGTGAGGAGTACGGATCCTGAAAGATCATTTGCACATCGCGGCGGACATTGTTCTGCTTGCGTGCACCTTTGGAAGCCAGATCTGCACCTTCGAACAGAATGCTGCCGCCTGTGATCTGATTAAGGCCGATAATAGCGCGGCCGGTTGTTGTTTTGCCTGAACCGGATTCACCGACAAGACCATAGGTCTGGCCGGCCTCAATTGCAAGGTTGACACGGTCAACCGCCTTAACCTCGCCAACCTGACGGCTGAACAGCCCGCCCCTAATCGGAAAGTGAACCTGCAGGTCTTTAACTTCAAGCAATGCCATCGGTGCCTACCTCCTCCGTGCTATCCGGGAAATGAAAATGTCTGTAGCAGGTGCAGCGGACAAAGTGGCCCGGAGCAATTTCGTGAAGCTGCGGATTCTCCTCATGCGCAGAAGCATCAATCCAAGGCGTTCTCCCAGCAAAGCGGCAGCCGGTGCGCGGCAGATTCTTAAGCGAAGGTACAATCCCCTGTATAACGTGCAGCCTTGACTTTACTTCTTTTACAGTAGGAATGGAGTTGAACAGGGATCTTGTGTACGGATGCTGCGGATTAGAGGTCAGTGTGTAAATATCGGCAATCTCCACGATTTGGCCTGCGTACATAACGGCCACACGGTCAGCCATTTCACTAACAACCCCGAGATCATGGGTGATAAGGATAATGCCTGCCTGCATATCCTCCTTAAGCTTTTTGATCAGCTCAAGAATCTGCAGTTGAATGGTCACATCCAATGCCGTTGTAGGTTCGTCGGCAAGCAGCAGCTGCGGGCCGTTTGCAATCGCGATAGCGATGATAACGCGCTGGCGCATACCGCCGGATAGTTCATAAGGGTATTGATGGTATGTATGTTCAGGGCGGGGGATGCCCACTTTGGTCAACAGATCAAGCACCTTTTCTTTTCTCTGTTTCTTGGAGAGGCCGGTATCATGAAGCAGCAGGACTTCATCGATCTGGCTGCCTATAATCATCAGCGGATTCAATGCAGCCAAAGGGTCCTGGAAGATCATCGACATTTCCTTGCCGCGGACCTTATTCAGCATGCCGGGGGACATTTGGACAATATCCTGTCCTTTGTAATTTACTTTCCCTTCAATTCTTGCTTTTGTGTGCAGCCCCATAATAGAGAAAGCAAGGGCGCTCTTGCCCGACCCCGACTCTCCTACGATAGCCAGAATCTCATTCTTCTTCACCGTGAGCGTCACATCGTCAACTGCAGCGTAATAATGATCTGCAATTCTGAAGGATGTCGTTAAATTCTCAATTCGAAGTAAGTCTTCACTCAAATTCATCACCCTAACACCAGGATTTTTAGTTGGACGGGACATTTATGTTACATACAGTAACCCCACCAAAGAACTGTAGATTAAGATTTAGGATTATTATGGAAGCAATCCCTGAATGTTAGAGTTTATTCTAATTGACTCATGGTAAATTATCAATCTTTTTTCTATAAAAAAATATTGTCATGTTAATTAATATGACAAATACGACAAAATACGACTCTTAAATAGAGGTATTTGTCACTATTTGCATTTATTTTGCGTAGCATCATAACGAGAAAGATGATCATGAGAGGAAAAGCCGCAAGCCCGAATGTACCGGCACCTGCGGCTTTTGGTTCTAAGACTTAGACAGCATTAAGGCTCCAGCCCCCATGCCAGTGTATCGTTCAAGTACAGCGGCACGCGTTCCCAGTCTGTAAACGAGGTTTTGGACGGATCATATGAATAGTCGCCAGCCTCGTTATAATTGCTCCAGTCGGTTTTATTGATGCGGAGCTGGATTTCCCCGGTGTTGGCTCCAGGAGCCAGGCTTCCCGCACCTGCTGTAAAAGATATTTCCACATAATAATCCGCTCCCGTTGCCGCAGGAGTTAGCTTAACAAAACTTCCGAGCACATTGCTTCCGCCCAGTGTCGCATAATCCACATTGAACTGCTGGTCTTTCTCGCCGTCGATCGTATAGTAATAGCGCAGCTTCACATCCTTGAGCGCCACCGAAGTTGTTCCGTTGTTCACGATCCGCAGTTGCGGCCGGAACTGGCTATCCCCCGGATTCGTATCACTGGTCTTGTACTGTACCACCAGATCTCCTACGGCCGGAATAGGTACCGCTACCGGCTTGACGCTTACCTCCGCAGAATCCGGGCTTGTTCCGACACTATTAGATGCACTGATGACGTAATAATAAGTCGTTCCGTTCACTACAGTACTGTCACTGTAAGTAGCCTGCGTAACCGTAGCCACATTCGTGTAGGGGCCTCCGCTCGTAACCGCACGTTTCACAGTATAGCTGTCCGCACCGTTTACCTTATTCCAGCTGAGCAGAGCGCTGTTGTCACCTGCAGCCGCATTAGGCTTGGACGGAGCTTTGGGAGCTGCCGGCTCTACCGGTCCGTTACTTTTGTTAATCAGCCGGTCATATTCGGCATAGGCTGTTGCCATATCTACCTGCGACCAGAAACGGTGGTAGGTAAATTCGGGTGCTCCGTTATCCCATTGCTTGGTAACGGTGTTGTAAGAGGTATTGTATTTATCCTGCAGATACTGCCAATCGGGATCATTTACAATATCCGGACGGATATCTGTATAGCTGGCATAGACTCCGCTTCCACCCTTGGCAGGGTCAGAAGGTACTGTAGCACTGCCCGGAATCGTATTACCCTGTCCGAACGTCCCTGTCCAGCCGCTTGGGAAATAGACTTCCTTGGTGAAGTAACGGAAATAATCGCCGCGGCTCTCCGTTGTCGCAATACCTACACCGTCGTTATAGCCCCAGGCAGCATCCAGCAGGGATTTAGCCAGCTGCTGCGCCTGCCCTCCAAGGGCGGTATAGCTGCCGTGCTCAGCCTGAGTACCGGCTGCAAAGAAGGTAAGCGCCTTAATATAACTGCCAAGCACACCGGTATCCTGGCTGGGGTTCTTCGTAACGGCCTTTAAATTACTGTTGCCGTCGCTGCCCGCGAAGCTTGTCCAAGTATCCGGCTGGCCCGTCCACTCCACATTTCCGGGAATCCAGAACTCTCCCGGAGCAGCCACTGTAGCTACCTGCGGATTGTCTCCGCCGAGAATGCGGTTGCCCGCACTGTCCAGATAATACCCCTCTGCATCTGTCACCGGTCTGCTTCCGGCAAAAGCATAATCCGAAGACCAGTCCACCCAGTTCTCGATAACCTGTTTGGCCATCTGGAAGTTCTCAGAGGAAGTATCTCCGCTTGAAGCAAGAATATAATACAGCTCTGCTACGCGCTCAACGCTCCATGCCTGCATCCCGAACCAGTTGTTGGACGGGGGATCATGATAGACCGGAGCATCATCATAGGCCATGCCGTAGAAAGTGCTCGTACCGGCAGGATAAGCTTTATAAGCGCCGTCATAGCTGTTGGTTGCACCGCCGGCGATTGCACCTTCGGCAGATTGCAGCCAGGTATAGAATTCCAGCTGGCGCTTCAGCGAATTGCTCCAATCCTGTCCGGCCGTGGCCGAGGACGGAACAAGTCCTCCATCCGGATCAGAAAGCGCATAGGCGGCAACTACATTCTGATAGCCCTGATGCGCATGGCTGGCACCGATTCTCCAGGCCCAGTTCCCGGTTGAGCCGAGTCCGCCGCCCCAGGCTGTGTACCAGGCGAGCAGGTACTGGTTCGAGTCCTTGCCGGTTCCCGCTTCGGGAGTTCCGTCAGCGGCGCTGCCAACCTTCTGGAAATATTTATCGTACATGCCATACCGGAGATAATCGCCCATCTTCTTAGCCTTATTCAGATAAACGGTATTGTTGTAGCCGAGCTCCTTGGCCCAGTACATCGCCTGCACAGCCCGCGCATCAGCATCAGTGGCATTGGTGTAGCGCCACTGGGCGGAAGGCACGCTGCTCTCTTTGGTGAACAGGCTCATGAAGCCTTCATTCGTTTTACCGAATGCTTTGTTGTCCTGGGATGGATGAGGGACTGCTTCCCACACCGATTCCTGCTCGCCCCGCTGAAAAGTATTTACATAGGCAGCAGTATGGGACGGATTGAGCAGGTTACCGAATCCGTACCAGTTGTCCACGTCCACCAGCCAATGCATCAGGTAGGTCTGATTGTTGCCGTAAGCCGCCTTAAGCTCGGCATCAAGCGGGTCCTTGCCTGCCGCGTATTTGCCGCTAAGCAGGCTGGGATACTGATCCGGTTGGGCATATTCAGAGGCATATGTGGCCGGGCTGTTCGGATTGTAAAAGCTCATTGTCGGCTGCTCCTGCACGCCATCGCCTTCATTTACCGGGATAATATACTTCTCCATATTGTCCCAGGCTTCTTCCAGATTGCCCCAGTCCCCGGTATGGTAGCCATACAGAACTTCGAGCCACATCCAGTAGCTGTAGGCTTCCGAGGTCGTCATATGCCCGTAATCGGGTGCTTCGCTCATCAGCGTCTCTACTGCATGGTAGGGGATACCCTCAGCTGAGAAGTACCCGTTAACCGGATCCTTCAGCTGGGCGTACAATTGCAGAAACCGTGTCTCTTCCGCCGAAGCGGCTTTGACGGTTTGAGGACCCACGGTAATCAGACCGCTGACAAGGGAGAGAAACAGAATCGAGGACATGATAAAGGAAATAGGCTTTTTACATAAGCTCAATTTCACCATTGTAGGCAAGCTTCCTCTCTTAGATAAATTATGGTTCTAATCCCCAGACAAGTGCTCCGTCATGGTATAATGTCACCTTGCTCCATTCAGCAAAAGCTTGCTGTGTACCGCTGTAGGAATAATCATCACTTTCGTTATAGCTGCTCCAGTCCGTCTTATTGGTACGTGCCTGAATTTCTCCGCTGTTGCCTCCGGCAGCAATACTTCCCGCACCCGCAGCAAAAGATATTTCCAGATAAGAATCCGCCCCGCTCTTGGACGGCTCCAGCTTGACAAACGTTCCGTTCACATTACCGCTCCCAACCACCGCATAATCACAATGAAATTGCTGGGGCATGTCCCCGTCAACGGTGAAATAGTAGCGGAGCTTCAGCCCGCTCAGCGGCACTGCTGTAGTGCCCGTGTTCACGATACGCAATTGCGGACGCATCTGCCCGTCTCCGGTATTCGTATCGTTGTTACGGTACTCCACCCGCAAATCACCGGTTGCCGGAGGCGGTACATTCTGCGGTGTAGCACTGACTTGAAGAGATGACACACTCTCTCCTACATTGTTAGATGCAGTAATTACGTAATAATAAGTCGTTCCGTTAACCACACTGCTGTCTGTGTAGGTGCCTCCTGCCACATTAGCAATAGCAGTATACGGTCCCCCATTTACCTCTGCCCGCTTAATTACGTATCCGGTTGCACTGCCGACCGGATTCCAGGACAGGCTGACGCTGGCATTCCCGGCCGTAGCTGCAACATTCGAAGGACGTGCCGGCACCTGCGGTTCACCCGGCTGACCGCCTCCGGGCGGTATTTCGCCAAATACATGGACTCCTGCATCAAATACCGGAATATTCACCATTTTTACCGGTAAAGCTCCTGCGCCCGCTATTCCCTGATAAGAGAAGTCATTCGAATTATTCCAGAACGCCGTATTCAGCGGTCCGGCAATCCGGAACTGAACTTCCTTGCGGTAAGCGGATTGGCCTCCCGGATAAATCAGAGTTCCGGTAAAATCCACCTTGGTGTAATAAATATGATTCGCCTCATCGTACGGAAGGAGTGCAGATACCGTTGCCCCCTGATTATATCCGCCAGCTGTAACCGTAATGTCCCCAGGTCCATACCCGGCTGCTGCTGCTTCACTAAGATCCAGGTAGTAATTGAATGACATTGATTTACTGGCCCGGGCAGGCCAGCCGGAACGATTGTTAATAACCGCACGGATTTCCACAAAATTGCTTCCGCTGGCATTCACAGAGGCCTCAACAAACATTTCATCCTCCGGTGTTTCAGCTGCCGGAAAGGAGGAAAGCGGCTGCTGTCCCTGCCCGTGCAGTGTCATCATTTTGGCTAAGGCTCCTGTGAATGCTGCATTGTAATCGGTTGCAACTTCATTGGAGACATAATCGCTGATGGTATCAGTATAGGCATCCGTCTTGGAAGGTCCTCCTACCAAAGCGCCATAAAGGATATGACGGTGATTAGCCGGAGTCGACTGGCTGTCACTCCATGAGCCATGGGAAGTTCGGTGATGCGGATGCTCAGGCGCATTATCGCCAAAGCCGATTACATAGCTGCTGCTGCGCGGGTTGTCGCCCAGCATGTAGGTAATCTGCCGTTCAGCAAATGTGCGTGCCTGCTCCGCTTTAATAGGGTCGCTGACCCAATCTGCGTAGACAAATGCCAGAAAAGCATGGTTGGCCGCATATCTCAGTGCTCCCCACTGATCAAGATGTGCAAGTCCGCCGGGGGTGTATGCTACGCGGTCGCCTGTACCGTTGACGCCGGTTGTCCAGTACTGCATGTTGCGTTCGGTGGATTGAATGAACTTCGCGTCCCCGGTTATCCGCGACAGCAGCAGCTGTGCTCCGTAATGCTTGTCATCCCAGGACTGTGTCCACTGATAGCCCCATTGCCCTGACTGATTCGTGCCCCATAGATTGCTGGCGGCCACGGCCTTGTCCAGATAGGTCTGCTCACCGGTCGCCAGATACAGCCAGACCCCGCCCCAGCTCAATTCGTCGGCATAGCCGCTCCATGAATTGTAATACTGCTTGGCATCGGTAATGCTGTCCGAATAGGAGCCGCGGTAGGTATCCGCAAACGTATAGAGCTGTCTTGCGTGCAGCAGCAGTTCGTCCGCATACGCGGCATCCGAATCCCTGAAGATGATCGAGGCCGAGGCCAGTGCTGCAGCGGTTTCTGCTGCCAGATCAGAGCCGGGATGAGCAGCGTCAATTTTGTAGGAAGGACGCTGCATCTGCATCACCTCTGCCGCTCCCCACCAATTATGATCCGCCGTCCCGTTGCCAACCTGCCCCCACAGCTCATTCGGAGCGGTATGCGCCTTCATGAAGTAGTCGGTCGCCCAGCGGATATTATCCAGGATTTCCTCCAGTTGACCAGCTTGTGTATAGCCGTCCTTGTACTCGTAAACCGACCATGCCAACATCGTTGCCGTATAGGCCATAGGAAATCCAAACTTTACATGATCTCCGGCATCATACCAGCCGCCGGTCAGATCATGACCGACATCAGCACCATCCAGAAGCCCGGAGTCTCCCCGCCACTCTACACGGTTGTTCTCCGGCAGCTCGCCGGAACGCTGCGTTTCGTAAAAATAAATAGATTTCTGTAGTGCTTCTGCATAATTATAGTCGGTTGCCGCCGCTGTTCCCACAGCCGGATGAACGGCAATTCCGGTTAATGTAACCGCTAACATAAAGCTCAAGGATAACGCCCAGCCTTTCCTGATCCCTTTGCCCATCTTAGCCCTGCTCCCTCCAATTCATATTTTCGCTTCTGTTCAATAGCATATCTGCATAGCGCCTCCCCAGATGGACCATCCATTACAGCGAATAAATTGTCAGAAGAAGTCTTCCACCTCTCTTTCAACCTGCTCTTCTTGGAGAAAATCTTAGGATGTTTTTCTTTCTATGTAAATATATACCATAAATACGGACGTCTTTCTATGTGACTATAGTAGTATTTTAGAAAATTTTAGAAACTTTTGTAATTATACGCAAATCATGCGGACCGCTGCTGAATTCAAATGGACTTCCCTGTCTTTCAAAAAAAACCGCTGCTTGTGCCAAAGGAATACCAGCTTCCTGTAGCCAAACAGCGGTTTTCACCTCATTCATCTATTCTCCGGCGGAAGCAAGGAATGATCTCCTTCTTATTGCCCGCGCCGCAGTCCCTGATTATGGCGGATCTTTGCTTCATTACCCTGCTCGGTGGCCTCATAGAACACCTTGCCGGCAATTGGCTTCGGCAGGTATTCCTGCCGGACATAATGGCCGGGGAAATGATGCGGGTACTGATAGCCCTCGTGTCCGAGCTTTACCGCGCCTTTATAGTGGGTATCGCGCAGATGAAGCGGTACCTCAGCGGATTTGAGCTCTTCAATGGTATCCATAACCTTTGCAATAGCCGTAACTACCGCATCGGACTTTGGACTTTCCACCGCAAACAGAATTGCCTGTGTTACATTAAGCCGCGCCTCCGGCCAGCCGTTATTGCGGTAGGCGTCCAGCGCACTGACCGCCTGGACCATGGCCTGCGGGTTCGCCAGGCCGATATCCTCGCTGCAGGCGGCAATCAGCCGGCGAATGAAGGTCATCGGGTCCATCCCGAGCTTCTCCACGGCATATAAGAACCAGAACAGCGCGGCGTCGCTGGAGCCGCGGATGCTCTTATGAAAGGCGGACAGCACATCGTATTGGGTAGACTCGTCCGCCTTGACAATCGGCCGGCGGATAGACTCCTCCGCCACAGCCAGTGTGATGTGCACGCTGCCGTCCGGCTCCGGCGCCGTAGTCATCGCCGCCAGCTCCAGTGCATTGAGCGCCCGCCGGATATCACCGTTCGCCATCGCTGCAATATGCAGCAGCGCATCTTCGTCAGCCTGCAGCCGCATAAAGCCAAGCCCGCGCTGCTCATCAGCGAGCGCCCGCTGCATGGCCTGCATGCTGTGTCCGCTGGTCAGCGATTCCAGCTGGAACAGTGTAGAACGGCTCATCAGGGCCCCGTTCACATAATGGAACGGATTCTCTGTCGTTGCGCCGATAAAAATAATCGTGCCCTTCTCGACAGCCGGCAGCAGCGCATCCTGACGCGAGCTGTTAAAGCGGTGCACCTCGTCCAGAAACAGGATTGTCTTCGTGCCGTACAGCGCCTTGTTGCTCTGGGCCCGCTCGATGACCTCGCGCACATCCTTGACCGAGGCTTCAACCGCATTCAGCCGCACGAATTCGCCTTGCGTATGATTAGAAATGATGTGGGCGAGCGTCGTTTTGCCGCAGCCCGGGGGGCCATATAAGAGAACCGACGAGACCTGATCGGCCTGGATCGCCCTGCGCAGCAGCCTGCCCGGCCCGATGATGTGCTCTTGGCCGATATATTCATCAAGACTCTGCGGACGCATACGGTCTGCCAGCAGCCGGCCGCCTCCGGTATTGTCTCCGAGTGAGAATAAGTCCATAAATCCACTTCCTTGCTGTTAACTTTCAGGCTAGCCGCACCTGAATACTTCTCCCTATCATACCACAAAACATAGAAAGAGCATGACCTCGCTGCACTAAGCGGGCGTCATGCTCTTTGTTCAAATTTCAGGCTAGCGGTTCATCGCCAGCCGCATTTTTGAAATAATTTTGCGGATGCTTTCCTCCGAGAGGTGGTATCTCTTCTGCAGCTCGTTCACCGAGCAGCCGCTGCTGTGACTGCAGAAAATCTCCTTATTCCGGCTGGCAATCTCCTGCCTCGAGCCGCTGTTCTCACCCCATCTTACCCGTTGCTCCGTCTTCTTCGGGATGTAGAGCAATTCACCTTGAATGTATCCCTGAAGCTCTTCGAGCAGGCCCGGGGGGAGCACATCCTTCCCATTTACATAACTCACGTTGTGTTTCCTCCTTCAACAGGTGTGTCCCTTTGTGTCCGTCAATTGCCGCATCTAAAGTAATAATCATTGCACCTGCCTCCTTTCTTCAGCTCATATTTGGTAAATACCGTAAGTTCATTATATAAAACCCTATGGTTAGCGTCTACATTCGTTCTCATTTTTATTTCCAGTTCCCCTCTGAGGGGTACACCTGCACCGCTGTCAGGTGTTGTAAGTAGGGAGGCCTTGCGGCCTCCCCGTAAACAGGATTTCCGTCCTTAGACGGAAACCACCTCGTATACTGAAATCATTTCACTCAGCCTCCTTCCAGAAGTAATCTTGCCCGGCCGGACACTTATTATTAAGCCATAGCTGCCCGGGGGATACAAGATCAAGAACAGTTATAATCGTTCTTCACCAGAACCGGAAAAAGATTTATGTAGAAAAACTAATTATCAGGTCGATTAATGTCGAAATAAGTATTTAAATATGCATTACTTTATGATTATAAAAGCTTATGCTTACACAACTTTTAGGGGGAATATACTATGGCGGCTATGCGGCGTGTATTCAAGCGTATTTTTCAATTAAAGAAACTTCGGACTGAACTGATGCTGTTTATGATTACTGCTATTCTTCTGCCTTCGCTGGCTCTGACGGTAATCTCTACCTCAACCTCTGAAACGGAGCTTCGCTCCAAAATGGAGGAAACGACAAATTCAAGCATTCATCTGCTGGATAAAACACTGTCCCAGCTTGTCCAGCTGGAAATTGCGAATGTAAACAGCCTGGCTTATCAGCTTCCGTCAAGTGATATGAACGCCGGTGCAAATGCGGATTCGATCCGGGAGCATATTGACCAGTTCAAGTCTGAGCACCCTGAAATCGATATCGTAGCAGTCGGAAACAGCATCGGCCAATATATGTTCTCCCCTGACTCACGGCTTGGGGATTACGATCCGCGTGAAAGAGACTGGTATATTCAATCACTGAAGACACCGGAAAAAGCCTCGCTGATCGATCCGATCTTCTCCCGGGTTACGAACAATTTTATCCTGCCGATCTCCAGGGCTCTGCCTGACGGCCGGGGGGCGATTACAATAAGCCTTAGTCTTTCAGAGCTCATGGAGCTTGCCCAGAATGTAAGTATCGGCTCCATGGGATACGTGTATATATTGGACAGCCAGAATAAGGTTATTTATCATCCTTCCCTGGAGGCGGGTACAACCATAGGTGAAGTACAGACAGCTGCACTGGCCGGCGGGCCTGCAGGCGAAATCGCTTATAAGGATGACATCACCGGGACTGAAATGGCCGGTTATTATATCACCAATGATCTTAGCGGATTCAAGATGATCGCCGTGCTGCCCGAGGATGAATATGCACATGCTGCCTATCCGATTCTGCTGAAGTCAGCAGTTGTACTTGCTGTTGCCCTGATTCTGGCTGCAGCCGCCACCTTTATCATTATCCGCAACATTACCGCCCCGCTCATCCGGCTGAATCTTTCGGCAAAAAGAGTCAGTGAAGGTTATCTGGATGAAGCAGTGCACACCCGCCGTGCAGATGAAATCGGCGAGCTGGCTGCCAATTATAACAAGATGGTCGCCTCCCTGCGGACCATGGTCCAGGAGGTTGCCGAGACCTCGGGGCACCTGGCTGCCGCCAGTGAGCAGCTTACCGCCAGCACCAGCGAGAACAGCCGGGCTGTCGAATATGTTACCGAGCTGGTGGAGGATTCCACCCGCGGCGTTGAAACCCAGGCGTACGCTTCCTCAGAGGTTGCGACAACAATGGATGAGATGTCAGCAGCTATCCAAAAAATCGCCGCCGCTTCCCAGTCCATCGTCAGCTCTGCTGTACTGACAGAGCAGGATGTTAACACTGGCAGCAGCAAGGTACAGCATGTCGGCGAGCAGATGCAGACGATCCGTGATTCCGTTCATCAGTCCGGCAGCCTGATTGCCCAGCTCAATACACTGAGTACTAAGGTGGCTGAGACGAGCACTGCGATTTCCGCCATAGCCAAGCAGACTAATCTGTTGTCGCTGAACGCAGGCATTGAAGCGGCCCGGGCAGGGGAGCACGGCAGAGGGTTTGCCGTTGTCGCCGGGGAAGTCCGGAAGCTATCGGAAGCTACAAGGGCTAGTGCGGGAGATATCCAGGAGACCATCTCCGAAATGGTCGGGCTGATCTCCAGTGCGTATGATCTGATGAGATTGAAAGTGGCCGCAGATGTGGAGCAGGGGATGAATCTTACTCAGGAAGCAAATGAAGCCTTCGTACAGATTCAGCAGTCTACCCGCCATGTGGGTGAACAGATCCATGAAGTCTCGGCAATTACCGAGCAGATGTCCGCCAGTTCGGCTGAAGTAGCCGCTTCCGTGCAGGAAATGGCAGTCATCGCCAAAGCCGCACTCGATTCTTTCCAGAGCGTGACAGCAGCTACAGAGGAGCAGCTTGCTTCAATGGAGGAGATCACCTCATCGGCCACTGCCCTGTCCGGTATGGCAGCGGATATGCAGCAGCAGGTGGAGCAGTTCCGCTTCAGCGGAAAGAATGACAGCACCAAGGGATTATAAAGGCTATAACCGGATCAAAAGGTTCACGCAGAATAGAAAAGGACCGCACCTGTACATTACGTTCAGGGCGGTCCTTTTCTATATATCATTATTGATCAGCGGCAGTTTCCGGCCAGCCGGAAACCGTCTCTTCTCCTGCTGTCTGTACATAGGCAGGCAGGTCCCCGCCATGCAGCAGCCATAATTCATGCAGTGCACGGGTACAGCCGACATACATCAGCTTCGCGTCCCAGGCCGCAGCACCGTAATGGCCGGTATCGGCATCGGCCAGGATAACAGCATCGAACTCAAGTCCCTTGGACAGATAGACCGGCAGCACCGACAGCCCGCCGTGATAATGAGTCATGCTCCCGTCAATGAGATGCAGATCTGCGAATGGGCCGGCCAGTTCCGTGAACAGCTCCTCTGCTTCGCGCAGGCTGCGGGTCAACACAGCAACTGTGCGGTACTCACGCCCGGAGAGCGATTCCAGCGCGCTTCTTACTGCATGCAGCCGCTGAGAAGCGCCAGAGACAGCCTTAGGCGCTTCACCGCTGTAATCGATCAGCCGGACCGGGTTACCGCTGCGGAACACCGGTACAGCCAGCAGCGGGCTTTGTACGCCGGCTGACAGGATGCCGTTGGCGAATTCAATGATCTCCATCGTTGAGCGGTAGCTTCGCGTCAGTGCATGATAAGCTGTATGTTCCGGGGCGAACAGCGTCTGCATTTCAGACCATTCGTGCACCCCTTTATAAGCATGGATTCCCTGCGACAGATCCCCGAGGATTGTGAATGAATGTCCCTTCACATATAAATCCAGTACGGCAATCTGGAAAGGCGAGAAGTCCTGTGCCTCATCAATTACGATGTGGTCAAAACGCTCGGTGCCCTCATTGCCGCTGAGGAGATAATGGATATAGAGCAGCGGCGGCAGATCTTCTTCGCGCAGGATACCTTTTTTGAGATCCTTTGCGGTTTCCTTCAGCACGCTCGGCGGAATAAGCTCCGAAGCCTCCGTAGGCCAGTCCGCCGGTACCTTGGCTGCCCGGAAGATCTGTTTATAGATCATAAGCGGGTCATATTTCGGCCATTTGCCGCCGTAGGTCTTTTCGCGGGCGGCCGCCTTCTTCTTCCGTTCCTTCAGCGCGGCTGCTGACGGGCTTTTCTTCAGCTCCATCTCAATCCAGCGGTGAATCCGCGCCATTACCCGTTCCTTGCGCTTCAGCGGCGGATAAGGAGCGTACTCCTCATTATGCCAGCGCAGAATCATAGAACGGCGCAGCACAGCGCCTTCCCACGGGATGAAATCCCCTTCGGGAACCGCTCCGCTCTCCAGCAGCCGGACGGACGATTCAATGATCCCAATAAGGGCTGTTGAGCCTTTAAAGCGGCCCGGTGTTTCCTCCGTAATAGCCGGCATGCCGCCCTCGGCTTCAAACCAGCGGTTCAGCGTATCTGCCGTGTTCTGTTCAGGCAGCTCCAGGTTCAGCACAGCTGCAGCCCAGTCCGGGAAGGTGCTCTGGGCAATGTTGCCCACACCGAGCTCAGGCAGCACATCAGAAATATAGTCCAGAAACATCCGGTTAGGCGCGAATATAATCATTTTCTCTGCAGAGACCTGGTCTTTGTATTGATACAGCAGGAACGCCAGCCGGTGCAGGGCAACCGTAGTCTTTCCGCTGCCTGCTACCCCTTGGATAATCAGCGCCGTATTCTTCACTGCGCGGATAATTCTATCCTGCTCCTCCTGGATTGTCGAGACGATATCACGCAGCCGGTTGTCCTTGTTCTCACCCAGCCGGTAGACAAGGAATTCATCGGACACGGCTGGCGCGTCGCTGTTCCGGTTGTACGTATCCGCAACCCGTTCCAGAATCTGCTTCCGGATCACTACGTTGCGCTTAAGATACACGAGCCCTTCAATCAGCCCTTCCGGAGCTTCATATGAGGCCGGGTCGGTTCCCCCGATAAAAGAATAGAACAGGCTTGCTACCGGTGCACGCCAGTCGATGACCAGCGGACGGTCGCTTACCTGCTCGCGGTCCACGCCGATTTTGCCGATATAGAGCGGCTGCGCCTCTCCCTCACCGCTGCCCTGAAAGTCAAGGCGTCCGAAATAAGGCTCGTGTACGAGCTTGGCCAGATCCTTGCGCCGCTGCTCCCTGGAATCCTCCAGCACCTGCTCCGTATAATCGTGTCCTGTGTACACCGGAGTGTTCCTTAGCCTTGTAAGAATTGAGTCAATTTCGGTAAGCGTGCTGTTCAGCCTGTCTTCTTCCTCTTGATAGGCACTTTGAAAGTTCTCCTCCATTTTCAGTTACCTCCTAAAAGTTTTGATTTACCCCGTGCAAGGCTGATTCACTTACACAAAAAGGATTCCCATCATAGCACATCACCTTCAGGAAATCCAGAATAATCCTCAACCCATCAGTGCGTGCAGCACAAAGTTGGCTACGAACAGTCCCGCAATACCGTACAGTGCCGGAGGAACCTCCTTGCCTTTTCCCATTGCCAGCTTCACAATCGGATAGGTAATGAAGCCAAAGGCCATTCCGTCCACAATACTGTACGTAAAGGGAATCATCACCATAATTAAAAAGGCCGGAAACAGCTCGGTCATGTCACTGAGGTCCATTTCCCTCACACTCTGCACCATCAGGCCGCCGATAACAATCAGAATTGGGGCAATGGCGCTGTCCGGCACGTAAGCCAGCAGCGGAATGAACAGGAAGGTCGCCCCGAACAGCAGCCCGGTAACCAGCGAGGTCAAGCCGGATTTGCCGCCCGCCGCGATGCCTGCGGTCGATTCTGCGGCCGCGACCACAGGACTGCTGCCGAACAGGCCGGATGCAATATTGGCTAGGGAGAGCGCCCGCAGACTGCTCTTGAACCGTTCCGGCCGTCCGGCCATAAGGGTCTGGGAGGAGATTAGCCCGATATTTTCAAATACGACAATCAGGAGCAGCAGGAACACGGCTATCCAGAACACGAGGCTGATGACTCCGCTCCAGTCCATGCCGGCAAACACATCACCGTAACCGGTGAACACATGGCCTGCTTCCGCCGTTTCCGGCTTATGTGCCGCTCCAAGCAGATAGGCCAGCCCTGTGCCGGCGATCATACTGATCAGCAGCCCGCCGCGCGTTCCGCGGATGAACAGCACCAGTGCCAGAACCAGCGTCACACAGGAGGTAATAACCGCCGGATCACTAAAGTGCCCGATAGCGACGAAGGTCGTGCGGTGGGCGATGACGATTCCGCTTTTTTGCAGGCCGATAAAGGTCAGGAACAATCCGATCCCGACAGTAATCGCATGCTGGAGGTTGTGGGGTATGGCTTCACTGAGAATCCGGTACAGCGATGTGAACGCCACAACGGCAAACAGCACCCCGGTCAGCACAACAACCGCCAGCGCTTCGCGCCAGTCCAGCTTCATGGAATGGACCAGTGTATAGGTGAAGAACGCATTAATCCCCATGCCCGGCACAACTATAATCGGCGTTTTGCCGCCGAAGGCCATCAGCAGACAGCCGGTAACCGCCGTCAGCAGTGTCGCCACCATTCCCGCACGCAGCGGCATGCCTGCATCTTGCAGAATCGCCGCATTAACCATAACAATATATACAGAGGCAAAATAGGACAGGATTCCAGCAGCCCATTCCCGTTTCCAGTCATCTCCAGGCTCAAGACCCACGCTATTCCGCCAAAAATTCGAATTCATGTAAAAACCTCCACTGATTGTTAAGTTCCGCCCGCTATTACCCGGTTTAGCAGTCCCGTAATCGTAATGAGCGGAAAACCGCAATAAAAGGGCGCGCAGCCGGATAACCGGCTGCTTGCGCCCTTCGTCCACATTCATTTATTTGTAGTCTGAATCTTAATTATACGCTGGCTCCGCCGGCTTTCAGCAGATCATCCACAGCCACACTGACCATAATGAGGCCGACAACCGGCGGTACGAACGAATTGCTCGCCGGCGGCTGCTTGGCCTTACGGCGGTCAGGCGCATCGGCGGGAACAATTTGTTCCGTTACATCCACACGCGGCTTCACCGGCACTTCAGTTGAGAAGACAACCTTCACACCTTTTTTGATGCCTTCCTTGCGGAGCTTGGTGCGGATTACGCGGGCAATCGGGTCCATCTCGGTTTTAGAAATATCAGCTACTTTAAAGCGTGTAGGGTCCATCTTGTTCGCTGCGCCCATACTGGAAACCATAGGGATTTTCCGGGACAGGCACTCCTTTATCAGATGGATTTTGTAGATAATCGTGTCTGAAGCGTCAATTACAAAATCCGGCTTAAGCTTGAACAGCTCCTCATATGTTTCATCCGTGTAGAACATGTTCAGGGCAATTGCTTCAATCTCCGGATTGATCAGCTTGACGCGCTCGACCATCAGATCAGCTTTTTTCTGGCCGATCGTGGTCGTAAGCGCATGAATCTGGCGGTTGATATTGGTGATATCCACCGCATCCTTGTCGATCAGGATAATCCGGCCGACCCCCATCCGGGCCAGCGCTTCAACAGACATTGCTCCAACGCCGCCGATCCCCAGCACAGCTACTGTACTGTTCTTCAGAATCTCCAGACCCTCCGGCCCGATGGCCAGCTCTGTACGCGAGAACTGATGCAGCATAAGGTTCACGCCTCCTTTATTATGCAGTCTGCGGAGCAGGTCTCATTCCAATCTCCGCAGGCACAGGTTTAGTTAGTTTTTCACTTTTTCCGGCTTTGGCGCCAGCTTGATGTGCAGCTGCTCCAGCTGTGCAGCATCTACCGGGGACGGTGCATCCATCAGCAGGTCGGTTGCACTTGCCGTTTTCGGGAAGGCAATCGTCTCACGCAGGTTGGTGCGTCCGGCCAGCAGCATTACCAGGCGGTCAAAGCCGAAGGCAATTCCGCCGTGCGGAGGCGTGCCGTATTCGAACGCATCCATCAGATAACCGAACTTCTCATAAGCCACTTCAGGCGAGAAGCCCAGTGCTTCGAACATTTTTTCCTGAACATCACGCTTGTAGATACGCTGGGAGCCGCCGCCTACTTCATAGCCGTTAAGCACGATATCGTAGGCCTGCGCACGGATCGCACCAGGATCAGTGTCGAACAGGTGCAGGTCCTCGTCCATCGGACGGGTGAACGGATGATGCTCGGCTACATAACGTTTCTGTTCTTCATCGTAGCCCAGCAGCGGGAATTCAGTAACCCAGGCAAATTTGAACACACTGTCATCAATCAGACCAAGCTGGCGGCCGATCTTCAGGCGCAGGGCACCCAGTACATCAGCAACAACCTTCTTGGTGTCTGCGGAGAAGAGCAGAAGGTCGCCTTCTTCAGCGCCCGTACGTTCTTTTACAGCTGCAATCTCTTCTTCAGTGAAGAACTTGACGATCGGGCCTTTGAACTCTCCGTCTTTCACTTGAATCCAAGCCAGTCCCTTCGCGCCGTAACGTGCAGCATAAGGTCCGAGATCATCGATTTCCTTACGGGTCCATGTGCCGCAGCCTTTGGCGTTGAGAACCTTCACTTCTCCGCCTTTTTCAATAACGGAAGCGAATACCTTGACACCGCTGCCGGCAACGATATCGTTCATTTCAACGAGCTCCAGGCCAAAGCGCAGGTCCGGCTTATCCGAGCCGTATTTGCCGATCGCTTCGGCGTAGGTCAGGCGCTGGAACGGCACTGCCACATCCACACCAATGGTTTCCTTCAGCAGACGCTGCATCAGCGTCTCCATCATGCCAAGCAGCTCATCCTGCGGCACGAAGGAGGTCTCGATGTCGACCTGGGTGAATTCCGGCTGGCGGTCAGCGCGCAGATCCTCATCGCGGAAGCAGCGGGCAATCTGGTAGTAACGCTCGATGCCGCCGACCATAAGCAGCTGCTTGTAAATCTGCGGGGATTGCGGCAGCGCGAAGAATTCGCCTTCATGCACCCGGCTTGGCACCAGATAGTCGCGTGCGCCTTCCGGGGAGCTTTTGGTCAGAATCGGTGTTTCTACATCAATGAAGCCTTCACCGTCAAGGAAGTCACGGAAAATCTTCGCCGCCTTCGAACGCAGCAGCAGCGTCTTGTGCATTTCCGGACGGCGCAGGTCGAGGTAACGGTATTTCATCCGCAGGGACTCATCTACCTCCACGCCGTCTTCGATGAAGAACGGAGGAGTCTTGGCGGCATTCAGCACTTCAATTTCTGTAATCTGCACTTCAATTTCACCGGTAGGCAGGTTACGGTTGACTGTTTCTTCGTCTCTCTTAACAACGGTACCCTTAACGGATAGTACATATTCACTGCGTACCTTATCGGCAATCTGCAGCGCTTCACCGGAATAATCCGGGTTAAATACGATTTGCACAATACCTGAACGATCACGCAGATCAATAAACAGCACGCCTCCAAGGTCGCGGCGGGTCTGAACCCAGCCGTTCAGTGTTACAGTCTGGCCGATCTGCTCTGGCGTCAATTGTCCGCAATGGTGACTTCTACTCATAATTTATCCTACCCTTTCGTGGTTAAAATACATGGTTCCCCTAGCTTGTGTTCAGTAGTGCATCAACCAGCCCAGCCTACACCAGCGCCTGCGCCAGCTCTTCCAGCTTGACCGTCTTCTGCTCACCGGTCTCCATTGATTTCAGGGCAATGACTCCGCTGTTCAGCTCATCCTCACCAAGGATCGCCGTATACCGCGCCGACATGCGGTCGGCCGACTTCATCTGGGCCTTCATCTTGCGGCCGAGATAATCGCGTTCTGCAGAGAACCCCTGGCTGCGCAGCAGGAACAGCTGCTTCGTAATTTCCTGATCCGCAGCCTCTCCAAGCGCTACGAAATATACATCCAGCGGCTTCATTGTCTCAAGTTCTACACCCTGGCTCTCCAGAATCAGCAGGATACGCTCCAGCCCGATCCCGAAACCGATGCCCGGCTGATCCGGTCCGCCGATTTCCTCCACCAGCCCGTTGTAGCGGCCGCCGCCGCCGACGGTATCAATCGAGCCGATACCGGCTGCCTTATACTCAAACGCGGTATGCGTGTAATAATCCAGTCCGCGTACGAGACGCGGGTTAATGCTATACTCCACACCCATCGTATCGAGATGCATCTTAACCTTTTCGAAATGGGTAGTACACTCTTCATCTAGACTGTCCAGAATGGACGGCGCCCCGCCGAATTTATCCTGATCGACCTTACAGTCGAGCACCCGCAGCGGGTTACGCTCCATCCGGCGCTGACAGTCACTGCATAGGCTATCCCGCATCGGTCTCAGGAAATCCAGCAGCTTCTCCCGGTAAGCGGCCCGGCTCGGCGCATTGCCGACAGAGTTCAGCTCAACTCTGACCTCCTTAAGCCCAAGATCCTTGTAGAACTGATATCCCAGTGAGATGACTTCCGCATCAATTGCCGGATCTACCGCACCGAACGCCTCAATGCCGAACTGGTGAAACTGGCGGTATCTGCCTGCCTGCGGACGCTCATAGCGGAACATCGGACCGATATAATACAGCTTGCTGACATCCGGCTCGCCGTACAGCTTGTTCTGGACATAAGCACGCACAACACCGGCCGTTCCTTCCGGACGGAGCGCCAGATCACGGTCGCCCTTATCCTTGAAGGTGTACATTTCGCCTTCCACAATATCCGTCGTTTCACCTACGCCGCGCTCGAACAGCCCGGTGTGCTCGAACATCGGAGTGCGGATCTCCCGGTAATTAAACCGGCGGCACAGATCTCTGGCCTTGCCTTCAACATACTGCCACTTCTCTACAGCACCCGGAAGTACATCCTGAGTACCTGTAGGTTTCTCGAATCTTTCTTTAGCCACAGCCTATCCCTCCTGAAAATAACCCCTCTTACCAGACAAAGCATGCACCTTAGTCTGCACCATTTCAAGCAGAAACGGCTTTGCCGTTCTTCGGGGAAGTCGGCAACCGTTTCTGCGAGAAAGATCAGACCTGTATAAGCCCTTAGACTTATACGTTCTGATCTTTCAAAAAAAAGCAAAAAATCCCTCGCCTCTGTTTGTAACAAACAGGGACGAGGGATTATCATAAATGATTATTCACCCGTGGTACCACCCACATTCCGGATTCATTCACCATCATTGAATCCGCTCAAAGCGGTTAACGCCCGCCTACGCGCTCCGGCTACTGACCCTCGGCAATTTCTGTTGCCTTGCGTTCGCCGTGCGTTCTCGGGGAAGTCATTCATCCGGTCATCAACAGAATCCTTACAGCCATACTGAATCGGCTACTCCTACGTCCTAAGGATGATAGCCGGTTCTGCGGGGGATTCCTCTCTGGGGTTGTGGGTTACGGATTACTTGGTCCCGTCATCAAAGCAATATAAACATTTCGTATATTGTTAGATTCTACTGAACCACTGCGCTAAAGTCAAGGAAGGAAATGAAAATTTGTACAGAAAGATGCCGTCACAAAAAAAGTGACCTGCAGCCGATTGCTGCAGGTCCAGTTCATATATTATAAAAAAGGGGGTCATGCTTCTATTATAAGCACCCTATATTAAGGAATCATTTTAGAATTATTACGTTTGCATTACAGAAAAGAAAGCGTTTCAATTATTGGGACATTCCCCGTACTCAGTAGCACAAGCATACTTTACACTACGGCACTTAAGCTGTAAAGTGAATTTTTGTCCCCAAGCACAAACCGCCCCGGCGGTCCATTTGACCCGCCGGGGCGTGAGGGTATACAGCCTGCTCTGCAGCAGGCAGCTGTCATCCTATCTTAATCAAAAACCTCTACGTAAGCATGCTTGCCGCGAAGGGTCTCTACAACCTCATTGTAATGCTCCTCAGTAGTCTTCAGCGACATTACAATATGCACCTCACTCAGATCCACATCGTCATTGATATTCGTATCCTGGACAATATCATTGTCTCTGTCAACGTCAGAGCGCTTCAGCCCTTCATCATTAATGTCGGATACTGCGGGAACCACCGCTGCGCCGCTCAAGGCGCCTGCTGTTCCTGCCACACCCATAGTACCGCCGGTAATTGCTGAATTATTATACGGAACAAGCGGCAATAGAAGATTCGGTCTGCGGTCTCTCCCGCTGTCCAGTGGATCGGTCAGCGTAGAAATCTCCAGAGCCTCCACACTGTATGGAATCAATGCAGTCTTAGCGCCTTCCGCTTCACTTTCCGTTCTGAAATAAGCCTGAATTCTTCTGGTCATAATTGTTCCCTCCTTCAGTAATGGTTGCTATGGATTACAGGACCCTCAGCAGCTCACGCACAAAGGCCGGCTCATCTTCCGGGGTGCGCGAAGTTATATAATTGCCGTCAACGACGACCTCTTCATCCTTGAACTCCGCTCCTGCATTCACAACATCATCCTTGAGCGGCGGGTAGGAAGTTATGGTTCGTCCTTGAAGCAGGTCTGCACTAATCAGAATCTGCGGTCCGTGGCAGATGGATGCAATCGGTGTTCCGGAAGCATCAGCTTCTTTTACAAAAGCAAGAACATCCTCATTCAGCCGCAGATTTTCCGGTGACGAACCGCCTGGAATGACGACCGCATGATAGTCCCCGGCCTTTACCTCGCTGATTGCTTTGTCTGCGGCATAAGAGACCTTTCCCTTTTTGCCGAGCAGCGTTTCATTTTTCTTCAGACCGATAATATCCGCCTGATGTCCTGCCTTTTTCACTTCATCGTAAGGTACCTGCATTTCGGAATCTTCAAAACCGCTGGCGAGCAGAAAAGCTACTTTACTCATCTAGATAAGTTCTCCTCTCCGCTATTTTGTTCTCGCTTTCTTATTACCCGCAATAGCTGGATTTCTAACGACACCGGATATAGGAAATCTGCTGGATTTGTAATTAACTTCTAAGTTCTGGGCAAAAGACCGCGGCTTCTCCCCTTCAGCATCACCGGATCATCCTGCTGTCCTGCCTCTTTTGCTGTTGCAGCTGCTTCCGCTGAGCTGCCTGCCGTACAGGCCTGAATACGGCTCCATGCCCACGACTTTGGTGAGTATCTCATCTTTGGATTACCTGCCCCTGACAAAATTTCAATCCCCTTTAGTTTATCCTGGACAGGCAGGCTCTATCCGCGCGGTCCGTACAGACTGACAGGTGCAGACGCAAAAATACCGCAGGCTGCTCCTCAAAGGAACAATCTGCGGTATGCTTGATACCAGGTTATAAGTCTGCCAATATCTAATCCCTGCTGTCCAGAATCAGGGTTACCGGCCCCCAGTTAGTAAAAGAAACGTCCATCATCGCTCCGAACACGCCCGTCTCCACCTGGAGTCCGCCGGCTCTCAGCTCCTGATTGAAATAATCATAAAGCCGCCTAGCCTCATCCGGAGCCGCTGCAGCCATAAAATTCGGGCGGCGTCCCTTGCGGCAGTCCCCGTACAGCGTAAACTGTGATACCGACAGGATCGCCCCTCCGGTATCCGTAACACTGAAGTTCATTTTGCCGGCTTCATCCTCGAAGATGCGCAGTCCGGCTATTTTACCGGCCAGATATTCCGCATCCTTTTCGGTATCCCTGTGCGTTACGCCGATCAGCAGCATCAGGCCTTCGTTAATGGCTCCTGTTACCGTTCCATCAACTGTGACCTTCGCTTCCTTGCAGCGTTGTACTACTGCTCTCATTGGCGTCTGTCAGCTCCTTGCCCTATTGCATAATCCGGTTAACCGTATATACATCCTTCACACGCTTCACCCGGTCGACAACCGACTGCAGATGATCCGTATTGCGGATGAGAATCGTCATGTGAATCATTGCCATCTTGTTCTTGTCGGAGCGCCCGGTGACTGCGGAAATGTTCGTCTTGCTCTCCGACACCGCCTGCAACACCTCATTAAGCAGACCGTTGCGGTCATGGCCTGTAATCTCAATATCGACGCTGTAGTTGGCCTCCATGCTGCCTTCCCATTCGACTTCGATCACCCGCGCCGACTCTTCCCCGTCACCGTCGGTCGGAATATTCGGACAGTCCTCACGGTGCACAGACACGCCGCGCCCGCGTGTTACGTATCCGACAATATCGTCCCCCGGTACGGGGTTACAACATCGTGCGAAGCGGACTAGCAGGTTGTCGATGCCTTTGACACGTACGCCGTTAGTCGGCTGATTGCGGTTCCCGCCGCTGGATTTGATCTCCTTCATCTCCGTAGACAATTCCAGGTGGTTGGCAGCCTCTTCCTGCTCTCTGCGGAGCTTCTCAGTCAGCTTGTTGGCGATCTGCGAAGCGGTAATGCCCCCGAATCCGACAGCGGAGAGCATATCTTCGACGTCGCCGAAAGCGAACTTCTTGGCTACGTCGCTGAGTTTATCCTCTGTCAGGAAATCAGAGACCTCCATATTAAGCCGTTTCAGCTCGCGTTCCACGGCTTCGCGGCCTTTTTCCACATTCTCTTCACGCTTTTCTTTCTTGAACCACTGTTTGATCTTGCTTCGCGCATGTGAGGATTGAGCGATCTTCAGCCAGTCGCGGCTCGGCCCGTAGGAATTCTTAGAGGTCAGAATCTCCACGATGTCCCCAGTCTTCAGCTTATGGTCAAGCGGTACAATCCGCCCGTTCACTTTGGAGCCAATGGTCCGGTTCCCGACCTCAGTATGAATCCGGAAAGCGAAATCCAGCGGAACCGAGCCCGCCGGCAGCTCTACTACCTCACCCTTCGGCGTAAAGACGAACACAAGGTCAGAGAAAAAGTCCATTTTAAGCGATTCCACGAACTCTTCGGCATCCTTGGCCTCATGCTGCAGCTCGAGAATTTCCCGGAAGAACGGCATTCGGTTCTCCGGGTTCCCGGTATTGCTTGAGCCCTCTTTGTATGCCCAGTGTGCGGCAATCCCGAACTCTGCTGTCCGGTGCATTTCCCAGGTACGGATCTGCACTTCTGTCGGCTCTCCGCCGGGACCTACCACTGTGGTGTGCAGTGACTGATACATATTCGCCTTGGGCATGGCAATATAATCCTTGAACCTGCCGGGCATCGGCTTCCAAAGAGTATGGATAATCCCTAATGTAGCGTAACAATCCTTGATATTATCAACGATGATCCGAATTGCAAGCAGATCATAGATCTCGTTGAACTGCTTGTTTTTGGTGCTCATTTTGTTGTAGACACTATAAATATGCTTGGGACGTCCGGAGAGGTCTCCTTCAATTCCCATTTCGTCCAGCTTGGCCCGGATTCTGCCGATAACGCTGTCGATGAACTGTTCACGCTCTGCACGCTTCTTATGCATCAGGTTCGCAATCCGGTAGTATTGCTGCGGATTCAGGTAACGGAGAGCAATGTCCTCCATCTCCCATTTAATCGCAGAAATACCCAGCCGGTCCGCAATTGGACAAAAGATCTCCAGCGTCTCATAGGAAATACGCCGCTGGCTATCCTCAGACTGATACTTCAGTGTCCGCATATTATGCAGACGGTCCGCAAGCTTAATCACGATGACCCGGATATCCTGGGCCATGGCGATGAACATTTTGCGGTAATTTTCGTTCTGCTGCTCTTCCTTGGAGCGGAAGCGGATGCGTTCCAGCTTGGTCAGGCCATCCACCAGCATGGCGCAGGTATCCCCGAATTTCTCGCGGATCTGCTCCAGCGATACCGTTGTATCCTCGACGACATCATGCAGCAGCGCTGCAATAATGGAGATGACATCCATCTGCATATTGACGACAATATCTGCAACCGCCAGCGGATGCAGGATATAAGGCTCTCCCGATTTGCGCACCTGGCCATGGTGAGCCTGATCGGCAAACTCATAAGCTTCGCGGATGCGGAGAAGATCTTTTTCTTTTATATAGGCGCCGGCCTTTTCAACTAATTGCTCTATGCCCATTCTCGTCGTATCCGTTTCCCTTCTATTAGAAAAATTCCGTAAAGGAGTTTCTCGAAGATGTAGTCGAATTGCTCGTTAAATGTAATCAAAAAAAGGTAATCTCTGCCGAATTAATAAAATAAACCCGCAAGTGAAACCCTATTTGCAGGCCTTCAGCTCATCTGAGCTGTACTGAACGCAGTCTAAAGTTGTTTATAATTATGACGCTTAGGATGCATTACGTCAACACTTCCCACCGGATGGCATTCTGCCGCTTTTACCAACAATTAGAGGATAATTTATGACATAAACAAATAAAGACTTACATTGTTCATAAAATGTTGTTGTCAAACGCCGTCGGACTATTTAATCTAGTAAAGGCGGTTTTCGCCAGGCTAACCCAAAACTACATATGAGAAAGAGAAGTGAACTCCATTGCAACGCGAAATTCAAGTTAACGAGAAACTCCCTTTTGGCCCGGGCTTTCTGCTGAGCCTGCAGCATTTGTTCGCCATGTTCGGCAGCACCGTGCTTGTTCCTAACCTGTTCGGGGTAGACCCCGGCATGATCCTGCTGATGAACGGTATCGGCACACTGCTCTATATTCTGATCTGCCGCGGTAAAATTCCGGCCTACCTTGGATCAAGCTTTGCTTTTATCTCACCGGTGCTGAGTGTGCTCGGCAAATATGAGGGGGATCATCAGCATGGATATTCGCTTGCACTGGGCGCGTTTATTGTTACCGGCGTTATCTTTATTCTTGTCGCTTTGATCGTCCGTTATGCCGGAACAAGCTGGATTGATGTTGTTTTCCCTCCCGCAGCCATGGGTGCTATCGTAGCAACAATCGGGCTTGAGCTTGTACCGGTAGCTGCACGTATGGCGGGACTGATTGCTCCTGAAGGCGTTGCGGTTGCAGACTGGACTCCGGACGGTAAGGCTATTACATTGTCATTGGTCACACTGGGAGTAACCGTTATCGGTTCCGTTATGTTCCGCGGCTTCCCCAAAATCATCCATATCCTCATCGGTATCGTTACCGGCTATGTGCTGGCCTATATTATGGGACAAGTAAATACCGGAGCTATTGCCGACGCTAGCTTCCTGTCCCATCCGACTATTACCACTCCTTCCTTTGATTTACAGGTTATTTTGACCATTATTCCTGTATCACTCGTTGTTATCGTTGAGCATATCGGTCATCTGCTAGTAACCAGCAACATTGTTGGTAAAGATCTGACCAAGGACCCCGGGCTTGACCGTTCCCTGTTCAGTAATGGGATTTCGACCGTTCTTTCCGGTTTCGTCGGCTCTACACCTAACACCACTTACGGTGAAAATATCGGCGTTATGGCTTTGACAAAAGTGTACTCCGTTTTCGTAATCGGCGGAGCGGCTGTCATTGCTATCCTCCTGTCATTCTCAGGAACCTTCTCCTCTGTTATTGCCAACATCCCGCTGCCGGTTATGGGCGGTGTATCCCTGCTGCTGTTCGGAGTAATTGCAGCATCCGGCCTGCGCATTTTTGTAGAACAGAAGGTTGATTTCTCCAAAGCAAGCAACATGATTCTTGCCACCCTGGTTCTGGTTGTCGGCATCAGCGGCATCTCGCTTAATATCGCCGGCGTACAGCTCAAAGGTATGGCACTGGCTACTATCGTTGGTATCGTTCTGTCCCTGTTCTTCAAGCTAATCGAAGTTCTTGGCTTGTCTAACGAACAGGAGCCGGAGAAATCAGCCCATTAAGCTACATTACTCCGATTAATAACAAGAGCTGTCCCCATGCAGTTGTATTGCTGCCGGGGCAGCTCTTGCTGTATACTCAGCCAGACAGATCCTGTATTCCCTGCCGGCTAACAGCCGGTTATCGTGCAATTCCATGTGAGCGTAATGAAACGCAATAGCATAGCAAAAAAGCGGACAGCTGTCGCAAATCGACAACGGTCCGCTTTTTATTTCCCGGGAAAAGCTATCCAGGAATTTTATTTAGTCTTCGTAAGTCAGCAAGGATACTACTTCGATGTCAGACAGCTTGTTACGGCCGGCCAGCTGAACCAGCTCAATCAGGAAAGCAGCACCGACAACCTTGCCGCCCAACTGTTCAACCAGGCTGACAGAGGTAGCAATTGTTCCTCCGGTGGCCAGGAGGTCATCTGCGATCAGCACATTTTGGCCTGGCTTGATAGCATCCGTGTGAACAGCAAGCGTATCCTTGCCGTATTCCAGATCATAGCCTACTTCAATAGTTTCGTAAGGAAGCTTGCCGCTTTTACGGATCGGCACAAATCCTACACCCAGCGCGTAGGCCAGCGGAGCGCCTACTACAAAGCCGCGCGCTTCCGGTCCGGCAATAACGTCAATCTGCAGATGGGACACCAGTGCTTTAAGCTCGTCGATCGCGGAGCGGTAAGCCTCTCCGTCCTTGAGCAGGGTAGTAATATCTTTAAAGCTGATTCCCGGCTGCGGGAAATCTTCAATTACACGAATATTATTTTTGAAATCCATAGTATCATCTCCTAAAAGTTTGTGAGGATTACCTCACCGATTTCGCTTCGAACAAACTCGCTTCGGAAGCATATGCTTAGTTTTGTGAGCTTCAGCCCACTTTAATTACTTCGTACAAAACTTACTTCGGAAGCATATGCCAACCGGTCTACGATACACCCTGCCGGCGGGCCTGCATCCAGCTTTCCAGCTCATGGGCGCTGCCGTCCATGAAATACTGCTCCATCTCTGCTGTCTGGCCCAGACGCACAAAGTGACGTGAGGCTGACAGGCTCTTTGCAGCCGGCGCAGATACAAAACTGATCATCCCGCCGGTCCGCTCGATAAAATCAAGCTCCTCAAACACATCGAGCATCCGCCCCAGCATCCGCACACCTAACGAGGACTGGCGGCTGAGCCGCAGCAGCACCTCACGCTCCGGCACTGCCGAAGCGGCAATGGAGGCCAGTAATTTATATAGTATTTTAAAGTGATCCCGGGTTGGAACCTGCAGCCTGTCGCGCCCGTCACGCAGGGCATGCAGCAGCGCAATGTTATCTGCCCGGGGAAAGGCGGCCAGCAGAGCATCAAGCTGTTCTGGCGTATCCGGCATGTCCAGCAGGCAGAGCAGGGATACGCTCCCGTTATGCTCAGCTTGTCCATGAGGAAGCGCCGTAATTCCGCCGTCCTCATCATAAGTCCACAGTGACATGCCGTTCAGCTCGCTAAGCGGCGACTGCCGGCTGTTCTGAAAAACGGCCGCCGCTGTAAAAGGTGTACTGCCGCTATACGGCTGCAGCAGCTCCTTGAGGCGAACCGCCCGCTTCACCGCATCAGCTGAACCGCGCAGATCCAGCAGCTGCGCTTCAGGGACAGCCAGATCCTGCAGCATCAGCTGGGGCTTGCGGGAGCCGTTCCACTCGTTGACTGACAGCTCAGCGAGCACGTCAACCCGGGTTCCTCCGGGCAGCAGCTCAGAAAGTGCCCCTTTCCCAAAAGCAACCGCTTCGATGGTATGCCTGCCCTGCTGCAGAACAAGCTTCAGGTGCTTGCCGTCCTGGCCCATTGTGCGGGTCTCCTTCACGGCCGCTCCGCGCACAATAAATTTGGGCAGCGGATTAGACATCCCGAACGGGGCCAGCCGCTCCAGCTCCAGTGCAGCCTGCAGTGTGAGATCTGCGACCTCCGCTTCCCCGTCTGCAGCGGTTACCGGAATCAGATCCTCCGGTGTCAGCACACCAGCAGCATATTCATTTAAAGCAGCGGCAAAGGCGGCAAGATTATCGCGGTGCAGGCTCATCCCGGCAGCCGCCGGATGGCCGCCGTAGTGGTCCATCAAGCTGCTGCAGGAAGTCAATGCCTCATAAATATCCAGGCCGGGAATGGAGCGGGCCGAGCCTTTGCACATGCCTGTCTCAGGATGAATATCAAGGATAATAACGGGACGGTAGTACCGTTCCAGCAGCTTGGAGGCTACAATCCCGACAACGCCGACATTCCAGCCCTGATTAGCCAGCACAATAATATCCGGCGGCTGGCTGTCTCCAATCTGCCCGGCCAGCTTATCCGAAGCTTCAGCTACAATCCGTTCCACGACCATCTGGCGTTCCTTATTGAGCAGATCAAGCTCACCCGCCAGCTGTCCGACCTCCACACTGTCAGTGGTAGTCAGCAGGGCTACAGCCCGGCCTGCATGATCCAGGCGGCCGCTGGCGTTGATCCGCGGAGCCACACCAAAGGCAATATTGACCGCACCTACTGTACTCATCGTTACCCCGCTGACCTCAAGCAGCGCACGAACGCCGGGAAACGGCGAATTCCGCATACTGGCAAGCCCTTGGCGCACCAGGCTGCGGTTCTCATCCAGCAGCGGCATCAGATCCGCTATGGTGCCGATCGCCACAATCTCACTCCACTCCTCAGGCACTCTGCCGCCGAGCAGAGCTTGAGCAAGCTTATAGGCTACACCAACTCCGGCCAGCCCTTTGAAGGGATAAGGACAATCATGCTGCTTGGGGTTAATTAAAGCAAACGCTTCCGGTAACAGCCCGGGCGGTTCATGATGATCGGTGACAATAACATCAATTCCCAGCTGGGTTGCATAAGCAATCTGATGGACTGCGCTAATTCCGGTATCGACCGTTATGACGAGTGTAACGCCCTGCTGAACCGCCCAGTCCAGGGCATGATTATGCAGGCCGTAGCCCTCGTTGGAGCGGTGAGGAATATAAATATCAAAGGAAGCGCCCAGGTGGCGCAGCAGATAGATCATGAGCGACGTGCTGGATACGCCGTCAGCATCATAATCACCGTATACCAGGATATGCTCCTCTTCCTCCAGAGCCTTTCTGATCCGCGGTACAGCTTGAGCCATCCCTTTGAGCAGAAACGGATCATAGCTGTCATCCGTTCCTCCGTCCATGAACAGCAGCGCCTCATCCGGCGCAGTAAAGCCCCTTGTGACAAGCAAGGAGGAAAGGAGCGGTGAAATAGAAAGGCTCCGGGCCAGATCACGAACTTGATCGGGATCGGCTGCCGGAGAATGCCATCTTGTTTTTGAATGAAGCAATAGAGCTCACCTTTCTCTCGCCATGCGGTTTACTGAAGCAGTGTAGGTATATCATTGTCCGCAAGCTGATGATTGGTTTTGTAAGGGTAACCCGGATCATAAGGTACAACATCCATATGCACCTCACCCACATGGACGAAACGATGCTGCAGAAGCTTTCTGGCACATTCTGAGATATCCTGGGCCTCCATGACTGTAATCCGCGGATTGACGCTGATTTTAACCTGAAGATTAACGTACCTGCCCTGTTCCACCGCCTGAAGATGCTCAACCCTGATCACACCGTGCACCCGTCCTACCGTTTCAATGAAATTGGCCGCTTCCGCAGAAGGAAGCTCCTGACTGGTCTTACCGTATATTGAAGCCGCAATCATCGTATAGCCCTTGCGGAGAATCAGGCAGCTTGTAAGCAGGGCTGCTACCGGGTCCATGTATAAGAGCGGACTCCAGCTGATATATCCCCCGATCATAGACAGTGTAATTCCGATCAAAGCGGCTACCGAGCTATAAAGACTGAAACGGTGGCTGTCTGCATAAGCAGCATGGCTGCCGTCGCCGATTTTTTTGAAATAACGGTATTGATACTGGAAGATGCCCTCTTTAACTAAAATAGAAATCAGAACCGTAACAAGCGCAGCAGGCGGAACCGTAGACAAATGTCCCCTGGTCAAATCACGGATGGCTGAAAAAGTCATCTGCAGTCCGGCCATCAGAATCAGCACAGAAAAAAGAATCGTAATAATCGGTTCCTTGCCGTTTGTCCCGGCAACGGCACGGCGGGCTGCCCTCTGCTTCTTACCCTTTTCCGGGCGCCAGGGAAGAGCCTCCGCCAGCCTTGCAGCTGCGTCTGCTCCCGAATATAAGGCATCGCCCAGCAATGCCTTGCTGCCCGTGAAATAACCGACACTGCCTTTAGCCAGAGCCAGTACAGCATCACTGACGATCCCGTTCCAGGCGACCGTCTCACTTTGCGGTGATTGTTTGTCATTCATAACGAGCCCTCCTTACCTGGTAGCAAGTAATCTCATGTTGAGGCATACGCCTGTCAGCCGGTTCCAAAGATTCCGAAAAGCCGCGTCGTCGTTGACGCGGCTTTTCGAGACAATCAGCTGTGCAGCTTAGACAGCATTATTCTTCACAGCAGGCTTCTGGCGCTTTTTGAGCAGCAGCCAGAGCGGGCTAGCAATAAAGATGGAGGAGTAAGCTCCGAAGAGCAGACCGACAACCATGGCAAGGGAGAACATTTTAATGGATTCTCCGCCCATTACCAGCAGGAAGAAAGCGGCAATGAACACCGTAAAGGCTGTATACAGGGACCGCATAAGCGTCTGGCTGATACTCTTGTTAACCAGTACTTTGAGATCCTCATACGTTTTTTGTTTGCCGAAGCGCAGATTTTCACGGATCCGGTCAAAGATAACGATCGTATCATTGATGGAGTAACCGATAATAGTAAGCACTGCGACAATGAAGGTTATATCAACCTCCAGACGGAAGATCGAGAAGACAGCTACAACCATAAACGCATCGTGGAGCAGTGCTACAATCGATGCCAGTGCAAAACGCCATTCAAAACGGATACTAACATAAATGATGATCCCTAAGCTTGAGAGAAGCACCGAATAGATCGCGTTGCGTGCAAGTTCTCTGGCCATTTCCGTATCAACAGTGTTGATCTCAAAAGAAGCCTGGGCATCAAGCTTGCTGATCTCTGCTTTGAGGGCTTCACTCTGCTCGTTTTCCAGTACTTCATCATAACGGATATTGACGCGGTTTTCACCGAATGTGATACTCGGAGCGTGCTCAAAATTCAGACTATCCAGAGCAGGCTGAAGTTCAGCCTGTGTAATGCTCTTAGTTAATGACACATCGACGTTCGAACCCGCCTTGAAATCTACGCTGTAGTTAAGCCCCATAAAACCCAGGAATACTACACCTAGTACAGTAAGTACAATGGAGAAACTAAAGAAGTATTTACTCCAATGCACGTAATCCATATCTTTATTAAAGCGCACTGATGTCACTCTCCTTTACCCCAAATTGCTTAGGTTTCTTCAAAGCGCCGGCTTTAACGAGCACCGTTAGCAGCCAATGGGTAAAATAGAGGTTGGTCAAGATACTAAGCACAATTTCTACAATCAGTATCAGTGCAAAGCCCTTAACCGCACCTGTACCGAAAGCGAACATTACAGCCGCAACGATAATGGTCGTCACGTTGGCGTCCATAACCGTACGGAAGGAGGTTTTGTTCCCAGCTTTGACGGAGGACATAATGCCCTTGCCGCTGCGTATCTCTTCTCTTATCCGTTCATTGGTAATGATATTGGCATCGACCGCCATCCCTATACCTAGGATAAATGCGGCGATACCCGGAAGGGTCAAGGTGAAATCTGCTACTACAAATACAAGAATCAGCAGCCAGGTATGCAGGATCAGCGCGAAGCTGGCCAGAATACCGGGAAGCCGGTACATTCCGATCATAAAGATCAAAATAATCAGCGAGCCTACGAGACCTGCTCTAACCGTCTGATCAAGAGACTGTTTACCAAGGGTTGCGCCGACACTTTGGGAATATTTCTCGGTCAGCTTCAGCGGCAGTGCGCCGAGGTTAATAGTATCTGCCAGTTCGCGTGCTTCATCTAACGTATAGTTACCGGAGATGGATGCTTTACCGTCGGTCAGCTCCGCTCTTACAAATGGTGCCGACAGCAGGTTTTCATCCAAATAAATAGCAAGCTCTTTCCCAAGCAGGCGCTTGGTAATTTCAGCGAATTTAGCCTTATCTTTAATGCTGATGCTGATTTCCGGCTGGTTCAGGTTACTGCGTTGAACTTCTGCCGCACCTTCAACAAAATCACTGCCCACAAGCTCAATCTTACTGTATACTCCGGCTGCATCACCTTCGGCAGCACTGCGGAATGTCATTACAGCAGGTTCTTTCATCTTCTCGCGGACTTCAGCCTCGTCGGTAACACCGGCAATCTTCAGACGTATGCGGTCTGTACCCTCCGTTGTCACTTCAGGCTCACTTGTGCCCAGCGCATTAGCGCGTTTCTCCAGGCTTTTTGCAGTTTGCTGCAGAGAAGCTCTGGTTAGTTCGCCGCCGTTATCCATCGGCGAGGCCTGATACAGAATCTCGAATCCGCCTTTCAGGTCAAGACCCAGACGGACCTTGTCCAGCAGACCGGGGGTTGTAAACGCCATGACGCCGGTTAAAACGAGCACGGTAATGATAAAGCTCAACAGTCTCTTCATGCTCTTGCTAGTTCCCCTTTCATTACTCAATATTCCTATTATAGCTACGTGCGAAATCACCGTCAATTCAGGGTAGAATGACGGTGCTCTAATCACACAAAGAAACGGCCGGCTATGCTCTGGTGGCAAGCCATCCGTTTGGATAGGCAGTACTTAAGTTATCCTCTCTTACTTTACCGCTTCCTCTATCAGTTTGCAAAAGAAATTCGTTCCTGCTAATCAAGTAATCCCCCTATAGGCTGCAAGCATCAGATAATTCATATAGGTGGTGGCTTTCAGCGAATAAATATCATTCACCAGCTTATACAGGGGCGGGTGGCCTTCCTTCTCATGCTTACGGCTGATGCACTCCCATATATCCTTGCCCGTTACGTATTCATAGCCCAGAAGGCGGAATTCCTCCGCTTTGCTTGCGCACATGGCCTCGATCACATCACTAAGCTCGTCGTACTTCCACGGTTCAGATTCCACGTGATAAACACCTCCCAAGGTTTTGCTCGCTGAAGCAGGCTACCGGATATATATTCGACCTCCCCGTCCAACTATCCTTCTTCCCGTAAAAAGATATCGCACTTAAAGCTTGTCATGGATTGGACAGGGTCAAGCATATCAATATACAAGCCCCGCAGCCTCGCGGACCGGCATGCTCTACCTGCGTTTCATTTCATTTCAGGAAGAAGGAGTGTCCTTTGAGGAGACCCGCAAAGCAGACCTTTATACAAGGAACGATGATCCTGCTGGCCGCAGGTATCATTAACCGTATGCTGGGCTTTATCCCCAGAATTGCCTTACCGCGGATTATCGGTGCCGAGGGCGTCGGCTTATACCAGCTGGGATACCCTTTTTTCATCGTGCTGATTACAGTCATTACAGGCGGATTACCTCTGGCCATTGCAAAAATGGTCGCCGAAGCAGAGGGTGAAAACCGCCCTGAGCAGTCACGCCGTATTCTGCGGACCGGGCTTACCCTGAGCTTTTCGCTGGGCCTGCTGTTCACCCTGGTGGCACTGCTCAGCGCATCCTGGGTATCTAATGTTATTTTAACGGACAGCCGGGTGTATTATACCTTTGTCAGCATGACGCCGATGATTTCAATTGTTGCTGTCTCTTCGGTGTACCGGGGATATTTCCAGGGCAGGCAGAACATGATTCCCTCTGCGCTTTCATCGGTGCTGGAGTCGGTAATCCGCATTTTTTTCATGCTGTGGTTCTCTTATCTGCTGCTTCCCAAGGGAATGGCTTTTGCTGCGGCAGGAGCGATGCTCGGTGTCACTGTCGGTGAAATTTTCGGGATGCTCGCGCTGCTGGTACAATATTTCTTTATTGCAAAGGCAGACCGGCTGGAAAGCAACCCGGATACAGCAGCACTGGATACCGGGCTGCATCAGGACAAGGATCGGCAAAGCGGTACTCTGCTCAGACGGATGCTGGGTATTGCTGTTCCAGTTACGGCTGGCCGGCTGGTCGGCTCCTTTTCCTATCTGCTGGAGTCGATTATTACCGCCCGCAGTCTGGCACTCGCCGGGCTTGCAACTGCCGCTGCCACCGCACAATACGGCTCTTTGCAGGGTATGGTCATCCCGCTGCTGCTGCTGCCGGGCGTGCTCAGCTCATCTCTTGCAGTGTCGTTAGTCCCTTCGCTGTCTGAAGCGGCGGCCCGCCGAGATCTGCCTTCTATTCATAAACGGATGCATCAGGCCCTCCGGCTGGCGATGGTTTCAGGTGCCCCTTTTGCTGCTATCATGTATGTACTTGCCGTACCGCTGTGTACGCTGATGTACGGCAATGCGGATACCGCTCCAATGCTGCGGTTGATGGCCCCGTTCGCCCTGTTTCTCTATGTCCAGGCTCCCCTCCAGGCTGCCCTACAGGCCATGGACCGTCCGGGCCGGGCCCTTATTAATACTCTGGCCGGTGCAGTGATAAAGATCCTGCTTATTCTCTTGCTGGCCTCCCGGCCGGAATACGGCATTTACGGTGCGATTATTGCAATTATCGTTAACAGCATTCTGGTTACGCTGCTGCATTATTCAAGTGTGGTGAAGCTGATTCAGCTTTCACTGAGAATTACTGATCCGCTCAAAACCATAACAGCCATGATTATCATGGCTGCCGGCACATCTTATGTCTTTTATTCTGTCCCGCTCTCCGGCACCATGTGGCTGCAGTTTCTGTTCGCCGCCGCCAGCGGTATGGCGCTATACCTCGGCATCTGCCTGCTTACGGGCCTGATCTCTGTCAGGGATCTTGACCGGGTTCCCTTTTTCAGACGGCGGCGCTAGACATTTAACGGCTGCGCAGCCGGTCTACATATATTTTACCTGTATGATCGATTGAGCACAGAAACACATCACGGAAATCAGAAACCCCTTTCTGGCGGATTTGTGTCCGCAGCCAAAAACGGTTTTTCCCGATCATCTCCAGGTTATCATCCTGCACCTTTCCGTCCATAATCAGCGGAACAGGCAGACCTTCATACCGGATTTTGCTCTTGGACAGATTTACACCCGCGGAGCCCCCTGACTTCCCTGATCCGCCCGATCCGCCGCCTGAGTTCTGTTCCTGATTCTCGGCAGTATCGCTGCTGTTACCAGACTGGTTGGATGACGAGACATTTTTGTTCTTTTCAATAACCGTCAGCTGTCCGCTGGTTTCGAGAATGGCAAACTCCACGTCAGCCGGACTGACAATATTCTGGCCGCGCAGCTGCAGCAGCAGGTCGTCCATATTGTACCGCTGCCTGCGCATTTCGCTCCGGTGCAGTTTGCCGTTCGAGATCAGCACACTGGGCCTGCCATCAATCAGCAGCCGCAGCTTCCGGCTTTTCAGACTGAGCTGTGCAACAACAATTTGGATTAAAACCAAGGTTACCATCGGAACTACACCGTCATAGATCGGGCGTTCAATGTCATCAATGACAAAAACGGCTATTTCCGCAATCATTATCGAGATTGTCAGGTCAAACACGGACAGCTTGCCGATTTCACGCTTCCCCATAATCCGCATACACAGGAAAATGAAGAAATACATCAGCACGGTCAGAAAGACATGGCTGGTAATATGCTGGAGCATATTCGCTTCGCTCCCCTTTCCGCTTCTCACCCGCAGCCGCTGTGCCGTGGGTGGATGAATGTAACCCTATTCTGACCTCCCTGCCAAGGGAACATTCGGAAGCTGCCATATAAATTACTGGTAAATAAACTGCCCGCTCCAATCTTGTACTATTGGGGCAAGCCTGCCCATAGAATAATTAGTAACCAAAGACCAAAACTGCTGAATAAATTAGGTATATGCTTTTGAAACGATTTAACTGGAAGCTGAATCGGGGGTAGTTAACGCTTAAAAAACTAAGCAGATGCTTCCGAAGACAGTTTTTTTCGAAGCTGAATCGGGGTAGTCACGCTTAAAAAACTAAGCAGATGCTTCCGAAGACAGTTTTTTTCGAAGCTGAATCGGGGGTAGTTAACGCTTAAAAAACTTTTAGGAGGTTCTATCATGTACTTAATCCGGCGTCTGTTCTCGTGGAGAATATCAAGTCCAGTGCTCTCGGGGTTATGCCGCTCTTTTCTGTGGATGCTGCTGGGGGCTGTGGTCCTTTCACTTCTGCTGTGGAGCAGCGGAATGAAGGAGCAGGATCTTGCGATGTATACCTACATAGTCCACGGCATTGCTGCTGCCTTCGGCGGGCTTACTGCCGGGCGGAGAGCGGAAAGCAGAGGCTGGTATCAGGGTGCATTAACGGGAATACTGTATGGGGTAATTGTGCTGCTGGTCGGTTTTCTCGCTCTCGACAGCTCGCCTGCCGGCATTGACGGCTTGTGGGTTCTCGCTGCGGCAGCAATTAGCGCACTCGGCGGAATATTTGGTGTAAATTTACAAAAAACCTAGAAAATTTAATCTTTTAGAACCTTAAATCTTTTATCGAAAATATGTTACACTGGGTTCATCTGATTAACGCAAACGTTCAAGGAGGCTTTGATTATTTTGCTTTACCAATCGATGAATCATGTAGTGCTGTTCACTATCATAATTGTAGTCCTTTTAATCTGGCTCGGCTCAAGGCGCAACCCTTTGCTTGCCTTTCTGGAGCTCGGGAAGGAGCTGCTGCGCTCATACAAATTCCTTCTGATTGTCGCCGGCATGATCAGCGTCCTGACCTTTAATAAATATGAACTGCAGATTGAGAAAAAAATGCATCTCGGCTCTAACTTTACCTCACTCATCTTCGGGCTTGAAGGGCATTTCGTCCAGCAGATCCAGCAGTTGTTCTATGCTCCCTGGCTAACGCCTATAATCGTTTTTTTCTATATTTTCATGCTCCAGTCCGTACTGGGTGCTTCACTGGGTGTGTATTTGCTGGATAAGAACCGGGTCATGCTCTATGCAACATGTTATACGATTATGCTCGTCTATGCAGTCGCAATTCCGTTTTATCTCTACTTCCCGGTCAACGAGGTCTGGTCCTATGCCCCGGCAGGCGTGCGCTTCGTGATGCTAGATGTATTTCCGAGATTTGAACAGGAGTACCGGCCGCTCTCTGGTTTAAACAACTGCTTTCCCAGCCTGCACACTGCCATCTCAGTCTCTACGGCAATTCTGGCTTACCGCTCCGGCAACCGGCGCTGGCTGGCTATTACGACCGTTTCAGCTGCATTGATTGTATTTGGAATCTTCTATCTCGGCATCCACTGGCTTACCGATATGATCGGAGGTACTGTACTGGCCGTGGCCTCCACTTCAGTGGCTGTCCAGCTGGCTAAGCTGACTCTGCGCAGCGGACATGATACCCTTACGGTTCCGAGCCGGGTCACGAATTCGTGATTGTTCAACGATACTCCCTGTTACTAAAAAAGCGGCGTTTCTCTTATACAGAGAACGCCGCTTTTATGTACGTATAACCGGATTTATTCTTTCTCTTCTGCTACAGTAACTGCATGGCTGATCGACCCGCGGTCAAAGGTCAGCTTGGTTACATCATTAACGCGCAGAACAACGATATCGTCGGACAACTCAACAATTGTCCCGTGCAGGCCGCCGATCGTAACGATCTTGTCGCCCTTCTTCAGTGCCTTCAACATGGAATTGCGCGTTTTGGTCTTCTTCTGCTGCGGACGGATCAGCAGGAAGTAGAATACCACGAACATGAGCACAAACGGGCCTACCAGACCCAGGATGCTGCCGCTTCCAGTCCCAGATGCTAATTGAAACATATTTCTCCCCCCCTTCAATATGCATGTAAGCACATTCTAGTTCTCTAGTACGCTTAAATTGCAAATGTAAACATAACTGTTCATGCTGCAATAAGGCCATATGGTAAATACACAGTTGTACTAGAAGCCTTTGAGATTATCATACAAACCGTACTGTGCAAAAAACTCATCGCGGAAATCAAGCAGACGGTCTTCTCTGATCGCTTCACGTACTTTACGCATCAAATCCAGCAGGAACTGCAGGTTGTGGTAGGTCGTTAAGCGCAAGCCGAAGGTTTCATCAGCTTTGATCAGATGACGTAAATAAGCACGGGAGTAATTCTGGCAGGTGTAGCAGCTGCACTCCGGATCAAGCGGTCCGAAATCACGGGCATATTGCGCATTGCGTACAACAAGCCTTCCCTGGCTGGTCATTGTGGTTCCGTTGCGGGCGATGCGGGTAGGCAGGACGCAGTCGAACATGTCCACTCCGCGGATTGCCCCCTCAAGCAGCGCATCCGGTGAACCGACGCCCATCAAATAACGGGGTTTATTCTGCGGCAGGAGCGGAACGGTATAATCCAGCACATCATACATAATCTGCTTGGACTCACCGACGCTAAGCCCCCCAATAGCATACCCCGGGAAATCCATGGAAGTCAAATCAGCCGCACTCTGACGCCGAAGATCTTCATGCATGCCGCCTTGCACGATCGCGAACAACCCCTGATCCTCAGGACGGGCATGGGCTTTGAGGCATCTTTCTGCCCAGCGTGTTGTGCGCTCCAGTGATTTTTTGACATAATCATATTCCGCAGGGTAGGGCGGGCACTCATCGAATGCCATCATAATATCGGAGCCGAGCGCATTCTGAATTTCCATTGCCACTTCCGGCGACAGGAACTTCTTGTCTCCGTTAAGGTGGGAGCGGAAATGAACGCCCTCCTCGGTGATTTTGCGCATCTCACTTAGCGAGAACACCTGAAAACCGCCGCTGTCCGTCAGAATCGGACGGTCCCAGTTCATGAATTTATGCAGTCCGCCGGCTTCACGTACAATATCGTGTCCGGGACGCAGGAACAGGTGATAGGTATTACTCAGAATAATCTGGGCATCCATCTGCTTAAGCTCTTCAGGTGCCATCGTTTTGACGGTTGCCTGTGTGCCCACAGGCATAAAGGTAGGGGTCTCAATAATTCCGTGCGGTGTGTGGACTCTGCCGAGCCGGGCTCCGGATTGCTTACAGGTCTTAATGTGTTCATACGTAATTGCTGCCATTTGTTTAACCCTTTCTCTTGCTTAATAAATAAACATTGCATCGCCGAAGCTGAAGAACCGGTAGTTCTCCTTGATGGCTTCTTCATAAGCGGCTAGGATATGCTCCCGGCCGGCCAGTGCGCTGACCAGCATCACCAGCGTAGATTTCGGCAGATGGAAATTTGTGATGAGCGCGTTAACTACAGTAAAGGTATAACCCGGATATATGAAAATATCCGTCCAGCCGCTGCTTGCAGTGAGCGGTCCGCCGTCAGCCTGTCTACCGGCTGTTTCAAGTGTCCGGCAGGATGTGGTGCCTACAGCGATAATCCGGCCGCCTCTCGATCTTGCTTCATTGAGCAGATCTGCCGTCTCCTGGGACAGCATATAATACTCGGCATGCATGACATGCTCTTCAACCGTCTCTACCGACATAGGACGGAAAGTGCCTAATCCGACGTGAAGAGTAATATAGGCAATGTTAACGCCTTTGGCGGCAATTTGATCCAGCAGCTCTTTGGTAAAATGCAGTCCTGCCGTCGGAGCAGCCGCCGATCCTTCATGACGGGCATACACTGTCTGATACCGTTCACGGTCGTCCAGTGTCTCTTTGATATAAGGAGGCAGGGGCATGGAGCCCAGCCGGTCGAGAATTTCCTGAAAAATCCCGGTATAGATGAACCGGAGTGTCCGCCCGCCCATATCAGCTTCTTCTTCAATAACCGCCTTCAGCTCCTCGCTGAACACTATAACCGCACCGCTCTTCAGCTTCTTGCCGGGCTTCACCAGTGCTTCCCAGCGGTCTTCTCCCAGATTCTTCAGCAGCAGTACTTCCGCTTTGGCGCCGGTATCTTCCTTGACTCCAAACAGCCTTGCCGGAATAACCCGGGTATCATTAAGCACCAGCGTGTCTCCCGGCTGAAATTGCTCTAATATATCCGTAAAATGCCGGTGCTGTGTCTGCCCGTTCTCCCTGTTCACCATCAGCAGTCTTGAGGCGCTGCGGTCAAGCAGCGGAGTCTGGGCAATCAGCTCCTCCGGCAGATGAAAATCATAATCTTCTACATTCATATGCTGTCTTCATTCCTTAACTATAGTAACGTTATAAAAATAGTGTTGCAATATTTGCTTATAATCATACCCGTTGTCCGCCATACCCTTCACGCCCCATTGGGACATGCCGAGACCGTGGCCGTTCCCCCAGCCGACGAAATAGAATCCGCTTGTACCGGTTACGACACGCGCAGCAGTATCTGCCCCCAGGACAACCGTTCCGCTGGTTTTGGCTGACACTTTGCTGGAAGCGGACTGCACGCCTGCAGTCTGCGAGCCGCTGACTGTTGCTGTTTTGCCGTCAGCGCCTAATACAGTATAACTGCCGGCAGGTACAATATCAAACAAAGTACTGGGCAATCCGCCGAAGGAAGAACGGAACAAATCCGGGTATTTGACCTGCAGAATTTCACCGTTTGCCTTCACCTGTGTAGCTCTGCCCGACGGTCCGCGCTGCGTAACCTGCAGGCTGATAATTGAAGCTGGCAGTGTATTACTGGTCTTGCCGTTCAGGCTCTTGAGCAGCTCGGCTGAAGTATACGGCCCCTTGATCCAGCTGTAGCTGCCGTTCTCATAAATCTGGTCCAGCACGACAGCGTTCTCGCCGGGATTCAGCTTGCCTACGGGAGTTACACTGCTCTCAATTACCGGCAGAGGCCGGACGTTCACATCTTTGGTTGTTGCTGTTGCAATGCTTAGTCCGGCAGCATTCTTGTCTCCGGTCAGTTTAATATTATCTTCACGGGCATAACCGGCTGCCCCGCTCGGCAGCAGCAGATAATACCACTGCTTCGAAGACCCTACCGCCGCCTTATCATCCGCGCTAAGGACGCTGACGAAGGTGTCCCCGCCATTATTCCATACCTCGGAGGGGTCGGCTGTCTTGCCGCCGCTGTTGGAGGAGAAGACCGCTTCGACCACCTTGCCGCCGCTCATCAGCACCTCGCCTGCAGTATCATTAACCGCCTTGGTAATTACCGGCGCCTCAGCGCCAATCCCGTTATATACCTGGCTAAGCGTTGTATCCACTACATTGGCTACATCGAACCTGTTGCCCTGGGCCCGCGCATAGCTGCGTGCAGCCACAGCCTGGGCTTTTAGCGCTTCAGCCGGCCAGCCTGAGGAGACTTCACCGCCAACTACAGCATACAGGTATTGCTCCATCGGAACCACATTGATGACGGCAAGTGAACCGGCTAGTCCGCTCAGCTCCAGATCGCCGCGGTAGGTCCGTTTGGACCTTTCGGTAATCTGAATACCGGAAGCATTACCCGATGCTGTAAATTTGGCTCCGCTGCCGGAGACGACATAATGGTAAGCCTGTCTCTGGCTGGTCCAGTCCATCCCGGCATCCGTGCGGACGATCAAGCCCGGGGTACTGACAGCAGCCGTACCTAAGGAGAGCTGCGGCAATACTGCGGCAGCCTGCGTCTGCAGTACTGCCAGTTCGCTGTCACTCACGGCTTCTCCGGCCCATACCTGATACCGGGTACTGCCGTCAGCACCTGATGCAAGAACCTGCCAGGCATCCATTCCGATGCCTGTTATGCTGCTGAGCACAGTCTCCGCTTCCTGCGAAGTAGCGAAATCGCCTGCAAGCAGATGCTTGTTGCCTTTTACCGCTGCAGCCTGTCCATCCGGAATAGACAGACCGGCCTTATTGACGCGGGCAAGTCCCTCCTTGGCCGCCGCTTCACTTGCATAAGGAGCCGTGTACAGCTGGTATACGCTGGCACCGCCGCGTGAGGTTACGAAGAGCTGCGGCTTATCCGAAGTTGCCTGCAGCTTCTTGGCAGCATCAGCTGCTGTCTGCCAGGACGGGGTTTCCATTACTTTAACTTTGTATAGATCGAGGCTGACGCGGATCGCGTTATTGCCGGGGACCGGCAGCAAGGCTGCTCCGCTGCCCGATGTCAGAGTGAACGCTTCAGCAGACTGCAGTGTAACGAACGGGACAGTCGATTTATATTTGCTGCCGATATCAGCATATAGGGCTACCCGGATCGGTGCGGATTCGGCGTATGTGTCACCTGCAGGAACAAGCAAACTACCGGCGGTCAGCGCCGCTGCCAGCAGCGCCCGACATAGCAGCCTGGCAAACTTCATCATGTGATCCCCCTTAGATGTTAGTTATAAATGATAGGAATACTATTCAGGTGTATCGCTAATTCTGCGGCGGAAGAGGAAGACCCAGGTGATGATAGGCCGCAGGCGTTACAATCCGCCCTCTTGGCGTCCGCTGCAGAAATCCGATCTGCAGCAAATAAGGCTCATATACATCTTCAATCGTCTGGCTCTCCTCGCCAATTGTAGCAGCAATCGTATCCAGCCCGACAGGGCCGCCGCGGAAAGAAGTAATCATAGCGTTCAGCATTTTGTGGTCGATGCTGTCGAGTCCGCGCGGATCTACCTGCAGCATCTTCAGGGATTCTGCAGCAATCTCAGGGGTGATAATCCCGTCCCCGCGCACCTGTGCGAAGTCACGGACCCGTTTCAGCAGGCGGTTCGCGATCCGCGGTGTTCCCCGGGAACGCAGGGCTACCGCCTCGGCAGCATCGCCGATAATCTCAATTCCGAGCATTTCGGCACTGCGGGATACAATGAAGCTGAGTTCGTCGATGTTGTAATACTCCAGCCGGCTGACCACTCCGAAGCGGTCACGCAGCGGTGCAGACAGCAGACCGGCACGGGTCGTCGCCCCGATCAGCGTAAACGGCGGCAGGTCCAGCCGTACCGAACGGGCACTCGGCCCCTTGCCGATCATAATGTCAAGAGCGAAGTCCTCCATCGCCGGATACATAACCTCCTCCACCGTACGGTGAAGCCGGTGAATCTCGTCAATGAACAGCACATCGCCCTCCTGCAGGTTAGTCAGAAGGGCCGCCAGATCGCCGGGACGTTCTATCGCCGGTCCTGATGTGGTCCGCAGATTGACACCCAGCTCATTGGCGATAATGTTAGCCAGCGTTGTTTTTCCGAGTCCCGGAGGCCCGTACAGCAGCACATGATCCAGTGCCTCACTGCGCATTTTGGCTGCTTCGATATATATTTTAAGATTTTCCTTTACCTGATTCTGTCCGATATACTCGCCTAAATAACGCGGACGCAGGCTGAATTCCACCGCCTGCTCGTCCATCATCAGATTAGCCGATATAATCCGGTCGTCCATCTGTCATTCACTCCGTTCCTCAAGCCTTACTTGGCGATATACAGCAGCCCAAGCGCTTTCTTCATCAGCACATCAACAGTACCTGTATCCGAGCCTTCCTTCTTCATTGTCAGCCACACGCGGTCCAGCTCAGCTTCCGTATAACCCAGCGCCTTCAGCCCTTCCCGTGCTTCTTCCCAAGGCAGGGCGGCAGCCTTGGCATCCGCTTCAGCCGCTACTGCGAACAATCCGGTCTGGATCGGCACGGAGCTGAGCCCGTCCAGCTTGTCGCGCAGATCAAGAATCATGCGCTGCGCAGTCTTTTTGCCGATGCCCGGCAGCTTGGTCAGGAACGTAAGATTCTCCTGGTAAATAGCTGAGATCAGCTGATCCGGTGTACCGCCGGTCAGAATGCCGAGTGCAACCCGAGGCCCGATGCCGGATACCTCAATCAGCTTGCGGAACAGCTTCTGCTCCTCCCGGGTCGGGAACCCGAACAGCAGCGTAGCGTCCTCACGCGTCTGATAATGGATATAGACCATTACCGGCCCGTCTGTCTTGGCAAAGGCATAAGGATTCGGGCAGAATACCCGGTAACCTACTCCCTGGATATCAAGCACAATATATTCGGATTCCAGATACACAACCGGTCCTCTTAAGAAATCTATCATTTTCGCAATACCTCATTTAATTTGGAATTAAGGCTTACAGAATGGGCATGACATACAGCTACTGCCAGGGCATCTGCCACATCATCCGGCTTCGGGACAGCAGACAGCTTCAAGAGCAGCTTTACCATTTCCTGCACCTGCTTCTTCTCAGCCTTGCCGTATCCGACGACCGCCTGCTTCACCATCATCGGTGTATATTCGGATACCGGCAGCCCCTTCTGGACAGCCGCCAGAATCAGCACGCCGCGGGCCTGTGCCACCGGGAGCGCTGTCGTTACGTTCCGGGCAAAAAACAGCTTCTCTATAGCAACCATATCCGGTTTATACCGGTCTATCAGCTGAACCATCCCCTCATAGACATGCAGAAGCCGCTCTTCCTCCGGCGTGTGCGCCTCTGTCTGGATGGAGCCATATTGAACCGGTGTCAGTTTATTACCTGTCTTATCAACAAATCCGAAGCCGACAATCGCCAGACCCGGGTCAATTCCCAAAATGCGCAAATCTGCTCTCTCCTCTGCTGCAGGCAGGATTTCCCTGTACTGCATCCATTGTCCGCATCTAAAGCGAACATATGTATTCCTTCTATTCATTATAAAAAAAATGGCTACTCCCGTCCACCATATAGATGACATATTACAGTAGGACTGTTCATTTTTCTGCGTCTCCCGCTTGTAATCTTTACACGGAGAATTAGGAATATAACGTTAAACAGAGCAAAAACCCGCAAGCAGCGCTTCTCATGAAACGGCTGGCTTAGCGGGTCTTTGACTGAAAGCTTAACTGCGGTTAACCACCCTGTGTATATGAATGGTCAGGTAGATTAGCTCACTTTTGGATAAGGAGGTACTAAAATTCAGCTTAATGTAATCTTCAATTCTGAGGGCACACTCAAATTCTTTGTAGTAAGTGCTCTTCACCTGCTCGAACAGGAAACCATCGTCCGATTCCAGCTTAATTCCGTCCATGAGCCGCTGGGCAAAAAACTGCAGATGCGTAACAAAACGTGAATAATTCAACGAATCATCATCAAGTGTGATGCCGAAATGGTACGAGACAATACTCATAATATCCTTGATAGCTGTTGTAGTCCGCACACTCTGGAGCGTTCCTTCAGGCGAATACTGGGCATTGGCCAAATGGAAGGCAATATTGCCGGCTTCCTCCTCCGGGAACAAAATGTTCAGTTCCTCATAAATAACCCCCAAGCCGAACAAGCCCACCTTGAACTCGCGGGGATAAAACTTTTTAACCTCCCACAGCAGGCGGTTCTGCACCACCAGTTGTTCCTTGTAGCGCTGAGCGGCAAAATACAAGTGATCCGTCAGTGCAACATACAGGTGCTCGTTCAGCTGAAGATTCATCGTATCCCTGGCATATGTGATGATCCGGCTGGAAATGTCAAAATAAATCTCCGGCACAGCTCCCGACATACTGATGACATCCCTCGTCGTCTTCTGGTCCTCCAGTACGAACACCCGCTCAAAATCATCTCGGCTCAGCACCGTGCCCATAGGATAGTTGCAGCCGATTCCTTTGCCCATTACAACGACCTCGTTATCCCGCTCATCCTTGGCTATGACTACGCTGTTGTTCAGTTTTTTGATTATACGCATCTGCTCTTCACCTTCTTGGGTAGCTAATTCTTCTAATGCCCGGTAAATACGCCGGGCTGCTCTCAGCCTAGGTTCTCACCATTGGAGGCAATAACCTGCTTGTACCAGTGAAACGAATTTTTGCGCAATCGGCGCAGCGATCCTGATCCGTCATCATGTTTATCCACATAGATCATACCATACCGCTTGGCCATCTCCCCAGTGGAGACGCTGACCAGATCGATGCAGCCCCAAGGCGTGTAACCGATCAGCTCGACCCCGTCCTTGATGGCTTCCTTCATTGCCTTAACATGCTCACGCAAATATTCGATCCGGTAATCGTCGGCAATTGTGCCATCTTCCGCTATATGATCCTCCGCTCCCAAACCGTTCTCGACGATCATCATCGGAATTTCATAGCGGTGATAAATATTGTTGAGCGCCCAGCGCAGGCCCTGTGCATCAATCTGCCAGCCCCAGTCGCTTGTCTGAAGATACGGATTCTTGATGCCCCGGGACATGTTGCCGTTAGTCAGCTCGGCAGGAGGATTTTTACTGAGTGTAAACGGTGTATAGTAGCTGAAGGTGTAATAATCGACACAGCCCCGCTTTAGAATTTCTTCATCCTCTGCCGTAAACTCCAGCTCAACACCGTGTTCCTTCATGTAACGTAGCGCCCGTCCGGAATATTCGCCGCGGATCTGCACATCAGAGCACATCAGATTGTTGATCAGATCCTCCTCCAGCGTCATCATAACATCGTCGGGACTGCATGTATAAGGATATGGAGTGTGGTACGTAATCATACAGCCCATATGAATATCGGGATTCAGTTCGCGGGCGCGGATAACCGCTCTTGCACTGGCTACAAGCTGATGATGCATAGCTTGAATCCGCTCTAGCCGCTGCTCCGAATTGGGATTGGTGAACATTCCCTGATCTGCCTCCAGAATCATACCACCCGCAAGATAGTTGCCGTATGGCTTCAGCAGACAGTTGATCTCATTGAAGGTAATCCAATATTTCACAACATCCTTATAACGGGTCAGGACCACGTCTGCATATTTAACGAACAGGTCAATCAGCTTACGTGAAGCCCAGCCGTTGTATTTCTCGGTCAGCGCATAAGGAAGCTCGTAGTGAGACAAGGTCACCAGCGGTTCAATTCCGTGCTTTTTCAGCTCAGCGAACACCTTGTCGTAGAACTGCAATCCCGCTTCATTCGGTTCGGTTTCCTCTCCGGCAGGAAATATGCGAGACCAGGAGATCGACATTCTAAATATTTTAAAGCCCATTTCCGCAAACAGTGCAATATCCTCTTCATACCGGTGATAAAAGTCAATCGCCTCATGACTCGGATATAAGACATCCTCATTGAGTTCCCGGGTGACCCGGCGTTTCTCCGTCCGGCTCCCTACGGTAACCATATCTGCCGTCGACAGTCCCTTGCCTCCCTCACGGTAGCCTCCTTCTATTTGAATCGCCGATGTTGCGCCACCCCACAAGAAACCGTCTGGAAAATGCTCCTGTACCTCTTTCACTCCAACCCTCTCCTTTATCCGTTGTTTTGCCTTATGCTACAGAATTGAAATGACTTCTTCCCCCTGCTTGACCTGCTTGTTCTCATTGCCGATAACATCGAGATAATCCGCTGTATTCGTAATGATGATCGGAGTAATGACCTCGAATCCTTCCTCTGCAATCTTAGCCAGGTCAAAATCAATCAGCGGATCGCCAATCGCAACCCGGTCTCCCGCCTGTACATGATTTGTGAAATATCTGCCCTTCAGCTTCACCGTGTCCACTCCGATGTGAATTAGAACCTCAACGCCTTCATCTGAGGTAACGGAAATAGCATGCTTGGTCTTCGTTAACGTCGTTACTGTTCCCGCAATTGGCGAGACCACTTTTCCTTCGCTAGGAATGATAGCTACGCCTTTACCCATTAGCCGTTCCGAGAACACATTGTCCCCCACTTCGGACAGACTGACCGTCTTCCCGTTCAGCGGGCTGTAGACAAATCTCTGCTGCTTAGTCTGAACCTTTATTGCCGAAGCACCGTCCACAGCATTTCCCGCAGCCGCCGGTACCGCTTCCTCTTTCAGACCCATAATCAAGGTCAGTACAAATGAGACTCCCAGCGCCAGCCCTGCAGAAATAGCTGCATTCAGCAAATTCCCCGGATACTCTTCATTCACGAATGACGGGAATTTCAATAGCGATGGTGACACCAGCGCAAACAGCTTCAGCTTCGTAAGGCCGGCGTAAATACCGGAGACCATGCCGCCTACAATAACAGGGATTAAGGTGCGCTTAAGCTTGAAGGCAACACCAAAGATTGCAGGCTCCGTAATTCCGGACAACAGTGCCGTGGTACCGGCAGACAGCGAGATTTGACGCAGGTTTTTGTCTTTGGTCCGCAGGGCAACTGCAAGACATACTCCCGTCAGTGAGAAGATCGCACACAGGGAGCTGACCGCCATCAGGCCATCATAGCCGTATTGGCTGATAGACTGGATTATGGCAGGAGTGAATGCCCAGTGCATACCTGTCATTACGATGAACGGCTTGAAGGCGCCAAGGATTGCAAGGGCGAGCCAGCCGATTTTCTCCTGGATGAAATAGATTCCGACAGCCAGACCGTTGCCTAAGTGATAACCCAGCGGTCCGACAGCCAGAAAAGCGATTGGTGCCATAATAATGATGACGAGCAGTGGCTTAAAAAACACTTTTATAACGGATGGAGATACTTTCTCCGCAAATTTTTCCACATAGGACATGAGCCAGATCGTAATAATGATTGGAATAACCGTTGAGTTGTAACTGATCAGGGTAACCGGCAGACCGAACAGGCTGACCGGCTCCTTGGCCGCGACCAGCGCCGCATAGTTCGGATGCAGCAGAATCGCTCCGAGCGCAAGCGACAGGTACGGGTTCGTGTTGAATTTTTTGGATGATGAGTAAGCCAGCAGAACTGGCAGGAAGTAAAACACCGAATCGGCGAAGAAGCTGATGAAATAATAGGTCTGGTCGGTTGCCTTTAGCACCCCGGCCATCAGCAGCAGTGACAATAAAACTTTGAGAATACCCGCCCCGGCCAGCGCAGGGACAATCGGAGCCATCGCCGAAGACAGCACATTGATGACAGCCAGCAGAGGATTCATTTTTTTCTTGGGTGCTTCATTCCCTGTAGCCGCCTGTGCAGCTCCGCCAGTCTGGCCCGGCAAAATCTTCGCCACCTCACTGAACACAAGCGGGACGTCATTGCCGATAATGACCTGGTATTGCCCGCCGTTCTTCGTAACTCCCAGTACACCAGTGGTACTCTTCAAAGTCCCTTCGTTCACCTTGTCAAAATCCTTGAGGGTAAACCGGAGTCTTGTCATACAGTGAATCGCACTAATCACGTTCCCCGAACCGCCGATGTTGTCTACAATTTTGGCGGCAAGCTGTTTTCTGTCCATCATTTCATTCCTCCTGAAAATGTTGGTAACAAAAAAAAGACCCAATCCGAAAAGACGATACCACCTTGCGGTGCATATCACTTTTCAAATTAGATCCTGCCTGCTTCACCAGTAACACGTCTAAAATTGAGTATTCAATTGTTCCTGAAGAAAACGATAACATACGCCCTTAATACTTGTCAATCACTTTTGATAACGATTACACTCCCGCCAGAATACCTTAAACCAGCTCGAACGCCTGCCCGGCGCATCAGTGCATCAACCGGTAAAGAATGACCGCGCTCCTGTTTATTGCGTATAATGCGCAGCTTCCTCTGCCGAATCCCGCGCATAGTCATTGAAGGTCGACAGCACACTGTTGTATTCCTCGATATCCTGCACCCGGATGCCTTCATGCAGCTGCTGCCACACCTCTTCGGGAAGAGAGGATTTCATCGCGCCCATATCCATCTGAAAAAAGGTCTTCAGCACCTCTTCCCCTTCCGGCCGGCCCTTGAACAGGCTAAGATTCCCTTCCTCGTCGATCCCGATATAAGCATTCTGTTTGGTCAGCGGTGACAGATCATTCACCCGCTTCTCCAGCCACAGATCGCCCTCTGCGCTGATCCATCCGCTCCAGCCCGGGCGGTCTTTGATCAGCGCCTTCTGCTGGACAGGGCTTTGCAGCCCCGGTAATGTCTGAATTTCCTCACCGGTCACGTAAATCGTTTTGAGATGAACGGAACGGCTAATCCCCTCTCTGCTTACCGTCTCCAGTAATTTGGCACGTTCAAGCGTGATACCGCCGTCTCTCCCGGTGTCACCGGCATTATGATGAACAGCTGCCAGCGCCGCTACGCTGCTGTCCGGATCTCCGCCATGCAGCGGGTCATAGAATGTGCTTGCCGCTGCCGGCATATTCCATTCGTTCGTGGTGAGCAGTCTGCTGAGTTGTTCCGGTACCTGCATCCCCCGCCAGGCCAGCAACGTCAGAGCAATACAGGCCGCTCCAACCCAAGGGGCTTTCTTCCACCGTCTCCATCGCCGCCATAGTTGTTGTTTCAAGCGAAAAGCGTTCACTGTAATCCCTTCATTCTGCTTTTTTGGCTATTGTGACCTGCAGAGGTAGGGATTATGCGTCTTGGCAGAAAAAATGTTGTTATATGTGACTCCAGAGAAGGTTTGGACTTCCGGCCGCTGCCTTTCTGCAGATTTCTTGATTATACCCGCTGATCACGGTGCCATACTTAGTTGGATTTTCGCCACTTCTTTCCGGTAGATTCCTGAGTTTACAGCCACTAGGTGGAAAAACTTCATCTAATTCAGGACATTAGCCGCTTTAAGAGCCATTTTTGCAAATTTAAGTGCCGTTTTTCCAATTAGATTCCCGGCAGCAGCGTCCAAGGCAGAATTAGATGGCTAGAATCCACTTAGTCTGAAGCGCGCATGCCATGTTCGGCTATTCCGCCGCCTGCGGATTTCCCACAGTCCCCAGGAACAGCCATAATTCGGTCTGCCTGTCCTCGATAACATAGATAAACGGCCGGTCGGCAGTAAGCTCAAAGGGCAAGTCCGCAGTGGGAGCCGCTCCGGCATCCATTGCAACGAGCGTTGAGGCAGCGGCTTCTGTTCCAGATTCATTCACTTCCATATACGTCTTATGAATAATCGAGCCGATAAAGATCGGCATATCCGTATCTGCAAGCGCCGCGAAATCGGCCTTGGCCGGATCAAACGGAGTCTTTAGGCCGAGTGCCTGTACGGCTTCCTTCAGATCGGCGCCATATTCGGCAGTGAACCGCGGAAGACCGACGGTTCCGAACCTCTCCGCGAACAGGTCTCCGGCAGGCAATCCGCCCTGAAGCACCTCATCTATAGACGAACCTTCAGAGGGCAGAATAACCAGCATATCCATCTGGCCCTCCCCGTATGGAAGCCGGACTGCCTGCCAGTCTTCATTCTCTGCATAAGCAAAGTTACCGGACTGCTTCATCATCATGACTTCTACAGTGGTACTCTTATCCGGATGAAAATCCGCCAACGCGGTATTCTCCACAGGAAACTTCTCTTGCCATGCTCCTTTAAAATACAAGGCATTGACCAGCAGCGCCACCGTATTGCCACCGGGCGGCTGCTCCAGCATCCTGTCTATCTTCCCTGCCGTATGGTCTGAAACCCACTGGTTCACCTTGGTGACAGTCTTCTCCGCAGACAGATCTGTTGTGCGAACCTGCGCCCCATAACTGGTTTCGGCTGCTTCCAGATAATTCTTGCGCAGCTTTATGCCGTTCTCTACCCACACCGAATTGGCCAGCTCAAGCTGAATACCCGGCCCGGCATCGTTCAGCAGCGGCAGCAATGCCTTGTTGCCGGCATTCAGCTGCTCCAGCTCCCCGGGAGCATAGCCCAGCAGCCCGCCAAGCTCCGCTGCCGTCTCACCGCTGCCGCCATTGTAAGCAAGCGCCAGTGCAGCCGAAATACTGTAGGGTGAAATTGTCAGGTTCCCTTCAGCCCCGCCCTGTTCCCTCAGCTTGGCAAGCAGCCGCAGGCCAAGCTCATTGCTATGCCGGGCAAGCCGGGCATCCAGCTTCGCAGCTGACGCTGCCCGTTCACTGTAGTTCATCGCTGAGTCGGCCGCGGAATCCGCAGAATCGCCTACACCGCAGCCGGCCAGCAATATACACGGAAGCAACAGGACACACAGATGCAATCCCGGTCTTTTTTTCATGAAACGTCCCCCTTATGTCTCAATTATGTCAGGCAGATGCTGATATACCTTACTAACGGAGCATAAATGGAAAATGTTTCAAACTCACTTATATGTTAGGTATCACCGGAAGCAGAATATGGCTCGGATGCTCTATGCTATGGCAAATCGTCTGCTCAACAATCACCGCTTCCGTATCCTCATACGGATCATTGCCGGTATTCGTATTCGGGAAGGCGACAAATTTGCTGGATGAAGTAACGGTGAAGCGGATGCGGTGTCCGGCAGCGAAGGTATGGGCGATATTTTGCAGGAAAATATCATATCTCTCCACCTGGCCCGGCACCAGCAGCTGCGGGTTATCCAGCCCGTGACGGTACTTGGCCCGTACAATATAATTGGACAGCCGGATCGAATCGCCGTTCTCATGGACATCGCTGAGTGTTACAACCCAGTCGGTATCAAGGCCTGTGCTTGCCGCATACAGGACGCAGGACAGCTCCCCGGCGACCGTCAGCTTGTCCGCCAGAGGTTCGCTGGTATACACCACAATATCGCTGCGCAGCTCATGCTTCCGCATATTCTCCGGCTCCCGTTCTCCGCTGTCCGCAATAGGATCTGCCGGATTATAGATAAACGTATCCGGGGGCGAGCTCGCTTCCGGTGCAGACACCAGCCTGCCGTCACCCAGTGACGAATTAGCCCGGCCCGAACCTGCGAGATAGAACGGTGTAACCACCGCTTCAGCAGGCGTCCAGTCTTCGGAGGTTCTCCAGCGGTTCTCACCGACTACATAATAGGAAGCCCGCGGCTCCTCATCGATACCGTTTGGAATCTCCTTCAGGAACCGGTCGAACCAGCGCAGCACAGAGACATCATAATCGTAGACAACCGCATCCTCGCCAAAAGCAGCCCCCTGCAGATCTCTGGCCCGGTTCGGCCCGTGCTCCCAGGCCCCTAGACGGATTTTGCGGTTTGGCACATCATGCTCGGTCAGCATCCGCCAGGTCTCTGATACACCGGGACTGTCGCCGTCATACCAGCCGGAAATCACATACACCGGAACCTTGACCTGATGGCCCAGCTCGGTGAAGGTGCAGTTCCGCCAGAAGTCATCATATTCCGGATGCTGGCTCCACAGCTCCCAAGGGCCTGAGGTCTTTCCAATTATCTGCTGCGGAATGTCCCGGATCGGTCTTGCATCCACCGCCGCTTCCGGGCTTACCGTAATCCCGCCAAAAATATCAAAATCCGTCCGCGTCCCCACCGACTGCGCCAGTGTCCAAGACAGCAGCGGCCAGGAGCATAGCGTTCCGCCTTTGCGTGCGGTATCGATAAACGGCGAGCCTACATTTACCTCATCCACAACCGCCTTGAGGTTCGGATGCCCGCTGGTCGCTGCAGCCACAACAACATAGCCGAGATAGGAGGCGCCCCACATTCCTACTTTGCCGTCCGACCAGTCCTGGGCAATAATCCAGTCAATCGTGTCGTAGCCGTCATCCCGTTCATTATAAAAAGGAATGAGTTCACCCTCAGAGTCCGCCCGGCCCCGCACATCCTGGGAGACTACGGCGTAGCCTTTGTTCGCCCAGCGCATAAAAATCTCTTTTTTCCCGTTACGGTCATAACAGGTGCGTACAAGAATCGTCGGCAGCTTCATCCCCGGCTGTATGCCCTCCGGCAGAAACACATCAGTTGCCAGCTTGATGCCGTCACGCATGGGAATCAGGAACGTACCGAGATCATTAACACCATACTCCGGCTTGGACAGAAGCGGCTCATCATACACCGTCAGCGGAGTCAGCGCCTCATAGCCTGCCTTGACGATCAGCTCAATTCCGTAACGGTTAGGGGTTAGAAAAGCAATGACCTGCCCGTTCAGTGTCACCACATCCAGCGCCGTATCGCCCCGCAGGGCCCAGACCTGTGAAGTCTCCAGCCTTCCGCCAATCTCCGCCTCATAGCTGATATGCTTGTGATACACCTCGCCCGTGTCCAGGACAACCTTGTCTCCCGTCCAGTCTGCAGCTTCGTAGGAAGCGAGCTGGCGGGCGATTTTGGCAAAAGGAAGCACGTACTTCGCATTAGGATCGAGCACATTGTCCTGCATTTGCGTGCGGCGGCGGAGATCAACCTTGGCGTGCATAATCGCTTTTTCTGTAAAATGAATCTTGCCGCTATATATCCCAGCGCAGTAGAAACGGAAGTCTGTTGTATGTAAATAAGTAGTCATCAATGCATATCCCCTATCCGCAGATTTGTTCAAATACCCGGAGCCAGTTGCCGCCCATGATCTTAGCAATGTCTTCATCTGTATAACCGCGTGCTACCAAGCCTCTTGTAAAGTTAATAAAAGTGCTGTACTTCTCAAGTCCCGCCACGGTTTCGGTCGAAGGCCCGTCCCCCGAAGCAAAGCCCAGCTTAGGCGCAATATGCTCTTTAAAATAAACCAGCGACCAGTCGAGATCACTCATCGGCCAGTCTGTACCAATTCCCACATGGTCCACGCCAGCCAGCCGGATGACATACTCCATATGATCCAGCACATGGTCGATCGTCGTGTGGTCTGGGTCTTCATGGACAAACCACGGCATGGCAAAAATCCCGATGACGCCGCCGGTTCCGGCAATGGCGAGAATCTCCTCGTCGCTTTTACAGCGCATATGCGGATAGATCGCTTCTACTCCGGTGTGTGAGGCAATGACCGGTGTACTTGAAACCTTACAGGCATCCAGGGTTGTCTGTTTGCCGCAATGTCCGGTATCGACAATGATGCCCAGCTCGTTCATCCGCTGCACGAACCGGACCCCGAAATTCGATAGCCCGCCGTTTGCCTGCTCCGCACAGCCGGACCCGATCAGATTCTGCTTATTATAGGTCAGCTGCAGAATGCGCAATCCAAAGTTATGTAGCACTTCCAGCAGCTCCAGATTGGTGCCGAGGGCATCCGTCTCCTGCGCCGTCACAATGCCCGCCACCTTGCCGGACTGCTTGGCACTGCGGATATCTCCGGCAGTCAGCGCCTTGATCAGCCAGTCATTGGCATCAAACTGCAGCTGCACCTCGCCCATACTCGTAATCAGGCTGTCCATATCATTTAGATGCAGCTCCCGGTTGCCGGCTGTAATGCCGGACTTGAACCATTCCTCTTTATACTGGGGAATGTCACCGCCGGCAGCCAGCTTGGTCACCCATTTGGCCGGCATGGAGCTGTAGGCCATCGGGTCATCCTTGTACGGCTCGCTCAGCTCCCTGATTCTCTCTGAGACAGCAGCCGGAATTGCGCTTGGTGACAGCGGCCCCTGAAACAGCAGATCAATGTTGATATTCTGCTCATGCAGCCGCTGTGCGCGGAGCTCCTGCTCCTCCGTTAATTTAAAATCATACAATCCTGCCTGTAAGCTCATCTGTCTGACCTCCCAAGTATATTAAACTTGTAACTTTACTATTCAGGTATAGCCGTGACTCCAGAGAATGTTTGGACTTCTTCCGGCCGCTGTTGTCTGCAGATTTCCTTATTGAATACCGCTGTTCGCAGTGGAAATCCGCAGACTGCTTATGCTTCCGTAGCGAGCTTTTCTATGAAAAGCTTTAAGGCGGTCGCTAACGCCCCTACAGTTCCAAAAGGAGCCAAATGAGTTTTAAGTGTAGTTTGTGCAATTAAAACAGGTTAATTTAATCATTTTAAGGAGATAACTGTATTCTATACATCTATTTTTAGCGAAAAAGTCGGTTCGGGGCGTTTTCGGCAAATATAAATGTATAGAGTGCAGTTAAAACCTGCAGCGAAGCTAATTAGCCTAGTTTAGTTGCAGAAAGTACAGTTATTTCAACCCGGCTCATTCATAATGCCGTGCCATTACCTGCGAAATACATCCCCATCCGGAACCCTGCTGATAACGGACTTTAGCTGTGGAAGCGATAGATTGTCTCCATGTGAGTTTATAAACGTAATTGCGGTTTATATAGTTGATTACATCTCCACCTCAACACCCTTATGCAAAAGCACGGCCTGATTGTAAATATAATGCGCCGCAGCCAAATCCTCAATCGCCAGACCCAGACCCTTGAACAGGGTAATCTGCTCAGGGCTTGTCCTGCCCTGCACGGTTTGCAGGAGCAGCCCGCCGAGCTCCCCGGCGATATGGCCTTCGGCTATGGCGCCCTCAGCCAGCGGAATGAGGTAGTCCCCCGCCTCGTGGACGGAGGATTCCAGCCGGTCCACGTAGAGCCTGGCCCTTGCCACCAGCGCCGAGTCCAGCTCCCGCTCATGCGGCCGGCAGGCGCCGACGGCGTTGATATGAACTCCCTCCGGGACCCAATCGCCATTCAGCACCGGCACGGTTGAGGCCGTCACGGTACAGATGATGTCAGCATTCTGTACCGCCTCGCGTACGGTAGACGCTGCCGTTACTTCTAGGCCGTATCTGGCGGCCATCTCCGCGGCAAAACGCTGCGCCTTGTCCGGCGTTCTCCCCCAGACGCGGACCCCGCGGATACTGCGTACCAGCAGCATCGCCGCAAGATGACTGGCCGCCTGCTCGCCGGTGCCGAGGATCGCAAGCACATAGGCATCCTCCCGGGCCAGTAGCTTCGTTGCTGCCGCACTGACCGCCGCTGTGCGGATCGCCGTAATCTGCCGGCCGTCCACGATAGCGTTCAGCCGGCCGGTCTCTGCATCGAACAGCGCTACCGCCCCCTGATGGGAGGGCAGCCCTCTATCATGGTTGTGCGGGAACACGCTGATCAGCTTGGCTCCCGCCGCCGCTTCCTGCCGCAGATAACCCGGCATCAGCCCGAACAGATTCCCGTCCGCGAGCGGCATAACCTGCCTCAGGCTCTGGACCGCATCTCCTGAAGACAGTGCGGCCAGCACCTTCTCCATAACACCGATGCAGGCCTGCATCGTCAGTATTTCCGCCGTTTCTCTTCCGTTAATCACCAGCATGATGTACGGCCTCCAGTCTTGTCTGCTCTATTTTTTTCTATTTATCATAGCTCTATCTGGGCTGTTTGCGAAATACCTGAAGTGAAATAACCGGGGGGCTTATCTTTCTGAGCCATCATTTGCTATACTCTATAACAGTGGTTGTAAACTTAAAATTGAAAACAAAGGGGATTTCCTATATGATCATCCAGCCCAAAACACGCGGCTTCATCTGCACCACAGCGCATCCCGAAGGCTGTGCCCAGCAGGTACAGCAGCAAATTGACTATGTAAAAGCACACAAAAAGCTGAGCGGACCGGTTAATGTTCTGGTTGTCGGAGCCTCCACCGGATATGGACTGGCTTCGCGGATTACCGCTGCCTTTGGTGCCGGAGCGAACACGATTGGCGTCTTCTTCGACAAGCCGGCTGAAGGTGCACGTACGGCTTCCGCAGGCTGGTACAACTCCGCTGCGCTGGAGAAGGCTGCTGCCGAACAGGGCCTGAAATCGTTCAGCATCGTCGGCGATGCTTTCTCCGACAGCATCAAGACTAAAACGATCGACCTGATCAAGGCCGAATTCGGCAACGTTGACCTCGTAGTGTACAGCGTGGCCTCTCCGCGCCGCACACATCCGGTTACTGGTGAGGTTTTCTCTTCCGTCATTAAGCCTGTCGGCAACGCCTATACCAACAAAACAATGAACTTCCATTCCGGCGAAGTAACAAACGTAACGATCGAGCCTGCTACGGACGATGAAGTGCGTCAGACCATTGCCGTTATGGGCGGTGAGGACTGGGGCATGTGGATCGACCAGCTCCAGGCAGCAGGCGCGCTTGCTGAAGGGGCAACAACAGTAGCCTACTCCTACATCGGACCTGAGGTTACTCACCCGATCTATAAAGACGGAACAATCGGCCAGGCCAAAAATGACCTGGAGCAAACCGCAATCGCGCTGAACGAGAAGCTGAGCGCTTCGAACGGACGGGCTTTTGTCTCGGTTAACAAGGCGCTGGTAACCCAGTCCAGCTCGGCTATTCCGGTAGTGCCGCTCTACATCTCTGCGCTGTACAGAGTGATGAAGGACAAAGAGCTGCATGAAAACTGCATCCAGCAGATGTACCGCCTGTTCGCCGAGCACCTGTATAACAGCGAAGCCGGCAGCCACCTGATCCGCATCGACGACTGGGAAATGCGCGAAGACGTCCAGGCTGAGGTCATGAAGCGCTGGAGCGAGATCGAAACAGCCAATGTACCTGATCTGGCGGATCTGCCAGGCTACCAGGATGATTTCTTCAACCTGTTCGGCTTCCGCACGGAAGGTGTCGATTATGAAGCCGACACCGAACCGGCGGTAGACATCCCGAACCTGGTGTAATATCCAAGAACAGCAAAGAGGCCGCTCCCCTAAACCGGGATGCGGCCTCTTTTTATACCCGTCTACTGCGCGCTGGTGCATGGGCCGTGACGCTTACAACCCTGTCACATATGTTCCAATATTCATTGCTTAAGGCATTCGCGCTTGAGCTGGGCCTGCTCTTCATCATCCAGCTGATTTCTTTCTTAATCCTGCGGCAACATCAATAAATCGGATACCCCCATACGAACAGCGCCAGATACAGCAGGCTCCCTGCTATACATAAACCCGTTATTGCAGTGTCCTTAGCCTTATCCTTCGTAAGCAGAACAACGGCAAAGGCCAGCGGAAAGGCGGCGGCCAGATAACGCGGTGCAGACAGCAGCCAGGTCGGCCCGGTCACAAATACAAAATATACAATCATATAAGCAGTATAGGAGGGATGGAGCTTCTTAGCGCTTCTTAGCATCACATAAAGTGTTGTGAAGATTGCGAGCAGATTCGGCAGCCAGAGCCCGAATAAGCTGCGGCTGTCCCCTTCCTTAAACTTGCCTACCGCATACTCCATCTGGTACCTTACTGTATCAAAAAACAGATACTGCCGCTGGAACCAGTGTTCCCGCTGGTAAATGCTGAACTGCAGCGCGTTTCCGTACACAGCGTAATTGATGTACAGATAGGCCAGCAGGCCAAGCGGTACAATTGCCAGGCATCCGGCGGCGGCTGCAAGCTTGCGCTTAAAGGCTTTTTTATGGGCAGATTTGTAGGTTTCAGCAAGGTCGCGCCACAGCTCGATCGCAATCGGCACTGCCAGCAGAACCCCCGGAGAACGCGTAAATCCGGCCAGAGCGGCGCACAGACAGGCGAACAGCCATTTTTTCTGGCGGGCCAGGTAGATGGACAGCAGCGATAACAGCAGGAATAAAGACTCGGTCATCGGCAGCAGGAAGAAGAAGGCGGCAGGGAAAATAAAGATATATTTTACCACCCGGAGAGCCTCTTTCCTGTTCATATCCAGCGCAGCAAGTTCATAAGCAACCAGTGCAAGGGCAATGGTACAAAGATTGGATACGGCATAGCCTGCAGCAAGATAGTTGTTTGTGAAGAAATAAGCTACCCTAATCAGGATTGGAAAAAAGGGCAGGAAGACAATATGGAACCGGGGATCTCCCTCCGTCACGTACCAGTTCTCGGCAATGCCCAGATAAGAAGGCGCATCGATTCCTGTAACATGCCAGGCCTGATTAAAATAGTCGCCAAGGCTTCCGGTATATCCGTTTTTTATTATTAGAAAAGCATAGGCGGCGATCAGCATCAGCCCCCGGCTAATCAGCACCCAGGCGATAATTGTGGTCCATGTCTTCTTCCGCAGATCCTTTGTATCCTCCAGTCTGGAATACTGCGGATTCCTCCCGGCTGTAATATATCCGGTTAATGCCGGGATTGCACGCAGTCCGGTCATCATGAACAATCCGTAACAGGCGACTGCGCCCGCAGTCCCCATAACCGTCCAGCTGGTGGCATGCGTTACCCAGTATACTCCAGCGGCTAACATGATGGCTGCAAAAATTATAGAGATGCTTCGATTAACCTTCTCCATCTGCTCCCCCTTGTGGTTAATAACATTATGTAGGCCAGCTCTATCAGCATAAGTAATTTTTACCATAAGACAAAGGGATTGTCTTCACAATCTTTAGTCAGGGAATGCTCAAACCGCAATAAACCTAATCAAATACACAACAAACCGATACCATATCAGAATTATAATGAGGTTAAGAACAATATAGCGATACTAGGAGGTTTTCTAGCATGAACTTGAAATCTGTAATTGAACAGACGCTGGCCACTACCCGCCTTAACATGGAGCGTTTCGGTAACCGCTTTCCTATTGTCAGTATGGAGGGCGGCAAATATCATCTGACTGAGCAGACCAACTGGACGGAGGGCTTCTGGTCCGGTATTTTGTGGCTGAGCTATGAATACAGCAAGGATCCCGCGCTTTATTATGCAGCGATCCAGACGGTGGATTCCTTCCGCGAGCGTATGGAAGCAGACCAAGAGCTGGATCATCATGATATTGGCTTTCTCTACTCCCTGTCCGCCAAGGCGCGGTGGATCGTTGACAACGATGAAGCCTCCCGCCTGCTGGCGCTCCAGGCCGCCGATGTGCTGATGAAGCGCTGGCGTTCTGAGCCGCAGATTTTCCAGGCCTGGGGACCGGAAGGCGATAGCGACAATGGCGGGCGGATTATCATCGACTGCCTGATGAATCTCCCGCTGCTCTACTGGGCAGCTGAACAGACCGGAGACCGCAGGTATGCTGAGTGTGCAACCCTTCAAGCCGACCAAAGCCGCCGGTTCCTGGTGCGGGGGGATGACTCCTCGTACCATACCTTTTATTTTGACCAGGAGAACGGAAATGCCATCCGCGGCGGAACCGCGCAGGGCTTCCAGGACGGATCGACCTGGACGCGGGGCCAGGCCTGGGGCGTCTACGGCTTCGCGCTGGCTTACCGCTATACGCGTGAGGAGCGTTTCCTGGAAACCTCGCGGAGGCTGGCCCGCTACTTCCTTGAGCATCTCCCTGAGGATCATGTCGCCTATTGGGATTTCGATGCCCCGCAGGAGGAAGGCACAGCGCGTGACAGCTCGGCCTCAGCCATCTTTGTGTGCGGCGTACTTGAGCTGCTGGACCATCTCCCGGAAGGCGACCCGGACCGCGCTCTGTTAAACGAAGCGGTGAACCAGTCGATGGACTCGCTGATCAGCAGCTACTTCACCGCCGGGAACCCGGACGAGGAAGGCTTCCTGCGCCACGGCTCCTATTCTGTCAGAGGCAACTCCTCCCCCGACGACTTCATGATCTGGGGCGACTATTTCTTCCTGGAGGCACTGCTGCGCCTGGAGCAGGGACTTCCGGGGTATTGGTACGGACGGCAGGATTAGGGGGCGTGGTAGGTAGGAGTGTGGCACGGGGAGCTGGCTGGGGACTAGTCAGGGGATGGATGATTGGATTTGGTGGAGAGTTGGTGGGTGTGTCTGGTGAGAGTATGGGGCGGAGTGCTGAGCGGGTGAGTTTAGTGACTTCGTCGGACGGAGTGCTGAGCGGGTGAGTTTGGCGAGCATGTCACGTGAGTGTCAGGTGGGTGAGTTTGGCGAGTACGTCGGGTGAGTTTGAGCGGGTGAGCTGGCGAATGGCATAGGTGTAGAGTTGGCAGGGTTCTTAATGCGTGTGTGAGGGCGGTTGGCAACAATGTCAAAGTTTAGCTGAGAGGTAGGCTCGATAGTTAGTTAGGAGTAATTAGTCATGGAGGCTGGGAGCAACAGCTCCCTCATCCGCCGGAATCAGAGGCATTTTTGCCTCTCATTTCGCACATTTTCCCCAATACGCCGGAATCAAGGGCACTTTTGCCTCTTATTTCGCCCATTCTCCCTAATTCGCCGGAATCAGAGGCACTTTTGCCTCTCATTTTGCCCATTTCCCCTCATCCGCCGGAATCAAGGGCATTTTTGCCTCTCATTTCGCCCATTCTCCCTAATTCGCCGGAATCAGAGGCACTTTTGCCTCTCATTTCGCCCATTTCCCCTAATCCGCCGGAATCAGAGGCATTTCTGCCTTTCATTTCGCCCATTTCCCCTCATCCGCCGGAATCAGAGGCACTTTTGCCTCTCATTTTGCCCATTTCCCTTCATCCGCCGGAATCAGAGGCATTTTTGCCTCTATTGCGACGGTCAGCTTTTACCTGGTTACTTGGAGCTGCATAGTTACTTGAGCGCGGAAATGAAACGGTTTCTTTTTGCCGGACGGCTACTTATACTAAAAGTAATAATGGTTGATGAGGGAGCGCTGCATGAACAGGAACGATTATCTGCCCCAGGGGCTGGAGCCCGGGTTGTTTATGTACAAATATAAGGTTGAGGATGCGGAAGCCCATTGGTTTCATGCGCACAGGGGAATCGAGATGCTGTACATTTATAGCGGCCATGGGGAGATTATGGCAGAGAATCAGACGTATCCGATCCGGGATCATACCCTGGTCTGGTTTCAGCCTTATCAGCTGCACCGTGTACTTGTTCCGGCCGCCCAGGGCCATTCGTATATCCGGACCAATCTGACCTTTGATCCCGGTTTTTTGGAGCGTTATCTTACGGCTTTCCCTTTACTGGAGAAGTTTTTCCGCAGCCTGTGGAGGGGGAGTCTGCAGCGGCCGGTTGTATATGACATGCAAAATACGCCGGTTGCCGCTGTGCTGGAGGAATTGCATTACGCCGGCAATAACTCCGCTGCGGATAGGGAAGAGAATACGGGACTCCTGATGCTCCAGTTAATCCGGCTGCTGCAAAAGAACATGTCCGGCGTGTTGCCTGAGACCTTCAATAACCAGTCACGCGGAGGTTCGCATGTAGAACGAATTACCGGCTGGCTGGACGAACACTATAAAGAGCCTTTCAGCCTGGAGACGCTGGCTGCCGCGATGCATCTGTCACCGTACCATATTTCACATTTGTTTAAGGATTATGCCGGATTCACCCTGTCTGAATATGTGATTCAGCGGCGTGTACGGGAAGCCAGTATTCTGCTCGCCAACACCACCAGATCTGTTCAGGAAATTGCAGCGGAGGTGGGCGGCTATTCTCCGTCGTATTTTAGCCAAATGTTCAAAAAGCAAAAGGGAACTTCACCCGAGAAATACAGAAAGAGCATCCGCTGAACGAAGCTCATTACAAAAGGGACAACGATACCTCAACCGCATTATCGACAAAAGAACGGTCGGGCCGGGACTTCAGCAATACCGTGATTCCGATTAACGATATAACGAGGCTTTGAGCCAGAGCTTTGGCATTCGTCTCTTGATGAAGCTCGCCTGACCGGATTCCGCGCTCAATCGTTTCCTGAAACAGTACGGCAAGGTACATCTGGTGCTCCCGCGTAATAATTTCAAATTTCTCATCATGAGGCGACAGCTCGACCATTGTATTGATGCAAAAGCACCCCATGCTCCCCTCCCCATCGTACGCCTCGTCAACTAGACCTTCGAAGTAAGCACGAATGGCTTCCCGGACAGAGCTGTTGCTTTCAAGCTTCTTCCGTATACCCGCCGCGTGCCATTGGGTGTACTTGCGCAGAGTGGTCTCGAACAGCTGTTTTTTATCGCCAAAAGCTAAATAAAGACTGGGCCGCTGAATCGCCATGGCCGAAGTTAAATCGTTAATAGAAGCCGCCTCATAGCCCTTCTCCCAAAAAACGCGCATCGCCGCTTGAAGCACCTTTTCCTCATCAAACTCCCTGAGCCGGACCATTGTTCACCCTCCATATCATACTACTTGGTATATTAAAAATTCTATAATTACGCGGTTTAATTGTCAAACCCCCCTTGAAATTTGCCTTGACTATAGTTATTAAAGGGGTTATTTTTATTCCATGCTTTTTGTACCTTTTAGTATATTATACTGTAAAGTAAGCTTATCATAAGAGGAGTGTGAAACCATTTGGGTAAGCTGCAAATTAGCGAAAAAGCGGGGAAACCCGGCACAACTGCCGGACGGCCTGCCTCAATGCAGCGTAGTGTAACTTTATTATTCGCCATAGCCTGCGGGCTGTCTGTTGCCAATGTGTATTACGCCCAGCCGCTGCTGGATGTCATCGCGGAGGAGTTCGCTATTGCCCCTTCATCCGTTGGTATTGTGATCACGGTTACACAGGTTTGTTATGCGTTAGGCCTTTTTTTACTGGTGCCCCTTGGCGATATTCTTAACAAGCGTCTGCTGATTCCCGGCCAGATGTTCTTATCCGTGCTTGCTTTAACCGCGATCTCTTTTGCGCCGAATGTCAGCGTATTTTTGGGGGGCCTGGCCATTGTGGGGTTATTGGCCGTTGTTACACAGACATTAGTTGCTTATGCTGCAACGTTAGCCGCCCCCTCCGAAAGAGGGCGTACGGTTGGAATCGTGACCGGCGGTATTGTCATTGGTATTCTGCTGGCGAGATCTGCTGCAGGAGTGCTCACGGATGTGGCAGGCTGGCGTGCGGTCTATCTTCTGTCCGCAGTCTGCATTCTTGCAATTTCATTAACGCTGCTGCGGATCATGCCGCAGGAGGAACGGAGAACCCCGCTTTCCTATTTCCAGCTGCTGCGTTCCGTTCTGGGCATGTATAGAGAAGAGCGTATCTTACGTGTCCGCTCCTTGCTTTGCATGTTCATTTTTGCCGCTTTCAGCATTTTGTGGACTTCGCTGGTGTTACCGCTCAGCCAGCCTCCGCTGTCACTCTCTCACTCTGCCATCGGAGCATTTGGCTTAGCCGGAGTCGCCGGGGCATTGGGGGCAACCCGTGCCGGGCGGCTGGCCGACCGGGGATATGGACAGATCACAACCGGAATTGCGCTTGTCCTGCTCCTCTTTTCCTGGCTGCCTATCAGCTATACGGAGCGCTCCCTGGCCGCACTTGTTATTGGAATCCTCCTTCTGGACCTGGCCGTTCAGGCGGTGCATGTTACGAATCAAAGTATGATTTTGAATGTTCGTCCTGAGGCCCGCAGCCGTCTAACCGCCGCTTATATGATCTTCTATTCGATCGGCAGCTCCGCCGGCTCTATTGCCGCAACAGGCATGTACGCCTATGCCGGGTGGAACGGAGTATGCTGGCTCGGAGCCGGTGTAAGTGCAACCGCTCTACTAATCTGGGCTATAACCAGACGTTAATAATATAACAGGCAGCAATCACAAAGAACCGCCCTTAGGCAAATGGAAGGGTTGAGCAGCCATTTTGCTTAAGGGCGGTGGATGTGCCTATTACTCCTGACGGAAGTATAGTAAAAGGTATTTAATGAAAGCTGTAGCCGTCGGGTATGTTTAACACCGAATGTAGTCCGCCTAATGAGAAGCCTATTTTTTCTACAAAACGACTTCAACCTTGACGGATGACCGTCCGGGATAGGCCGGGAGCACATTACCCTCTACAGGCTCGCCGTCAACGGTGATGCTTTTGACGCCTTTGCAGACCCTGCTCGTATTGGTAACACTAATGTCGTAGACGCAGCCACGAAAACGCCGCTTGACCGTGAAGCCTTCCCAGTCCGCAGGAATGCACGGGTCGATGGACAGACCATTTAAAACCGGCTTTACCCCGAGAATATACTGGGTAACAGCCACGTACATCCAGGCAGCGGTACCGGTCAGCCAGGAGACATTAGCCAATCCGAACTTGTCGGACTCCGGCCCGAACAGGTTGGAAGCATAGACGTAAGGCTCCGCTTTGTAGCGCCACAAGCCCGCTTTGTCCATGGCTACATTCGGCAGCAGCTGGCGGTAATATTTATAAGCCAGATCCCCGCGGCCCAGCAGGCATTCCGCTATAATTGCCCAGGTATTGGCATGGCAGAATACCGCTCCGTTCTCTCCGGTTCCCTTGTTGTAATTGGTCAAAGGGTCGGCAGGATCGGGGAAGGTGGTGATCGACGGGTGGATTTTTTTGATGCCGAGCTCGGTGTCCAGCATTTCCCGCACACTGTCCATCGCCTGAATTCCCTTATCCACGTCTGCCATACCGGAGATGGTGGCCCAGGTCTGGGTGTTGAGCCAGATTTTGGCCTCGTCGTGTTCATCGCTGCCGAGGAACCGGCCGTCATCCATGATTGCCCGGCGGAACCAGCGGCCGTCCCAGCCGATACTGTTGACCAGCTCACGCTGGCTCTCATACATTGTCCCATATCTGACAGCGTCCTCCGGGTATCCGGCTGCCGCAGCAAGGTCAATCATCCGCAGCAGTACGGTTCCGAGCTGCATCGAGGTCCAGATACTCTCGCCGCGGCCCTCGCGGCAGACCCGGAACAGCTGGTCATTCCAGTCCGAGCGCAGCATCAGCGGAAAACCGCGGGAGCCAAGCTGTGAGGCCGTAAAATCGATGGCTGCCCGCAAATGCTCATACACCGTACCCTCACCGCCGTCATAATAAGGTACATTTGCCTGCAGGAACGCAGCATCCCCTGTCTCCGCCAGCAGGTCCCAGGCCGAAAGCGCCGTCCACAGATGGTCATCCGAATGAATGCTCGTTACTGGCTCCCAGCCCTCGTTCGGGAAAAAGTAATGGTTCACATGCCCGTCCCTGTACTGCTGGCCGAGCAGCAGCTTCAGCTTGTCAAAAGCAAGCTCCGTATCAAAAGGTACAACCGCCAGTATATCCTGGGCCGTATCCCGGTAGCCTACACCGCGGAACGTTCCGGTCGCGTAAAAGGAAATATTGCGCGAAAATAAAAAGTTACGGTGCGCCTGATAAGGATTCCAGATGTTAATCATCCGCTGGGCATCCTGATCCGGCAGCCTGCTCTCCCAGGCGCCTAAGTAGTCTGACCAGTTCTCTTGCAGCGCCTGGAAGGAGGCTTCCACAAATCCGGCTTCCCTGGAATGGAATATAGCCCGTGACACCTCAGCCTCATCCGCCGCCGTACCGAGAAACACATTAATCGTCCGGCTCTCTCCCGGCTGGAGAGTAACATTGAACTGCAGCGCGCCGCAGGGGTCACCGCCCAGCAGCGTTGATCCGGTACAGCCGCCATTCTCAATTGCCGCCGGATTGGTTTCACTGCGGTAGCTGCCGATGAACTCCTCGCGGTCACCGTCATAGCCGGCAAGCGGAGTATCCGCAGCCAGATAGACAAGCGGCGTCTCCTCAGGCTTCGGCTGGTTTTCTACCCCGTACCGGTAGACCAGCGCCCCAGCCTCATGATACTGCACGGACACCTGATGCTTATTGTAGCACTGCCACTGCAGCTCACGCATAAATTCCATCATCCCGAATTCAGCGTAGGCGTAGACCTTCAGCTCTCTCGCTTCGGTCCCTTCATTAGTCAGGGTCAGATTCCAGATCAGCGAATTCTCATGCGGTCCGACAAAATACACCGTCCGGGCCGCGATACCGCCGCGCTTTGCCTCAAAGCGGGTGTAGCCCATCCCGTGGGCGCTTTTCCATTCCTCGGGCTTATCCAGGGCGGGCTCGCTGGTCGGGCACCAGTAGCTGCCCGTCTTGGCATCCTGCACATAGATGTACGGGCCGGAACGGTCCATCGGCAGATGGAAGAAACGGTAGCGTGTAATCCGCCAGATCTGGGGCGACTTGTAAAAAGCCACGCCCCCGCCGGCATGCGACATCATCGTATGAAAGGTGCCGTTCGACAGATAGTTCATCCAAGGTGTCGGCATGTCATGCCGTTTGAATTCTACTTCTTTTTCGTCATCCCTGAAGGCATAATAATCTTTCGGATCGGCATGTCTGGTTAGCTCCGTCTTCACCGGGCTTCAGCTCCTTAGTCATGTTATAATGCTATTTCGGCTCGACCTCATCCAGGGTCAGACGGTATTCCAGACCCTTCATATAGCTGCCGTCCGGGTTCAAAAAGGTCAGGCCGAACGCCAGGTCTCCGCCCGTTCCCTGCAGGATGGCTATCAGCCGGTTAAGCCCGGTCTGCAGCGTAAGCTCCCGTTCCGGCTCAGCTGCAAGCTCACCGTTCAGGTAGATTTCATAGGGTACGTCCGTGTGGATCCGCAGCCGGCCCGGGTAATGCTGAGCAGCCTCCCCTGCTTTATCCGGGACATCCACAAAACAGCTCAGAAACCAGCGGTTATTCCCTGCATTTGCTATGCGCAGGGTGCCGTCACCGGGGCGGCGCTCTTTTTTCTGCATCCAGCCGTATAGGCCTTCGCCCAGATTATTTAATGAGAATTCCCGGTCAATGTAGTACGACTTCATCTCTTCATAATCAATGTGGGGCGGGCAGGGCAGGGCCATCATCGTTTCCACGGCCCATTCCCCGTCCCCCTTCACGCTGTTCAGCAGGCCGTCATCAAAGGACGCACCCAGATTACCCAGCAGCCGGGTATACAGGCGGACCGCCTTGTCATTGCCGGGATCGGTCAGGAGCTGGGAGCAGATTACTGACCCTTCACCTAACTTGACTTCAGCCATGAAGGTTCCTGCATGTCGGGCCTTTCTGCGGTTCAGCTCCACCAGCGCGAGCCGGCTGTATTCGGCGGTGTAGCCATGCACGAAGTAGTCCTTCCAGGCTGTTCCCTCGATGCTTGTGCAGAGCGCATCCGCGCCCGGGATGTCCAGGCTATGCTCGCCCAGCACATGGTTCCTGACCTCGCGCGGCGACAGAAACACCTTGTCGAAGCCGAACAGGTCGACAGGGCTGAACCCCTGCACGGCGGCGTGATCATATTCCGCCGCCAGGTGATACGCCTCGTGCAGCTGTACGCGCACGGGCCGGTCCAGCAGGCTGCCGAGCGCCGCCTGCTGCCCTGGCTCAGCCGGCAGCAGCACGAGCTGCCCGCCGGCCTCGGCGTAGTGCCGGAGCGCCGCGGCTGTGCCCGGCGCTTCCAGCATGCAGGCTTCGGCTATAATCAGGCCGAAGTCCTGCAGTTGTGCGCGCGCCGCAATAGCTGGCGCGCCCGGTTCCGGCGCTGGTGCCTCCAGCGCCGTGTACTGCAGCCGCAGCACCGCCAGGAGGGCTGCGGCCTCCCCGCCGGCGCGGACCAGCGCGGCGGCGGACCTGCCGGGGCGCGCCAGCGGCGCCCCGGGGAGGGGCTGGCCTGCGCCGGCGGTGCCCCCGGCG
>NZ_CCDG010000045.1 GCF_000723885.1 Paenibacillus camerounensis
TTGGACTTCCGGCCGCTGTTGTCTGCAGATTTCTTGATTTGATACCGCTGTTCGCGGTGGAAATCCGCAGACAGCTTATGCTTCCGGAGCAAGCTTTTCTGCGAAAAGCTTTCAGGCGGTCGCTAACGCTCCTACAGTTCCAAAATTCTCCTCCGCCACTTTTCCCTTAATTTAGGTTTTCAAGATCAATCTATATAATATTTTTTGTAAAAAGTGCTCTGTATCTGCTGCGCCTCTAATACATTCCTGGTTAGTACTACAAAATTGATCTAATTGCCCGGGAAATTCCCGATTTTGGCACGTCAGGCACGGATTCGGGTCCGTCTACTGTAGTCTATTGATACTGCCCACAGGTAGCAGCGTTTAGCACCCAGCCTACAGCTCCGCCCGCACCACCGGCTCACCAAAACCAACCGGTCCCAGCTTAATCGGCAGAATCTGCTTGTAGTCTGCAGTGTTCGTAACAACCATCGCGGTAGTAATATCATAGTTCTGGGCAATCTGCTCCAGATCAAAGGTAAGCAGCTTGTCGCCGGCCTGCACCTGATCACCGGTCTGCACATGTGCTTCGAAGAATTGTCCGCGCAGCTTAACCGTATTGATGCCGACATGGATCAGCAGCTCCATACCGCTGTGGTCACGGATGACCATGGCATGTTTGGTTTTAAATACATTCATTACTGTACCGCTGACCGGAGATACCAGCTCACCCACTGTCGGCACAAAAGCAATCCCCTTGCCCATCAGCTCGTCACCAAAGGTAGGGTCGTTGACCTCTTTTAAAGGAATCGCTTTACCTGTCATAGGTGCGTATGCTGTGCTGTCTGCAGTTGCGGAAGCTGCTTCAACTTCTACCGCTGCCGGAGCCGCAGACTGCGGAGCCTCATTAGCCGGTTTGGCTGCAATATTACCGGAGATCTGTGCAGCGTCATCCGCCTCTTCCTGGAATCCAAGCAGCACTGTAACGACAGCGCCGACTACAAAGGCAATAACCATCCCGCCAAAAGCGTACCAGAACGTCTGGCCGACCAGTCCCGGAAGACCTGGAATACCGCCGTTACCGGCAAGTGCGTAAGCCTTGGCTCCAAAAGCCAGCGCGAAGCCGCCCCCTGCCGCACTACCAATCATCGCCGCGATAAACGGCTTTTTGTATTTCATATTTACACCGTACATCGCCGGCTCGGTAACACCCATAAGCGCGGTGAAGCTGGTGGAGAGTGCTACGGATTTCAGCTTTTTATCTTTTGCCCGGAAGAATACGCCCAGTGTTGCACCAGCCTGTCCCATATTGGAGATATAGGTCAGCGGCAGGAATTTGTCGAAGCCAAGCGTAGCCAGATTGCTGATGATAACCGGAACCAGCGCGTAGTGCATACCCGTCATAATAATCAGGGCCATTGCGCCCCCGAGGACGATACCGGAGATCAGTCCGCCTTCATTCAGCAGCCAGTTAATGCCGCCGGACAGGCCGTCGCCGATAAAGGTTCCCAGCGGTCCGATCGCAATCAGCGTTACAGGAACCATAATAAGCAGTGAAATTAACGGAACGAGCAGCAATTTAAGGGATGGCGTGATGAAACGGTCCACCGTCTTTTCCACATAAGAGAGCAGCCATACTGCCAGCAGGATCGGAATAACGGATGAAGCGTACGATACCGCAGTAACCGGAATGTTCAGAAAAGCAACCGGATTACCGCTCGACATTAACACCCCCATGTCCGGATACATCAATGACGCACTTACTCCAACCGCAATAAACGGATTGCTCCCGAATTTCCGGGCTGCGCTGAAGGCAATCAGAATCGGCAGGAAGTAGAACACACCGTCACCGATGGCGGAGAGAATCCGGTACGTATCCGTTCCGGTTGTCAGCCATTCCAGTGTTACGAACAGAGCCAGCAGACCCTTGAGAATACCTGCAGCTGTGATTGCCGGCAGCATTGGCGCGAAGACGCCTGCGATCGTTTCAAAAATCTTCAGGATGACGTTCTGCTTCTTTCCATCCTTTTTTTTGCTGCCCTCGCCGCTTTGCTTGAGCGCCGGGTAAGCTTTTACCATCTCATCAAAGACCTTCGGCACATCGTTACCTATGATGACCTGGAATTGCTCGCCTGAGATGTTGGTTCCCATGACCATATCCAGCTTTTTGAGCGCAGCCTGATCGGCCTTGCTGTTGTCTTTAAGCTCAAAACGCAGCCGGGTTACACAGTGGTACACCGAGTTGACATTGTCCACCCCGCCCACGGACTGGACGATTTGCTGTGCTGTTTCCTGATGTTTCATCTTACTTCCCCCTATTTTTGGCAACTAAAAAACCCGAACGAACACACAGTCTCCGCGCCTTCGCGCGTGCCGTGCCTCATCCGGGTTTTGCCTGATTGAACAGTAACAAGCCCTTGTTATTTACTTTTCATCAGCCGCTCCAGATGCAGTGTCAGGTAGAGCTGCTCGGAATGCGTCATGACATAATCATAGTTTTTGAGGATAAACGTTTCGATCTTGATGATGCCTTTGAAGGTCTCCGGGTAATTCTTGCGGACAACCTCGTACAGATATTCCTCCGTGTCATCATGACTGGAATGGGTAATGACCCGCTGGCAGAAATATTTAAGATGCGTAATGAACCGGAAATAGTTGACGCTGTCCTCATCCAGATCCACACTGAAATGATATTTGATGATGTTCATAATCTCCTGCAGCAATTGCATCAGATGCGTCACATCGTTCATCGAATCATTGACTTCAGCATTTATGAAATGAAGCGCAATATTGCAAATCTCATCTTTCGGAAAATCTATCCCCAGCCGCTCCCTGAGAATCGTCAGCGCTTCCTTGGCCACATCGTACTCCGCCTTATAGAAGTGCTGCACCTCCCACGACAACGGGTTACGGACAATCTGGTCCCGCGCCATCCGCTGTACAGCAAAGTTAATATGATCTGACAGGGATACATAAATCCCGTCGCTGATCTGCTTATTCAGCTGCATGCGCGCCAGACTGACAATATCATCCGTCACCTGCAAAATTTCAATCGGCACCTCGGTAACAATCGCCTTAAAGCGCTCGTAGATGGAGGAGTCCTGCAGACGGAAGATTTTTTCAATCCGCCCCTCATCGATCGTGTCGCCTGCACGGAACTGGAAACCGATACCCCGGCCGAGGATAAGCAGCTCCTGGTTCTTGTCATCAAGCGTGCTGACGATGTTGTTGTTAAAAATTTGTTTGATGATCACTATAAACCCACCTGTGTTTGAGGAATCAAAAAAGGGCAAAACAACAATGGACATGACAGAATCATTTCCACTGTGGTTTTGCCCGCATTACCGGTAACAAGCCTCGGAAACAATTTAACACAAGCTGAAAACGGTGTCAACCACTCTTCAAAAAATCTGCAACCTAATTTTAACCAGCCGCAGTCTGAACTATACATCCGCCCTACATACTAAAAGTACAAATCCCACCCGATGATCAGCGCGCTGAACAATACCGCCGACAGCCCGGACAGCACGTACAATACTTTTCTCACTCTTCTGCTGTCCGAGCGCCGCAGCTTCAGGAGAAGCATTACTATGTATCCGGCGGTCAGCAGACAATAGAGAATGTTTATTATTAGATGAACTCTAACTGTAGCGTAGGATGTTAAGCCAATATTACGATAGGCCAGAATAACAATATTCAGAACCAGAAGCAGACTGGAAGCATTGATTATTAAATGGTACTTTTCCAAGCCGGGTAACGATCCGGCCATTCTTTTGAATGTACGTCTACTGAAGTGCAACAATCCGTTAATAAGTGCAAACAGGGTATACGTTATCCCAAGCACAAGAGCAATCAGCGTAATTCTTACACTATACAAAGCCAGACCTGTCAGGCGAAAATAATCACTGCTCTGAATAGAAAGCTTTTCAACCTCGCCCTGATCATTTCTTACAAAGTATTCATTGGCCGACCAGTATACCTTAGAGTATGCATCCGGTGCAAATTGGCTGGAGGGCTGTTCATTCCAGTTATACGTGCGGTTATTTACAGCAACAATGTCCGCCGTATTAAAGTAGGCATACATCTTCCCGAAGCCGTGAACTGCCCGCCGTGCCGGAAGATAGGTCCCAGCGACCTCAGTAGTGTCCGGCAGCTTACCGCTGTAAGTCTCCGGTCTATAGGTGCCAAAAACGATGTCAACCAGCCCCGTAGTAAATTGCCCTTCATTCTTCTGATTCGTCATCACGATCATCCCGAATTCAGAGACAGGGTCAAACACAAAATTGCTTGTAAAAGCCGTCGTATTGCCCCCATGCTCCAGCGTGCGGACTGCGTGTTCGTTTACGAGAAAGCCGTGGGCAATCCTTGCCATATCAGTGCCTTCATACATCAGGCTTGGAGTCAGCATTTCCTCAAGTGTTGCATTACTCTGAAACAGCGGGCTCGTGCTGTCAGCTGGCGGGACAATCGCGGCCATGAACTTTGCTGCATCTGCCGTTGTTCCGAGTGCAGCCCCTGCCGGATAAATACTGATAGGCAATTGATTCTGCCGTATCAGCTCCCGTTCTGATGAATAGCCCTGAATCCTGTCCCTTGCAATGCCGGCTGCCAGATTATCCTGCTGTAACGGATGAATAGAGGTATGCTCCATACCCAAAACACTAAAAATATGCTCATTAACATATGTATAAAACGACTGGCCGCTCTGCAGCTCAACAATATAGCCTGCCAGCGCTGCACCGTAATTGGAATAGGCTACTACTCTACCCGGTTTGTAAGCTTGTCGGGGTTCAAAGATCCGTAGCGCCTCAGCCAGATCAGGGACATCTTTTTCCTGCAAGAAATATAAACCTGTGTACTGCTCCTGCCAGCCAGCATTGTGATTCATCAGGTTAAGCAGCGTAATCGGCTCATCATACTTCAGCTTCTTTAGGAAGCCTTCCGGCAGATACTCGCGGATATCTGTCTGCAGTTCCAGCTTTCCCTGCTCTACCAGCTGCATGACACTCGTCCAGACCAGTAGCTTCGTCACTGAACCCCATTCAAATACCGTGTCTGTATCAGCGGCGGTATTATTTTCAACATCCGCTAAGCCGTAGGCTTTGTTTAATATAATGTTACCGTTCTTAACTATTGCAACAGATACCGCTCCAGTCGTCTCCATACGTGCAGGAGTCATATAAGAATCAATAACGGTTTCCAGTGAAGACAGCCTGATTCCGGAAGGGCTCTCATCATTGGCCGGCACTTCTCCTTCTGCCGCATAGGCAGGAACTCCGGCAGACAGCAGTAATAACATAGCCATCAGACAAATAACCGGCGGCTTAAATAAGGCAAACAATCTTTGCATATACATGTACAGCCTCCTTTTGTAACGCTGGTATAAGAGTTAATTAATCCCATAAGTGCGTATAACTGCTACTACGGTCATTTGGGACATTCGGTGCAAGATTTTACTTTAATCGCAAAATGCTTAATTATCCGCAAAAAAAACCTGCCCCCGGCAAGGGAGCAGGCCTTCAATCCAATATACAAACCTTATTTCAAGCCCTTCCAGACCCAGCTTTCAACCTCCGGCAGGTCAATGCCTTCTTCGCGGATAAAGGCATTGTGCTTCTTGACCATAGCATCCATTTCAGCCGCAATAGCAGAATGCCCGGCAGACTCCGGCAAGCTCAGTACAGCTTCCTTAGTCAGATCGAAGCGGTCCATCTGGTTCAGCACGCGCATATCGAACGGAGTGGTAATGTCGCCGTTCTCGCGGTAGCCGTGCACATGCAGATTGTGATTGTGACGGTCGAAGAACAGGTCCTTGATTAGGCCTTCATAGCCGTGGAACGCGAAGATGACCGGTTTATCTTTTGTGAAAAATTGATCAAACTCTTCGTCGGACAAGCCGCGCGGATCAAGCTTCCGGCTTCTCAGCTTCAGCAGGTCCACTACGTTGATATAACGGATTTTGAGCTCAGGCAATTTCTCATTGAGGATAGAGATAGCCGCCAGGGCTTCAATCGTTGGCTCTGTACCTGCGGAAGCAAAGACCACATCCGGCTCGCCGCCCTTGTCAGTGCTTGCCCAGTCAATAATCTTCAGGCCTTTATCAACCAGCTCCTGCGCTTCTGCTACACTGAACCACTGCGGACGCGGATGCTTGGAGGATACGATCAGGTTGATCTTTTGGCGGTCATTCAGCACAGTGCCGAATACAGCCAGCAGGGAGTTCGCATCCGCCGGCAGATATTCACGGATGAATTCTGGTTTTTTATCAGCCAAGTGGCCTAAAAGACCCGGATCCTGGTGAGTGTAGCCGTTGTGATCCTGCTGGAATACAGTCGAGGTTGCCACAACATTCAGGGACGGGATATCGGCGCGCCAGCCCTGATCGGTTGCCTTGCGCAGCCATTTGAAGTGCTGGGTAATCATCGAATCCACCACACGCAGGAACGCTTCATAGCTGTGGAAGAAGCCGTGGCGTCCAGTCAGCACATAGCCTTCCAATAAGCCTTCCGCCTGATGCTCCGACAACTGGGAGTCAATAACACGGCCGTAGGAAGCCAGGAATTCATCATTTGGTTCAATAACCTGATCCAGCCATTGGCGTTTGGTCACTTCGAACACAGGTGCCAGACGGTTGGACATCGTTTCGTCCGGTCCGAAGATCCGGAAGTTACGGTTAGGCTCATTACGCAGGACTACCTCTTTCAGGTATTTACCGAGAACAGCCATATCCTGTGCCACCACTTGACCCGGAACAGCATTGTCCAGCGCATAGTCGGCAAAGTCAGGCAGATTCAGGTCCTTGATCAAATTGCCCGCATTAGTAACAGGATTCATTCCCATACGTCTGTCGCCGGTAGGCAGGATTTCAGCAAGTTCAGCATTCAGGCGGCCGTTCTCATCGAACAGCTCTTCCGGTTTATAGCTGTGCATCCAATCCAGCAGCGCCGGAGCATGCTTCATATTCTTCTGGTCCACCGGAATCGGCACCTGATGGGCACGGAACGAACCTGTATTAGGCACGCCATCCCACTGCGCAGGTCCAGTCCAGCCTTTAGGGGAACGGAAGACGAGCATCGGCCATACCGGACGGGTAAGGTCGTTATGTTCACGCGCATTTTTCTGAATAGCTGCAATTCTTTCAACGATAGTATCGAGGACCTTAGCCATTTCCGGGTGCATTTGTTCAGGGTCTTCGCCTTCAACAAAGAACGGCTCCCAGCCCATGCCTGTGAAGTAGGCGGTAATTTCTTCCTTCGATTGACGGGACAGGATGGTCGGGTTGCTGATCTTGAAGCCGTTCAAGTGCAGAATCGGCAGCACAGCGCCATCGGTTACAGGGTTGATGAAACGGTTGGAGAACCAGGAAGCAGCCAGCGGTCCGGTCTCTGCTTCACCGTCTCCGACAACTACAGCCGAGATCAGATCCGGGTTATCCAGAATAGCTCCAGCGCCGTGGGATAAGGAATAACCTAGCTCTCCGCCTTCATGAATGGATCCCGGAGTTTCTGGAGCAGCATGGGAAGCTACGCCGCCAGGGAACGAGAATTGCTTGAACAGTTTTTTGAGACCAGGGATATCCTGGGTAATTTCCGGGTAAATTTCGGTGTAGCTGCCATCCAGATAGGAGTTGGACACCATAACCTGGCCGCCGTGGCCCGGTCCTTCTATATAGAACATATTCAGATCATATTTGGTAATAACGCGGTTGAGGTGAGCATAAATGAAGTTCTGGCCGGGAATCGTTCCCCAGTGCCCGATCGGTTTGATTTTAACGTCAGCATCCTTCAAAGGTTCTCTTAACAACGGATTATCCTTTAAATACAGCTGCCCTACAGAAATATAGTTCGTTGCCCGCCAGTAAGCGTCAAGCTTCTCCAAATACGTTTTTGATGAGTAATCAACACTCATGGTCGATAATCCCATTTTCTCCACTCCCTAATGGATTGTATTTATATTTGCCAATCTTTTCTCTCTACAGGTACATCATACCTCCGAAAAAAATAAATACAACCTTTTAGACAAGTGATACGGTCCAATTTTGTGAAATTTTGAACATAGTATGAAATGTGCAGGTAATTGTCTGGGAAAACACTCTACCGCTATGTCTTTCGCCAGTTTTTTACATTCAACGAAACCTAAAGGCTATTTGTTAGAGGAGGATTACTGTTATGTTGAGAACAAGTAGAAACGGCTATGCCGTCCTTCAGAGAAGGCGGTAACCGTTCCTGCGAGAAAGATAAGGATTATGGATAGCGTAAAACATATAAAAAATTCTTATATTTCAAAAAAGGCCCGGGACAATTTCCCGGACCTGCGCTTAAGTAACCGATACAAAGGTATTAAATTTCAGATATTTGTAGTGGAATCTCATATGGGAGAATTCAAGCGGAGTGCCGTTATCAAGAAAGAAAATCCCCTCCATGATGCTGACAGGCTCATTCGGCGCCAGATTAAGCAGCTCCTGGTCACCCGGCTCGGACGGTTCTGCAAACACAGACAGGAAAGATTTGGTCACCGCGAGATTGCGCGAATCCTCCAGATAATTAAAGATCGAGCCTTCGATAATTGTCTGATTGAGGTCCTGAACAATTTTGATCGGGATATAACCGGTCTCAATCATGAACGGTTCGTCGTCGAACAGACGGAGCCGGACGATCCGGTATACGAAATCATGGGGCCCGAGGAATAAATCCCGCTGCAGCTCTTTGGTCGGAGGGATGACCTCGAAATTCAGCACTTTGACTTTGGGCTTGGTGCCGTGCATCTGGAAATTGTCGGTGACTCCCAGATTGGAGCCTTCATAATTAAAGATCGATTCATTTTTTATGTACAAGGGATTGATAAAGGTGCCTGAGCCCCGTTTTTTGAAAATAATGCCGACACTCTCCATCTTGGCGAGTGCGCGTTTGATTGAGCTGCGGCTGACCTCATACGTCTCACTGAGCGTACGTTCATCCGGCAGGCGCATATCCGGGTAGTCTCCGGCAAAAATTTTCATTTTGAGGTCATCAATAATCTGCTTGTAGACAAACTGTGTCATGAAGTACTCCCTTTCAGGTCTGCTGTCACTTCGTAAAGCTTACTGTTAACTATAGCATAAACAGCGTCTCTATCATACCGACTCCCTGGCGTAATTACAGCAAAAACCCGCAGCCCGAACTCTGCCGGCTGCGGGTTTGCTGTATCGCCATTCCATACGCTGTAGCTGCTCAGTGCACGCTTTGCGCTTCATCAAGCTGCTGCAGCTGCTCTATCTGATGCAGATGGTTGAGCAGCTGCTGATAGTGATCGGCTTTTTGCTGGACAGCCATTACGAGCTTCTGGAACTGGTCGGAATCCTGGCCTGATTTCTCCAGAATACGCAGCAGGTCGCCGTTGATCTGCTCGACATCCTCCATGCTGCTCTCCTGAGATACCTGGATTTTCTCCAGATGTTCAAATACCTCTTCCTCCGCCTCCACAATCTCGTTCATATATACGGTTGACTGGCTGATCTGCCCGGCCGTTTCGGCCATCGCCCTGGTGCCATCAGCGGATTTGCTGTGCAGCTGCTCCATTACATCGGTCATTCCTGTGAGCGAGCCCATAATTTCTTTTACATGGCTGCGTGTGCTGTCGGCAAGCTTACGGATCTCACTTGAGACAACGGCGAAGCCGCGCCCATGTTCGCCTGCCCGGGCTGCTTCAATCGCCGCATTAAGCGACAGCAGATTCGTCTGCTCGGCGATTTCGGTAATGAATCTGGCAAGCTGTTCAATGCTGGTGAAATGCCGGCGCAGCTCTTCGTTCAATGTAACGAATTCCGTAAATACCGCAGATGCCTTCTGCATTTCGGCAGCAATCTGGAGGTTGGATTCCTTGGCAAATTCGATTTTGTTGGAGGAAAAGGACAGGCTGCCGTACATATCATTGATCAGATTCTCAGTCAGTCCGCTGTTCGCCTTCAGATGCTCCAGCAGCTGCTGGGTTCCGCCGACCTGGGTGATTAATTCGCCGCCACCTGCCCGCAGAGCTGCAAACTCCTCGACCATTTGTCCCTCCTGCTGAAGAATAGCCCCGGTTTCGCGGCGGATCTGCTCAGCCAAGGCATAGGCATGAATACCGTAAGATACAGGTGCAGGTACAGCAGGTACAGGTGCGGTGTCAGCTTCAGTAACTGCTCCTGCAGGTATAGCAGCTCCCGGGATCATGATCTCATGATCTGACTTTGATGTTATCCAGAAAGAGCGCAGTTTGTTAATCCATTCCATATATGATTCCCCCTATTCAACCAGCAGCAGTATCATGGTCTGGTTGGCATGCTTTTTATAATATTGCTCTCCGTAGCTGATGAAGCCTGTAGTGTTGCCGCAGAAGCTGAGCATCTTCTCATCGAACGCCGCCCACAAGTTATCCCTGGTGAACAGCTGGTCCCGCAAAGTACAGTTAATATTGAGCACAAAGGAAGGCTTGTACGGGCTTGTCTCCAGAGTCTCTTCAAGCACCGCCAGCGGATCTGCCGGATTAAGCACCTCTACATAAGTACTGGACATAATCTGACTGTAAAAAGTGACGGACTGATCGGGATTCACTGTCATCGGGGAAGATATGATCAGATCATCGGCATACCTTTTACCCAGCGGATTGCTGAGGAAATGCCGGTCCAGCTCTCCTTCCGGAACGCCAAGCGCGCGTGCATACTCCTCAGAAGCCGGACGCCCGTTGAACGAATACACGGTTCTCGCGAACACATCGGCTTCTGTAACCAGCAGCGTATTGCCGGTCGGGACATAAATATTCTCTTTAACCAGTGTGGTGCGGACAGACATGTCGAAGAATACGCCAAGGTTCTGAACACGGCGGCTGCCTATGAAGATGTAAGCCTCTCCGTTCTCATCATCCGCTGCACTCCCGCCAATAACCTTGAAATCCGGTTCAACGAAGAACAATGAGGAGAGAATCGTCTCCTCCATCCCCGCTGTTCCGTCACACAGCAGCAGCAGGAAGGCATTGGCGTTGTTTTTTACCTTAAGATAAGCGGCCTTCAGCCTGGCACTGCTCAGAACGGGCGGCTGTACAATTTCTGTAATTTCGGCGATAGAGGCATCATATTCAAAGCCGGTAACAACGCCGCTCCGGTAGCCCTCCGGAGTATACTCTCCTTTGGTCGAGCAGAGCAGAACACGCGGCGGAGCCAGCGGAGACAATTGCCGGACAGCAGCAGCCGAAGCGAACAGCACCAGGCCGCGGCGCTCACCCAGCGCTTCCAGATGACGTGTGGCTTCGTCCAATGTGTGAAACGATACAGCTTTCATTATGTATAACAACCTTTCTGTGCGGGAAGCTCCCTTATAAACTTTTCTAAAAATATTAGCTTTAATTTTTGATTATATCTTATGGTTAAACCAGAACGGCCTTGCTGTCTGTGAATTATGTCGCTTTTTGTTCTTCCGGGTCGGATTCATTTCTGTTGACGGGAGACCTTTTCATGAGGGCACCGGTTGAGCACATCGCCGAAAGCTTGTATCATGAGCTTACGGCGGCGACAGCCGAAATGATGGTCCTACTATGTAAAAAAGGAGTGTGAAGCATGACCTACTCTCAACGCTCAGCGCGCACCGGCGCTTCATCCGACTACACCTATCTGGAGGATCAGATCAGCAGGGCTCAGGATGCATTGGCACAAGCTGAACAAGCTGGTGACGCGGAGCTTGCCGGCGCCATCCGGAAAAAGCTGGCCGGGCTGGAGGATGAGCTCGAGCAGCTTGAAGACTAAACTGGAACACCTGGAAAACTAGCAGGAACAACGGGCAGACTAAGCTTGGGGCCTGCTAGGGAGAATAGGAAGATGCGCAGCTATATATAGAATGTTATTAAGAGGCTAACAAACCGTCTCCTGTTCCCGCCTTAGGTAAAGCGTTGAGCAGCGGATGGATCTGCCTTGCCAAAGCGCTAACCGTAGTCAGTCGTTTCGGAGCCAAATGAGTTTTAAGTGTAGTTTGTGCAATTAAAACAGGGGAATTCCGTCATTTTAAGGAGATAACTGTACTCTGTACATCTATTTTTCGCAAAAAAGCCGGTTCGGGTCGTTTTCAGCAAATATAAATGTATAGAGTACAGTTAAAACCTGCAACAAAGCTAATTAGCCTAGTTTAGTTGCAGAAAGTACAGTTATTTCAAACCGGCTCATTCATGATGCTGTGCCATTACCTGCGAAACAGGGCAAGTGCATCACCGAGAAGAAGGAGAGGCGGACGCTGCCGCCTTTATAGCGGGATTTCCCCCTCTAACAGCACCGCCAGCCGAGCAAACGAGCGGGCTTCCTTGCGACCAAAACAAAAAAGGCTATCCCCTGGTCATGCGAAATGACCGGGATAGCCTTTTTTGTTTGCTTTTGCCGCCTAACTTATCAGCTGCGGATTAAACCAGTTTTACCAGGCTGTAGTTTTTCTTGCCCTTACGGACGATGATGAACCTGCCGCCGATAGCGTGCTCAGCGGTAATATCAACCTCCAATTCATTGACACGTTCGCCGTTGATCGAGATTGCACCTTTGGTGATGTCCTCACGCGCCTGGCGCTTGGACGGCTCGATGCCAAGGTCAACCAGCCATTCCACGATATTCTTCGTTTCGTTAGTAGCGGTAAAGGTAGGCATTTCCTTGAAGCCTTCCTCAATCTCATCGGCAGTCAGGGAACGGATATCGCCGCTGAACAGCGCGGCAGTAATACGCTTGGCCTGCTCCAGCAGCTCTTCACCGTGTACGAACCGGGTCATTTCTTCCGCCAGCGCCTTCTGAGCTTCGCGCTTGTGCGGCTCGGATTCTACCTTGGCGGCCAGTGCTTCAATTTCCTCTTTGCTAAGGAACGTGAAGTACTTGAGGTATTTGATTACGTCCCGGTCATCTGTGTTCGCCCAGAACTGGTAGAACTCGTAAGGGGTAGTTTTCTTCGGATCGAGCCACACAGCGCCGCCGGCGGTTTTGCCGAACTTGGTTCCGTCAGCCTTAAGCATCAGCGGGATGGTCAGACCGAATGCTTTGGCTTCATTGCCTTCTTTTTTACGGATCAGATCCAGACCGCTTGTAATATTGCCCCATTGATCGGAGCCGCCGATCTGCAGCTGTACATCCTCATGCTTGTACAGGTGTAGGTAGTCGATCGACTGCAGAATCTGGTACGAGAACTCGGTGAACGAAATCCCGCTGTCCAGACGGCTGGAGACAACATCTTTGGCGAGCATCGTGTTGATGCTGAAGTTTTTGCCGAAATCGCGCAGGAACTCAATGACATTAATGTTCTTGGTCCAGTCGTAGTTGTTGACCAGTCGGACCTGATTGGCGTCATCCTCGGAGATAAACAGCTTCTTCATCTGCGCAGTCAGCGCATCCACATTCTCCTGTACCTGCTCCAGTGTCTGCAGGGAGCGCTCGCTCTGGCGTCCGCTCGGATCGCCGATCGTTCCGGTAGCTCCGCCGATCAGGATCACCGGACGGTGTCCTGCCAGCTGAAAGCGTCTGAGCACCATAAACGGGATCAGATGCCCGATATGCATACTGTCTCCGGTCGGGTCTACACCGCAGTACAGTGAAACCGCCTTAGTATTCGTTAATTCGCGCAGTCCTTCCGCATCCGTCTGCTGATTAATGGCATCGCGCCATTCCAGTTCATCAATAATATTCAACATGTACAGCCCCTTTGTTAGTGATCAGTATGGTTAGCGGGATACGTTGGAGGGTGAGCGCCACCCGGTGATACGGCTAAAAGTCCGCGGACCGCCAATCTCTGATTTTATGTCACACAGTCCGCCAGCCCGGCAAACGCAAAAAAAATCGCCCCTTGTCTATTCAGACACAGGGACGATTGAATTAACCGTGTTACCACCCAAATTGCACAGACAGCCAAAAATCAGCCGGTCCATACCACTCATAAGCGAGTTATCGTTCGCTTGATTCCGCTTGGCATTACCCAAGATACTCCAGAGTGTATTTCGCAGCCCTCGTGTGTACCGGGTTCCATCACCCCCCGGCTTTCTGTGACAGGGACTAAGCTGCTACTGCGCTCATTCAACGTATACAAACTATAAGATTACAGAAAGTATAGCCAATTCACAATTTGTTGTCAATCCGGCCGGTAACCGGATTAATATCAGGCATAACGCCAGCCGCCGCTGGCCGTTATATTTTCCGCTTCTGCCTCGGCATAGCCTTCACAGATGAATCCTATAACCTCACTTCCGTCCTCAAGCTCCACCTTCCCAAGCCCCAGCGGCGCGGGAATCAGGGCTGCAAATGCGCCGACCGATTGAACCGGCATCTTCCATAGCTCAAGCTGAATCGCTGCTCCCCCTTGAGCTTTCTTAATCAGCCCGGGCTTGGCAGGAACAGTCTGCAGTCTGATCATGTCATAGCAAGGCGCCGTTCTCGTCTCACGCCAGAAATAAGCGCCATGGCCGGTCATCTGCTTCTCGAGCGGATAGCCCTGCATGTGCAGGCCGCAGACGGCGATTGTTGTATATTGCTGTACAGCAGTCGGTATCGCTATTTCCTCCGTTTCAGCCGCTCCAACTGGCTCCGTATCCTTCAGCCCGGAATCTCCCAGGTAATGCCTTGCCATTCCTGCCAGCAGATGCTCGCTGTCCGCCAGCGCGAATAAAGTTATTCCGAACGGCAAATCCTGCGCTGCTTCTCCGGCAGGAACGGCCACTGCAGACAGATCAAGCAAATTGCAGTGATTGGTGTAGCGGCCCATCTCCGAATTGGCGCCGACGGGATTCAGCTCCACCTGCTCTCTGGTCCAGGTTCCTCCACAGGTGGGCATGACCAGCACCGCATCCTGCAGCAGCTCGCGGGATTTAGCCTTGTACTCCTGCAGCCGGTGCATGGCCTGGAACAAGCTGGAGGCTGTATGCCGTTCCCCGTTTCCTGACGATAAAATCTGTTCTGTTACAGGAAGCACAGCGGCGCGGTTATTCTCAACAAATGCTCCCAGACCGGCCCAGCGCTCTGCCACCCAGGGACCATCGTACAGGATGGATGCCGCTTCGAAGAACATCGTACAATCCACGTATTCTATTGGAATACCCAGCTTCTTCAGAAATTCGCCTGCTGCCTGCCAGGCCAGCCGGTATTCCTCCTCATGAGGGCCATAGAAGCCAAGCGGCTCTGCCGGGAACAGCAGTCTGGCAGGACGACGGTCCGCCTGCCGGGGGATGCTGCGGGACCAGGGATCGGAGACATCCAGGCCGCGTACCTGCCGGTCAACCAGCAGCGCCTCCTCGAGGCTGTTCGCGAACACCGTGACACAGTCCAGGCTTGCGCACGCCGGGACTACTCCCAAGGTGGGCCAGGCTCCCAGGCTGGGCTTATACCCTACCAGACCATTCAGTGCCGCAGGCACACGCCCCGATCCGGCAGTATCCGTGCCAAGCGAGAAGACTACCTGGCCGCGTGCAACAGCAACTGCCGAGCCGGAGCTGGAGCCGCCGCTGATATATTCCGGTCTGAGCGCGTTATGCACAGCCCCATGCGGGCTTCTTGTGCCGACCAGTCCGGTGGCGAATTGATCCAGGTTGCTTTTGCCTACAGGAATCGCCCCGGCACCGACTAAGCGCTCCACCACAGAGGAATGTCTGTCCGGTATATAGCTGAATTGCGGGCAAGCAGCTGTGGTAGGGAAGCCCTGCACATCTATATTATCCTTGACTGCAAACGGAATTCCCCAGAGCGGATACTCCTCGATGTCCCTATGGCTTATTGCCTCCAGATAAGGCTGTATCCGCCCGTAATCCGGCGGCTCAATCCAAATGTTCAGCTCCAGATCCTGCTGTGAACGCCGGATAATCTCGCGGATAACCTTTTCCGGCGTGAGTGCTCCGCTTCTGTATTGGTCCCGCAGCCATCCCGCAGACAGCTTGAGCGGCAATTCGGCCATAGCCATATCTTTCATCTCCTATTCTGTGGGTTACGCTGCTTCTCATAGGGCCTCATCTCATGCAGCTTAAGGGCCAACTGAAGCTCAAGCATATCGTCCCCGTCATCTGAGTTCAGGTTCAGCAGCTCACAGGCACGTTCAATCCTGTAGGTCACGGTATTATAATGCGTGAACAATGCGGCTGAGGTTTTTTTTACATTGCGGCTGTTCTTGAAGTACTGGGTTAGCGTCTGCAGCAGGGATACGTTGTGCTTGCTGTCGTAATCCAGCAGGGGAATCAGATACTGATCCCGGTAATCCCGGATTTCTTCAAGCTCCGGCAAATGGTACAGCAGCCTGAAGACGCCCAGCTTTCTATAATCTATGAACGGTTCACGGAAACCGCAAATCTCACGGATATGATAGATCTTCTTCGCTGACTCATAGCTGAAATGCACCAGATCAGGGCGGCTGACCTTGTCTCCGATACAGAAGACAAATGTATCCTTGGCACAAACCGCACTAAGCTCCGTTAGCAGGCGCTGCAGCGTATCAGACAGTAGGATGTCCCCTCGATCAGCAATCGTGACCGCAAGCTCGCCTTCAATGATCGTCATTTTCACATGCTGTAAATCCGGCCTTGTTCTGATTCTCTTCACGGCCTGCTGCAGCTGCTTCACCTCAGGCCTCATATCCAGCCAGCCGACCACTGCTGCAGTCATTGCCAGATCAGGCAGCGGACAGCCGCAGGCCTCTGCTCTCAGCTTGAGATCCTCACCAGCCACAATTCTGCCGCTGATCCAGTCCTGCAGGAACTGGTCCACGTACTTCAGCTCAACTTCTCTGCGGGCATTCGCATTGATCATTTCCAGTCCGACCAGAACGCCTACCCGGTCTATAGTCAGCTGATCGACCATAGTCAGCTCCTGGTTCCATTCGAGCAGTATAAGCAGGCACTGGTTCATCTGCTTGTCATTGACTGCAGACACATAAGCCCTGATCCGCCGTTCCCCAAGGGTAATGAAGCAGATACCCAGACCCGCCTCATCCCTGAGCTGAAGCCAGACCGGTGACTGGCGGTGGAATTTCAGCTCCTCCGCCTGCGGTGAGCAGAACAGATGGTCCATATCATCCAGAAGCACAATCGGATTGTGCAGCATCCCGTCCAGCGAGCGCAGAAAATCCTCAATGCCGTCACCATGCAGCAGCTGCTTCGACAGCTTCTGAAACCGGCTCTGGAGCTGGGAGAGCTCCCTGGCCTCCTGAACCAGCACCCGCTCCATGATATCCCTGACTACATCAGAGAATGATGTGGACGAGGGCAGCTCAAAAATCGGGAAATCCAGCTGGTCGGCAAGCTCAAGCGCCCTGGCCGGAACCTCATCAATAAACCGTTTGGTTTTGATCCCAAGGGCGGAGACACCCTTCTGGTTCAGCTGCGGAATCATGTCTGAAATCAAATCCGGCTGGTCACGGAAGGGGAAGCCGCTGGTAATCAGGAATTCCCCCGGCCGGACCCAATCTATGACATCAGGAACCTCCATCACATTTACGCGATTTATGTAACGGTGCAAACCGCCCGCTCCGGCAAGCACTACTGCCTCCTTAAGATCGGGAATCAACAGGATGTCGCTGCAGGTCAGACCTGTGATTACATTGTTCGCCATGGGGCTCCGCCGCCTTTACTTTAGCTTTGAGGAATAGATATCTTCAATAATGGTTGTGCCGAAAAAGGAGTTTGGAGCTACCTGATCTTCTGCCGGCAGAAAAATGCTGATCTGCTCGGAGGGCGAATCCCCGGCATTGGCTACCGAATGGACAACGCCGGCCGGCACATGAAAGGTATCTCCGGCCCGGTAGCTGGTCCACTCGCCGCCGCTCAGCAGCTTAACCTCGCCTACGGTAATATGAATAATCTCCACCACGTCGTGATAGTGGGGAACCACCTGCCCGCCGACACCGAGCTTTTCCCATAAAATAGAGCTCATCCGTATCCCCAGCTTATCCGCCTGCGCCGCAGAGACAATCTCCCGGTGATACAGCTCGATATGGTTAGGCATCAGCTCCCATGTCATTTCCTCTGCCGTCAGAACCTCGGTTTCCTGTGTAAGCATATGTCATTCCTCCATAAGATTCATTTATTGATTTCTGCGGAATACGGCCGCCACCGGCCCTCCGCCTGCCGGACCCTGATGCTCCCCGCCGCCGGATACATAGATCATCGGATCTCCGCATACATAAGCCAGAACACCGCCGACAACAGCACGGGCATGCCGGGTATGGTTGATATCTGAATCATCCAGCATCGTATGACGCCGTTCCCGCACATAGCCGGAAGGGTCAGCTTCCGCCTTGGCCAGCACCTGAATCAGCTCATCTCCGGCATGCCGGTCGATCATGCGCTGCAGCGCCGCTCCGTCAATGGAGTCCTTCATAACATCATGGTCAATATAATAAGGACCCTCCGCTGCGGAAGAATTACCGAATACAATGATCTCACAGCAGGAAAGCTCACTCCCGGCAGACGTCGAAGCAACCGCGCTGTACAGCTCCCAGTTCACACAGATTTCTTCATCCCGGAGCTCCTCCCGGCTGATTTCCCCAAGCGCCACTGCAACGCCGAGGGCGGAAGCGCCTCTGGAATACCCCATCGACTTATAGGTATCCTCAGTCACAAGCTCAGCCTTTCTGCTATGGGCTTCATGCATTTGCTCCGCAGTCAGAAGCGGGCATTTAATCTGTACAAAATGCACATCCTCCGCAGACGCAATACCGGCATCACGGACCGCATGCGATACCGCTTCAGCCACTGCATCCACCTGGCTCAGGCGCCCCAGCTCCTCCGGCAGGAAATTCCTCGTTCTGGAGACGCCAATCGCGAGTGATTTCAGCCCAAGCCCGGCCTCTGCCGTCTCCGGCGAGCCGCTGCGGCTCATTACGGTGAAATGCGGACTCAGTATGCCCTCCGTGCCCCCTGACATGATATAGGACACAGCCGGCCGGCTGTCTGCGGAATAGGAAGCGAAAAACTGCTTCAGGGCCATCACCGCGTATCCCCGGGTAAAATCGTTGACACAGCCGTTGCCCTCGGTCTTGCCCAGCACGGCAACTACATGTGCAGGGTCGATAACCCCGGCCTCTATAGAGGCCTTAAGGCCTGACATATCATGCGGAGCACCGGCAGGCACTTTTATAACGGAGCATCTCATCACAGATCATCGCTCCTTGTCCAAAAGATGACTTTCTTCTCCAGCAGTCCGACACACCAGAACAACAGCAGTCCGCAGGCCGCCGAAGCGATAATCGCCGAGAACATTACCGGAGTATCCATATGATAGGAAGAGACCAGAACAACGTATCCAAGCCCTTTATTCGCACCGACGAATTCGCCGACAATAGCTCCGACAATCGCCAGGGAGGTTGAGATTTTAAGCGCAGAGAAAATATATGGCAGACTTGTCGGCAGGCGCAGCTTCCAGAAAATTTCCCACTTCGTCCCTTTATAAGTAGAAAACAGCTCCCAGGCTTCATATTCAATCGCCTTAAGTCCTTTGACACTGTTCACCAGTATCGGGAAAAAGCAGATCAGCGTGGACGCCACTATCTTGGAGGAATATCCGGTACCCAGCCACACCACCAGCAGGGGGGCCAAAGCCACAAGCGGTGTTGTCTTAAGGGCAATAGCCAGCGGAAAAGCGCCCTTCTCAATCGGTTTGGAATGTACGAAAATAACGGCTGTAACAAATCCCAGAATGTTGGCCAGCATAAATCCGGCCAGGGATTCCATCAGGGTAACAAGCATATGTGAGCCTAATGAAGCTTCAACCGCTGATAAGACCGCTGTGGGAGCCGGCAGCAAATATACAGGAATGGAGAAGAGGCGTACGGCCAGTTCCCAGAGCAACAGAAACCCCAGGCCGAATCCGAGCGGATACAGGCTGTCTTTAAGCTTGGCTGTCATAAATGCTTCACCCTCTTTCTCAGTTCCTTGACCGTATAGTGGAATTCCGGCAGCTCTTCCATCCCGGCCTCCCGCGGCGAGGGCAGCGGAACCGGGATAATATCCGTAACTCCGGCGGGCCGGGGCGACATCATCACTACCCGGTCAGACAGCAGCACCGACTCCTGAATCGAGTGTGTAACCATTACGATGCTGCTCAGGCTGGTTTCGGGACTCTCCCATAGACGGAGCAGCTCGAAGTTCAGCTTTTCGCGGGTTAATTCATCCAGGGCACCAAAGGGCTCATCCATTAATAGCACCGCCGGATCAGCTGCCAGCGCCCTGGCGATTGCCGCCCGCTGCTGCATGCCGCCGCTCAGCTGATGCGGAAAATGATTCATGAAATCCTGCAGGCCTACCAGGCGCAGTGCGCTTTCCGCCTTCTCCCGCGCTTCCTGCTTCGTGAACTTTTTCTTGTTGCCGAGCTCGAGCGGAAGCGTGACATTCTGGAGTGCCGTAAGCCAAGGCATAAGCACCGGCTTCTGAAAGACCATGCCCAGCGACAAGTCGGAGGAAGCATAGGTGACCATCCCTCCCTTGTCGGGACCCAGCAGCTGAAGCATCAGCCTCAGCATGGTCGATTTTCCGCAGCCGCTCGGCCCGAGTATGGAAATGAATTCATTCCGGTATACATCCAGATTCACCCGGTTAAGCACCTGCACCTCTCCGAAGGACAGGGAGCAGTCTGATAACGAGAGCATCACTTCACGCTCTTTGGATTTCTGTAAGGGACGATGCTCTGCCATGAAGCTCTTCTGCTCCTTAATTACCGCCGTCATAAGACCGCCTCCTATTCCAGGTATTCGTTCGTAAACAGTGACTTCAGATCCTGCTCTTTCTTCACAAAGCCAAGCTCAACCAGACTTTTCTGCAGGGTACCCCATGCCTCTTCCTCTGTCGATCCGAGCGGCAGCTTCTCCGGCTCCAGGAGCGGAATACTGGCTTTCATCATCGCCACCTCATGCTCCAGATCCAGCTTATCTCCGTACTTCAAACCGAATTCCGCCGCTTCCTCCGGATTCTTCAGGGCATAATCCCAGCCTTTCATGGAAGCCTGCACGAAGCTTTTTACGAGCTCAGGGTCTTTTTCAATGACAGATTCAGTAGTAAACAGCGTATCCGCATAGAAATTGATGCCGTAGTCATTCGGATCAATAATGTTCACCTCTTTGCCTTGCTCCTGCACAGCCAGCACTTCATTGATCACGTACCCCGGCCATGCCTTCACCTGACCTGTCAGCAGCGGGCTGAGATCATATTTAATCGGCATTTCCTCAATTTGAGAGGTTTCGATGCCTGCGCTTTTCTCCATCGCCCGGAACGTCAGCTCCTCATTGCCGCCCAGCTTAATGCCCACCTTCTGGCCGACAAGATCCTCCATAGTGGAGATACCCGATTCTTTGAGCGCGAACATTACAAAGGGGGTTTTGCGGTAAATCGTTGACACGGCCTTGACCGGCACTCCCTTTTCACGGGCAATAATAATCTGGTCCGCTCCGGTTACCCCGAACTCTTCACTGCCGGAGGCAACCATCTGCACCGACGGAAAATCCGATCCGCCCGGCCGTATCTCCACATCCAGTCCGGCGTCCTTGTAGTAACCCTTCTCCACAGCGGTGTAAAAGCCGGCAAACTGGGCCTGATGAATCCATTTCAGTCTCAGTACAACCTTCTTGAGCTCCCCGGAATCCTCCTGGCCGTCAGCCTTGATGGTCTCCCCGGAGCCGGAGCCGCAGGCGGTAATCAGCAGCATAAGTGACGATAACAGGACGAGCATTGCTTTTTTGGACATTTTCCACATAGGATATTCCCCCGTTATGATGTAATTGTAATGGTGAGTAATACTGTTCGGCCGCGCGGCAGTCTAATACTGCTCCAGTGCTTTGAGGACCTCTGCAGAATGGCTGACGCTCCCGAATACGCCTCCCTGCATTTTGACCATTTCCAGTGCAGCCTGATGATTGCGGGGATCAGTAGCTCCTGTGCAGTCCTCCAGGATCAGACATTCATACCCCCGGTCGTTCGCCTCCCGCATAGTGGTGTGGACACATACATCGGTTGTGATGCCTGTAAGAATCAGATGGGTGATGCCCCTGTTCCGCAAGATTAAGTCAAGATCCGTTGCATAAAAGCTTCCCTTGCCGGGCTTATCGATGATAAATTCCCCGGGTGCAGGCGCAAGCTCCTCAATAATCTGCCAGCCGCGTTCGCCCCGGACAAGGATCCGTCCCGCAGGACCAACAGACCCGATCTCCGCCCCGATTTGTCTGCTGCGCCACCGTTTGTTGGCAGGCAGATCGGATAAATCCGGCTTATGCCCTTCCCTCGTATGAATGACGGTGAAGCCTTCAATACGGCGGATACGCTCAAGCAGCTGTTGAATAGGCTCAATCGCCCTGGCTGTCAGGGATAGGTCGTAGCCCATCTGCTCCACGTATCCTCCCTTACCGCAGAAGTCGGTTTGCATATCGATAATCATGAGTGCTGTCCTCCGGGGATCCATGGCCCCGTCGTAAGGCCACACATAAGGTGATGCTGTGATCTGCATAATATCGTTTCCTCCCCTAAATAAGCACATTATTTATGTTAGTTTATATAACACTTGTGTTCATTTATTTCTTATGAGTTAGATTATATTACAACAAAACTAATATGTCTTCGTTTTTATTACAAGATTATCATCTTTTGTTTCGTATTTTTCTATAAACATCACTCATTAAGTTATATAAACTAACACAAAATACCTGCCTATGTACAGTTTTTGGATGAATAAGGAATATGAGGTATGGATGCGGCTGCCCCCGAACGCTGTAGCTGTTAATCAAACAGCAAAAAAAAGCCGTCCAGGACACCAGGTCCGGACAGCTTGCTGCAATCTCTTCACTTCACGCTTCAAATCAATGTATTCACGCCATCCATCCGCGCCAGCAGATGCTCCCGCAGCCTGCTGTAGTCAGCGCTGCTGCGTATTCTTGCAAATGACGGATCTGCTGCACCCTCTGTAAGCGGATTGGCGAAATCCTCCACCACTCTGCCCGGGTCAGGGTGCATTACGATCAGACGGCTGGACAGGAGCAGCGCTTCATCCACATCGTGAGTGATGAAGAACATGCACTTGCCTGTTTTGTGCCAAATCTCCCGCAGATGCAGCTGCATATTTTCACGGGTCAGGGCATCGAGTGCGCTGAAGGGCTCATCCAGCAGAACAATTTCCGGGTCGGTGGCAAGCGTACGGGCAATTGCCGCACGCTGCTTCATCCCGCCGGACAGCTGGTGCGGCAGCAGCTTTGCAGATGTTTCCAGTCCCATCAGCTCCAGAAAATAGGCCACCCGTTCCCTGCGCCGGGCTTTGGAGATACTCTGCATCCGCATGCCGAACTCGATGTTACGTGCCAGGGACAGCCACGGAAACAGATTGGCCTGCTGGAAGACGACACCTACCCCCGGATCGGGCCGGGTATGCCGTTTGCCGTTAATGGTAACCGTGCCCCGGGTCGGCCGCAGATAACCTGCAAGGATGTTCAGGAGCGAGGTTTTGCCGCAGCCGGACGGGCCAAGGACAGCTACAAATTCTCCGGGTTCCAGCTTTAGGCTAACGTTCTGCAGCACCTGGCGCTCCGACGCCCCTTTGCCGTAAGTCAGCCCGATTCCGTCCAGCAGAATCCCCTGATCCGGCTTTTCTTCATAGATCACTAGGGCTCCCCCCCTTTCCTGCTGCAGATTGTTTATTCTGCAGAATACAGATCATTGCGCAGTGCCTTCTGATATACGGATAACTCCGGCGATTCGGTAATCGATTTCTGCTCCACCAGGAAATCAGCGGTATCCTTCAGCAGCTGGCCGAACGCGCCCGGCTGACCGGGAGTCCCCATATATTCTGGCGCTGTCTGCTGCGAAGCATCAAGCACAATAATTTCGTTCATCGCTTTAAGGGTGGCTTCCGGGGTCAGTCCCAGCTCCGCAGATAACGCCTCTGCCGATTCCTGCGGCTGGTCACGGTAGAGCTTAACCGCCTCATCCAGCACTGAGATATATCCTTTGACCACATGCGGATATTTGGCGATAAAGTCATTATGGACGACGCCGAATTCACCGGTGATTCCGCCTTTGGCTGCAACCTCGGCAGAGCTTATAATCACCTTGCCGCCGTCTTCTGTCAGCTTCGACTGGCTCGGCTGCCAGGTGTATGCACCGTCAATATCGCCGCGCTGCCAGGCGGCTACAATGTCCGGAGCCTGCATATCAAGGATGGTAAGGGTAGCCGGATCAATGTTCTCCTGCTTCAGAGCAGAGAGCAGACTGAAGTGGGAGGTGGAGCCGAAGGTAGTGGCAATGGTGTGCCCCTTCAGCTCCGCAAGCGAGGCAATCCCCGAGTCACTCTTGACGACAAGTGCTTCGCTCTCACCGATTACATCATGGATATAATAGACCTGATCCGGCAGTCCCTGGGCAATACCCGAAGCGCCGGGCGGCGTGCCGAGCAGGCCGAAATCAATGCCCCCGCTGGCAATCGCCACATTCACATCACGGCCGGAGTCGAACTTCAGCCAGGAGACAGTGACATCCGGATATTTCTTCTCCAGCAGACCCAGCGCTTTGGCCAGCAGCTCCCCGTTCGGGGATACCTGGTAGCCGATGCGGATCTCCTTCGGCAGCTCCTCCGCCGCATTGTCCGGCTTGGCAGTAGCGGTATCCGCAGCAGCCGTACCGTCCGCCGCTTCCTTCGCTTGCCCCGCGTTCTTGCCGCTGGCCTGATTATTATTGCCGCAGGCGGAAATCACCAGCAGTACTGCCAGCACCGCCAGCAGCGGGGTGAACCTGAATAATGTGAATGCGCGGATTTGTCTCAAAGCATTCCTCTCCCTTTTGAATATATAGTATTATTGCTCTGTCCACGGCGAGACACGCCGGATCAGGCTGCGGATTACAAGATCAATAGCTATGGCGATCAGCGCCATAATGATAATGCCCAGATACATGATGTCACTCCGTAAAAACTTGCTCGCATCCAGCACCAGCCAGCCGATGCCGGATACAGCAGCGACCATTTCAGCGGCTACCAGTGTGGCATAGCTTACACCGACAGCCGTGCGCAGCCCGGTCAGAAGCTCCGGGAGCACCGAGGGGAAGATAATGAACGCATACAACTTCCAGCCCTTAGCGCCCAGCGAACGGGCACCGTTAATCCGGTCGGGACTGAGCCGCTGGACGCTGAATACCGCCGTGATAAACAGCGGGGCAAACGCACCGAGAAACAGCAGCAGCACCTTGGACACATCCGTGATTCCGAACCACAGAATCAGCAGCGTGTAGTAGGCAAGCGGCGGCAGCGGGCGGTAAAATTCAATAAACGGGTCCACGATTGCCCGCAGCACACGGAACCGGCCGCAGAGGATTCCCAGCGGAACCGCTGTGGCAAAAGCCGCCGCCAGCGCCAGAAACAGCCGCCGCATACTGGTGCCGATATGGTTCAGCAGCGTCTGTCCTTTGTAGCCGTCGCGGATGACATCCATGAAGGCGGACCATACAGTCTGCGGCTTGGGCAGGAACAGCGGATTGACCCAGCCGAACGTTGCGGCGCACCACCACAGCAGCAGTACCGCAAGCAGGGAAGCGGCGGAGATTCCGCGGTACAGCCATTCCTTTGATATTTTCCCGCCAGCACCTCTCCTTGCAGCAGCCGGTGCAAGCCGGTCCTCCCCGTTCTTTAGCGGCACTGCGGCCTGTGCCTGTGTGTTGCTCTGCATATCAGCATCTCCTTTATGCTTCATTCAAAAAGGCCTGCCGCTCAGCCCGGGCATACTTCACCCGTATGGCTGAGACAGCAGGCCTCCGGTTGTCCGGTCAGCTCTACCCGATAAACTCAAACATTGCACAAAAGGATTTGATCGTCTCCATCATTTCTTTTTCTATCAGGGACAGGTGATGCCGTTTGGTCCAGGCCAGAACGATCGATACATCCAGCTCGGCACCGGTAATTTCAAGCGGAACAATACTGCCCTTATTCACAAAATAATCACTCATAAATTCAGGAGCAAAGGCTGCGCACAGGTTCTGCGAAATCACTTTTTCCAGCATCGGAAAGCTGTCCAGCCGGTAAGCCACATTACATTCCCCGTAACCCCCAAGCAGCTCGGAAACCCAGCAGTCAGTAGCAAATTCCGTATTGTATAACACCAGGGGCTGAGCCATCGCCTCCTGCAGCGTAATGCTTCCGCCAGCGGCCAGCTCCGACTCCCTGCTGACCAGCAGCACCAGCCGGTCCCTGAACAGCTCCCTGAAGAAAAGATCCCGTTCGCCGCCCGGGCTGCAGCTTTTCATCACCACGCCGAAATCCGCTTTTCCCGCCGCAATATCCCGCAGGTTGTTATTGGACTCCCCGACCTTCATCAGCACATTCACATTGGGATGCCTGTATTTGAACGTTGTCAGGGCATTAACCATAATCGTGTTGCTGATGAACGGCTCTACCGCCAGATGAATGCTTCCGGTCATACTGCGTGTATTCTCCTCAGCAAGCGCTTTGATATCCTCAAGCAGATCAATGGCCTCCATAGCCTTGGCGATGACAGCCTGTCCGATTTCTGTAGGATGCACGCCCTGATTGGTCCGCTTGAACAGCGGAACCCCCAGCTCAACCTCAAGCTTAGATACCGAGGAGCTGAGTGCTGGCTGTGATATATAGGCGCGTTCAGCTGCCGTCGAAATGGACCCTGTCTGGGCAATCGCCACAATATGATAGAGCTGCTCCAGGCGCATAAGCGTCTTCCTCTCTCAACGTAATAGCCTCATTATATAATCATAAATCCAATGTGACTACTAGGAAAAAGATCGCAGACAAGGACACAGGCTTTATCTTATTGTCCGGGCTGCTGCCCGTTCTTTCCCGGCTCTCCTGCAGGCACCCACGCCTCCAGCTGGTCAGCCAGGGCCTGCCGGGGATGATACCCGCCGATTCTCATCCTCACCTCACCGCCCAGAAACAGCACCAGATGGGGAATCCCCTTCAGCCGCAGCCTGTTGAACAGATGCCGGTATCTGTCGGCATTCACCCCGTATACCTGCAGCCGGCCGCTGAAATCATGGGCGACTGCCTCGGCTACCGGGAACAGCTCCCGGCAGATTTTGCAGCGCCGGGAACCGAAGAACACCAGCACGGGCTCTTCACTGCCAAAGGTCAGCTCATCAAATTCACGGTCCGTAATATGGGGCACATGCTTGCGGGGCACCTCGGTCCGCATCCTGTGCTTAACTTCCTGCTCCTGCCGTAACGGGCTCAGCCGCAGGATCGGCTGCTCCAGATGCCCCGTCCGCTCCGCCGGACAGAATCTGATACAGGATTCCTCCCTCCGCATCCTTAGGCACCGGTGCTCCGGCCAGGTGGCAAATGGTTGGGACAATATCAACCACTTTAATCTTGCGGCCGATGACCTCTCCGCCCTTTACACCGGCCCCCAGGGCAATAAACAGAGCCTGCATGGAATAGCCCTGCAGCGTATGATTGCTAAGGCCGTTGCCGTGGCAGCGGGTAAAATCCGGCTCCAGAATGTAGAAGATATCCCCGGAGTTTTCGCCTCCCAGCCCGACAAGCTCCATATCATTGCGGTTCAGGGCAAAGCTGATTACCCTTCTGCCGGTTTTCGGATCACGGTAGCTGTACAAGTCATCAATAATCTTCTGAACCGTCTTATCATAGTCGGCAGGATCAACGATGCCCTGCGGGTCGCGTCCTTTTAAATTGAGATAAATGAACGTGGCACGCTGGGCGACTGCAACCGTATTGCTCCAGTCAATCTCCGGACCTCCGCCGTTATCCTTCAGTCTGGTATACCCCAGCTCACCCATGATACCGACGTTGATGCCCCACATATCTCCGATCAGCGGGTGATCCGTTTCAGGATTTTTAGCTACTCCGGCGTGATCGGAGACAATGAACACCGCCGTCTCTCCATCCAGCCGGTCCAGCAGCGCGCCGATGAAGCGGTCGCTGATTTCATAAATCTTATAAATGATCTCTTCATAGCGCTGATAGTCTGGTGAAGCGGCAGGCAGCGTATGATCGAGATAGAAATGGTTGAACATGTCGATGCCGTGCATATGGGTATAAAATAAATCCCACTCGTTCCCGCCCAGCAGATAAGTGATCGCATCCACATGCCAGCTGTACATTTCCCCGATGGATTCGAGCAGCACCTGATCGGCTTGCGGATTCAGGCGGCTGTAGTTGGACGGCTGCAGCATCGGGCCTACCTTGCTGTACAGCTCCTCACCAATCTGCTGCGGATGAAAATATTTGCCGGTCTTCAGATCCAGCACATAGGAGGAATAATATTTGAAGCTGCCGCCCGCCGGGTCCAGCTCCAATATGCGGATCTTATAGGCAACCGGTATGCTGGCGCCGTCAATAATGTAGCTGTCGTAAATCCACCCGCTCCATTCACCGGATACCGCTTCGCCGAGCGGGGCTCCCGCAGTTTTGGAAGCATAGATGGCGATCCTGTTGTAGGTTACCCCGTCATCGGCTGTAAGAAGACCCCAGCGTCTGGCCTGGCCGTTATTTACCGGCACCGGGAATTCTTTAGCGTCTGCCGGGGCAGTGCTCCAGCCCTCAGCCGGCTTGACCGGTGTGAGGATCTGATCCGCAGTAGGCGTATCGGCTGACAGCTCCCCATCCTGTACTGTAGTAACCAGCCCCGGCTGTGTATAGCCGTAGCCCTCATAAGTCTCTTTGCTCAGCTCTGCCTTCTGGGTCGTTTCCTCCCCTTCAAAACGGCAGTTCGCTCCCGTATTGTCCACCACATGCGGAATTTCAATTAACTCAAAGTCTCCGGCTCTGCCCTCGTAGAGCTTTTCATAGTCAATGTAGCCGCGGAGATTCGTGTAAATGCTGGTTCCGTCCACATAGATCGCATCCTGCACCTGCGGCGGCCATGAGGTCGGATAGTTGAAGATGATGCTCTTCTTGCCGGCTCTGGCATAAGCCTCCCAGATCGTCTCGGCCTTCAGAAGCCCGGAATCAAAGCCGTAGTCCAGCACATCCAGCTCGTTACCCAGCGTATGGTTCCAGAAGCAGGTGATCCCATGCGTAGCCGGATACGCTCCGGTGGCAATCGATGCCCAGTTCGGCGGGGTGATTGCCGGAAGCACACTCTGCATGCCCAAATCGCCTGCTGACGCGCCTGCTTCAATCGCTCTCCGGAAATTGGGAAGCTTCCCTTCTGCCACATAACGCCGGATCACTGACGGGTCAGCCCCGTCAAGCCCCAGCAGCATTACCTTTTTCGCTGTACCCTTGCTGCCTGCCATATCTATTCACTCCGTCCATTAATATTATGGATATTCCAATGAGACAACTTGGAATTAATCTCCTGGAAACATTATAGACAGAGAGTCCGGCAAAAGTTAAATAGACGCTGCTTATACTGGTATAAGCGGCGTCTATCCCTTTTGTTTCCTATGAGGTTATACCTGCCGCGTACCGCTGTCTCACTTCCTCCACTACACTACGCAGCCGGTCACAGGTGGTCAGCAGCTGCTCAACCTCTTCCCGGCCTACCTTCTCGACTATTTCATTCAGGATACCGGAGTAACGGGCCATCCGTGCCCGGAATACCTCCTGTCCTTCACCGGTGAGGCTGATATAAACAGCCCTGCGGTCTGTCTCAGATACGGCGCGTTCAATATACCCCTTGTCCTCCAGCGTGCTGATAGTCTGTGAGGCGGTTGGTCTGCTGATCTGCAGTAGATCGCTTAGCCTGGAGACCATGATTCCGCGGCACTCCGGCCTATCCGGCCGGGCCCCTTCCTTCTTCATCATCACATCAATCATGAACATCATCAGAAATTCACCGTAGGGAAGCGGATCATTCCAGTTCGTACGGTTCGTTAAACTTCTGATATTCTCAAATACCTTCAGCAGCTGCTCTTCCTGATGATTCTGGGAATCCATAAGATACCTCCGTGTATTGTATAGTCAGCCTGGACATTACATGGCCCGAGAAACAGCATCGTTCAGCTTCCGCAGCAGCTGACCCAGCTGCCCGCGCTCTTCTTCACTGAAATCCTCCAGCAGCTGCGCGAATTTGTCCCGGCGGACATCCGTATCACTCTTCAGTGTTTCAGCCCCCAGCTCTGTTATCTGCAGCGTGTACGCTCTGCCGTCGAGCGGATCGGGAACCCGGTATACATAGCCCTTCTGCTCCAGGGCAGAGGCCTGACGGCTGATCGTAGAGATGTCCAGATGGAACTCATCGGCCAGTGCCTTCACCCCGGCGGAGCCGTGTGAGGCAATCTGATGAAGCAGCAGGTAGGCCGAATGATCGAGAATACCATACTTTTTATAAGTGCTGATAGAGGTCAGCCGGCGGCTGAGAATGGTCATTTCCAGTTCAATTGCTTCTAACGGGCTTCGTTCCATAGTGTGCGGCAGCCTCTCTTTCCTCTGGCAATATCATTGACTTCAAGCATTCAGCTTGTATAATACAAGTATATAGTTTCATTATACAAGTTATTTGTACAAAAGCTAGTCCATTCATAGTTGGGGGAACCTCATGAAAGCTCATGAAATTATGATCAGACAGGTATACAAGGTGAAGGAATACGATACCGTACGTACCTTTATTGAGAAATGTCTGGAGCACCGGATCAGCGGCATGCCGGTCGTTAATGACCGGAACGAAATTGTCGCATATATCAGTGACGGGGACATCATGCGTTATATCGGCAAGCACGATGATCTGATTATCGACTCTTTTTTTCAGGTAAATGTAATCAAGGGCGATGAGGATGAATTCGAGGAACGGACCAGCCGGCTGCTCGGCCTGAACGTCATGTCAATCGCCAAAAGGAAAGTCACCACTGTCACCTGGGACGAGGATATAGAGCGGATCGCTGCTGTACTGGGTAAAAAACAGATTAAAAAGGTTCCGGTTGAACGCAACCGTGTGCTCGTCGGCATTATAAGCCGCGGGGATGTTATCCGTCATTCCTTCAAAACCCTGTTATAAAATCAGCAAAAAGCCTGTCTGAAGCCGTAAGCTACGGCATTCAGACAGGCTTTTGCTTTATTCTTTACAGCTTAATGCTTGCTTGACTGGCTATAATCCTAGTCGGCAAGAACCTCTTTACCGTTCTGGATCGTGTATTTGTGATTTACAGCGGCTTCCTCAATGTCTGCAAAAGCCCAGTGTGCTGCCGGGACATCAGAGAAGCTTGGACGGGTTACACCCGTAAGCGGTCCTCTTCCGAACAGACGGTTGATTACAGTTACCGCTTCTGCACGGCTTAATGTCTTGGCAGGGGCAAAGCTTCCGTCTGCAAAGCCGGTCATCAACCCCGCAGCCTTCACTGCATCAATTGCTCCTGCAGCCCAGTGCTTGTTCACATCCGGGATAGAGGAAGCTGCTGCCCCGCTCTCATCAAAGGACAATGCCTTCAGACGCGCACTCAGAACCGCCATCTCGGCACGGGTTACTGCACGGTCCGGCTTAAAGCTGCCGTCCGGATCACCCTTCATCAGGCCGGCTGCTGCAACTGTCGAGATATACTCCGCAGCCCAGTGCTGGGCTGTTACATCTGTAAAGCCTGCTGCAGCTGCAGCAGTTGTCCCCAGGTTGCGTACAAGAAGGGCTGCAAGCTCCGCCCGCGTTACTGCACGGCTTGGCTTGAAGGTACCATCCTCATACCCTTGGATATAAGAGGAATGCGAATAGGTTGCTTCTGTTGCCGTAGTCTGACCATCAGTGACAACACCTGGCACGGCCGGCACGGCTGCTGCAGGCGCGCTGCTGCCTGGAAGCGAGGAGCTTGTCTCGACTACACTAAAGGTACTGAATTTGTTAATTACAAAGGAAATACCTGCCGGCTCTTTAAGCTCATTGTACACGACAGTTCCCGCCGAAAGCTCAATATCCCCGTCGCTGTGGACAATATAGACGGCCAGACGGTTAAGGTCCAGCGTACCATTGATACCGTTTTTCACAAAAGGAATCATCAGCGTTGTCTCAAAGCCGCTGTAATTTGTTTCGATCTCAAGCGGCTGGCCAAGCGCTTTCAGATTCTGTCCGCCAAAGGACGTTGGAACCGGAGGTGTTACTTCTGCCAGTGCTGAGTTGCTGTGAACGGGCACAATCCGGAAATACAGATCCAGATTATCCCCCATCATGGACTGCAGCTCAGCTGAATTCAGCGTTATGGTTGAATAGTCACTCTGGATATTCAGCCTGAAGCTATTTGCTCCCAGAAGGGCAAGTGTACTTGCCGGAACTTCAATTGCAATTTCATCAGCGGCATTTCCGGCCAGCTCGTCAATATATACAGTAGTTGCATTATTGTAGCCCGGTACAGAAGCTGAAATGATCTCCTGTGCCTTGGCAGTATCGAATACTACCTTGTCAATTTTGGAGACTGTACCGTCTGCAGCCGTTACGTTAATCCGTTTTACCGGAACCTGGGCTGTTACATCCGACTGGTCCTTCACTTCCACATTGCGGATATTGCTGGTATCCTCAACCTTTGATGTTCCTTCTGCAGTTACAACCAGCAGGAAGGTGCGGATTTTCTCCTGTCCGTCCCGGCTGACTTTCGCACTAAGCACTACAGACTCATCCTTGGTACCGCGGCTCACAGCAGCCTTGATGGTGCTGCCTGACGCTGCGGGAATTTCAATAACCTCCGGCTTGCTGGAGGTCCAGCTGATCTGTGTACCGTAGCTGCCGTTCGAAGCAAGGGTCAGGGCTGACAGTACATTCTCCCAGCTTTCACCGGCTGAATAGCTGATTTCAAGCAGCTTGGAGGCCTCATTTACAGCGTCTGCTGCGTTGATAGTTATCATTACACTAAGCGGAGTACTCTCCGTTTTTTTATTTTCTGTCAGTGTAACGGAAATGCTGTCGCCCTCGGTCAGGGCGAGGCCTGTAAATTTCAGCGGACCTGCTGTATCTGTGTTATTTACAGCGCTGATCAGCAGCTTGTTATTTTTGTTGTAGATAGAAGCTGCCGCGCCTGCCGGCACCTGATTGACAACAACCGTGCTTTGAGTGGCACTGATATCAATATTTCCGGCCAGAGGCTGGACAGTCCGCTCATAAACGGCTTTAACCTCCACCTTGGCGCTTGCCGCTTTATTCACTTCAGTGTAGCTGACCTTAACAATCTGTCCCAGCGCAAGGCCGTTCACTGCAAAATTAAAGTCAGCCGCAGCACCGGTATCATTATAAGTAGCCCCCAGCACAGTTACAGCATCTTCTGCGTATACAGATACCGTAACACTTGCCGGAACGCCGCTTGCTGTAACTACGCCGGTCGTCGCATTGGCCGTCAAACTACCGGCTGCCGGCGCCACGGTCGGCTCATAGGCTGCGGGAACTGCTGTCAGCGGACTTTGATCCTTGCCCGGCTCCTGCGAGCCGATTCTTACGATCTGTCCGTCTGCAAGACCGGATGCAATTACGATATTTACATCAGCCGGGCTTCCAGTCTCATTGGTAACTGTTCCGAGAACGGTAATGCCATCTTCGCTATATACAGATACCACTGTGTTTGCAGGCACATTTTTTACAGTAACAGCAGATGTAGTTGCATTGGCAGAAATATCAGCCGCAGCAGGCGATGCCGTCACTTCATTTAGGGCTGTGATATCTGTAAGCTCGCTCTCAGCCAAATCAGGCTCAGTCAGACTCACCTTCAGGGCTTCCCCTGCACTTAATCCGGCTGTAATGACTACCGTAACATCGGCAGCTGCATCAGCAGTGTTCTTCGCTGTTCCGAGTACAGTCGTACCGTCTGCGGCATATACCGTAACTTCTGTACCGGCAGGAACATTTTTAACAGTCACTGTGTCCGTAGTCGCATTAGCAGTAACATCGGCTGCCAGCGGTGCAGAGCTGCCTGCCGCAGCATCACTGATACCGCTCAGCAGAACTACACGATCGGGCTCGCCGTCTACCTCAAGGGTCAGCTTGCCGTTGGAGGTACCCGGACCCTGCGGTAAATACTGCACTTCAATCACACCGCCCTCACCCGGGGCAAGCTCGGAAGCAACGGTGTTGCTGACGATGGAAAAGTCGCCGCTGACCGATACTTGATTGATTTTAAGCGCGGCATCCGACGTATTGGTTACTGTGACGGAGCCTTTCTTTTGTGCCGGATAATTAAAATACAGATTGGTGTTTGAGAGATACAGCTTGTAGCCGCTCAGCAGACCCTGGAACACCTTGAGGTAGATCTTGCCGCTCTTCTCATACAGATAGAGAACGTCACCATTCGTCGTATTGATTGCCGCATTAGCTACGTCAGTGGCTGCGACCTCAACCGCTGAGGAAAGGGTAGTGCCCAGATCCTGGCTGACGCTGAAAAATACGGAAGAGCCGTTACTGAAGCCGGTCACGACATTGCCATAGCTGTCTGCGCTAAGGGAACGTCCTTGTGCGGACAGGTTGTTTCCGCCCTGCAGATCCGTTACAGATTTGTCCTTGATATTCATTCGGACCATATTCGAACCCGATCCGGCTACAAACAGGTATTGGCCTTTGCTGCCCGCCGATAACGCACCGACAGAATAATATACCGAACGGTTAGGAATTACAGCCGTCTCAAAGGTCTGACCGTGGGTGCTGCTGACATAATACTTCAGGGAAGGATCATCCTTTTGTACAATCAGATTACCTGTCTGAGGGTCAACATGCAGATCGGTAAAGGCATAATATTCATTAAAAGCGTACTTTTTAAAGGTCGCCCCTTCATCACCGCTGTAATAAAGGTCTGATCCTACTGTGTCAGTCACATAAACGTAGCTGCCGTCCACAGCCATATGTACCGCACTGCCCATAAAAGAGCCTATTGTAGCTGGCGTACCGAATGTTTTACCACCGTCAGTGCTTTTCACCAGTACACCTGTACCTGATTCCACTCCCACAACATACACCGTACCGGAGGAAGAAACCGCTATCTCCGGCTCGTAGTCACCCGTTGCAGCGATAACACTCTTCTGGAAGGTCTTCCCGTTATCCGAGCTCTTGGCGACACGGATCTCAGTACCGCCGTTATATACGGCATAAATGGAGCCATCCGGCGAAACCGCTAAATTTCTTGAGGTATTGCCCGGTGCTATAGTCCAACTGGCAGAATCGGTATCGCTGACCAGGACCTCACCATACGCGCTTGTATCCGCCGGGCCCGCATAGCCGATGCCTGCAAAAGAGCCAATACTCAAACTGACGGTAGTAACAATAGATAAGACCTTTGATAAAAAACGTTTCTTCATGCTGCTTACCTCCCAAGTTAAAATGCTGCGGCTGACTAAGGCTCACTCCTGTAATCAACTACTTTGTACCTATATTTTTAATCCTGGAGTCATTGTAGCAGACCGCTCTGAACAAACTCTCAACAAATCTCGACATATTTCACATTTTTCAAGGTCTTTTTTTACAATTTCTCGCCAAAATATGATCATTCATCAACTTTTCCGACAAAAAAGACCGCCTGTATAATCAGGACGGTCTCTGGAAGGCTTAATATATAGTACGTAATTAAGTTTATAACCTGACGAGATTAAGTTTATAACCTGACGAGGAGGCGATCTATCTCTACCACAGCCAAAGTCCTTCGATGGAGTTAAGGTTTGGGCTAACTTGGTGAACCTGGCTGTTCTCCAACAGCAAAGCTATTTTTCTACTAGGGTAAGCAGAGAGGAGGGATCTGTACAACCAAATAAAGGCGGCAGTCTCCCCCTCTTCCTCTTCCTCTTCTCGGTGATGCACTTGACCTGTTTTAATGTTAATGGCACAGTATAATGAATGGCCGAGCCGAAATAACTGTACTTTCTGCAACTAAACCCGACTAATTGGCTCCACTGCAGGTTTTAACTGCACTCTGTACACTTATTTTTTGCCAAAGACGCCCAAAATCGGCTTTTTCGAGGAAAATAGATGTACAGAATACCATTATTTTCTTATAATGATTCATTTCCACTGTTTTAATTGTACAAAGTACACTTAACCTGATACGACCCTGAACCCACTGACTGAGGTTAACGTTTGGCAGGGGCGCTCAATCCGCTGACCGCCGTTTCTCCTACGTGGGAACAGGAGGCGTTTTGTTAGCTTCTTATAGACGTTACATATAAGTTGTTCTTTTGAATCAGATTCGTTACAGCTTAAGCAGCTGATCCACCTTCACCGGCAGGCCGGTGGCGATCGACTGGTTGGCGGCAATCCCGGTCAGAATCGACTGGGCTCCGGCAATGTGCGAGGCAGCCCGGTTGAACCGATCATCCGCCGGATGCTCGAATATATCACGCAGCATCACCGGATCACCGCCGCCGTGTCCGCCGACGCCTTCCTCGATCTCCACCTCATACGGAGCAGCAAACTGCGGGAAGATGGTGATCTGCTTGTCCTTGACCGCACCCTCCTGATCCTTGCCGCCTCCGGCATTAACGTAGGACTGCTCAACAACCTTAACCTCCATCCGGCCTTTAGTGCCGTTGAAGACAATATTGAAGCCTTCCCACGGCAGGTAGGCATTCAGCGAGTAGTTCATGATCGTCTTGTTCTTGTATTTGACCATCACGCCCATGGTGTCCTCAATGCTGATATTATCGCCAAAAACATTCTGGTCGCGCAGGTATCCATCCTCATGCTCGGTATCCAGATACATCTTTTTCAGCTTCTCATTATCCTTGAGATGCAGGGCGAACGGATCGTTCTCGGCCGCCTTGCTTCCGTGTACACGCTGGTAGAACTCCGTAACTCCGCGCTTCTCGGCATTCTCCCGCCCGTAGAAACGCAGATCGCCCATCGCAAATACCGTATCCGGCTGCGAGCCGAGCCAGAAATTCATCAGATCGAAGTGATGCGTCGATTTGTGAACCAGCAGCCCTCCGCTGTTACGCTTGTCGCGGTGCCATCTGCGGAAATAATCTGCCCCGTGCTGCGTGTTGAGCAGCCATTCAAAGTTAACGGACAGCACCTCGCCGATCGCCCCGTCCGTCAGCAGCTCGCGGATTTTGGTGTTATGCGGCGCATAGCGGTAGTTGAAGGTTACGCGCAGCTTTTTGCCGGTCCGCTCAATAGCGTCCAGGATTTCCTTGCATTTTTCCACATCCGTAGTCATCGGCTTCTCGGATATGACATCACAGCCCAGCTCCATGGCCCGGACAATATAACGGTGGTGCGTACGGTCAACACTGGTAACAATTACGGTATCCGGCTTCGTCTCTTCAATCATCTTATCGAATTCGTGCGCCTTATACGCTGGAACAGCATGGTAATTATATTTATCAGTCAGCAGTGTATTTACATAAGCCATTCTCGCCCCGTTGACATCACACAAGCCTACGATCTCCGCGGTCTCCCGGTAATTCGTTGTAATCTCCCCGTAAAAGAATTCAGCCCGGCCGCCCGTGCCTACAAATGCATATTTCTTGCTTCCCACTGTTATCACTCCATCGCTATTGTTTTGAATGCGTTTACTACGTATATTGTATAGTATAAAATACATTCATTTCTAAACGGTTTTTGCTGAAAACGAACTGTTTTATGCATATATTATCTTTAACGTAGGAGTGAACGAAGTGCAGGAGGAGAAGCAGGAATTTTTGTTTTGTGTGGAGCAGGTAAAAAGGGCCGGCTCCTTCAGCATGGACACCGACCATTTTCATGAGACTTATGAAATCTATTATCTGCTTGCGGGAGAACGCAGCTACTACATTAATAATCTGGTCTATTCCCTGCGCAAGGGCGATCTGATCTTCATTAACCGCAATGAGCTGCACCGTACGACGGCTAAGGGCAAAGTGCGCCATGAGCGTATTCTTATTAATTTCCGGCCTGAATTTCTGCAGGGGATGCTTGGCGGCAAGGGGCTTACGCTGTCCTTTTTCAGTGAGCAATGCCTGCTCCTGCGGCCGGATGGACACGAACAGGGTACCATTGAGAACCTGCTGTTTGCGATGCTGAAGGAGCAGCAGGAGCCGCGGAGCCACCAGAGCCTCTATCTGCAGACGCTGCTGATCCAGTTCCTGATTGAGATGAACCGCATCCGCGAAAGCGCGCAGGCCGCAATTGCCCCGGCCAATGACGAGAAGCAGCGTAAAGTATATGAGATTATTGAGTATTTGCAGGCCAGCTACACTGGCACAGTTACGCTTGAGGAGCTGTCTGAGCGGTTCTACCTCAGTGTTCCTTACCTGTGCCGCCTGTTCAAGCAGACCACCGGCTTCACAATTATTGAGTACCTGAACACGATCCGTGTCCAGGAGGCGCAGCGGCGGCTGCGGGAGAGCGGCGACTCCGTGACCCGGATCGCCGAGGACACCGGCTTTGACAGCATCGCCCACTTCGGCCGCGTCTTTAAGGCGATCGCCAAGCGCTCGCCGCTGCAGTACAGGAAGCAGAACCGGTGAGGGGGATTGCTTTGGATGCTGGGTGCTGGGTGCTCGGTGCTGGGTGCTGGGTGCTGGGTGCCGGGTGCTGGGTGCTGGGTGTTGGGTGCTGGGTGCTGGGTGTTGGGTGTTGGGTGTTGGGTGTTGGGTGTTGGGTGTTGGGTGTTGGGTGTTGGGTGCTGGGTGCTGGGTACTGGGTGCTGGGTGTTGGGTGTTGGGTGCTGCAGGTCTTGCGGACACTGCATTTGCTCAAGCTGCCGGATCGCCTTTCCAGCAGCAGCAACTAAGTGGAAAATCGCTATCTATTTACCCTGCTAACTGACGTGTAGAGATATTAGTTGGAAAAAGGCTGCTTAGATCAGACGTTTTTGTTCCTAAACGGGATTATTGCCTGAACTAAGTGACGTTTTTCCACCTAATGCTTGCGAAATTCAAAAATATCCAATATTAAGCAGCAAAAATCCACCTAATTTCTGCTGGAGCCCAAAAGCCCTGTTGAGTGACCTCCAACAGGGCTCGAAAGTACAAATGATCGTTAAGCTGTTGGTCCAGTGGATTTTATACATAAACTGATAGAACCCGATCGCACTAGCCTGGGAAGGAATCATCATCACACACAGAATAGCTCAACAGATTTGATATCATCCGTATATAGCTGGACCAGGTTGATAATGGGCGGCAGCGCCTGCCGCTCCGCAAAGGTCGGCGGCTGGCCCTCTACATCCCGCAAAAGCAGCTGCTGGATATACTCATTGGTGGATACCAGCGTCGTCAGAGAATTAATCTGCTCCAAAATACCTTCCAGACGGCCATTGGCCTGAACAGCCGTTTGCTGAATATGTTTTTCGGCGTTATTTTTGAGCAGCGTCGAAACGGAATGAAAGGTCAGATAGCCGACGAATGTGAGAATCAGAAGCATAACGGCCAGAAAGCCGAGCAGCATTTGACTCCTGAGGGTATTAAATTTCAGCCTTGTCTGCAGCCACCGCACGCGGCCTCTTCCTCCCCTTGCCATAAGACCACCATGGTGAGCAGCATTAAAGTAAGGGCTTTCAACCCTGACTGTCATTATATTAGCACGCCTTCGGACGACCGGGAACCCCTCATATTAGTGAGACCTGTCATCCAAAATAACTTTGTTAGCTCCACTGCTGCAGTTGTGATACTATTAACTTGATTGTTTCGAAACTACTACTACATTATTCCAGAAGGGATTGGATCAAAGTGAAGTACAGACGACTTGGCAACACCGGACTGAAGGTCAGTGAGATTGGGCTGGGCAGCTGGCTGACCTACGGAACAGCAGCAGAGCAAAAGGCCGCCGATGAGTGTGTGGCCGCCGCTTTTGAATGCGGTATCAATTTCTTTGATACCGCTAATGCCTATAACCGCGGTGAAGGGGAAAAAGCAATCGGGGCAGCACTCCGGCCGTACAAACGCTCCGATTATGTGCTGAGCACCAAGGTGTTCTTCCCGATGGGAGACGGCGTGAACAACCGCGGCCTCTCGCGCAAACATATTATAGAGCAGTGCGAAGCCAGCCTGCGCCGTCTTGGCACCGATTACATTGACGTCTATTTCTGCCACCGTTTTGACCAGGATACTCCGGTCGAAGAAACGCTGCGGGCACTGGATGACCTGACCGCACAGGGCAAGATCCTCTACGCCGCCGTCAGCGAATGGAGCGCAGCGCAGATCGCCGCGGCCAGCGGCATCAGCCGCCGGCTGAACCTGCGCCCGCTGGCCTCCAACCAGCCGATCTACAACATGTTCGAGCGCTATATCGAACAGGAAGTGCTTGAGGCTTCCCGTGAAGCAGGCCTGGGCCAGGTGGTCTTCTCTCCGCTGGCCCAGGGCATCCTGACCGGCAAATACAAGCCGGGCCAGCAGGCACCGGCAGGCACGCGAGGCGCCGATGACTCGGTCAACGGCGTCATCCGCAGCTATCTGCGCGACGATGTGCTGGGCGTTGTGGCCCAGCTCGATGAAGTCGCAGCCAGCCTCGGCGTGAAGCTGTCTCAGCTCGCGCTGGCCTGGGTGCTCCGCCAGCCGGGCGTCAGCTCCGCGCTGATCGGGGCGAGCAAGCCAGCGCAGGTCGAAGAAAATGCGCAGGCTGTTGACATCGTCCTCCAGCCGGACACGCTGGAGACGATCGACCGCATCCTCGGCCAGGTGGCTGATTTCGCACCGGCGAGATAAGAAGCCGGACAAGCGCCATAGCATCCGCCGGCACGAGCGGCGGATAGGATACAACAAACAGAGCAGCGGCTCCTCCGGGGACCGCTGCTCTGTTTGTTTGCCTCACACTAACTAAACTATTTCTCAGTCAGTTCGCTTATCTCCCCCTGCTTCACCATTTATCCACAACATCCCGCCCATTTATTAGGCACCTTACGGCTATATTCTGAATATTCTAATATGCTGCGGACGAAATCTGCAGCTAACCGCCCTTTGCCAAAAAATATTTGCAACATTTCCAGTAAATCAACGTTTATAACGGTACAAACCCGTTTGAACTGCATGGCGGCGGGTAAAGAATGAGTATGAGTGACTTTTCGGGTCACATTTTGCCAAGGGGGAAATGATATGATGTCTATTAACAAACCTAAAGTTGTGTTGCCTGTGCTGGTTCTGCTGTTTCTTTCCCTCATTACGACGGCAAGCACGCCAGGTACTAGAGTAGAAGCGCAGAGCGGAGCTCAGTCAGAGCACCTGACAGTATATATTAATGGAATCCAGAAAACGGCGGACGGCAGCCTGAAGCTGACAGCCGATCCGGTTGAATGGTATGAAGGCGCTGAGGCGGACCGCATTTTTGCCGGACGTGAGCCGGAGGCTGCTGCCGAGATTGGCGGAGCACCGGATGGCTACTACATCGTAAATGACAGCGATACGCTCAGCACCTATCCGGTCGCAGAGAACGCTGCAGTGACGATGCAGATCTTTGATCATACCGGCAATATTGAGGATCTTGATATTAACTGGAACGAGAGTATTACTCTCCGGCAGTTTACTGAGGAATTTGCACAGACGGACGTGTTTGACCTCAGCTGGACGCCTTATCATGTGACGATTGAGAATGGTGTTATCACTTCAATTGTTCAGCAGTACATCCCATAATCACATGCCGGCGCAAGCAGCAGACAGAGGCTATCCTGCAGTAGAGTGATCTACTTCAAGGGCAGCCTCTTTTTAATGACAGAACGTTTGCAGGGATGACTTGATTCAGATGTGGCAACGGCCTGTGAGCGGGTGTAAAAAGGTTATCTTTCTCCCTATGCAGGCACTTTACTTTAAGTGTTCTTTCCCCAATACTAGGAGTAACAAAGTGTACTAACGTTAGATAAGGAGATCAATGTATGCTTGCTTTTGAGCTGAACGTGGCTGGACCGGTTCATTTGGAGATGACTGGAAAGTTCGTCGCCCCCTCCAGTGACTGGATTCATCTGAGCCGGATTTTGCAGGATTATGAACTGATTATAATGACAGAAGGCGTGCTCTATCTGGCCGGTGATGATACCCGGTATACTCTATCTAAAGGGGAGTTCCTGCTGCTCCCTCCTTACACCAGACAATACGGCTACAAAGCCTCCGGCTGCAGCTTTTACTGGCTTCATTTTAAGACGGCCGGCGGACCTGTCATTACAGATAGTACGGGCCATACAGCGGATCAAATAGACAACCGGCTGCTGCTACCTCAATACGGCACGGTAAAAAGCCTGGAGAAAATCATCGTCATGATGAAGCAGCTCCAGGATTCTGTAAGGTCGTACAACCAGAAGACGCTTAACAACTATATGACCACGGTCATTTTGTGCGAGCTGTACAATCAGGTATTTCAGAGTGAGCATAGCCCGGTCAGAAAGACCAAGCAGGAGCAGCTTTATAACGATATTGTGGACTACATCAAATGGAGCCGCAGCGAGCATATCAAGGTATCGCAGATCGCCGCCTATTTTGGCTATAACGAAAAGTACCTGTCCCACCTCTTCAGCACCATCTCCGGCATCCCGCTCAAGCAGTACATTCTGCAGCAAAAAATGGAGCTGGCCAAGTTTCTGCTCACCGACACCAACCAGAATATCAGCGAGGTCTCGCTCCAGCTCGGCTATAAGGACTGCCACAATTTCATGAAATCGTTCAAAAAAATCGTCGGGCTCACGCCCACTGAATTCCGCAACGCTTATGCGAAGCGGCTGCTCTTTTATGAGTAAGCAGACGTATCACTGTTTCCGGGTTGCAGGGCTGCCTTTTGGCAGCTTGACCTGTACTCACCAGGCGTTACTCCGGTAAGCTGCTTGAAACGGCGTATGAAGCTGGAAGCATTGTAATAGCCGACTTCTTCGGCCACGGCTTTTAACTGCAGCTGCGTCGTGCCCAGCAGGGTTTTGGCTTTTTCCATCCGCAGCATGGTCATATATTCCAGCAGTGTCTGCCCGCTCTTATCTTTAAAAAGCTGGCTGACATTGGGCAGCGCCATGCCGAAATGGTCTGCCATATGCTGCAGCGTAAATTCGCAGCTGTCATAATGGGCGTTAATATACGCCTCTATCGCTTCGACCGAACAGTGGGCTGCAGGCGGCTTTTTCAGCTGCGCACATTGCTTTTGGCTGAAGATTCCGCATAAATCTGCGCTTACTGCGGTAATTAAGCCCTCAAATTCATCGAGTGTGTCCAGTTGGGCCAGCGAGAAAATATCCGGATACCGCCCGAACCGGCTTTCCTCCTGCAGACCCAGCTCCCTCCACATTCCGTTAATTAAGCGGATCATTTCAAAGCACAATCCTCTGGCCACGATCAGCGGCGGCTGAACGGTCCGGATATAAGACAGCACGAACGATAAATGTGCCGAAAGCGAATCCGCATCCCCCTCCCTGATTGCCCTCTGCAATTCATCAGCTTCAAGAACCGGGTACTCTGCCTGCTCCGCACTCCGGGTAATCCGCTCGTACATAATCACCCTGTTGACTCCCTGAACGAACCGGTAGCCCAAAGCAGTCTGCGCCTCCAGATACGATTGCGGAATATCCGTCAGGGATGCTTCAGCGCCTGCCCCTACCGTTACCGGACAACTCGTCAGCTGATACAGTGCCTCCCGGAAGGACTGGAGCGTTTCTTCCGCCTCCTGCACACCTGTTATGCCGCCCAGGAAAAAGATAACCTTATCGGCCTCGAAATGCTCTACCCCGTAGACCCGGCCGTTACCGGGAAACAATCCTTCCATTTGTGCAATGGACGGCAGCCGGTTCGCTTCGAGCTGAGCAGGCAGCTGGACGATAACAACGCGCATGCTCCCGCCGATGCCGGGGAAGCCGATCTTTTTACCGTAATCCAGCACCTCGTCAATCTGCTCATAATCGCCCTTCAACAGCATGACGAACAGCCGGTTTCTGGCAGCAGGTGCTCCCTCTTTGACATGCCGGTCAAGCTCGTTATTATGGCGTACCAGCAGCTGCAGCACATCGCGGACCGTATCCAGCTCGTTCAGGTTCCGGTCCGGATCAGACCACACCTGCATACTCTCCTTACGGAGCCGGTGTATCGGCCTGTAGTTCAGCAGCATGCTGGCATAAATCAGCGAACCGCCGATCAGCACGAGCGCAGCCACTCCATACAGATACCACTGCTGGGCCTGCTCTACCTTGCGGAGCACCTGATTGACCGGCAGCAGCGTCGTATATTTCCACCCGGTAACAGCCGATTCCATAAAAAATAAATAATACGGCTTCCCGCCGAGCTCCACCTTTTGGTTATCGGCCAGTCCGCCATGCTGGACCAGCTCCCGTACGGCTTGTTCAGGAGGACCTGACTCCGGCTGGATACCAGAGATAAACTGGCCGCTCTGGTCGAAGATCAGGGTAGAGCCGGCGGATTCATCATAGGCGGACATCAGCTGCTGAATGGCGGCTTCCTCAATCAGGTACACCAGCGTACCGTCCGAATGCTTCTGATTGGGGTACAGGGGAACAAAGATCCGCACATATTTTTTTCCGCTCTGCTGATCCGTTGCCGTCTTAAGCACCGTCATTTTATCGGGACTATTAAAATAGCTTAGCAGCTCTTTCTCCCGCATATCCCCGAATCTATAGATCTGATTCACCAGTACGGGAACCGTATAGACTCCGCTGCTGGTAAAAACCGATTTTTCGTCTTTGTAATACAGCCATATCTCATGAATAAAGGGGCTTAATCTTTGAAACCGTTTGAGCTCGCGGGTAATTCCCCATGTTTTATAGCCCCAATGATCTGATATCAGAAAAGGAGTAAAGCTGTTGTCTTCGGTCAGCAGCTGCCGGGTCATATCATCGATCCATTTCAGCTGATCATCCATGGCACTCTGCACCTTGTCGAGACTGTTTAAATTTCCGGAAATGACCTCCTGCTGGAGCTTGTCGACAAACTGGCTGTTCACAACCAGCGTTAATACGGTTATGGGAATGATGAGTAGCAGCAAATAAGAAACAAGGTGCTTAATAAATACAAAATACGCTCTGGCTCCCAGCTTCATCACAGGCCCCCCTGAACAGCATCAGCCGGAAACGCTTACAGTTTCCGGCTCTGCATATTGGCTTTATCTTTGCTGATAGCGGTCATACGCCGTCTGATAGATGGCAATGGCTTTTTCAATATTCATCTTCTGGAGTGTATCCCTGTATGTGCCGAATTTCTCCAGCGGCTCGTTGCCCATAACGAATTTAAGGAGCATTTCTTTCATGTAAGTATCCGCTTCGCTCATAATTTTGCTGATCTCCTGACTTTCACTTCCGCTGAACAGCAGCGGCGGCAGCAGCAGCGTACGGTCAGCATTGAACCAGCGTTCATTCGCTTCCTGGGCCTCCGGATGCTCCAGCTCAAAGGAAGCCCAGGCGTCATAATCCATCACCTTTACCATCCCTGAGGTAGGGTAGGCATACCGTGAAACAGCTACCCGCGATTCGTAGTTCGGATCTTTCCATACGGCATCTGTGAACGTCTTTGTTCCATTCTCTACAGTATAACTTTCCCCTTCAATGCCCCAGTTCTGCAGGTCACTGCCCTCCGGACTGATCATGTAATCAAGCAGCTTCAGCACGGTCTCCAGGTCCTTGGCCTGCGAGCTGACCACCGCGCCTTCCAGCGGTACATATTGTGCCAGCTGTTCAGCTGCGCTGAAGGATTTGCCTGCCGGGCCAACCGGAGGCGACACGCCAACCAGCTTAAAGTCCGGAATAGCCGCCTGCATCTGATTTTTGTAGGTATTAATACCGGAAATTGTACCGCCGTAGGCTCCTACGATGTTATTCGAGAATTTCGCTTCAAAGCCCTTCTTATCCGTAGCCGCGAACTCGCTGTCAATCAGGCCTTCCTTATACCATTTATGCATCGTTTCCAGATAGTCTTTAAAGGCCGGCTCATAAGGGCCGTAGGTAATTTTCCCGGTCTCCGGATTTACCTGAAAGGTAACGAGCAAGCCGTACGCGGTGCTGAACGAGGTGATACTGCCCATTCCGTTCTGGTCGCCCAGCGGAATCTCATCGGTTGTGTCGCCGTTGCCGTTCATATCGTTGTCTTTAAAAGCGGTCAGTGCCGCATACCATTCATCAATGGTCTCAGGCATCTGCAGCCCCGCCTGATCCAGCCAGTCCTGGCGGATCATCGTTCCGGCCCAGGCGTTGCGCCGGAGATCCAGATTGACCTGCGGAAATTTGGCAATGGTACCGTCATCCAGCATCACCTGCTTTTTAATCTCCGGATTCGCATCAAGGAGCTTCTTGTAGTTAGGCGCATATTGATCGATCAGGTCATTCAGCGGTATCGCCACCCCATCCTCGATCAGCTTGGCTACGCCGCCCGGATAGGTGCTCGGCACATAAATAATATCGGGATACATGCCTGAAGCCAGCATAATATTGAACTGGGACAGATTAGCCGTATCGTTATCCTGGAAATCGATGCTGATTCCGGTACGCTTTTGGATTTCCTGGTACGCTGCCACATCCCCGTAGCTTTTAAGCTCCGGAATTTTACTGCTGAACTTGCCGTTCCACAGGAAGCTGACCTGCTTGGCACCGTCTTCAGCTGCTCTATTACTTGGCCCGGCCTGGTTATCCGCATTACTGTTACCGCAGCCTGCAAGCAGCGATGCCGCCATCAGCATACCCGCAGAGAGTCTACCGATCTTCATCATGTTCATCCTTCACCCTCCATATGTTCAGCTAAAATATACCGCTCAGCCCTTCAGCGCCCCTATCATGACACCCTTCGTAAAATATTTCTGAATGAACGGATACACCACCAGAATCGGCAAGGTCGCTACGATAATCGTTGCGTATTTGACCACTTCCCCCAGGAACGGATCGCCCGTTGAGGTGGACAGATTCGTCGTGTCCGTGGTGCTGTTCTCAATCAGGATTTCCCTCAGCACCAGCTGCAGCGGAAACAGATCCCTGTCGCGCAGATAAATCAGGGCACCCGTCCAGGCGTTCCAGTGACCCACCCCGTAGAACAGCATCATGACAGCAAGCACAGGAACGGATAATGGCAAAATGATCTGGGCAAAAACCCGAAAATCAGACGCACCGTCAATTTTGGCCGCTTCCTCAAGCTCATACGGGATGGCCTGAAACGAGGTCCGCATGATAATCAGATTCCAGGTGGCAATCAGGCCGGGGAGAATCAGCGCCCAGCGCGTATCCAGCATCCCCAGGTTTTTGACCAGAATATAGCCGGGGATGAGCCCGCCGCTGAAAAACATGGTAACGACAACCATCATCATCATATATTTTTTCCAGTACATATCCCTGCGCGACAGCACGAATGCAAACAAGGCGGTAAAAAAGACGTTCAGTGTTGTCCCGGCCACCACGTAGATCAGGGTGTTTTTGTAGCCGGAAATGATCATATGGTTTTTAATTACCAGCTTATAGGCTTCCAGGTAAAAGCCCTTCGGCCACAGCAGAATGCCGCTGTGCTTGACCAGCTCGGACGGTACGCTAAGCGATGCGAAGATCACGTAGAGGAACGGATACAGCGTTACGATCATCAGCCCTGTCAAAAACAGAATGTTTAAAGAATCAAAAATATTATCGCCCAAACTGCGTTTTATCATGCCGGGTATCCTCCCCTACCATAGACTTGTATCATTGACCTTGCGGCTGATCCGGTTGGCGATAATCAGGAGCATAAAGTTAACAACCGAATTGAATAAGCTGACCGCGGTGCTGTAGCTGTAATTCGCCTCCAGCAGCCCGCGCCGGTATACAAAGCTGGAGATAACGTCGGCCGTTTCGTAAGTCTGGGGATTATACAGCAGAATGACCTTTTCAAACCCGACATCCATAATGCCGCCGATACGCAGAATAAGCAGGGTAATGATCGTCGGCATAATGCCCGGCACCGTTACATGCAGCATCTGCTTCCAGCGGTTGGCACCGTCTACTGTGGCTGCGTCGTACAGCTGGGTATCGATCGACGATAATGCCGCCAGATAAATGATCGAGCCCCAGCCGATCCCCTGCCATATTCCTGAGCCCACAAAAATGGTCCTGAACAGGGACGGGTCCAGCAGCAGATTTTGCGCCTCCACGCCAAACCAGCCCAGGATGACGTTAAACAGTCCGGCTTTTCTGGAAAAATCAACGATCATCCCGCTGATGACAACGATGGATACGAAATGCGGGAGATAGGTGATGGTCTGTACGGTCCGTTTAAAAAAGGTATGCTTCACCTCATTGAGCAGCAGAGCGAGAATGATCGGCGCCGGAAAAGCAATCAGCAGATCATACAGGCTGATGATCAGCGTATTCCGCAGCAGCCTCCAAAAGTAGAAGCTCTGGAAGAAATCCGTGAAATTTTTGAGGCCGATCCACTCGCTGCCCAGAATGCCTTTGACCGGTGAATAGTCCTTAAAGGCAATGGTCACGCCGTACATAGGGATATAGCTGAAAATGATGTAGTAGCTTACGCCGAACAGGCCTAAAAAGTACAGGTATTTATGCTTCTTGAAATCCCTGCGCAGCATAGCGAAGTAATCATTTATGCGGGACTTTCCGGGCTGTCCGCTCCGGCCCGCAGCCAGCTTCAGTTCTGATTTCATGAGTCTCACCTCCTTCCGGGTGTTTGATGATGCATGCCGAATATAGCACCCGGAAGAAAACGTTTACAACGCACATTAATTATGTGCAGAATTTATGCTTGGCCTTTAAGGAACCAAGGTATACTCCGCACCGGCAGCTGTCTGGAATTCAGTGATCTGACCCTGGCGGACTGCGGCTACCGGCAGGCCTTCAGCCGTGCTTACGCTTAAAGGAGACTCGGAGAATATGCGGACGGTCCCGCCCAGCCCGGAGCTGACGGTAGCCTGCTTTATTTTCCCGTCTGCCCAGGCCAGATCTATTCCGAACCCGCCCCGCGCCCGCAGGCCGGTTACACTTCCCTCCGGCCACGCAGAGGGCAATGCCGGCAGCAGCTGGATATAATTCAAATGGCTCTGCACCAGCATTTCTGCAATCCCGGCAATGCCGCCGAAATTGCCGTCAATCTGGAACGGCGGATGGTTATCGAACAGATTAGGCAGCGTTGATTGCCGCAGCAGCTGCTGCGTATGCTCGTAGGCCTGCTCTCCGTCCAGCAGCCTGGCCCAGAAATTGATGATCCAGGCCCGGCTCCAGCCGGTATGGCCGCCGCCGTTCTCCAGCCGGCGGATCAATGCGGTCTTGGCTCCCTCGGCCAGCTCCGGCGTCAGAGCCGGGCTGATGGTCGAGCCGGGATGAAGCCCGAACAGATGGGAGATGTGGCGGTGGCCCGCATCCGTCTCCTCGTAATCGGTCAGCCACTCCTGCAATTGGCCGTGTCTGCCCAGCTTCATCGGCGGCAATTGCTTAAGTATGGATGCCCACTCCTCCCGGAGATCCCGGTCTACGTCAAGCAGTTCACTTGCTTCCATGCAAGCCTTGAATAACTCTTCGATAATCTGCGTATCCATCGAGGGGCCATAGCATAAGGTGCCGGCTTCGCCGCCGGGCAGCCTGTAGCGGTTCTCAGGCGAAACCGACGGACTGGTAACGAGGTAGCCTTCCGGACTTTTAACAAGGAAATCTACAAAGAACAATGCCGCTTCCTTCATCGTGCCATAGGCCCGTTCCAGAAATGCCTGATCCGGATAAAACTGATAATGCTCCCAGAGGTGAAGCGTAAGCCAGGCGCCGCCCATAACCCATTGTGTTGCTGCCGCATAAATATCCTGCGGGGCCGTGTCTGCCCAAAGATCCGTATTATGATGGGCAACAAATCCCCGGCATCCGTACATCTGCTGCGCCGTCACCTGCCCGTTCACCTTCATCCGTTCCACCAATTCAATGAGCGGCTCATGGCATTCTGCCAGGTTACAGGTTTCAGCAGGCCAGTAATTCATCTGGGTATTGATGTTAATGGTATATTTGCTGTCCCAGGGCGGAGTCATGGAATCATTCCAGATCCCCTGCAGGTTAGCGGGAAGCGCACCTGGTCTGCTGCAGGAAATCAGCAGATACCGCCCGAAATGGAAGTACAGCGTAGTCAGTCCGGCATCGCCGGCCCCCTGCTGTACAAGCTCCAGCCGTTTGGATACAGGCAGCAGAAGCTGCGGTTGATCTCCGGACCGGCCGGCCAGCTCCAGCTTTACCCGTTTAAACAGCTGCTGGTAGTCGAGTATATGCTCCTGTTTAAGTTCCTCATAAGGTATGGCTGCAGCCTGGTCTATCCATTCGCAGGCCTGCTGCTCCGGCTGATCATAGCGGAAGCCCGAAGCGACGGCCAGAAGCAGCGTGACCTGATCCGCTCCCTGCACGATCAGATGCTCCCCGATTGCCTGGATCGAGCCGCCTGAAGCAACCGCCTTTACTGCAGCTGTATACGTCCCTTCGTTCACGCCGCCGCACGGGTTCGTCATAACAACCGTATTATCGCCTTTACGGTAGGACAGCTCCATATGCCGGCCTTTTTTACGTTCAAATCTCGCTGTAAAGGTCAGAGCCCCCGGACGGTCCGCCTCCAGCCTGATCACTATAACCCGGGCAGGAAAGCTGCAGAATACCTCTCTGCGGAATGTGACTCCTTCATACACGTATTGCATAGAAGTAACCGCCTGCTCCAGATCCAGCTCCCTCCGGTAAGATCCGGGCTCCGCCAAATCTGCAGCATGGTTCATGCGGATCATCAGATCGCCCGCTGTCATATAGTGCCTTTGGCTGCAGGGTGTACCGGACATCGCCGCTTCCACCAGCTCATGGGCCTCATTCAGCTTACCGTCGAACAAAAGCTGCCTTATCCGGGGCAGATGCTCAGCGGCATCGGGATTGTTCCGGTCTCTTGGTCCGCCCGACCATACCGAATCCTCATTAAACTGGATTTGCTCCTGCTTGATGCCGCCAAAGACCATTCCGCCCAGCCGGCCGTTCCCGACCGGCAGCGCCTCCTCCCAATTGCGGGCCGGCGCATCATACCACATCATTGTTTCAGATCTTAATGTCATTCTGTTCCCCTCTTTCTCCGTGAATAGTAAGGAAAGGCCTGCGGAAAAGAAAAGAAGCAGGTTCCCCTGCTCTTTCCGCCCGGCTATTTATGCAATCCGACCATAGCACAGTATTGAAAAGGCTTACAATGCACAAGATTTATATGCGGTATTTATAGAATTAAGGAAGGGCAATTACCGGTATCACCCTTATCCGTCTTCGCAAACTATGCTTTTGTCTCAAGTATAGTACATACTTTTAGTCAGATAGCAGACATTCCATGCTCACTTTAACGTTTTTTATACATCTATGCTCTGAAAGATATTACTGGCAGCAGAGAATCCTTTGTTTTTTTATTCAAAAGTAAAAACATTTGCATTAAAGGTAAACCTGTGTTTAAATAAACTGACGAACGTTCGTAAGGGAGGATGAAGCTGATGACATCTAATAAGATCAGGGAAATTGCGCTGTCCCATTTCGCCAAAAACGGGTATGAAGGGGCTTCGCTGGCTGATATATCTGCCGAGGTCGGAATCAAGAAGCAGTCGATTTACAACCATTTCAAAGGCAAGGATGAGTTGTTCCTGACGGTGTTCCGTGATGCAGCCGAGCGGGAAATGCAGTTCACTGAGAGCTACTTGCTGAGCGGCAGCAAGCCCCTGCTTAAGGATTTGCTGTATAACTTTTTGCATAGCTACAGCAAGCGTTATGAACAGGAGGATGATACCCGGTTCTTTCTGCGGATGGCCTTTTTTCCGCCAGTCCATCTGCGCGGGGAGGTTGTGGAATATAGCAACAAACATCTCGACACGATAGGCAAGCTGCTTGAGCAGCATTTTGTTACCGCAGCGCATGCCGGAACCATTCATCCGGAAGTGACTGCCGCAACAGCTTCAGCTGCTTTTATCGCGGTATTGGACGGAATGTTCGTTGAGCTGCTGTATGGCAATATGGAGAGTGCCGCCCTAAGGCTTAATGCATCGTGGCTCGTCTATTGGCGCGGAATCAGAAACAACTAGAGGAGGATCACAGATGAACCGCAGCTGGATTTATATTTTTATCGGAGCATTATTTGAAGTGGTATGGGTGATCGGATTCAAGCATGCCGACGACTTCGTTACCTGGGGAGCAACTGTAGCCGCACTTGTAGTATCGTTCTACCTCATTATTACCGCATCCATTAAATTACCGGTCGGGACAGTTTATGCCGTATTTACCGGACTCGGGACAGCGGGTACTGTACTGGCTGAAATGGTTCTGTTCGATGAGCTCGTTAAGCCGGTCAAGCTGCTGCTGATTGCCCTGCTGCTGGCGGGTGTGCTCGGCTTGAAGCTATACAGCGGCTCAGCTAGAGCAAAGGAGGCGGCATAACGATGGCATGGTTAACCTTAATGTTCGCCGGTATGTTTGAAGTTGTCGGTGTGCTCGGCATGAACCGGATCAAGCGGGACCGTAACAAAAAAGCATATCTTACGTTTATCTCCGGCATTGTGCTGAGCTTCGCCTGTCTAAGCCTCGCTATGAGAGACCTGCCTATGGGGACGGCTTATGCGATCTGGACGGGAATCGGTACGGTCGGCGGTGCACTGGTCGGCATGTTCTTCTTCGGGGAATCCAGAGAATGGCGCCGCACTCTGTTCATTGGAATGGTGCTGGCGGCAGCCGTGGGGCTGAAGCTGACCTCGTAAGGCGGACGGGCCGGAGATGGATAAGTAAAAAACAGCGGCAGTTTATGGACAAAAACAATGTCCATAACTGCCGCTGTTTCTGTTCGATTTGGCCGCGCCAGCCGAATTCAAGGGCATTTTTGCCCTTTATCCCGGCGATTTGGCCGCGCCAGCCGGATTCAAGGGCAGTTTTGCCCTTCATTCCGCCGATTTGGCCGCGCCGGCCAGATTCAAGGGCAGTTTTGCCCTTCATTTCGCCAATCTGGCTGCGTCGGTCGGATTCAAGGGCAGTTTTGCCCTTCATTCCGCCGATCTGGCCGCGCCAGCCGAATTCAAAGGCATTTTTGCCCTTCATTTTGCCGATTTGGCCGCTTCAGCCGAATTCAAGGGCAGTTTTGCCCTTCATTCCGCCGATTTGGCCGCTTCAGCCGAATTCAAGGGCATTTTTACCCTTCATTTCGCCAATCTGGCCGCGCCAGCCGAATTCAAGGGCATTTTTGCCCTTTATCCCGGCGATTTGCCCGCTTCAGCCGAATTCAAAGGCATTTTTGCCCTTCATTTCGCCGATTTGGCCGCTTCAGCCGAATTCAAAGGCATTTTTGCCCTTCATTTCGCCGATCTGGCCGCTTCGGCCGGATTCAAAGGCATTTT